>DMYW01000062.1 GCA_003482455.1 Rheinheimera sp. | reverse complement strand
CGGTGCTGCAACAACAAGCCAAGGTGCAAGGTCAACTCAATGGCGATCAAGGCCCGGTGGCGCGCGTGGCGTTCCTTGGCCGTCAGGGCTCGTACAGCTATTGGGCGGTGCAAAAGTACTTCACCCGTCGCGCTGAAAAACTGATTGAAATCGGCTGTGATTCGTTTCACGAAATCGTACAAGCGGTCGAAACTGGCCACGCCGATTATGCGGTGCTGCCGATCGAAAACACCTCCAGCGGCAGTATCAACGAAGTGTTTGATTTGCTGCAGCACACCCGGTTGTCGATTGTCGGTGAGCTGACGCACGAGATTAAACACTGCTTGTTAGGCCTGCCCGGCACCGACATGCGCGCCATCAAACAAATTTGCGCCCATCCACAAGTGATTGCGCAGTGCTCGCAATACTTGCAACGTTTACCCAATGTCAAAGTGGAATACTGCGACGCCTCGAGCGATGCCTTTAACCGCGTTAAAAACGCCAAGGACAACACTGTTGTGGCGATTGGCGGCGAAGAAGGTGGCCGCTTGTATGGCTTAGAAGTACTAGACCGTGACCTTGCCAACCAAAAAGACAACGTCAGCCGCTTTATTGTGGTGGCGCGTAAAGGCATCAGCGTCGCTAAAGCCATCCCGGCCAAAACGACTTTTATCATGTACACAGGCCAACAACCGGGCGCCTTGGTCGACGCCTTGTTGGTGCTAAAAACCCATGGCATTAGCATGAGCAAACTCGAATCGCGGCCTATTCAAGGCAACCCGTGGGAAGAGATGTTTTATGTCGATGTCAACGCCAACCTAGACGACTACGCCATGAAACGGGCGCTAGATGAACTGAACCGCATCACCCGTTTTGTCAAAGTGCTCGGTTGTTATCCATCGGAAGATGTGGCGCCAACTGTGGTGGATAGCACGAAAGACTAACGCGCTTAGTTGCAACAACACCGCGCTTTGTAGCAATGAGATGTCCAGAAGTAACAAGCCCAGCTCGCGCTGGGCTTGTGGTTTAAAGCGCCATGCGCTGACCGTGCCTTGCAATATGCACGTCCATGCCTTGCTGCTGTAACTTAGCCTGCAACGCTTCCAGTGCAGGCACCTCGCCATGCACCAAATACACGGTCGGCTGGCCTTGAATGTGGCTGACCCACTCGATCAGCTGCGACTGCCCAGCATGCGCCGAAAAGCCGCCGATGGTATGAATAGCTGCGCGCACCACTAAAGGTTGCCCCAACACTTTGACGCGCGTTTCGCCATCAATTAACCGCCGCCCCAGCGTGCCTTTGGCTTGAAAGCCGACAAACACCACATGGTTGATGTTCTTCCATAAGTTGTGTTTAAAGTGGTGCAAAATGCGCCCGCCGTTACACATGCCGCTGCCGGCAATAATAATGGCCCCCGATTGGATCCGATTCAGCGCCTGCGACTCTTCGACATCTTTGGTTAAATGCAAAATTGGCAAAAAGCTTTGTAAGTCTTTGGCGCCGTATTTGGAAAAAATTCGCGTATCTTTGCGATCGAACTCATCAATCATCTCGTTGTAAATCTTGGTGATTTCAATCGCCATCGGACTATCGAGCACCACCATTTTTTGCTTTAAGCGGCCTTGGTGGTACAACAAACCGAGGTAATACAAAATCTCTTGCGAGCGGCCAAGCGCAAACGCTGGAATAAACACATTACCGCCGGCTTTATGTGCCGCATCCAACGCCGCGGCAAACTCTTCGACCGTGTTGTCCAGCCCTTGGTGGTCGCGATCGCCGTAGGTACTTTCCATCAACACCACATCGGCGGCTTCGATATAGGTGGGGTCACGCATCAACACAGTAGCTGGGTTGCCTAAATCGCCTGAAAACACTAAATGGCGCATCGCTTGCGTGCCCTTGAGCCACAACTCGACAATCGCCGAGCCCAAAATATGCCCGGCATCGTGCAGTTTCAGGGCGAGCCCCGGCAGCACGTCCACGGTTTGTTCGTACGGATACGGTTTTAAGCGTTTTTCGACTTCAAGCACGTCTTTTAGGCTCATACAAGGTTCGATGGCCGATTTGCCTTGGCGCGCACGTTGCTTGTTTTGCCACTCTAAGTCTTTGACATAGAGTTGATAGGCGTCTTTGAGCAAAATCGGCAGCAGCCGCGCTGTACCATCACTACAAAAAATAGGGCCTTGAAACCCGCGCGCAATTAACAAGGTCAACATGCCGCTGTGGTCGATATGTGCGTGCGATAAAATGACCGCATCGATGTCTTTGGGGCGAAACGGAAAACGGCACTTGTTCAGCTCCGTCACTTGGTCGCCACCTTGCACCATGCCGCAATCCAGCAACACTTGCTTGTCTTGCCATTGCACTAAATGACACGACCCCGTGACTTGTTCAGCGGCGCCGAAAAAACTAATAGAAGCATCCAAAGGCATACAAACTCCTGATCCATCGCACGATGCAAAATAAGAGGGATTTCCAGTATGCACCTGATTTTGATAAAAAACCTGCGGCTAGATCAAACTATCGGTTGGCTGCATTGGTTGGTGCGACGACTGAAAATGAGCTACGTTGGGTCTCTGCGCGCTTCGTGATACGCTCAATAACCACCAATTCCCCCCGCTGGAGTTTTTGATGACCACGACCAAATCTAGCTCTCCATTGAATGAGCGGCATTTAAGTTCAGCCCGCGAGGCGATTGCCCACGCCGATGCGTTGCAAGCGCATCCGTCGTACCGGTTAGCCTTTGCCGACGATGATTTTTTAATGCAAGACGAACTGCGCCACGTCCGGCTGCAGTTGGAATATTTAAAACCGCAGCTGGTTTTAGAGCAGCACAAAATCAACGCCACTGTGGTGGTGTTTGGCAGTGCGCGGTTTATGTCACCCGAACAAGCGGCGATGGCGCTGACGCATGCGCAGCAACAGCTGGCGAAAGACCCTGCCGACGATAGCGCCCAACAAGCGCTGGTGGCCGCCAAACGGCAGGTGCGCAACAGCCGGTACTATCAACAAGCACAACGCTTTGCCGAATTGGTCACAGAACACAGTCTGGCCCATCCCAAGCAGGCGGTCACTATTATCAGCGGCGGCGGCCCTGGCGTGATGGAAGCGGCCAATCGCGGCGCCTATCAAGCCGGCGGTAAAAGTATTGGCCTGAACATAGTGCTACCGCACGAGCAGCAACCGAACCCTTACATCACGCCAGAGTTTTGCTTTCAATTTCACTACTTTGCCATTCGTAAAATGCACTTTTTACAACGAGCCCGCGCGTTAGTTGCCTTCCCCGGTGGTTTTGGCACGCTTGATGAGTTGTTTGAAACCTTAACGCTGCTGCAAACCGGCAAGGCGACACGAGTGCCTGTGGTGTTGTTTGATAAAGCCTTTTGGCAGCGTTTGATTAATTTTGACTTGTTGGTCGACGAAGGGCTGATTAGCCCACGGGATATGGATCTCATCACCTTTGTCGATAGCGCCGAAGAAGCCTGGCACGCCATCTGCGACTGTTATCAATTGCCGAGCGAATAAATCCATTTGCTGGGCGCTCGCGTCATCATGCCGTGACAAAAGCGTCAAGTTGCTGTCACGAAGCCCCACTAGACTGCGCGCATTCTTGCTATGAAGTGCGAAGTATCTAGTGGAGGCTTTGTGTCTGGTTTTAATCCGTCGTTGCTTAAACAACTCAAACAATCACTGCAATCCACCCAAACGCCTTGTCAGTGGCAACGTCGTCGTGTGCACACAGCCTACTGCGCAGTCGAGTTTCAAGTCCATGCGGTGCACGTCACACGCCCCGGCAAAGCCAGTCGGCAGCTGCCGTATGACAAAGTACGCTTGTTTCAATTGCTGAGCTGGTTACAACCAACCCACGCGACGCCTGGCAATTGACCGAGCGACACGACACTTAGTGTCGCGAGCCGCGCTGACGCCAATAAAAAAGGCAGCCCGAAGGCTGCCAAACGTCGATTCACCCGACCACGTAAAACTCAAATAAATCCGTAACTTCGTGATGAACCCGTCGCTTAGAACTGGTTCATCGTGTTGTGTTTACCACCGGCTTTTAAGGCCGCTTCGCCAGAGAAATACTCTTTGTGATCATCACCGATGTCCGAACCCGACATGTTTTGGTGCTTGACACAAGCAATGCCTTGGCGAATTTCTTTGCGTTGCACGCCAGCGACATACCCCAACATGCCCGCTTCGCCGAAGTACTCTTTGGCTAAGTTGTCGGTCGACAAGGCTGCCGTGTGATACGTTGGCAAGGTGATCAAGTGGTGGAAGATCCCCGCTTCACGTGCCGCATCGCGTTGGAAGGTGCGAATACGCTGGTCCGCTTCCACCGCTAATTCTGTACTGTCATAGGCTTCGCTCATCAACTTGCTGCGGTCGTACTGGCTCATGTCTTGGCCTTGCGCCTGCCATGCATCAAACACTTGTTGGCGGAAGTTCAGCGTCCAGTTAAACGATGGGCTGTTGTTGTACACCAGCTTGGCGTTTGGCACGACTTCGCGAATGCGATTGACCATCTCGGCGATTTGGCCGATATGCGGCTTCTCGGTTTCAATCCACAACAAGTCTGCGCCGTGTTGCAGTGAGGTCACACAGTCCAGCACCACGCGGTCAACACCAGAGCCCGCTTTGAATTGGAACAAACCACTGGCTAAGCGTTTTGGTTTTAACAACTTACCGTTGGCTTTGACCACCACGTCGCCGTTTTGGATGTCATCGGCGCTGGTCACGTAGTCACCATCTAAGAAGCTGTTGTACAAGTCACCCAAATCGCCAGGTTCATTGGTGACAGCGATTTGTTTGGTCAAGCCAGCGCCTAACGAGTCAGTACGCGCCACAATCACGCCGTTGGTCACGCCCAATTCTAAGAAGGCATAACGTACCGCGTTGATTTTGGATAAGAAATCACGGTGTGGCACTGTCACTTTGCCGTCTTGGTGACCGCATTGTTTTTCGTCCGACACTTGGTTTTCGATTTGAATGGCGCAAGCGCCTGCTTCAATCATCTTTTTCGCCAGCAAGTAGGTGGCTTCTTCGTTGCCAAAACCGGCGTCGATATCGGCGATGATCGGCACCACGTGCGATTCAAAGTTGTCGATCTTGGCCAGAATTTCCGCCACTTTGCTTTGTTGATCAGCTGCACGCGCCGCATCTAACTCACGGAACAAACCACCCAATTCACGCGCATCGGCTTGTTTTAAGAAGGTGTACAGCTCTTCAATTAACGCCGGCACCGCGGTTTTTTCGTGCATCGATTGATCTGGCAGTGGGCCAAAGTCTGAACGCAACGCGGCAATCATCCAGCCTGACAAGTACAGGTAGCGGCCTTTGGTGCTGCCAAAATGCTTTTTAATCGAGATCAGTTTTTGTTGGCCGATAAAACCGTGCCAGCAGCCCAGCGATTGGGTGTAGTTGGCAGGGTCTTGGTCATATGCCGCCATATCACGGCGCATAATGTCGGCTGTGTACTTGGCAATGTCTAAACCGGTTTTGAAACGGTTTTGCAATTGCATCCGCACCGCAGATTCGGCGCTGATGGCGTTCCAGCCTTGGCCTTGTTGCTCGATGATTTGTTGTTGAGCGGCGACTTGCGTTAAGTAAGCTGACATTGGTAAATCCTCATGGTTGGGTCGGAGGTTGGCTGCGATCTTGTCGACTCAGTTGCGCTGAAGAGTAGTCGTGGACCTGACGATACGGGTTGGGCTCGTATCGCCAGGTACACGTCCAGCTCCAGCAACTGGTCTGTCCTGTCACAGTCCATTTGGCTTACTTCGAGCATAGGCCTGCTGAACCTAATTCATCTAGTTGATTTTTCTGATGCTCATCATTCATTATATGAATATATCAATCGAAGGGCGCTGCCATGCAAATCAACAAAATCGACTTAAACCTGCTGGTCTACTTGGATGTGCTGTTGCGGGAGAAAAACGTCACGCGGGCCGCCAATCAGCTGAACATCACGCAACCAGCCATGAGCAATGGCTTAAAGCGCTTGCGCGACTTGCTCAATGACCCGATTTTGGTGCGCACCTCCGATGGCATGGTGCCTACCGAACGCGCCAAAGAACTGGCGCCAATTGTCCGCGGTATTTTGCTGACGCTTGAAGAAACCTTGCAGCCAAATAAAGAGTTTGAACCTGAGCATTCCAACCGGGTGTTTCGGATCATGGCCAGTGATTACGCGGCGTCCACGCTGATCCCTGCGCTGTTAAAACGCCTGCGCGCCCAAGCGCCGCACACCTCGCTGGACATCATGACGCCATCAGACGTGACCTTCCATGATGTAGAAAACGGCAAAGTGGACATGGCGATTAACCGCTTTGACCAACTGCCGCAGTCGTTTCACCAAAAGACCATTTGGCGCGATTCTTTTGCCTGTTTAGTCCATCAACAAAACCCGATCCTGAACCACTTCAATTTAGATAGCTATCTGAAAGCGCAGCATATTTGGGTCAGTAAAACCGGCTTTGGCGTCGGGGTTGGTATGGACCCTGCCGACGTGCAAAAGCTCGGTTGGGTGGATGAAGCTCTGGCCAAGTTCGGCAAACAACGCAATATCAGCGTGTTTACCCGTAACTATCATGTGGCGATGCATTTAGCGGTCGAAACAGACCTTATTGCCACACTGCCTTATCGCGCCGCGCTTTTGTACCGAAACGATTCGACTATGCGGGTGCTGGATCCGCCGTTTCCTATTCCATCGATTGAACTGAAGATGATTTGGAGCCCGTTGCTGCACCAAGATGCCAGTCATATTTGGTTGCGGCGGTTGATTGTCGAAATCGCGGATGAACTGAGCTAGTTAGTTGAGTTCATTGAGATAATTTAATTGAGTTCATTGAATGTGCCGACATAGGCTAACGCTATCTCTGGTGACGATGGCAAGCATAACTAGCGAGTTCTGCTGGTATGCATTAGTGAGAAGCGTACAGAGTGCTTAGTGGCTTATGCTGGTATCAAAGGCTGTTGCAGCTTAAAGAGCTGCCACAGCGGTTAAAAAACTACAGGCAGAAAAAAAGAGGGGCGGTTGGGCTGCCCCTCTTTGCTTGGGTTACACTAAAAGCTCATAAGCCGGCAAGGTCAGGAATTCCACCAACTCATCAGCTGTGGTGATAGATAGCAATAAACCTGTGGCTTTGTCAAAAGATTGTTCTTGCCACGTGCTTTCGCCCACTTCACCGCGCACCACGGCCGCTTCTTCAGTCAGCAACCGCGCGAACAATTCTTTGGTGACTAACTGACCATTGGACAAGGACTTACCGTGTTTAATCCATTGCCAAATCGAGGTACGGGAGATCTCTGCAGTCGCCGCATCTTCCATCAGGCCATAGATTGGCACACACCCTTTACCACTGATCCAAGCCGCAATGTATTGCAATGCGACCCGAATATTAGTGCGCATACCCGCTTCTGTGCGTTCGCCCTGCGACGGCGCTAACAAGTCAGCGGCCGTGATGGCGGCATCTTGTTCACGCAACACTTGCAGTTGGTTCGGCGCATCACCAAGCACAGCGTTAAACACCGCATTGGCGGTCGCGGCGAGGCCTGGATGTGCCACCCAAGTGCCATCGTGGCCGTTGTAAGCTTCTAGCTGTTTGTCTGCGGTGACTTTGGCCAAAATCGCTTCGTTCTGTACTGGATCTTTGGCTGGAATAAAGGCCGCCATCCCACCCATCGCCAAAGCACCGCGGCTGTGGCAGGTTTTAATCAGCAAGCGTGAATAGGCACTTAAAAATGGCTGGCTCATAGTGACCACTTGGCGGTCGGGTAACACACGGTCGGCATGATTCTTTAACGTCTTGATATAACTAAAGATATAGTCCCAACGACCGCAGTTCAGCGCGACAATATGATCTTTTAACGCATGCAAAATTTCATGCATTTGGAACACGGCGGGTAAAGTTTCAATCAGCACAGTACAACGAATGGTACCGATCGGCTGCGCGAATTTTTGCTCGGTGAACCGAAACACTTTGTCCCACCATGCAGCTTCTTGATAACTCTGCAATTTTGGCAGGTAATAATAGACTCCAGAGCCTTTGTTTAAGCGAGTTTGCAGGTTGTGATAGAAGTACAACGCAAAATCAAATAACGAACCTGGAATGATTTCGCCGTCGAGTTCAACGTGCTTTTCCCACAGGTGCAAGCCACGTACGCGAGCAATCAGCAAGGCGGGTTTCTCTTTTAACTGATATGACTTACCACTGACTGGGTCTTGATAGGAAATAGTGCCTAAATTAGCGTCACGCAGGTTAATTTGCCCTTCTACCTGCCCTTCCCATGTCGGGCTTTGCGCATCTTCAAAATCCGCCATAAACACTTTTACATCGGCATTGAGCGCATTGATGATCATTTTGCGATCGACTGGACCTGTGATCTCGGTGCGTCGGTCTTGCAAGTCTGCCGGAATGGCCGCGACTTTCCAGTCGCCGGCGCGAATGGCGGCGGTTTCTGCTAAAAAGTCTGGTAAAGCGCCCGCATCGTAACGTGCTTGCACCTCGGTACGTGTTGCCAATAAGGCCTTGAGTTCAGGACGGAATTCACGCACGAGCTCGGCGACAAAGGCGCAAGCATCGGGCGTTAAAATTTCATCATAGGCTGGATTTACAGCTGCCGTAATCGTCAATCCGCCGCGTTCAATGCTCATAGCGGTCTCCTTGGTCTTTTGTTGAGTAGGGTCTTTGCACCACAAACTTCTCGGGTGATGGCCTGCACTATAGGTCGAAATAGGGTATCAAACATATTAATAGCCACAATGCTGGACATTTATTACGTGAATGACACTAACTGATCTTACCTGTCATTTTTGGCACGTGTTCTGCAAAGCTTTGGCTGTGTGGTCAGTCTCTGATCGGTAGTCCGTCAATTTTTTGTCCGAGGTGAATATGGAATATCTAATCTTGTCGCTGGTGTTGTTGGCTTTTTTAGCCGCGTTTTTTGCCAGCCGCATGCTCCATCATGGCAATCCATTTCCGTTTACCAAGAAAAATCAGCTATTTACCCAAGTCGAACGCTCGTATCTGTCGCTGCTAGAAAAAGCAGTCGGTGACCAGTACAAGATCGTCAACCGCGTGAAACTAGCCGATCTGATCGAATTGCGTCAAAACACTGACATCAAAACCAAGCGTTCGGCCATGATCAAACTGAATGCAAAAACCATCGACTATGTGCTGGTCGACAACAATGACCTGAGCATCGTTGCGGCGATAGACCTCGTCAACAACACCAGTACCGATGGTCACAAAGCGATCCCGGATTGGTTTGTCAGTGGCTCACTCGAAGCGTCTGGAATTCCGTATATTCGGATGAAAGTCAAAGCCAGTTATACCGTAGCTGAAGTGCAGCAAGGCCTTGCAGCTAAGATTGGCCATTTATCCATGCCGGCAGCGCCAGTGGTTAAAGGCACCTTTAAACGCGGCCCAACTCGTCCAGTGCGCCCACTACGCACCAGCGAAGTTACACCTACGCAACCGGCACCAGTACCAGCTTTGCAAGCGCCAAGCCAAATGCCTTCGTTTAAGTTGAATACGCCGGCGCTAGTGCGAGTAAGTTAAGTCTGCTGCAAGATCCGTTGGATTCACGAGAGGGACCGACAGGGTCCCTTTTGTTTTGCTTCAGTTGGCCAAACTAGTCGCACCATGTCATTACTTCACTCGTTTGCAGCATTGCCTCTTCCGCTTCTTGGAAATTCCTAACTAAATTAGTTGATGTGGCAATGACTTAACAGAAATTGCAAAATAATCCCTAAAGATTAAAAAAGCGCGGCCGCTACAAGAATGATGAATTGACGCAGGAGGAAATTCCCATGACGCAAGACATCGGTAATGTTGCAGTTGCTCAGGGTTTTGAAATGCTCAGCACCGCACTAGCGAATAAACAGCAAAAGATGGAAGGGCAAATGGCCATGCAATTATTGCAAGGCGCGGCTCAACCAGCTGCTCCATCGCCAGTCGGCAATCTTGGTAACAACATCGATATCAAGGTGTAACGCTGCGCAACCCACAAGTGCAAATTGAGTAAAACCGGAGCTAGTCTCCGGTTTTTTCTTTTGGGTTATCGACATATGCTTTTAGCTTTAACCGGTTGGTGTAGAGCTTCGTGTGTGTTCACCGAGTGACGGCCAACCGGAAGGACGCCAAACTGTTGG
>DMYW01000059.1:65567-80514 GCA_003482455.1 Rheinheimera sp. | reverse complement strand
GGTGAGCTGTCCAGCGCTGCTCAGTCGACAGAAGGCTTTGATAAAACAGGATTAGTTTATTTTTGTCTTGTTCGGAAAGGCTGCTATCGCTTAACGACATCAACAGTAGCTGCCGATCATCCAACAAATCGTTGAAGCGTTCAAAATCTTCGGCTTCAATGGCATGTTGCATGGGACGCTCAAATGCTGCGATAGCGTCCAATCGCTCCACCAGGCTTGGCATGATTACGCACCAATACGCAGTGGTTCTGCATCATTGCTCAGCGCAACTGGCCGAATTTGATCCCAAGCTTCCTTAATTTCGGACAACAAGAAGCTGACTTCATCAATTGCTTTGGTGTCTAACGTGACGTTAGCATCTTGCAAGCGGTTATTCATGTAGTCGTACAGCGACGCTAAATTTTGCGCAACTTCACCACCAACATCCATATCTAAACTGGCCGACAGCGACATGATGATAGCGCTCGCTCGCGTGATAGTTTCAGACTTGCCAGCCAGGTCGCGACGTTCAATTTGGCCTTTGGCTTTAGCAAGGCGGTCAAGCGCACCTTGCATTAACATTTGGATGATACGGTGTGGATCGGCAGCTGAAAGCTCAGAACGTAAACTATCTTTGCCGTATGCATTCATGCGTGGATTGTACATAGATCAACACCTTCTTCGTTATGCGGTCTGTTATCTGTTAACTTTTCGAACTCGTTAACGCGCCTAATTGGCTTAGCAGATAACTACCGTTAGATTTCATTTTTGCCAGTACAACGTCTAACTGGGTGTACTGCTCGCGCAAACGTTTTTCAAACTGTTCCATCCGATAGGCATGGTCAGAGGTGTCTTTCTCAACTTGTTTCAGGCGCTCATTCAGAGAATCTGTCGTTTTTGTTAAAACACCGTCGCTTGCTACATATGTATCGGCCAGTGTTTTAAATTTATTAGCGATTCCATCGCTAGAATTTGAAAAAAAGTTTCCGAGTTCACTGAAAGAATTGGTCAGAGCTTCGTCTAGCGTATTTACGGCGGTCGAATCCCAACTCAAGATGCCATCCTTGTCCATTTTCAGGCCCAAATCGAACAAAGATTTTAAATTAGTGCCACTGGGCACTTCAGTGCTGAGCATCCGTAGCATAGTGCTCTTCATACTACGAATGGTGCCATCACCTGCCAATGCGCCAGTTGACGCATATTGTTCGTTGATTACACCAATCACGTCATTAAAACTTTTCACAAAGGATTCGATGTTCTTTTTCACGGCCGCTTTGTCAGTGCCGACTGTCATCGCAATCGAAGTACCAGACGTGGTCAATTTGGATACAGTAATTTCCATATCCTGGATGGCGCTGGTGAAGGTATTAGTGCTGCTGGTGGCTTTGATGCCATCAATATAAATTTCAGCGTCTTTTGCTTGGTCGGCCGTATCGATGGTCATGCCACCAGTGCCACCGCCAAATTTAGTCGTCGCAACGTTGTCAAACTCTGCACTATCACCAGTAACGGTAAGGTCATTGCCTGCACCTGTGACATTCGAGGTCAACACCAACCGTGATTCCCCACCCGAGCCACCAGTGTTGATGATCGATGCGGACAAACCAAAGTTGCTTGTGCTGCTGTTAATAGCGTCACGCAATTGCGTGAGCGTCGTGCCAGCAGCCACGTTTAAAGAGAAGTTTTTAGTGCCAGCGGCAAAGGTTAGGTTACCGCCAGATGCAGAAACTACTGCATCACTGCTTGCAAACGCACCTGCGGTACTGACGGCTCGACTGCCTTGCGCCAGACTGGTGACTTGCATATTAAATTTCCCTGTCGCCGCCGAAGCTGAGGCGGTGGCAGAGAAATAGGTGGTGTCTGAGGGTTGCGCGATAGTTACGGAGCGTCCACCAAAGTTTGATGATTTGGTTAACGTGTCCGTCGCTGTCTGAAACGCTGACATGGCAGATTTAACAATTCCAATTCCAGACAAGTTGACCTGAAGATCGCTCTTCCGTTTGGTCAACGCGGCCAGTTTTGGGGCGTTTTCTGCACTCAGAGTCGCTTTGATAATAGACTCAAGGTCTAAACCAGAACCAACACCTGCTGACGTTACGCTCGCCATACACCACCTCTTTATACTTTCGATTCAAACAACAGACCTTTGACTTGGTCGGTTGTTTCGACGATGTCCTGGATCTTTTCGGCCACTTTCAGAAATTCTTGAGAAGGGATTTGACGAATCACCTTCTTACTATCCTGATCAACGACCTTAACCACAAACACCCCGTTATGTTCTTCCGACGTGAACTGTAGCTTTAAGTTCTGCACATCCGCAAATTGACTGACTGTGTCAATAGCGCTGTTCACTCGCCGCTTTTGTTCAGCTTTTGGAACATTTTGTACTGACCCTGCATCTTGCGTTTTTGCCTTTTCGCCTTCTTGCGGCATCAAACTGGCAATAAACTGCCGGCCCGACTGCACGCGGTCTTGCTCTACGACATCAGAACGCGAATATGCGGTTTCGTTAAAGTTCCCGACACTCACAGCAGATAAAGATTGCATGATCTATACCTCCTCAAAGGCAGAACGCCTGCTTTCAGCCTAACTGAAAGCAGGCATTATTTCACCTTATCCCAACAATTGCAGTGCAGATTGTGGACGAGAGTTTGCTTGTGACAGAATCGAACTACTGGCTTGTTGCAGGATCTGTGCCTTGGTCAGGGCTGCGGTTTCAGCAGCAAAGTCCGCATCTTTGATCCGTGAACGTGCAGCAGACAGGTTCTCGGCGATATTCGTTTGGTTACGAATAGTTGACGAGAAACGGTTTTGTACCGCACCCAGCTCAGCGCGTTTTGCGTCAATCGCACCGATCATCGCATCAACCGCAGCCAGCATTGACTGTGCTTTATCAACGGAAGTGAATGACAAGCCTGTGACGTTAGCAAACGCCGTTGCAGCGCCAATACCAGCAACAGTACCAGCGATATCAGATGCAACGACTGCAATATCAGAAACAGCAAAGCTGCCCATACTGATTTGCGAACCGTCAAACGTACTTACCGCAGTCATAGTAAATGAAATGGTTTGTGCAGTGTTTGCACCGACTTGGAACTGGGCGCTGTAAGAACCATCCAATAACTTTTTACCACCGAATGTGGTATCAGTTGCAACACGGTTCACTTCTTTACCCAGTTGACGCAGTTCTAACTGCAATGCAGCACGGTCTGAATCAGTGTTCGAACCGTTGGCAGCCTGAGCAGCCAGGGTACGCATGCGTTGGAACATGTTACTCACTTCGTCCAATGCACCTTCAGCGGTTTGCGCTAAAGAAATACCGTCATTGGCGTTACGGTTACCTTGTTCCAGGCCGCCGATTTGTGCAGTCAAACGGCTAGCGATTTGCATACCAGCAGCATCGTCTTTGGCGCTGTTGATACGGTTACCAGAAGACAAACGCGCATACGCTGTATCCAAAGCGTTACCGGCGTTGATCATTTGACGTTGTGCATTCAGAGATGACACGTTGGTATTGACATATAAAGCCATGATAAGCCTCCTAAATGATGCTAATTGGCACCCACTTCTGTGGTTTTTGAGTCTGAACCTCTCAGCAACCAGCGAGTACCTTTAGAAGCAAACTCGACGTCCCGAACGTCTGATTAAATTGCCTCATATGTTGTAACGGCAGCCTCGTCTAAAGCTTTAGGCTTTTTTTTAATTTTTTTTCATTTTTTTTGAGTTTTTTTCGCGAGGGCATTTTTTTAGGAAAAAATGCATTAAATAAGGTAGGTTTGAACTTATTGGCACAAGTTTTGTATAATAAACACGCCTGTCAAAAAACAGGCAATCGGTTAGTTTCCTTAAGACGTCCCGAACGCTAACCATACAAGTTTGAGGCTGAACCCCTTGGACTTTGCAGTAAAAAAAAAGGCGGTCTGAATCACCGCCTTTTTCTTTTTCCTTTCCCTAGGATGTCCCGAACACTAGAGTTTCACCCGCCCTTATTAGCCTTGCAGTAACTGCAGTGCTGCTTGAGGACGTTGGTTCGATTGACTCAAAATTGTCGAACTTGCTTGTTGCAGAATTTGCGCCTTGGTCAGCGCTGCGGTTTCTGCAGCGAAATCCGCATCTTTAATCCGTGAACGTGCAGCTGACAGGTTTTCAGCAATATTCGTTTGGTTACGGATAGTTGAAGCGAAACGGTTTTGCACCGCACCCAGCTCAGCACGTTTCGCGTCAATCGCACCGATCATCGCATCTACAGCAGCCAGCATTGACTGCGCTTTGTCGACTGAAGTGAATGACAAGCCTGTAGCATTGGCAAAGGCGACAGCTGCACCTTGACCTGCAATGGTCCCTGCGATATCAGACGCAACAGCACCGATATCGGACACTTTAAAGCTTGCCATGCTGACAGAAGAACCATCAAATGAACTAACTGCTGTCATGGTAAAGCTAATGGTTTGAGCTGTATTGGCACCCACCTGGAATTGTGCACTGTACGCACCGTCTAACAGGTTTTTACCACCGAAGGTTGTATCGGTCGAAATACGGTTAATCTCTTTACCTAACTGACGCAGCTCTAATTGCAGTGCCGCGCGGTCAGAGTCAGTATTCGAACCGTTGGCGGCTTGGGCAGCCAGAGTACGAATACGTTGGAACATGTTGCTGACTTCATCCAGTGCACCTTCAGCAGTTTGCGCTAAAGAAATACCGTCGTTGGCGTTGCGGTTACCTTGTTCCAAACCGTTGATTTGTGAAGTCAGACGGGAAGAAATTTGCAGGCCGGCGGCATCATCTTTTGCACTGTTGATGCGGCTACCTGAAGACAGGCGTTGGTACGCTGTATCTAAAGCGTTACCAGAGTTCACCATTTGGCGCTGAGCGTTTAATGATGAGACGTTAGTGTTGACATATAAGGCCATGATATTGCTCCGTTTGTTCGGGTTGAGCGTTGTGTATCGCTGTTATTTATGTATCGGAACAAACAGAAAAACATTGAGGGAAATTTACGCTTTTTTTTGATTATTTTTTGCCACACAAAGTGCGAAAAACGGCAACACAAACAGGAGCTATTGCTCCTATTTGTTGAGATGTTTGCCACCTTAAAGGGCAATTTATTGCAGCAGTTGTAGCGCCGCCTGCGGTCGTTGATTGGCCTGGCTTAAGATGGTTGAACTGGCCTGCTGCAAAATCTGCGCTTTGGTCAACGCGGCGGTTTCTTTCGCAAAGTCGGCGTCAAAGATCCGGGACCGCGCAGCTGAAAGATTTTCAGCGATATTTGATTGATTGCGAATGGTCGAACTTAACCGGTTTTGGATCGCACCTAGTTCAGTTCGTTTTGCATCAATAGCACCGATCATCGCGTCCACAGCACCAATCATCGATTGGGCTTTATCGACACTGGTAAACGACAGTGAAGAAGCGTTCGCAAACGCTGTAACAGCACCTGTTCCCGCAATTGTCCCAGCAATATCGGTCGCTACAGCGGCAATATCACTCACCGAAAAACTACCTATATTGACAGCAGAACCATCAAAACTTGGGACTTGCGTTAATGTGAAACTAATCGTCTGATTCACATTCGCTCCGACTTGGATCAACGCGTTAAACGAACCATCCATAATAGAACGGCCGCCAAACGTCGTATCTTTTGAGATTCGATTGATCTCTTTACCAAGTTGCCGCAGTTCTAATTGCAGAGCCGCTCGATCAGAGTCGGTGTTGGAACCATTAGCAGCCTGCACTGCCAATGTCCGCATCCGCTGATACATATTCGCCACTTCGTCCATCGCGCCTTCCAGCGTCTGTACCAGCGAAATCCCATCATTGGCATTTCGGTTGCCCTGGTTCAAGCCGTCAATCTGCGAACGCAAGCGACTGGAAATCAATAAGCCGGCCGCATCATCCTTTGCCGAGTTTATCCGCGAACCAGATGACAACCGTTGGTAAGCGGTATCTAAGTCATTCATTGTATTCGACATCATGCGTTGAGCATTCATCGAAGATACGTTGGTGTTCACATATAGTGCCATGGCTTACTCACCTCTTAAGTGACAAGCTGCGTTTGGAACTTGCATTTGTGCATTATTTGTGCAATAACCGTGACTAAGACCGTCTTGCGACGGTCTGTCAGGATTAGAAGCTCACGTCCCGAACGCCTAATTCCTGAAAAAGGCGGTCATTAGACCGCCTTTTTATTTTTACCCATTAGCCTTGCAGCAATTGCAGGGCTGCTTGTGGACGTTGGTTCGATTGGCTCAGGATGGTTGAGCTCGCTTGTTGCAGAATTTGCGCTTTGGTCAAAGCCGCGGTTTCTGCAGCGAAGTCAGCATCTTTAATCCGTGAGCGTGCTGATGACAGGTTTTCAGCAATGTTTGTTTGGTTACGAATGGTTGATGCAAAGCGGTTTTGTACCGCACCAAGCTCTGCCCGTTTTGCGTCAATTGCACCAATCATCGCATCAACTGCAGCCAACATAGACTGTGCTTTGTCTACTGAAGTAAATGACAGGCTTGAGGCATTGGCAAACGCAACTGCTGCACCTTGACCTGCGATAGTACCGGCGATATCAGAGGCAACTGCACCGATGTCCGATACTTTGAAACTTGCCATGCTCACCGATGAGCCATCAAATGAGCTGACTGCGGTCATGGTGAAGCTGATGGTTTGCGCTGAATTGGCACCAACCTGGAATTGTGCGCTGTAAGCACCATCTAACAGGTTTTTACCACCGAATGTGGTATCAGACGCCACGCGGTTGATTTCTTTGCCCAGCTGACGCAGTTCTAATTGCAATGCAGCACGGTCAGAATCAGTGTTTGAACCGTTTGCAGCTTGTGCAGCCAGCGTACGAATACGTTGGAACATGTTGCTGACTTCGTCTAACGCACCTTCAGCAGTTTGAGCTAAAGAGATACCGTCGTTGGCGTTGCGGTTACCTTGCTCTAAACCATTGATTTGTGAAGTTAAACGAGAAGAAATTTGCAAGCCTGCAGCATCATCTTTTGCACTGTTGATGCGGCTGCCTGAAGACAAGCGCTGATAAGCGGTATCAAGAGCGTTGCCTGAGTTCACCATTTGGCGTTGAGCATTTAACGAAGATACGTTGGTGTTTACATATAAGGCCATGATTTTTCTCCACTTATCAGATTAAGCACTTGTTGCTGCTTATATCTATGTATCGGGTTAGTTCGGAGATTCTTTAGAGTTTTTTTCAACTTTTTTTGCATTTGCAGTGTTTTTGCGTTGCAGAGGCTGAAAAAACAAAAACCATCCGTCTGGATGGTTTTTTATCGGTAGGCCGTCGGGAAACTTTAGTTAATGTAATCAAATAAACTGGTACCAGTGACGCGATTAAAGGTCTGTTGTACCGCTTGCAAAGCAGTCTCTTGTTTAGTCAGCTCAGTGATTGCTTCGGCGTAGTCAATTTCATAGATGTCGGCACGATAAGCTTTATTGGCGATTTGCAAATCATCGATGCTACCACTGATGCTTTCAATGACGTTCTGCCGACCACCAATTGCCGACATCGCTTCATCGACATAAAAAGCTGCACCATCTAATTCGTAAATCGTATCTTTGATCACTGAACTTAAAGCAGTACCTGATAATGCCTGATTTAACACGGCATCAATCATCCGGTTCATTGAGTTCAGCACATTGGTTTTTTCTGGCGCTTGCAGCGAAAAATCCATTTGCGCTGGACCGGCCCCAGTCATTTTTAGATTCAGTCCATTAAAGCCTATCACCTGGCCAGACGTATAAGTCCCCGTGACAGCGGGTGATAAGCTGGCACCATTCTTTTGAATTTCGTAGTTGTTTGACGCATCAACCACCAAGCTGTAATTGTTGTTAGCCGTGGTGACTGGGTCATAGTTTGCTTTAAAGAAGCTATCGAATGCGCTTTGGTCATTGGTTTCGATAGTTGCAGCGGTTGCGCCGCCGCTAAACGTCGGAGTGGTGGTTTGAAACCGACGATTGACGTTTTCAAACACGTTTTTGCCACTGTCGTTACTGGCGATCGTGACGCTTTGCGAAACCTGCATAAATTTCTGGCCTTCGTCACCTGAAAACTTGTAGGTGCCGCTGGTCGCATCATAAACATAAGACTGCTGTGACTCTTGATAGCCAGAGAATAAGTAGTTGCCATTGGCATCTTGTTGATTCATCAAATCAAACACATGCTCTTGGATATTCTTTAATTGCACAGCGATCGCTGCACGGTCGGTCTGCGAATAAGCGCCATTGCCAAGTTTCAGCACCAATACACGCGCTTGATCGACCGAATCGCGGATATTGGACAATGACTGCTCTTCGATATCTAAGTTGTTTTGCAGCAACACGCTGTTGTTTTGATATTGAGCCAACTGATTGATTTGTTGGTCTATCGCGACCACGCGAGCTGAGCCTGCAGGATCATCTGCCGGCGTCAAAATTTTGGTTTGTTTTTCAAGCTTGTTACTGGCGGTTTGCAAGCGTTCTTGCGCGTTGAGAATAGCGTTCAGATTTAACTGATACTTATAGTTAAATGTAATGCGCATGGTTACCTCGCCGCTTGCAATAAGGTCTCAAAAATCGTTTGTGACGTTGAAATAATTTTTGCCGCAGCTGCATACGATTGCTGGAATCGAATCAAGTCGGCGGCTTCTTCGTCGAGATTAACACCAGAAATCGACTCTTTCCACGCGGTGGATTGGTCCAACAGTGCTTTGGAGGAATCCACCGAGATCTTCGCTTCACTGGTTTTTTCACCGATAAAGCTGACCATAGTGGCATACCCTTCGTTCAACGTCATTTTGTTATCGGCAGCCGCCGCGGCAACTGCAGTTTTTCTTAACAGGTCGGCGCTTTGTAGATTAGCCAGCGCCAAACCATTGCGGTTATCTTTGTAGCCGTCGGTATTAAAACTGACGGTGAAGGTATCACCGGCCTTAGGTACGCCGGTCAACGACAGATCAAAGCCGTAATTCGTTAAACCGGCTGACGCAAACAAATTGTTGGTCTGACCGCTTGGCAGTGCCGCCGTAGTGCCAAGTAAGGTGTTGCTGCTATCCCGGATTTCATATTTGTCGCCGGCAATCGACGTAATAGTAAAAGGTGCTCCTGTGACACCACTTGGCGAAATGAAATTCGAGGTGGCAGGGTCCGTGTCTGTCACACTGATAGTGCCGATCCGGCCGTTGCCTAAATTCGCTTGGGTGTAACTAGCGCGGATCGGTGATGCCAATGCCAGATCTTCTGGACGGTTGTTTAACAGTGACATGGATTGAGCCGCTGTATTGAGTGGCTTCAACACAAATTGGTCGCCACTTTGAAAGGCGCCAGTACTGTTGTCCAAGGTGATTTCCATACCGTATAACAATCCGCCTGGCACGTTGCTGGAATTAAATGTCGCTGGATAACTAGTGATGGTTTGGGTCACCGCCGAGCCACTAATCACTTCGCCTGTTTGATCCAGCACTTCCAGTTTGAATTGATTCGGCGCGGTGTAGGTCACCAAAAACTCATTCGGTGGCATATCTTTGGCTTTACCCGATTCAATCGTCGCCAACACTTTGCCAGAGCCGGTGTTTTCATACATCGGCAAGCCGCCGTAGCTACCCAAACTGAAAATATCTTTTCCAAGCTGGCCGTTGGCATCCATCCCCAAATTATTCTGAGTATTGATGGCATCTCCAAGCGCCAGTGCTAGCTGCCCAAGTTTATTTTGCGTCGGTTCCAGCATCTCCGAGCGGAATTTCAACAAGCCGCCAATTTTGCCGCCAAGCGAGGTTGCTTCGACATCTTTGAGCACCGAAGGCCGGTAATCCAGTTGCATCACCAGTTCTTTACGCTCCGGATCTGGGTTACCCGCTGTGCCCAACAAGTTGAATTTACCTTGCTCTAGAATCAAGGATTGACCGGTTGCGGTAAATACTAACGTTTCGCCGTTATCCGCATCTAACGTATTGATTTCCACCAACTCGGAGAGCTTACGCAGGGCTTCGTCGCGCTTGTCTTTGAGCGTTAACGCTTCTGGTTTAGATTGGCTGGCGCCGACATAACCGGCGATCTCTTGGTTTAACTTAGCGACCGTGTTGATATAACCGTTGGCTTCGCTAACGTAGGATTCCAATTGCTGGTTAATATGCGTGCGTTGTTCCAGCACCAAAGTCGACAAAGTATTAAATTTATTCAGCAAGGATTGTGCAGATCCCATCACCAACGAACGAGAAGCACTGTTAGCGGGGTCACTGTTCGCTTGCTGAATTTGTTTGAAAAAATTATCGATCCCCGTAGAGACGTTGTTGGCGGTGTTTGAGAATAAGCTATCAACGCGACTCGCTTCAGTGTGAAACTGTTGATAATAAGACAATGCGGCCGTGTCGCGTCGCACCTGCCGGTTGGCAAAATCGTTGGCGAGTCGACTGGTTGTGCCAAGCCCAACCCCCAAACCTATTTCGGTAGATTCAAACTCAGTGCGTTGGCGGGTATAGCCTGGCGTGTTGATATTACTGATATTGTTACTGGTGGTTTGCAGCAACAAGTTACTGGCAAGCACACCTGAAGTACCAATCGCTAATAAATTGTCCGACATCGCCTGTTCCTCACACTACTCAACTGCTACTGCTTTGCAGCTGCGCCTTTAATTGTTGCAGCACCGGGCTTTGCATCACTGCCATCACCTTACGCGCGTAATTCGGATCTGTGGCATATCCTGCCGCTTGCAATTGCCGGAAATACGCCGCTGGTTCCGCTGTCACCGCTAAAGCGTTTTTATAACGCGGATTTTGCTGAATAAACTCGACATAATCCTGCATGGATTGTTCCACATTGTTGTAGGCACGAAAGGTTGCCTGCTCTGTTTGCATCACACCTTGCCGATATTCCATGGTCTGGGCTTGCATCGTCGCGCCTTGCCAACCTGGCTGCGCTTTAATGCCGAACAAATTAAAGCCACTGCCACTGCTGGCGTCTGCACTCAACTTACTGCCCCAGCCGGTTTCTAGCGCGGCTTGAGCGATCAAGGCGACTGGTTCAAGACCAAGCAGTGCTGCCGCTTTTTGTGCAGCGGGCAACAGTTTTTTGATAAATGCTTGCTGGCTTGATGAGCCGCTAAGCTCGCCGATCGCACTACTTTCGGCAGCGGCGAGCTGAGTTGTTGCAGCTGCGCGAGGTTTATCCTGAGTATCGGCTGCTGCGCCCACCGGCTTGAGATGCAAGCGGCCATTTTTTGCCGTCACCCATTGCTCAGCGGGTAAATACTGGCTCGACGATGTCGACGACAGCGGCACTGCTTGTGGTTTTACCACTTGTTCTGGTGCTAATTGATGCACTTGCGGGGACGTCGGCTGGGAATGTAGCTTTTTGCTATAAAGCAAATGTTCGGTATCCAGTTTAGTCACGGAGCGCTCTTTGGATGGTAACGCTTTGCCCTGTTGTTCTTGCGGCAAAGCCATCCCAGTTTGTTCAGGTTTCAGTGAATGTTTGTGCAGCGACGCAGACAAATCACTGTTGCTTCGCTTATTCAACTGCGGCGCTAGTTGCTGAACCATTAAATCAGCCAAGCCCAAGGTGCCAGATTTTGACAGTTCAGCTGACAATTGACTGTCATACATGTCCCGATAAAAACCAGTCGTTTGACTATTCATCGGATTGTCTTCTTCAAAATTGGCGTTGGCTTTGCGCATACTGGATAACAGCATGCCCATAAACACGGATTCAAATTGTTTGGCGGCTTGGCGGATCGCTTGTTCTTGATCGGTTTTCGCAATGGAGCGCAGCTCATTTAAGCTGTTCAGATCATGATACGAAACATTTAGATCCGGGCTGGCCATGTTAGATCACCACCAACTCGCCATGAATGGCGCCAGCTTCTTTCAGGGCTTCCAAAATCGCCATCAAATCGCCTGGTGCTGCGCCAACCGCGTTCACCGTCGACACTAATTCATCCAACGTCGTACCAGGGTTAAACTTAAACATCCGCGATTTTTCTGGGCGCACGTCAATCACGCTGTTTTGTTGCACCGCCGTTTGACCTCCTGCCAGCGCATTGGGTTGCACGACCGTCGGGTTTTCGGCGATGGTCACCGTCATACCGCCATGCGTGACTGCCGCTGGGAATAAACGGACGTCTTTGCCGATGACGATAGTGCCAGTACGCGAGTTGATAATGATCTTGGCCGATTCTGCGGCCGGCTCAAACGACAAGTTTTCTAACGTCGCTAAGTACGATACTCGCTGGTCAAGTTCACGTGGCGCCCGCACTTGCACTGTGCGCGCGTCGAGCGCTTGTGCCGTGTTGTCGCCAATAAAGCTATTGATGGATTGTGCTAATGCTTTGGCGGTGGAAAAATCGCCGCGGTTTAGGTTGAAACGAATGTAGTCGCCCTGCGCAAAAGGTGACACCACTTCACGTTCCACTATTGCACCATTAGGAATACGGCCTACGGTGGGCGTATTGACCACTACTTTTGACCCGTCGGCTCCATCGGCACCTAAACCACTGACCACTAAGCTACCTTGCGCCACTGCATACACTTGCCCGTCAAGACCTTTCAAAAAGGTTTGCAGCAGTTGACCACCGCGCAGGCCTTTGGAGCTGCCCACAGAAGACACTGTGATGTCGAGCGCTTGACCAGGTTTGGCAAACGCCGGTAACTCAGCTGACACAGCGACTGCCGCGATGTTTTTCGCTTGCGCTTTCATCCCTGCAGGTAAATTAATCCCAAAGTTAGCCAACATGGTTTTAAAACTTTGTTCGGTAAATGGCGTCTGCTCACCAGTTCCCGGCAAACCTACCACTAATCCGTAACCCACCAATTGGTTGGCACGAACGCCTTCGACCGAAGCGACATCTTTAATGCGCGCCGCACTGAGCGGCAAACTAACGCATAACAACAACAGCCATAACGGTTTCATAGTGCCTCCTAGAAAGGCCAGTATTCGCTGGAGAAGAAGCGGCTCAACCAACCCGGTGATTGACCGCCATGCACGGCACCGCTACCGCTGTATTCAATCCGTGCATTGGCAATTTTGGTTGATTCGACCATGTTGCGCGAATCAATATCTTCTGGACGGATCACGCCGGTTAGCCGGATGTATTCTTTCCCCGTGTTCAGCGTCAGCCATTTTTCACCGCGGATCATCAGGTTACCGTTGGACATGACTTTGAGTACGTTGACCGAAATATCACCGACCAGGCTATTGCTTTGGTCCGCTTTGGAATCGCCTTTGAAGTCGCTGGATGTGGTAAGGCCAAGCTGTAACTCGTTGCCACCTATCGATACATTGTTCCCATTCAAGCCAACAATCGGATTTACTTTATTCGTGTTGTCTTTGCCGTATTCAGTTTTGGCTTTTTTGCTAGCCTGCGTGTTTTCGCGTAGCACCACTGTGATGATGTCGCCTTCACGACGGGCTTTATTGTCCGAATACAAGCCATTGGATAGGCCATCGGCAAACAAAGAACCGGTCGTCAGCACTGGCCGTGGTGCCGGCTCTGGCGGCAATGGCGCAAACGCTGGGTCATCCGGAATAGCGCTTATTTCTGAGGTAGCACAGCCGGTTAAAGCACATAACACTGCCACAGCGATTAACTTACGCATACTCACCTCCACGCACTACAGCTGTTGGATCGCAAAATTCAGCATGTCATCGACCGCTGAAATGACTTTCGAGTTCATTTCATAAACCCGTTGGCTTTCAATCAAACCAACCAACTCTTCGGTCACGTTGACGTTGGATGACTCCAAGGCGCCTTGCACTATAAAACCGTGGCCTTCAAGACCTGGTACGCCCTGCACCGGGTCGCCGCTCGCGCCAGTTTGTTTGTATAAGTTCTGACCAATCGGTTCTAAACCTGACGGGTTGATAAAGGTGGTCACGACTAAATTGCCGATCACGGCATTTTCCGCTTGGCCTGGTATTTTTACTGACACTTCGCCGTCTTGCGACACGTTAAGTTCAGTTGCCTCTGGTGGTATCGTCATCGTCGGTTGCAGTTGATAACCTTCACCTGAGGTCACAATATTGCCGTTACTGTCAGTGGTGAACTGGCCGTTTCGGGTGTAAGAAATAGTGCCATCTGGCATCAGCACTTCGAAGAAACCGTGACCCTGTACCATCAAATCCAGCGCGTTATCGGTAGTCATGTGGTTGCCTTGGCTGAAGATTTTTTGCGTCGACACCACTTTCGAACCGGCACCAATCATCAAGCCGTTCGGCAGCTCGGAGTTTTGCGATGAGCGTCCGCCCGGTTGGTTGATGTTTTGATACAACAAGTCTTCAAATACCGCGCGGCTTTTCTTGTAGCCGACGGTGCTGGCGTTGGCCAAGTTGTTCGAAATCACCGCGATATCGCGTTGCTTGGCATCAAGACCGGTTTTACTAATCCACAATGCGGGATGCATACGTTCCTCCTGCGCCTAAAGCGTCAGATAATTCTTAACAACTGGTTTTGTTGACGGTCGGCTTCTTCCGCCGTTTTCATCATCTTGACTTGCAACTCAAATTGGCGTTGCAAGGAAATCATGTACGTCATTTCGCCAACCGCGTTAACGTTACTGCCTTCGACTGCCCCAGGGATTAGCTGCACCAATGGATCTGTATCCGCAGGGACGCCTGATTTTAAGCGGAACAGGCCGTCATTGCCTTTGAGCAAATCGGCGTGGTCAGGATTGACCAGTTTGATACGTCCGACTTCTTGCAGTGCCGTCGACGGAGCACCTTTGGCTTGAACCTGCACCGAACCGTCTTGATTGATGGCTATTTTCGACAGCGGTTGTGGCACTTCAATCGGCCCGCCTTCACCAAGTACCTTGTCACCTGATGCAGTTTCTAAAAAACCATCAAGCGTCAGCTTTAAGTTACCGGCTCTGGTGTAGGCCTCTTGCCCTTTGGCGTCTTGCACGGCGATCCAGCCGTCGCCGTTGATCGCGACGTCCAGTTCGTTACCGGTGATTTTTAGTTCGCCGGCGTCAAAATTCTGACTTGGGATCTC
>DMYW01000059.1:0-65353 GCA_003482455.1 Rheinheimera sp. | reverse complement strand
GCTTGTGCCAATTCGGATTTAAAGCCCACGGTATTGGCGTTAGCGAGGTTATTCGCCCGCACGGCCAATGCATTCATGTTCTCTTTCGCGCCACTCATCGCGATATACAGCATCTTGTCCATCGCAACCTCCTGCAAAAATCTGCCTGTTAAGCAGGGTTAAGCAAACTTGATGCCATGACGAAAAATGTGGCGAAAAAGCGCGTAAATACCAGCAACAATAACTCGGCGCGGCTGTGTTTTTGCAAAAAAAAAGCCACCCGCAGGTGGCTTGTTCGAACAACCGAAATTATCGGATCTGCAGAATGGTTTGCTGCAACGAGCTATTAATTTCCAGCGCCCGTGAGTTGGCCTGGAAGTTACGCTGCGCTGCGATCAGGTCAACCAATTCGTTGGTTAAGTTAACGTTCGATTGCTCTAACGCCGACGAGTTGATCGACCCCAAAGTACCTGAGTTACCTTCACCTGCAATCGGAGCGCCAGAGCGCAATGAGGTCTTCCACGAGGTGTTCCCGGATTGGGTTAAGCCTTGTGGGTTGGCAAATTTCACAATAGTAATTTGCGACAAGTAGGTTTGGTCGCCGTTACTGTAACTGGCTAACACTTTACCACTGGCGTCAATATCGATGCTGGTCAAACGACCGACCGTGGTACCGTCTTGGCTCAGTGAACCGACTTCAAATTTACTGGAATATTGAGTCGGGTAATTAGTCCCCGCTTCGTTACTGAAGTTTACCGTTAAATCGGAGGTAAACTGCGCACCATTGGTCAGATACGCCGCGGAATTCAGCGTCGCCTTTGGCATCACTAAATCAGGTAACGACGTGGTGACCGGAACAGAAGGAACACCGTTGGCATCGAAGTCTAAAGTCGTTGGACCAAAATAAGAACCTACCGCTGGCGGTGTGGCCGTTTTGTCATCAAACACCGCGTACACTTCCCAGTTATTATCCGTCGCAGTAGGTGTGCGGCGGAAATAGAACGATACAATATGCGGTTCGCCCAAACTGTCGTAGACAGTGGTTGAGGTTGTCGAGCCTTGGTTATAGGTCGATTTGTCCGACGGATCAAACGTTGGCCAGCCACCGACTGGCGCAGTCAGCGTCGAATTCAAGTTCATCGTCATGTAGATATTGGTGGTCGAACGCGGCGCACCCGCGGTGCTTGGGATTTGCACAGGTTCGGTGGTACTTAAGCTAATTGAACTGGCTTGACCTGTGCTTGGATCTACTGGATAGCCCTGCAAGTAGTTGCCGTTGTTATCAACGATAAAATTGTCTTTCGACAACTTGAAAGCGCCGGCTCGAGTGAATGTCATATCACGTGACCCCAAATCAGGCGTCATCGCAAAGAAGCCATCGCCAGTGATCGCCATATCCAACGAGTTACTGGTGAATCGCAGTGCGCCTTGACTGAACTGCTGCGCAACTTGCGATGTCGCTACACCGTCACCCACCTTAGTGCGGCCTGGCGAGAAAATTGAACCCGCGTACACATCAGCAAACTCAGCACGTGATTCTTTAAAACCGGTCGTGTTGACGTTGGCAATGTTGTTGGCAGTGGTGTCCAGATCTTTTTGTGATGCGGCTAAACCGCTCAGTGCAATATTAAAACTCATCGCTCACCTCGTTAGCAGGCTTAACCCGCTGCAATCTCTAAAATGTCTGACATTTTCTTGGCGCCAAGGCCAAGCAGGTTTAGTTGCATCGTACTGGTCGAACTGCCCAGCGTGATGCTTGATACAGGAACATAACTGGACGTCGCTAGGGTTTGGTTTTTCCCTGAGACTGTGGCTTCGACTTTCATCGTGTACAAACCGGCTTCAAGTTTGGTGTCATTGGTATCTTTGCCATCCCAACCAAAATCGAACTTGCCTGCCGTCGGGTTATCCACCGATGATGAACGGACTAACGCGCCAGATTCATCGTAAATGTTAACCTTCATTGAACTGGTTCCTGCGGGCACTTCAACCGCACCGTATGCCGCATTAGTGCCATCAAACACCAAGCTGTCAGAATTGACGCGTACAGTGCGCCCAACCAATGTTGATGCCTGCAACACTTGATTAGAGCTCATGCCATCAGCAAATGATTTGAAGTTGGTGTTCAGTTGGCTGATGCCGTCAGCCATCGAAAACGTGGTCATTTGCGAGACCATCTGGTCGTTATCCACTGGCTTAGTCGGGTCTTGGTAGGCCAGCTGTTGCGTCAGTAAAGCAAAATAGTCCGACTGCTCTAACGCGGTCTTTTTGGTCGAACTGTTGGTCGTTTCTGTACCGCGTAAGTTGTCGAGATAGCTGTTACCGGTTCCGGAGACTGTGCTCATAAACGGCTCCTATTAACGCTGGCCAAGTGACAAGGTACGCGTCAGCATTTGCTTGGCAGCATCTGCAACTTGTACGTTGGCATCATAAGCTCGGGACGCCGACATCATGTCGGCCATTTCTTCCATCACATTGACGTTTGGCTTATAGATAAAGCCGTTTTCATCCGCCAATGGATGTGAAGGGTTATATTCGGTTTGCAATGGCGCGTCGCTCTCAACGATCCCAAGCACCTTCACACCACTGCCTTCGTATTGCTGCTCAGCTTGGCTTAGCTCAGCCGCGAATACTGGGTGACGGCCGCGATAGGTCTTATCGAGACTACTGCTAACGCTCTCGGCGTTGGCGATGTTACTGGCGGTGGTGTTTAGACGCACCGACTGGGCACTGAGGCCACTGCCGGCGATGTCAAAGACTCGGTATAGGCTCATTAGGATTGTCCTCCCAGTGCTTTGCGTAACCCGTTGATTTTACTATTTAAGAACTGCAGCGATGACTGGTACTGTAAGGCGTTTTCAGTAAAGGCATTACGCTCGCGATTGACATCAACACTGTTGCCGTCACCAGTGTCCGTCTGGTCAACCATGCGATATTGCACATCGGCATGCAGCGATGCCGGCATGTCAAAATGCTGACTGTCCGTGGTGCCGATAGAGCCTCGTTGGCGGCCCAACTCGTTGGCCAGCGCCGTGCGAAAATCCAAATCGCGCGCTTTGTAGCCTGGCGTGTCGGCATTGGCGATATTGTCAGCCAACAATTCTGTCCGACGTTCACGCAACACCATGCCTTGTTCATGCAGGCCAAATGCATCTTTAAAACTGATTGCCATATCCAGACCTCGCTTCAGAATGTCTGGATTTTTCTTTGCAAAAGTTAGGCCAACGTATTTTTGACAGGGTCAAAAGACCCGTTTGGAGAGGTAAAAGAACTTAAGTTAGGTTTTCCGACGGTAAATAATTCCGGGGTTACAGCGGATCATTTCAAAGTCGCTGTTGGTTGAGGTTAACGACTCAGAAGCACCCAAAAACAGATAACCACGCGGATTCAGCGCTTGGGCGAATTGGCGAATAATCTTGGCTTTGACTTCAGGCGAAAAATAAATCAATACGTTACGGCAGAAGATAATGTCAAACTTGCCAAGCAAGGTGTAGCTGTCTAACAAATTCAAGTGCCTAAATGTCACGTGTTTACGCACGGGCTCACGCACTCGCATCATACCGTTGCCACTGTCTTCAAAAAATTTGCTGCGACGTTCCGGCGATAAACCTCGAGACAAGGCTAAACCGTCATACTCAGCACGCTGACAGTGTTCAAGCATCGCATTGGAAATATCAGTGCCTAGGATCTGAATACCCATGCTAAACGCGCCTGGACGCGTTTGCTGATACTCAAGACCAGTCATCGCAATCGAATAAGGCTCCTGCCCTGACGAGCTTGCCGCCGACCAAATTTTGACAGTCCGGTGATCTTTTTCTAATTCGGGCAGAATTTGCTTTTTCAGCAGTTCATATGGGTAGGTATCACGGAACCACAAGGTTTCGTTGGTGGTCATCGCATCGATTACGGCGGAACGCAGTTGCCGCTCAAACGGACTCAACGTTTTTGTGACGAGTTCAGACAAACTCGCCACATTAAACCGTTGCATCAGCGGCGCAAGACGGCTCTTCACCAGGTATTGTTTATTATCACCTAGCACTATGCCACATTGCTGTTCCAGAAATTCTCGGAACACTTTGTATTCGCTGTCTTGCAGCTCTTTATTCACGCAACAATCCTGCTTTGTTTAGTCAGCTTGCAGCCATTTTCTTACAGATTCAGCGAGTTCGTCAGGATTGAACTTCGCGATAAAATCGTCTGCGCCGACTTTTTGCACCATTTGCTGGTTAAACACACCGCTCAAGGATGTATGCAGAATCACATGTAATGGTTTGAGCAGCGGGTCCATGCGGATCTCGGCGGTCAAGGTATAACCGTCCATATCCGGCATTTCGATATCCGAAATTAATAGACCAATTTTTTCTGTGACCGACGAATGACAAGACTTCGCCGTTTCTTGCAAATAAGTCAGTGCTTCGCGGCCATTTTTCACTAGATGCATCGACACACCAAGGCCTTCGAGCGCTCGTTTCACTTGGTTGCGAGCGACGGCTGAGTCGTCCGCAATCAAAATAGTCCGATCGCCTAAACTTTCAGAAATGGCGGCGACCTCAAATTCTTTCGTCAGCGCCGTTGGTGACGGTGAAATTTCTTCAAGAATTTTCTCTACATCAATGATTTCAACCAGTTCTTTGTCGATTTCGGTTACTGCCGTCAGGTAACTGGAACGACCGCCTGTGCCTTTTGGCGGCGGCATAATGGCTTCCCAATTGATGTTGATGATCCGTTCGACGGAATGCACCAAAAAGCCCTGCACGGAACGGTTGTATTCGGCAATGATGATAAAACTGTCTTTGGTATTCTCGATTGGACGTCCACCAGTTGCCAGCGACAAATCAATGACGGAAATGGTTTGACCGCGGATATGCGCAATACCTTTAACGAACTTGTTACGTTTAGGGATCGCAGTCAGTGGTGGACACTGCAAGACTTCACGAACTTTAAAAACGTTAATGCCAAAACGTTGACGCCCTGCCAGTCGGAACAACAACAGCTCCAAGCGGTTTTGTCCAACCAGCTGGGTACGTTGATTGACTGAATCGAGAATGCCCGCCATACAAAGCTCCGGATTAGGTCAGGATCGATTCTTGCAACAGCAAGAGGCGTGTCCAGGTGACTGAAAATTGACAAGATTCAGCACTGAGGCTGTTTTTCCCAAGCATAGCTGAAACTATATGAAAATCTACGACAATTTTTCCAAGCTTCAAAAACTTATCGCACCGTTTGGCGCTTTTTTGTGCCTTTCAATCGCAGTGCCGCTCAAGGCCGAAAGCTACAGTGCCGATGATTTGACGCGCCTCGTGGCAGGTTGGGCTATTCAGCAAACGCAAAGCCAAGACCAAATGTCGGTGCAAGTATTTCCGTTGAATTCCCGACTTGCGGCAAAAGATTGCCCGACACCACCGGAGCTGAGCTGGGTCAATCCGGCGCTGCAACAACAAAACAGCGTCAAAATTCACTGCAATAGCGACACGCCTTGGCAAGTGTTTGTCAATGTACGTTTAGTCCAGCAGGTGGAGGTCGTGGTGAGTAGTAAACAACTGAGCAGTGGATCAATTGTTTCCAGCAGCGATTTGGCGCTGGAAGTGCGGGATGTGCGACAAGCGCGCGGCCAATACCTGACGACGTTCGAGCGAATCGACGGCGCTCGGTTAAAACGCACCGTCAGCCATGGCCAGATCCTGAAATTGTCTGATTTTTGTCTTGTATGCAAAGGAGATCAGGTTACAATTGAAGGAATATCGGGTACGCTTGCCGTATCTACTACCGGAAAAGCCTTATCTGACGCGACGTTAGGCGAGACTGTACGAGTACAAAATTCCCAGTCTGGACGTGTCGTTGAAGCGCAAGTCACCGCCGTAAAAAAAGTGACGATAAATTTATAATTAGTCCTAAAGTTTTTCTCTGGTCTGCCGTTACAAGAGTTAAGCAGAGACCAGCGGGTCAGAGGGGTGGCAAAATGGCAATTAATATCAATCAGAATGTGCAATCACCTGCCGTCAAAAATGACAAGGTAGATCAAAACATTCAGAAACAGCAGTTGGTGCAACAACAGCAACAAGCGGTTGCATCACCAGCGCAGCGTCAGGACACAGTATCGCTGACAGCACAAGCGCAACAATTTAGCAAAGCAGCAGAAAAAGCCAGCGCTAGTTCTGGTGTGGACCAAGAAAAGGTCGACAAAATCAAGGCAGCAATTGCCGAAGGCAAATATAAAGTGAACGTAGAGCAACTGGCGCGGCGCATTGTTCAATTTGAAGGCGATTTATTCGGACGCAAATGAAACAAGACACCGCCCTCAGTACCCTGCTAAACCAACAACAAGAGCACCTCACGGTGCTTTTGTTGCTTCTAGAAAATGAATTAACCATTATTGGCAAGCGTGATGTCGCGGCGCTCGAACAAAATACCGTCCGCAAAGCGACTGCGCTGGATGCGATTCAAGCCGTCGATCAACAAATCAGCCAACATCCTGAATTAGCGAGTGCTAAACAGCGAGATGATTTTAGACATTGCGTGGCGCAACTTGATGCCATGCTGACACGATGTAAAGAGCAAAACGAAATCAATCGTCAAGCGGTCGAACAAAGCCAATTGGTCATTGAGCGCTACAAACATGAGCTGCTGAATCAACGTGGCAAATCGGGATTAACGTACAATGCCAAAGGCAAACCGTCACTGGATTCGGTCGGCAAAGGCATCAAAGCCTAAGTCTTGTGGCTGGCTAAAGCAGATAAAAAAACGGGCTCAGGGCCCGTTTTTTTATCTGCTTTACACGGCTTTATCAATAATACTTCACCGATTTAATTCGACGCACTGGCTGAGAGTTCTGATATAAATCATAGACTTGCTTAAAATCCAACTCCATTTCTGTGGCATAAAACTCGCCGACTGGATAGGTTTTGACAACACGTGCGCCGCGAATAACGCCTTGCAACGATGCCCTTAGTTTTTCGTTGCCCATCACGGCTTGTTGCATCGTTACTTTGTAATCGATTTTTTGCCCGTACACTTGCTCGGCTAATTCACGCAAGGCTTCGAGTTTGGATGCTTTCATTGCCATCAGCATACGCTGCTCTTCGGTATCGGCTTTTTGCGCAGCTAATGGCGCATAACCAACTGCGCGCAGCACCGGGAAATTATCCGGTGGTACTGATTCGTATTGCACTTCCCGGTCGAAAAAAGTCGAGCAACCTGAAAATAAGCCAAGACTTAGTAGCAATAAAATAGTTCTCATGGGCAACCCCTTGGTTCAAAACTGGACTGCTGCTTGCAATCACTCACAGCAAACATTTCCCAGCGTGCTGCGGCAATTCCTTGCAGATTTCACGCCAATCTTTAAGTTTCATGGCGCTAAACCAGATCTTTTGCTGAAAAGGCATGAGGATTGCATTCGCCGCTAGAGAGCCGCATGCCTGACACTGACAACGCATGCGTTATGCGATGCAGGAGATACTGATGTTTCGATACAGCCCGCTAGTGTTTGCGCTACTTGCAGGTTCTGTGCAGGCCCAATGGTATGAAACGACTGGGCAAGCGATGATCCGCAGCGGCGACAGTGCCAAAGCCCGTCAACAAGCCACCGAAGACGCCGTCAAACGCGCCATGTTGTTTGCGGGCGTCAGCGTGCGCAGTTTGCAAGAAGTCACTGACGGACTTTTGACGCAAGAACGTCTGCAAGTGCAAGCCACCGGCGAAGTACAACAAGTACAGTTGGTGTCGGAAACCACTCGCAATGGCTATTACGAAGTGACCATTCGCGCCGATATCGAACCGCAAAAAAGCAGTTGCCCCACCCTTGCTTATAAAAAGAAGCTGTTGATCACACCATTTCGGTTAAAAGAAGCCGAACAGGCGGTGATTGGCGATTTGTTTGATTTGGGCACAGTGAGCGGCGAGTTGTTCACGGATAAACTCAAAGAGATCACCCACAGCAGCTGGCCTGCTCCTCTGAATAACCCATTGGATGTGCGTGCATTGACTTATGCTGAGCGTAAAGCCATTCAGCAGCAATATGGCGCACGTTACATTCTCACGGCGCGGCTTGACGATGTGTCGTTGGGGAACCGTGAAGGCACCAATTGGAGCTTTTGGAGTGACCCGGACCGCGAACGCTTCTACCATCTGAATGTATTGGTGTTTGATTTGGCCGAAGAACGGGTAGTGCTCGAGCAAAAATACCAAACGTCCGCCGTTTGGACCTATCGCAAAACCACCAAATTAGATCCGAAAAACCATCGCTTTTGGCAAAGTGATTACGGCCAAGCTGCCGAACGCGTGCTTAACGCTGCCGCGATGGATGTCGAAGAAGCGATCCGCTGCGAGCCGCTGCAAGCGGAAATTGTCGACGTGGATGGCCCACAAGTGCTGCTGAGCATCGGCAAAGCGCATGGCGTGAAAGTTGGCGACACCTTCAAACTGCTGCATCGACGCGAGATGCCGGACCGCTTTGGTCGCGCCCAATCGTTATTGGCGGACACTTCAATCACGGTGAAAGTGACGCAACTAAGCAGCGAAGCGGCCTGGGCTGAAACAGTCGATAACGCGATGCTGGCCAATATCCAACCCGGCGATTTGGCTAACCCAACCACGCCGATCGTTGATGAATTTGAAGTGGAAGACCCAGAAGACGACAGTGGCACTACTGCATCACAACCTTAGTGATGCAACAGAGAATGGCTGCCCTGGCGAGACTCGAACTCACGACTGGCGCTTAGGAGGCACCCGTTATATCCAGTTTAACTACAGGGCAATCGGCGAAAGTCTACCAGAGCGAGGGCTGGCTGTGAACCAACCCTCGGACAAGCGCTGAAAATTTCAGCAATAGAAAGAAAGGCTTAAGGCTGGATTTGTTGCAGAACTTGATGTGGCAACAAGGTCGACGCCGAGGCGATGACTTTCTGCCCATCCACCGAGACCACCCGACTATTGATTTGCACGCCGCGCCGGGTTGTCACTAAGGTGCCCGTCAGCACGTAATCCATGCCCACTTGCTGGTACAGTTTCTTCACATCCCGCGACATCGCAAAATCACCATCGGGACGGATGATAATGCCGCGAGTCAATTTGTACTCAATCACATCCACGCCATATTGCGGTAGCAAAGTCGCCAAGGCTTCAGCAAATTGATTCCCCAATGGATTGCTGCGCTCGAGCGTTTCATCAAATTCGACAAAGCTGGTCACCCCGACTTTGGCGCCTTTGAGCTCACTAAAATTGGCCAATTTGAAGACCATCTGCGCGGCATAATCGGTCAACTGCACCTTGCTATAAGGCAATTGCGCGTAAGGCGACAACGGCACGCCATCGGCAGCTAGCGCAGGCAATTGACCTTGTTGCGCCGCGGCAATTTCTGAAGGCAACAACTTGCGAGTCAGCAGCGGTGGCGCTGTTTGCGGCGTTACCGCCAAAAACGGTTTAGCGTTTGGATCTTGTGCCACCCGATCCAGTTGCGATGGCTGCGCCGGCGTGTATTCGGCTTCGCCGGCCCCCCGCATCGGTTTAACATAAAACTCATTGGGATCTTTGGGCGGCTCACTCGCCGTGTCAGCCACCACGTCGCTTGCGGCTTCATTGGTCATTGGCTGACTGGTTTGTTCGTTTTTACAGCTGCACAACTGACTACAACCGGTCAGTAGCATCAGCAAGGCGACGCTTAGTTGCTTCATGTTATTCCCCTTGCTTTAACAGCAGCTTGTCCGGCATGCCCGACTGGTGCAGCGCTTCAACCACAGGTTGTGGAATAAAGCCTTGCGCTGTGGCGAGAACTTGCTTAGACGCTACCGATACTAACCGCGCATTGACCAACGTGCCGCCTTGGTGCTGCACTAAAGTGCCGCCAAGGACAAACTCAATTGGCTGCTCTTCTTTTAGTTCGGTGAAATCGCGACTAAACACAAAATCGCCCGCTGGCGTCACCCGAATATAATCGGTGGTTTTGAAATCAACGACGCCGAGGCCAAACTGATGTACTTCATGCATAAAGCTTTCAGACAACTGATTGCCCAGCAAGTTGGTTTCATCGTACGCACTGTCTAAATAGACAAAACTGGTCACGCCAATCACCATTTGCGGACGCACCTGGTCTAAGTTGGCGATCAAATCCTGCATCATGCCTTGCACATAATGGTTGATATTGACCGGCAGCGGCGCCTGATAACTGGCCACTTGCGCTTGTTGTTGCATCCGCGTGGCTTGATAGGCGGCACCGTTATAGGCCAGCGGCGTGGCATACGCGGACGTCGGCGCAGCCGCCGCTTGCGGTGCTGTACCACCCTCTTGCAAAGCAACATCCGACTGCGCTTTGTCGTCCATCGCCGCTTCCCATTTTTCCATCGAGGCGCAACTGGTCAGCATCAGGATTGCCGAGGCAACTACGATAGGTTTCATACATCACTCCTTTAGCTATTGCGCACCGCTGTTGCGATAAAGACGTTGTTGGCGTAATTGGACTTGTTCTGTGGTGCCAAGCACTTGCGACGGCACTATATCGGACGCCGCGGCCACCACTTGATTGCTTTGCACATCCACCATCCGTGCATTGACCATGGTGTATTGCTCAGACTGATTTAAAGTGCCGACAATGATATAGCGCACCGATTGTTCGGCCGCGAGCTCGGTCAGTTGCCGAGTCAACATCCGCTCATGGTCGGCATACATTTGCACCGATTGGCCAAGGCGCAATTCTTTGACTTGGTAGCCGCGCTGCGTCGCCACCGTCAGCATGCTTTCTTGCAGTTGCAAGCCCAGCATATTCAGTGTGACGTTGTACGGATCGGGCGCTAAGCTGCGCAGCTCGGTAAAACTGACGACTGCCACCGGCCCGCGAACCAACGGCTTGAGGCCAGTGAACAGCCGATCGGCGACGCGTTCGGTGTAATACAGCAGCGGGCCTTCGACTTTCAGCGGCTCACCGGTTTGTACAGCGGCAACTTGTTGCACACCGGCGGCACTGAGCTGCCGCTCGACTTGTTCATCGATAGCCGATTGGCACGCTGACAACCCAAACAGCGTCAGCAAAAAAATAATGCGTTGCCCTGCATGTCGCATGGTGGCTCTCCTTCATCAGCTCGCCGGCTGACGCTTTATTCGCGGGCTTTGACGCGCAGTCAAAGCGTGTTCTCTCTAGCTGCCCAGCAAATTTCTTGCCAGTTTCCGTTGGTTCTGTTCTGTGTTGCCTAGCAAAGCGGCAACTAGGCGACCTTTGCTGGGCAGCGACTGCGCGCATCGGTATACTGAAGGTTTTGACCTTCGACACAGGACCTTCTCATGCCGCAGTACGCTGGGATCGATTTTGGCACGTCAAACTGCACCGCCGGTTGGGTACAGGCCAATGGTGAACCTTGGTTAACACCGCTCGACGGTGACAATACCTACTTAAGTTCAGCGCTTTATATCGAACGGCCACAACCTGACGATCCAGACGACGAGGACTACATAGCGCCTGCCCTCGCCTTGTTGCTGCGCCAACAAGCGCCGGTGCATTTGGGTCAACAAGCGCATCAACGCTACAGCCAAGACCCACTGGGTGGCGTGTTTATCCGTTCGCCGAAATCTATGCTCGGCTCGCGCTTAACGCCGTCGCAGTCCGTGGTCTACCAACAAGTGTGTGGCTTGTTGCTGTCAAAGATCGCCGGCCAACTGCCGCAAAATACCGAGCATGTGGTGCTCGGCCGCCCTATCCACTTTCAAGGCATCGATGGTGCCGTTGGTGATGACCGCGCCGAAGCTATTTTGCGCCAAGCAGCCGCCAGTGCTGGTTTTCGCCATGTCGAATTTGCCTATGAACCAGTCGCTGCGGCGATCGAATACGAGCGTACCTTAACGCAAGAACAACTGGTGCTTGTAGTGGATATCGGCGGCGGTACGTCAGACTTGAGCATGATTCGTTTAGGCCCAGCGCTGCGTCAGCGGCTAGACCGCAGTAGCGATTTACTGGCGCATGCGGGACGGCGCATTGGCGGTGTCGATATGGACATCAAACTGGCGATTTACGGCTTGATGCCCTTGGTTGGCCGCGGCAGTTTAGATCAAACCGGGAAACCGCTGCCGGCGTCGCTGTTTAGTGACGCCGTGAGCATTATCGACATTCACGCCCAAGAAAGGTTTTACCAAGCCAGCACCGCCAAAGAGCTAGCGCGGCTGCTGGAAATCAGCGATGACCCTTTAAAAATCATTCGTTTCAACAAGTTGTATCGCCAGCATTTGAGTTACGAATTAGTGCAACAAGCCGAGCGCGCTAAAATTGCGTTGTCGAGCCAAACCAGCTGTGTGGTGGATTTAAGCCCATTAGAAGCAAAGCTGCAGGCCGAACTGACCGCGACACAACTGTCGAGTGCTCTCTATTTGGAACTGAACGGTATTCGGAAATTAGTGGAACAAACACTGGCGCAAGCGCAAACCAGGCCCGATGCGATTTTTATCACAGGCGGTGCCTCAGCCATTGCAGGCTTGCGCGATTTGTTACATGAATTACTGCCGAATGTGCCACAAATTCGTGGCGATCAATTCGGCTCGGTCGGCAAAGGCCTGTGCAGCATAGCGCAGCGGATGTTTGGTGGCTGAGATGCGAGTATGGCAGTACTTGTCCAAAGCCGGGTTTGGTTCGCGCAGCCAAGTGCTGGCGCAGTTTGCGGCCTTGCAGGTGACCGTCAATGGCCACAGCGCATCGCCACTGACCCAACTGACGCCAACCGATCAGGTTCAGCTTGCGGGCAAACCACTGATGCCACCAGCCGCTGCCTGCCAGGTGTGGGCGTGGCACAAACCCGTCGGAGTCGATTGCAATGTCCGCCAAGGCCGCGCCGATAGCGTGTGGCAACGTTTGCAAGGCTTGCCATCGGGCACTCATCCGGTTGGCCGGCTGGATAAAGACAGTCATGGTTTGATGTTGTTGTGCACTGACGGGCAACTGACGCAGCAACTGATGCACCCGCAGCACTTGCTGTGCAAAACCTATCAAGTGCAGGTGCAAGGAACGCTGTCGACGGAAGTAGTGCAGCGCTTACAAGCAGGCCCCGCCTACCAAGTGGGGCCGCACACAGTGCAACCGCAGCCGTGCCAAGTTGAAGTGCTGCAGCACCAAGCGACTGGCGCTTTGCTGCAAATGCAACTGCATGAAGGGAAAAACCGCCAAATTCGTTATATGTGCCGGGCGGTTGGCCTGAAAGTGCTGGATTTACAGCGGGTCGCCATTGGCAAGGTGCAGCTGGGGGAATTAGCGCTTGATGCGCTGCGCCCTCTTAGTGCTGCTGAACTTCTACAGCTGCAAGCTGCCGCTGCAACTTAGCACACAACCAAAGCGCCAGTGTATACCCAAGCACAGACGCCAGCACCACGCCCGGCCAGCCGAAAGCGCTGTAAAACGGGTGCAACCATAAGCCACCCGAACTAGCGCCGACATAATAAAACACCAAGTACAAAGCACTGGCACTGGCTTTGGCAGTTTGCGCTTGCCGATTGACCAAGGACGTCGCCAAGCTATGCGTTAAGAAAAACCCAAAAGCACTGATAAAAAAGCCTGCGACTATCGCCGCCAACTGCGGTACTAAGGTGCAAAAAGTCCCTAACATCATCAAATAGACCCCGGCACGCATCGCCGCAAGCTGCCCCAGTCGTTTGGCAATTCGTGCCGACAAGGCCGAGCCGACTGTGCCGGTCAGATAGGTTAAAAACAACAAACCGATCCAAAACGAACTTAAGTGGTATGGCGCTTCGGACAACACAAAGCTGATGTAGGTGTATTGGTTCAGATACACGGCAAAGTTGACGCCGCCTAATAAAAAGGTCAGCAACAGGCCCTGATGCCGCACATGGTTCCAGCCTTCCCGTGCGGCGCGGCGCCAACTCAGTGGCCGCGCCTGAAAATGCTGCACCGGTGGCAACAGCCGCCAAAACACCAGCACTAACAGCAACGACAACAAGCTCAGCGGGTAAAACACCCAGACCCAATGGCCGGACTCGGCGCACCACCCGGCCAGCACGCGGCCGGAGATGCCACCTAACGAACTGGCGCTGATGTAAAAACCAACCGCCGAAAACATCGCGCTTGGCGTTAACTCTTCACCGAAATACGCAATCGCCACCGCCGGTAAGCCGCCTAAACAAAAACCTTGCAGCGCCCGCAGCACGAGCAGCGATGTAAAACTATCCGCTTGGGTCAGCAACGCCGTGCTGAGCAACATGCCGATAAGACTCACCGCCAACACAGGTTTGCGCCCCCAAGCGTCGGCAAGTGCGCCATAAAAGAGCAGACTCAAGCCCAGCGACAAGGTGCCGATGGCGTAACTCCAGCTAGTCTCTAATTCAGACAGCGCAAAATGGCGTTTTAATTCAGGAAGTAACGGTTGCATTGCATGCAGATTGGCAAACACCACCACGGCGGCAAAACTAAGCACCAACCGAATGTGCCAAAAACCACGGCTGCCTTTGTCGTACATGCTTTCACCTACATCTGTGCGCTCGACAGAAATTCACGTAAAAATGGCCGCCAGTATGCAGCGCAACGCCTGCAGCGACAAGTTCTGGGCTTCGCAGGCCCGTAAACTCTGTGTATCATGCCAAACACCTATTGTTTGGCTAGAGAACCTATGATGAAAAAAACCAGCCTAACCCTTGCAGTGTTACTGGCCCTTGCCGCCTGTGACAAAGCGCCAGCCCCTACAACCTCAACTGCCGCAGCACCGGCTGCAGCGAGCGCCCCGGCGACCGTGTCTGCTGAAGCTCTGTATGCCAAAGCCACCGAATTGTTGTTTCAAGCCCGGCCACTGAGCGCCTCTGCCTTTAGTTTAAGTGAAGCGCAAGTTGGTAAACCATTTGCCGCCGACGTGGACATGTACAGCGCCACGGCCGAAGAGAAACTGCGTAGCGAACTGGCAGCTGTGCTTTCGCAATTAGAACAAGTGCCGGTCCCTTCGGATGCTGACGCGGCAGACAATTTAGCCGTGATGAAAAACCTGCTTGGTTTTTACGTCGGTGACAGCCAAGTGCCACAAGGTTATATCGACATGTGGATGGGCCACTCGCCATTTGTGATCAACCAAATCAACGGCCCGATCATTGATATGCCAGGCGCATTGGTCAGCTCACATCCGATCAAAACCGCGCAAGACGCGCAAAATTATCTGCATCGGCTCGAGAAATTGGGCCCTGCCCTGGCCGCCGTCGGCGATAAATTTGACATCGACGCCAGCAAAGACTGGATCCCGCCACGCGTGCTGCTGGATAAAGCGTTAAAGATCTTAAATAACTACGGCAGCAAAGACACGGCTACACACCCGCTGTTTACCGATTTTAAAACTAAGCTTGCCAGCGCCAACGACATCAGTGCAGAACAAAAAGCCCAAATGGAACAACAAGCGACCACCTTGATTAGCACTGTGGTTGCCCCAGGCTACCAAGCGCTCGCCGCCAAAGTGCAACAAGCCTTGCCACACGCCAAACTGGACGCCGGGATTTGGGCGCAGCCGGGTGGTGATGAATTTTATGCCTATTCGGTACGCCAACTGGGTGACACCAACCTGACGCCGGCGCAAATTCACCAAATTGGCCTGGATGAAGTGGCGCGGATCAGCAAAGAGATGGACCGCATTCTCAATGCCAACGGCTACAGTGAAGGTAGTGTTGGCGATCGCATGGCGCAATTAAACGAAGAGCCGCGGTTCTTATACGAAGATTCAGACGCTGGCCGCAAACAACTGCTGGATGACCTCAACGGCTACATCAAAGAAATGGACGGTCGGATGGTCGAGCAATTTGGCGCCCGCCCCCCTTATGCCGTAGAAGTACGCCGCATTCCGGTGGAGATCCAAGACAGCGCTGCGGGTGGCCAATACACCTCGCCAGCCATTGATGGCAGCAAACCTGGCATCTATTGGATCAACTTGGCGGATATGAAAGCCAACCCGAAATTTGATTTAAAAACATTGACCTACCATGAAGCTATTCCAGGACACCACTGGCAAATTGCGCTGAATTTAGCGCAAGACAAGCTGCCACTGCTGCGCCGTTTAGCCAGCTACAACGCCTACTCCGAAGGTTGGGCCTTGTATAGTGAACAGGTCGCCGCCGACATGGGCATGTACAAAAACGACCCATTTGGCGATTTAGGCCGCCTCAAAGCCGAGCTGTTCCGCTCCGTGCGTTTAGTCGTAGACACCGGCATGCACGCCAAGCATTGGTCGCGTGAACAAGCCATTCAATACATGGCCGACACCACCGGCACAGCGTCAAGCGACGTGGTCAGTGAAATTGAGCGTTACATGGCATGGCCAGGTCAGGCGCTGGGTTATAAGCTGGGGATGTTAAAAATCATCGAGCTGCGCCAACAAGCGAAAACCGCATTGGGCGATAAATTCGACGCCAAAGCGTTCCATGACGAAGTATTACTCGGCGGCGCTATGCCAATGACAGTGCTGGAACAACGGGTGCAACGTTTTATCCAAGCGCAACAAGCCAAATAACCAAAAAGCCAACAGCAAAAGGAGTACTGCATGGAGTTGTTACAACAAGAATGGTTGCTGCAACAGCAGCGCCGCAATGAGATGGAAAATCATAGTCTGGCCATTAAGCTGTTGGCATTGTTGTGTTTTTTATGGCTTAGCCGCACAGCACCATCGCCGTACTTTTTAGCCGCCAGCAGTTTGCTGTTTTGGCTGCTGGATGCCATTTGGAAAGCCGAACAAGCGCGCGTCACCCAGCGCCTGTTGCAGCTCGAACAGGCACTGCGTGGCGAAGGCGCGGTCACCGGCATGCAGTTTCAATCAGACTGGGCACAAAGCCGCGGCGGCATCGTTGCGCTCCTTGGCGAATACGTGCGCGCTGGTAGCAAACCCACAGTGGCCTTGTTGTATGTGCTGTTGATCCTGGCTGCCGTGGCTAGGTTTGTGGTGCAGGTGTAATAAAAAAGGCCCGTCAGGGCCTTTTTTTATGGGGTTTCCGCTTTGACGCGGGTCACCAACAACTGGTCTATTTTGTAGTTGTCGATATCCACCACTTCAAACTTGTAACCGGCGAAACTGACTGCGTCGGTGCGTTTGGGGATCTTGCGCAGCATGTACATCATAAAACCGGCGATGGTTTCGTAGTTTTCTTGATCGGGGAAGGCTTCAATCGCCAGCACGCGCATCACGTCTTCCAGCGGCGTCACGCCGTCGACCAGCCACGAATCATCGTCACGTTTGATAATTTGGTCTTCATCCAAATTCACCAGTTCGCCCATCACAATGCTCATCACGTCTTTGAGGGTGATCATGCCGACGACTAGCGCGTATTCGTTCAGTATCACGGCAAAATCGGTGCCGCTGGATTTAAAATGCGCCAGCACTTCATACAGCGACAAGGTATCCGGAATAATCAGTGGCTGATGCACCATGCCGGGTTTGGCCAACGAAATTTCTTGGCCATTCAGCACTTGGATCAGCAGTTCACGCGATTCGACATAACCAACGATTTTATCTAAACCGCCGTCACACACTAAAAAACGCGCATGGGGACTGTCGAGCAATTTTTGTCGAATACTGTCTGGGCTTTCTTTGTGGTTAAAATACACCAGCTCTTCTCGCACCGTCATGGCCGAGGTGACGGTGCGCTGCTCCATATCAAACACGTTTTCCAGCAACTTGTGTTCTTGTTGTTGCAATACGCCTGCTTCAGCGCCTTCGTCCATCATCGAAATAATATCTTCGGGAGTGATTTGGTCTTTGCGGTGGATCGGCACATTAAAAATTCGAAACACCAAGTTGGCGATGCCGTTGAACAACCACACCAGTGGCTTGAGCACGACCAACAAGCCTTGAATAGGCCGCACCACGGCCAGTGCCACTTGCTCGGGTGCTAACATTGCCAAGCGTTTTGGCATCAAATCGGCAAACAAAATAAACAAGGTGGTGACTAAAAACACCGACAGGCCAAAACAGACCGGCTCTAGCAAGGGCCCTTGATAAATCACCCCTACCGCTTGTTCCAAATAAGGCGTAAACGCCGCTTCACCAAGAATACCGCCGAGGATCGCCACTGCATTGAGGCCAATTTGCACTATGGTGAAAAAGTTGCCCGGATGCTCTTGCAGCGCCAGCACCAACGTAGCGCGATGCTCGCCTTCGGATTGCATTTGCCGCAGTCGCAACTTGCGCGCTGCCGCGAGGGAAATTTCTGACATGGAGAAAAACGCACTGGTCAGGATCAGTGTCGACATAATTAATAAGTGTTCAAACAACGACATAACAGGCTCCAGCATAGTCGCGACCGCAGTCTGTCGCAGCGACATGACATACAGATGACAGCCTCAGTATACGAGAGGATTGTATTTATTTCAGCAGCTTAGCCAATTCAGCGGCCAGCGCCTTGCTTTGCGGCAAAAAAAAGGCCTGCAACACGCAGGCCTTTGCAGTCGGTGACTGTCGCTTATTGCTTTAAATTCGCCGCGAAGAAATCCGCCAAGGCCATCCGGAACTTGGTTTGGTTGTCTTCGCCGTAGAAACCGTGGGTTTCATCTTCAAATTCAAGCCACTGGTACTTTTTACCAGCTTTATCCAGCGCCGCCATCAGGGCTTCTGCATGGGCAAACGGAACGCGACGGTCCTTTTTGCCGTGCACCAGCAATAAATTGCTTTGCAGTTTATCCACGGCATGAATCGGCGAATGCGCTTTGAGCAGCGCAGGGTCTTTACCCATCCGCTCCTCAAGGAAGGCAATGCCCCAATCGACCTCAGAGATATCGCCTTTCTTGTACATCATTTCTAAGTCGTACACGCCGGCAACGGCCGCCGCACATTTGTAAAAACCTGGATACATCACAGAGGATTGTAAGGCCGAGTAGCCGCCAAACGAGCCACCATAAATACAGGTGTTGCCATCTTTACCGTAGCCTTGGCTTTGCGCCCAATCCGCGGCGGCTTTGATATCTTGCTGGATATGATCGCCCCAATGTTTATAACCGGCTTGTTCATAGGCTAAGCCAAAGCCTTCAGAACCACGGAAATTCACCCGCAGCACGTTATAACCCAGCTGCGACAAATACTGCGTATCTGTATCAAACTCCCAGTAGTCACGCGCTTGCGGGCCACCGTGCACCATCACAATCAGCGGTTTGGCCGCTGAATCTTTGGCGGCTTTGGTGAAATAACCATTGATCATCATGCCGTCGAACGATTTGATTTTAAACGGCTCGCTGGCTTGCAGCGGTAACTTAGCAATTTCCGGTTGCTCGCTGCCCAACAAGGAAATATCCCCGGCTTTAAAGTCGATCATATGATAAGACGCAGGCGCTTTATCGGATTCGGTACGGACAATTACAAATTGGCCGTCTTTGCTGCGGCCATTGATGGAAACGCGCTCACCTGGGAAGGCACCCAATACATCTTTAAAATCAGTACCTTCTGGATAATTGCCCGGCATTAAGGCATACGATGGTTTGCCATCATCAAATTCGACGGCGTACACGCCACGCTGATCGACAGTTTTAAGCACATTGCGCACGGATGCTTTGTCGTCTACGAGCACAGGCTTGTAGGCGCCATCTTTCAGGGAAAACGAATACACGCCTGTTTGATCAGCATTCCAGTTGTCTAGCACATACAGGGTTGAATTGTCCGCCGACACTGCTTGTGGCGAGAAAGCATTACCAAACTGATGACTCGGCAGCTGACTCCAGCTCATCTCCTCGTGGTTACGCAGATGCACTTCTAACAGGTTTTGCGACGAACGCACGGCGGCAACCAGCGGTCGGCCGTTGCTGTCTATCGCCACATCAAAAGTGCCCGATGGCGTGCCGCCCAAGTTTTTTTGCCGGCCAGTTTCCACATGAACTTTCAGGATCTCCAGCGCCACCGCACGTCTTCCTGTAGCGCTTGCAGGTACACTTAACAGCGTTATAAAGCCATCTTCATCGGCTAAAGAATCCAGCGGAAAACCCGCGGCAAATTTGCCTTCTTTTTTCTTCATGTGGCTGCCGACTTGACGTTCGCCCGAGGAGTAACCATAAATGATTTCCCCTTTGCGACCGGTATAATCCAGCGTAAACAACTCACCCGCATAACCAGGCTGTTTTTGCCAAGGCACGGTTTGCATCAACTTAAACATCACGCGTTCATTGTCGACCCATTGATGATCACCGACTAAATACATCATGCCTGGACGACCTTGGCCAACGACTTTGCGCGTCGCTCGATCCAAAAACAGCATGGCATTGACGCCTTTATCGGAAATAACCACCGACAAATGTTGGCCATCCGGGGAAATTTGGTAGTCAGAGAATTTTGGGGTAGTCGAGAATAAGCGAGCCAGCGCTTCATCAGCGGCAAATGTAGGGGCAACCAGCGCGCTTGCCAGCAAGGCGCTTATTAAACGTAGTTTCATCAAAGGTCCTTTTTTAAACAAAGTCCATTAGTTATCAAGCTGATAAGGTATCAAAAACGGAGATATTGATGCAACCAACCCGCGTTACACTTGCTAACCATTGGTTGCCAAATCACCAGTTCGCGGCAAACTCGCCACCCACATAACTACAACTAGCAGCGCTTACGTGCTAGCGCAGCGCCGCCAAAAACTGCTGCTGACACAGGTTGTACACCCACAAACTCAGCGCCGGATCAAAACGCTCGCCTTCATCGCGCATAAAGGCATGCGGCGCGTTGACTTCGTGCCATTGATAATGCACTGCAGCCTGCTCCAATGCCGCTTGCACCTGACGTCGCCCGGGCTCGCTGACGTGTGGATCTTGGCGGCCCCAAATCAGCGTGATCTCGCCTTGAATGGCCGCGGCTTGTGCCAAGGTCTGCGCGGCCCCAGCTGCCGGCAGTGTGTCGCTGTGCAGATCGGTGGCATACAAGCACACTGTCGATTGCACATAAGGTTTAAGTGCGGCGCGAAACGCTAAATGACCACCGATACAGACGCCAATCGCGCCAACCTTACCGTTAAAATCGGCGCGGCTTTGCAAATACGCATACATGGCATCATTGTCGCTGTCGTAGCTGGTCAGCGGTTTGCTCCATTTGTCCTGATTGCCTTTATCTTTGCCCGCATCGTCATACGCCAGCACAGTGCCAATTGGGTTTAACTCGTGGAAAATCTCCGGCACTAACACAATAAAGCCCATGCCGGCTAGCATAGTGGCCGTGCGGCGAATGGGGCCGGTGATTTGAAAGATCTCACTGTAAAACAACAAGGCGCCAAACTGCTGCGCCGGTTTGCCTTGCGGTGTCAGCACTAAGGTGCGCATCACACCGGTGGCCGTTGGCAGATCTTGCCAGCTTGCATGGACTTGCATAGGAGTTCCTCCCTTAGGAAAACCTCTATGCTACAAAGTTCTACGCTTGCAGACAATAGACATCTGGATTGCTAAAAACCCAATCTCAGCAGTATGCAACTTCATGCGAAGCTGTCGCGGCTATGACAGCTCTGCGACCAAAAGATTTTGCGCCGCGGGGAAGGTTAACCGCACCGCTAACCCGCCGGGAACATTGCGCAGCTCAAGTTGGCCAGCGTGCGACTCCATAATGTCGCGGCACAAGGTCAAGCCAATGCCGGAGCCTTGTGTTTTGGTGGTGTAAAACGGCACCAAGGCATGTTCCAGTACCTCGGTCGGCATGCCACCGGCATCGTCGATTAAGGTCAAACACAAGGCTTGGCTGGATTCTTCCAGCAGCAGGCTGGTGCCAGCATCAGTAGCGCCGGCTTCGCGGGCATTTTTTAATAAATTCAGTAATAACTGCGTCAGTTGCGCTACGTCTAACTGCCAAGCGAGCTTTGGCAAATCACCTTGTAAATCAAATTCATAGTGGTCTTGCAGTTGATTAAACAACGCACTCCATTGCACGGGGCCACGTTGCGGCGGTGGCAAACGCGCAAACTCCAAATAACCCTGTAAAAACTGATTGAGCTGCTGACTACGCTCGGCCAAATGTTCAAAAATCCGCGACAACTGTGCCGGGGCGTCGTGCTGCAGCGAATTCAGAAGCAGCTGCGGTTGCTGAGGCGATCCAGTTGACTGTGTAGCCCCCTGCCCGTTCGCGGCCCATTGCTTGAGTAAACGCTGCCCCGAAAATGCCAAACTCGACATAGGCGCCAAACTGTTGTTGAGCTCGTGGCCTATCACCCGCAGTAGTTTTTTCCACGCTTTGACTTCTTCGCGTTGGAACTCACGAGTCATCGGCTTGAACAAATACAACCAATGCTGGCGCTGGTTCAGTTGAAATTGATTGATCGATAAATGCCACACCGATTCATCGGCCAAGTGGATCAGGCCTTGCTGGCGAGTTTCGCAGGCACTACGCAGCGCCGGCGCATCGGATAGCACACTTAATAAATCACTGCCATCAAAACGTCGGCCTTGCCCAAGCAGCACCCGGGCGGCAGGGTTACTTAGCAGCACCCGTTGTTTATCGTCGGTTAGCACCAAGGCTGCCGGGTTGGTTTGCAGCACGGTGTCGAGCAACAATTCGCGTTGATACAAGCTGGCGCGTTGCTGCGCCAGTTCTTGCGCCATTGCATTGAGTGAATCACCCAGTGGCTGTAATTCATATAAAAGTTGCTGATTGGCCGCCACATTAAAGCTTTGGTCGCGCAAGCTGTCGGCTTGAATGTTTAGCGCTTGGATCTGTTGCTCTAAGCGATGCAGCCAGGCCCATAACAGCAGCAAGCCCAGCAGCAGCATGGCGCCGGCCAGCACGGCCCACTGCGCTGCCGACAGCACAAACCAATGCTGCACGGCAACGATATGCAAGGCGCACACGGCAAAGTAACCCAATAAACCGCGGACAAAGGGTTTACTTAAGGTCCACTGGCCGCTTGGCTTAACGGTCGGCGATGCCATAAAACTCCATTCGGCGATACAAGGCTTGCCGCGTGATACCCAATTGTTTAGCGGCGCGTGAGATCACACCGTCACAAGCCGCCAGCACCTGTTCAATTTGTGTTTTGTCGATGTCATCCAAACTGCGCTCTTTTTTATCCGGCGTCGCTGCAAGGCTGGTCTGCGTGGGTAAGTTCAGGTCCGCCGGTTCTAGCTGATCCCCTTGCGCCAGTAATGCGGCGCGTTGACAGACGTTTTGCAGCTCACGCACATTGCCAGGCCAAGCGTAGGCCAGCAGCGCCTGCTCTGCCGCACTCGACAGGGTTTTCTGCTTTGGTAAAAAGTGCCGCGCCAGCGGCAAAATATCATCCAAACGCTGACTTAGCGGCGCTAGATGCAGTTCAACCACGTTTAAGCGGTAATACAAATCTTGCCGAAAACTGCCTTGAGCGATGGCTTTAGTTAAATCGGCGTTGGTGGCCGACACCACCCGCACATCGACGTGGCGGGTTTGACTCGAGCCCAACCGTTCGAAGTCGCCCGTTTGCAGCACGCGCAATAACTTCATTTGCCCGGCCAGCGACAAATTACCAATTTCATCGAGAAACAAGGTGCCGCCATCGGCCGCTTCAAACCGGCCAATGCGGGTTTTGCCAAGGCCAGTGTAAGCGCCGGCTTCCGCGCCAAACAATTCGGCTTCCATCAAGTCCGCCGGCAAGGCGCCCATGTTCACTTTGATAAAAGGCTGACTGCGACGCGTCGAATTGGCATGCAGCACCTGCGCTATGCCTTCTTTGCCGGTGCCATTTTCGCCGGTGATCAGCACCGCCGCATGCGTGGGCGCCAGTTGCAGCGCCATTTGCAGCACCTGCTCCATTTTGGTCGACGCATAAACTAAGCCGCACAGATCTTTGCCGTGAAATTGCGCCTGCCGCTCTTGCTCACGCGCGGCCAGCTGCTGTTGCTGCTGTTTGACCGCCCCAAGCTGCAGCATGGTGTTCACGGTCGTCAGCAACCGCTGGTCATCCCACGGTTTGGCGATGTAATCGGCCGCGCCCGCTTTGACCAGCTCGACCACCATATCCAGCGAGGCCCACGCCGTCATCAAAATGACCGGTAAGTCGGGGCGACGTTGTTTGATTTGGTAAAACAAGGCGCGGCCTTGCTCGCCACTCATCTCGCCTTTGGCGAAGTTCATGTCTTGCAGCACCAAATCAATCGGCCGCTCTAACAAAAGCAGCACTTGCGTCAGCTGACTGCAGCCGATCACCTGATGGCCTTCCAAGCTAAATAAAGTCTGCAGTGCATGCAGCACTGCAGTGTTGTCATCAATGACTAGAATAGTTGCCATACATTACAAGGTCTTAGTCGCGGTTGCCGGCGACACCAATGTCGCGAGTCTGGCAGGATACCATGTTGCTACTGTGACACAACCCAGTAGCACCGCCATCGCTAGCAGCGGTAACCACAGCGGGATCACCGGAATGCTGATCACCAGCGCTAGCGCTTGGTTGAGGCCGACTGCACACAGCACACCGAGCAAGCAGCCAACGCCCGTCGTTAACCAGTTCTCGCTGAGTAATTCGATAAAAATCAGCTGTTTGCTAGCACCAAGCGCCCGTTTAATGCCAATTTCTTGTTGCATCTTTTGCGCATGGAAAAACGCGTTGCTGTAGCTAGAAATCATCGCCACCAGCAGCATCAACACCGCCAGCACGGTCAATAAAGTGGCCAAGCCGCGTTCGTTGGCATACAACTCGTTGTGTTTGTCACGTAGCGAACGCACTTGGAAAATCTCCACGTTGGCGTCAGCGCCGCGGATCACCTCCGGCAGCTGTTGCATCAGTGGCTGCAGCAAGTCGGCTTTGACCCGCACTAACATCACATAGCCCCAATCGGCCGTCGGCATTTGCGTGACAATCATCAGGTTGTAGTTTAAGTCTGAGGCATAACGCTGCCCGTGAAAATCGCTGACCACAGCCGCCACGCGGCCGCGGCTGGTTTGTTTACCAACCACATCGCCGCTACCGTAGATTTTTTCGGCCAGGCTTTTGGTGATCACCACGCCGGTATCTAGGTTGCGGTCAAACGCCGGTGGCATAGCGGGCCACTCGCCTTGCAGCACTTGCACGCCCAGCACCTTTAAATAATCGGCGCTGACATAGTTGTTCGGCACCGTTGGCACATTGGTGGTGTCTTGATGATCGGCGTCATACAGGTTGCCGTTGCTGCCACCAAATTCCAGCGTCGACTGGTTGGAAATGGCCACATCCACCACCCCACTCACACCACGCACGGCCGCTAACTGCCGCTCAATAAAGCCTTGCAGCGCCGGTGGTTGGCGCTCGGCCGCCACTGTGGGTTTCATCCGGATGGCAATCACTTCGTCCAGTGGCATGCCGGTGTTCACTTCCAGCAGATCATGCGCTTGGCGCGCCAACAACACCGAGTTGACCAACAAGCCCAAGGTCATCGCCAGCTGTAAAAACAGCAGCACTGTGACGACTTTGCGGCGCAACAAGGACTTGATTAATAACTTGATACTCATAACAAACTCCTTATTTCAGTTGCTGATTGAGGGCACCAAACGAGGCACGCAGAGCCGGATACAAGGTCACCAAATAGGCCGACAGCAAGGTCAAACCGACCAAACCGCCAATCAAGGTGCCATCCCAACTCGCCATCCGGCTGTTATCCGGCAGCAAGTGATTCATCAAGGCAATCCCCGCCAGCGCAATGAGCACTGCGAGTAACAAGGCCAAGCCCGCGGTGACCAGCACGTCGGCCAGCATTTGCCCTTGCAACTGCCAGCGCGAGGCACCCAAGGCGCGGCGCAAACTAATTTCATACTGGTTGGCGATGTAACGATTGAGCGATAAATGGCTGGCGTTAAACAAACACACCAGCAAAAACAAGGCGGTGACCAGCGCAAACGCTTTTACTTCTTGCGACTCGGCGTCATAGGCTTGCATGATGCCGTTCATCGGGTGCAGCAAATTGCCATTGGCGTTCGGGTGACGCCCCGCGGCTTTTTCGCTTTGCACCAAGTTGTTCATAAAGTCACGATACTGTTGTTGTTGCTCCGCCGTTGGCAAATACACCCACAGCAGCAGTTGGTGAATAGCTTTGGTGCGCCCGTCGGTGGCCAGTTTTTGGAAATCGGCATCTTCAAACGACTGGCTTTGCCGGTTCGACGCGTAATTCAGGTCATACGCGGTTTCCAGCGGCAGATACAAGTCCGCATCTGGTTCTAAATAACCGCCGTGCGCCGGCTCATACAAGCGCGGGAACATGCCCCAATCATCCAGCACCGCTACTACTTTGAAAAAACGGTCATCGAGGATCAAGGACTGCCCTACCACGTCATCGCTACCAAACATTTTTTGAGCAAAGGCTTTGCTGATGATCACCTCCATCCGCGTCTCGTTGTCTGGCCACACGGCCCCTTTAAGCACGGGCACATCAAACATGCTGAAAAAGTCACGTTGCGTCACGCGAATATTGGCGCGTGTTGCCGGCTGTTGCTCTTTGACTTTGGCATAGCCTTCGGCGCTATACATAGCAGCGGACGCGCTTGCAATATCGGTGCTGGTTAAGGCTTTGATATCCCGATAACTCAGTACCCGCGGCGCTTCACAGCTGGTTGAGCACAAATTCGGGTTCGAGTTCATGCGTGGGTGAAATAGCTGAGCGCTTTTGCCAGGCAGTGGGTCATGTTTTAACCAGTAATAAAAGGTCGCGTTAGCGAAAAACACGCCAAGGCCGACGCTCATGATCAAGATGGTCAAAAAATACGGCAGCGGCGCACGTTTGATGCTGATGCTGCTGACTTTGAGGTAATACAGAAACTGTTCCATTGCCTGCTCCTTAGGCCACGGCCAGCGGGTCGTACATAGACGCATCGCTTAACATGCCATCGACAATTTGCACTTGGCGTGAGGCACGGCGCGCTTGGTCTGGGTCATGCGTTACCATCAAAATGGTGCAACCTTGGGCGTTGATTTGCTCGAGCAATTCCATCACTTGCCGCGCCATCAAGGAGTCCAAGTTCCCAGTCGGTTCATCCGCCAGCAAAATGCGCGGCTGACCAGCGATGGCGCGGGCGATCGCCACGCGTTGCTGTTGACCGCCAGATAATTGGCTGGGGTGGTAATCTTTGCGCGCCGCCAGGCCGACTAATTCCAACGCTTGTTCGACGCGACGTTTGCGCTCACTCGCCGCCATGCCGCGATAGCGCAGAGGCAATTCGATATTGTCAAACAGGCTGTAGTCTTTGATTAAGTTAAAGCCTTGGAAAATAAAGCCAATTTTTTCATTGCGTAGGTTCGACAGCTCTCGATCAGACCAGCCTTTAATCGAGGTGCCATCGAGCTTGTAATCGCCGCCATCAAAGGATTCCAGCGTGCCGAGCACATTTAACAAGGTGGATTTACCAGAGCCAGACGGCCCGGTTAAGGCGACAAATTCGCCTTCGTTGACGGTTAAATTGATACCGCGCAGCGCGTGGGTTTCAATCAATTCAGTGCGAAAAATCTTCGTGATATTGCTTAGTTCTAACATGATCCAGTCCTTGCGTTATTCGTTAAAAATCAGTGAGTTCATCTAGGTTCGCGCGAGAGTTGGTCTAGCTCAGCGCGAGCGTTGGTTTAGTTAAGCCGCACTCGCGCCGCGTCTTTAAATTCGGTTAAGTTGGACGTCACCAGCTCATCGCCTTCTTTGGCGCCAGAGACAATCTCCACCCATTGCACAGACAAGGCGCCCAGTTCAATCGGCATACGCACCGCAACATCGCCTTGCAGCTTGTAAGCGCTGCGGCCGCCGCCACTGGCGACAAAATCACCGCGCGCGACTTTCAGTACATCTTTGCGTTCATCAAACACAATTCGCGCCGACACGCGTTGGTTTTGCCGCAGCGCTTTGGCGTCTTGGTCAGAAAAGCGCACGCGGGCGGTGACGATGGCGTCTTTGACTTCGGCGGCGACGGTACTTAAGGTGCCGCGCAGCTGCTGACCGTTGATGCTGACATCCACCTGCAGGCCAGGCGTCAGTTCCGAGGTGTAGCTTTCTGGAATTTGCAGTTCGGCTTCAAACTGGCTTAAGTCGATGACTGTCAGTAACCCTTGGCCGGCCAGCACTTGGCTTTGTTGCGGTGCCAACCAGTTACCGACTTGGCCGGTAGCCGGTGCTTTGATTTGCAGCGCATCGAGCTTTCGAGTCAGTTCGGCCACCACCAGTTTTTGCCGCTCAACTGATTGGTCACCGGCTTTTTGTTCAAATTTCAGTTGGTCTTGCGCCAGCAGTACCTTGGCTTTGGCATGATTAAACTCAAGCTCAGCTTGCTGCAGTTTGTCGCGGGCTATGTCCAAGTCCAGCTGGCGAATAACGCCCAGTTTCATCGACATTTCAGCGCGTGCCAGTTCACGTTTGGCTGCTTGCAAGTTCACCTGTGCGGTGTTTTGCAGCTGCTGCATATCCAGCTCTTGCTCGCGGGCGGTTAATTTGGCGCGCTCGTGCTCGCTCTCCATCGATAAAAACAACGCCTGTTGTTGTTTGACTTCGTTTTCTAGCGTCGGCGAGTCAATTACCGCCAGCAAATCGCCAATGGTGACAGCTTCCCCCGGTTGTTTGATAAAACGCACCAGACCATCTTGTTGGCTGACCATAGTTGGCGCATTAGCAGCCACCACTTTGCCTTGCACTTGCAGGTCACGGATAAAATCGCCGCGCACCACTTTGGCGGTTTGCACTTGCTGGCGTGGCACCACCAGCGATGCTTGGGCACCTGAGTTAAACAACAAGGCATAACTGCCGTATAACAAGCCACAAATTGACACCATGCCAATGGCCATGGTTTTCAATTGTTTTTTGGGCGTGGGCGATAGCGCCACATCTTGGCCTTCAGTCCCTTTAATCATCGGTTTAACTCCGGACACTTTTGCGTGAAATTAATAAGCTGTAGGGACTACTGCAGGCAGAGTGCCAACTTAGAAAAACTTATATCTATATGTTTTTATTGGATTTTATTTTAAAAAAGATTCAAGACAGGCTGTCCGCGGACACTTTTGTGTCCGTCCACAGCGCCCGCGGACACAATGTAGCCGCAGGCCAAAATCGCCCCCGGACACAAAATTAGCCACGGGCGCTGGCGCAATAGCGGCTGCGCACAGGGCTGATTAGGACTGGCAGATAGGTGCTGCGCTAATGCAGTTGCATTGCCGCGGCTTGCTTGGTACACATGGGCTGTGATTAAGCTTGACGCATAAGCCCGCGCCAAGCCGCTGAGGCATGAGAGTTCGCCGTAAAGGAGCGTAGAAGATGTTAACAACCAAGCAATGGTTATTATGGTATGACGTGAGTAGCGACTATCTCGCCCGGCGCGGCGAATTTCGTGAAGCGCATCTGCAGTTGGCGCGCCAAGCCACTGCGCAAGGCATTTTAAAAGCCGGTGGCGCCCTCACCGAGCCAGCTGCCGACAGTCCGTGCGCTGCCGCGTTGTATTTTCAAACCGACAACCGCGCCGACATTGAAGCTTTTGTCGCCGCCGATCCCTATGTGCAGCATGGGCTAGTGACCCAGTACCGGATTTTGCGCTGGAGCACAGTGGCGGGTTGCGTCGCCGAGCAGCAGCTATAAGCGGCCGAGCAGGCACTGTAAGCGCCATGTGCTAACTCGCCGCGGCCAATGCTTGGCGCATCAATAAACTTTTAGCGAGCTTAAGTATGTTCAATGCGTACAAGCGCTCGCCGACCTGCGTTCATGTTTACAATTGGTTACGTTTTTTGCGACTGGTCGCACTGCCAAGCCTTGAACTTGTGGTCTAATGCCATACATCTGCGTGTAACCACAGCCATTTTAAAAAAGGAATTCTATGTCTTCTCGTTTGTTGCGCTTAAGCGCCGTGGCCATGGCGCTAAGCCTCGCCGCTTGTCAGCCTGCTGATCCTACATCGCCTAACACCTCTACAACGGACAGTCCTGCGGCACAGCCAGCCGGTGTTGCCTTGCCAGCGGGCGTTACGTTAGTCGAGCAACAACTGCAAGCCAATGGCGAGAACATTCCGTTTCAAAAATTCAAATTAGCCAATGGTTTAACGGTGATTTTGCACGAAGACCACTCAGATCCACTGGTGCATGTCGACGTCACATACCACGTGGGCTCCGCGCGTGAAGAGCTGGGGAAATCCGGCTTTGCGCACTTTTTTGAGCACATGATGTTCCAAGGCTCTGAGCATGTCGCCGACGAGCAGCATTTTAAAATCATCACCGAAGCCGGTGGCGATATGAATGGCTCCACCAACTCAGATCGCACCAACTATTACCAAACCGTGCCGATGAATCAGCTAGAAAAAGTGTTGTGGTTAGAATCCGACCGCATGGGCTTTTTATTAGGTGCCGTCACTGAGAAGAAATTTGAAAACCAACGCGAAACGGTGAAAAACGAACGGGGCCAACGCGTCGACAACCAGCCGTATGGCCAAGTCGATGAACGCATGGCTCAAGCACTGTACCCTGCAGGTCACCCGTATTCGTGGCCGGTGATTGGCTATATGGACGACTTAAACCGCGCCAACGTCAATGACGTCAAAGCGTTTTTCCTGCGCTGGTACGGCCCAAATAACGCGACCCTGACCATTGGCGGCGACATCAATGCCGCGCAAACCCTGGCGCTGGTGCAAAAATATTTTGGCGAGATCCCACAAGGACCAGCGGTTGACCCAGCGGCGAAAACCTTGGTGACGCTGGATAAAGATCGCTACATCTCGATGGAAGACAACGTGCATTTGCCACTTTTGGCCATCACTTACCCGACTGTGTATGCCCGTCACGCCGACGAAGCGCCACTGGATGTGTTGTCGCAAATTTTAGGCGGCGGCAATAACTCACTGCTTTACAAAAACTTGGTGAAAAACCAGTTAGCCGTGCAAGTGCAAAGCAGTCATTCTTGCCGCGAATTAGCTTGTGAGTTTTCGCTGTTTGCGCTGCCGCACCCGGCATCAGGCAAAACCTTGGCCGATATCGAAGCGATTGTCCGCGCTAGTTTGCAAGAATTTGAACAACGCGGCGTGCTGGATGACGACTTAAACCGCGTCAAAGCGCAAATCGAAGCAGGCACGGTTTACGGCCTGCAAAGCGTGTCCGGCAAAGTGTCGAGCCTAGCGTTTAACGAAACCTTTTACGGTCAACCGGATTTAAGTGCCGCTGACTTAGCGCGCTATCGCAATGTCAGCAAAGACGACGTGCTGCGCGTTTATAAAACCTATATTCAACACAAACCGGCGGTGATCATGTCGGTGGTGCCCAAAGGCCAAAGCAAACTGGTCGCCCACGCCGATACCTTTGTACCGCCAGCGCGCGGTGAGTTTAGCCAATCGACCACTCAAGCCAGCGATTTAAAACTACGCACCACACCTGTCAGTTTCGACCGTGCGCAAGTGCCGGCCGCTACGGTCAACCCAGCCGTACAATTGCCACAAACCTATCAAGTCAACCTGGAAAATGGCATCAAACTGCTGGGTAGCCAAAGCTTAGAGACACCAACGACAGCGCTGATGATCCGCATTCCGGTGGGCTTGTATCAAGAAGACCCTGCCCAAGCCGGCATTACCCAGCTGATGGTGGCGATGCTGCAAGAAAGCACGCAGCAGTACAGCAGCGAACAAATGGCGCTGGAATTGGAAAAATTGGGCTCCAGCATTAGCATCAGCTCGGGGCAGCGCTACATCGAAGTGTATGTGCAAGCGCTGAGCAAAAACCTCACGCCGACTTTGGCTTTATTGACGCAAAAACTGCAGCATCCGGCGTTTAACGCGGCGGATTTTAGTCGTTTACAACAACAAACGCTGGAAGGCATTCAGCACTCGGCCAAAGATCCTGGTTACATGGCAAGCCGCGCGTTAGACAGCTTGTTGTTTGGCCCGCACGTGGGCAGTTTGCCGGCCGAAGGCACGCTAGAAACGGTGCAGAAACTGACGGTAGAGCAAATAAAAGCCTGGTATGCGCAACAGTTTAAGCCGGCGGATGGTCAGCTGATCGTCGTCAGTTCCTTAGCGCAAGCGGATGTCACCACAGCGCTTAATCAGGCACTGGCAGGTTGGACGGGGCAAGTGGCGCGTCGCAGTGTTACCCTGCCCGACTCGCAAGCCCAAGCGGGCGTGGTGTATTTGGTCGACAAACCGGATGCGCCACAATCAGAGATCCGCTTGTTCAAGCGCTCATTGCCCAAAGATATTCTGGGCGAGCAATCCCGCTTAAACCTGATGAACTTTGCACTCGGTGGTAACTTCAACAGTCGGTTGAACTTGGTACTACGCGAAGAAAAAGGCTACACCTACGGCGCCAATAGTGGCTTTAGTGCTGATCCGTTTGGCGGCAGTTTTGTCGCTAGCGCCGCCGTGCGTGCCGACGCCACCGTCGCAGCGCTGCAAGATATGCAGCAGCAAATCTTGCAATACGCCGACGCGGGCCTAAAGGCTGATGAAGTGAGTTTTATGCGCAAAGCGGTCAATCAAGCCGATGCGCTGCGTTATGAAACGCCACAAGCCAAGCTGGGTTACATGTCAGGCATGTTGGAATATGGCCTGCCAAGTGACTACAGCCAACAACGGGCCGCTTTAGTCGAGTCGATTAGCCAAGATGAACTGAACCAACTGGCGAAAAAACATTTAGCGCCAGCGCAGTTAAGTGGTTTAGTGGTTGGTGACGCCAAAGTGTTAAAACCACAGCTGGAAAAAGCCGGTTTCAAGGTTCGGGAATACAAGTTCTAGTCAGCAAAGGCCGGTTGCAGCCCATAGACTTGGGTTGCAACCGCCGCCTATTCACGTTTTAATGCAGTCACACTTTTGCCACAGCACACCTTTGGTCTTAGTAAGGCTGTGCTGCAGTTTGATTTTCCGTTGTTTTGATAGTCGTTTTTCCCAAAGGAGCTGGGCTGTGACGTGTCGCCAATTGTTGTTTGCCTTGCTGTTGCTGATGCCAGGTGCCAAAGCACACCAAGCATTGCCACTGGACACCGAATCGCCAGAAGCGGCTAAGCCGCTGGTCATAGCCACGAGCCTGACTCGCTCCAGTTTAATGATTAATATCGAACAACAGCTGCGGGTGGCCTACCGTAAATTGGGTTATCAAATCAGCTTGGCGCAGCTGCCATCTGGTCGTTCCTTGTCGATGACCAATGCGGGCATGTATGACGGCGAGTTGTTTCGAATTGAAGCCGTTGGCGCCGAGTTTCCAAATTTATTGAAAGTACCAGTGCCCTTGGCCCGCATTGAACTAAAAGCCTTTACGCTGGCCGCTCGGCCGTTAACCGGCGACTGGCAGCACGAGCGAAAACTGCGGATCGGCATGGTGCGCGGCTTTCGCCTAGCGATGGATTATCCTGTTAGTGGCCAAGTCGTGTTAGTCACCAGTGCGCAGCAGGCAGTGCAAATGCTGTTGCAGGACCGTATCGACGTGCTGCTCGATGATGAAGCGACGATCCGCGCTGTGCTTGGGCCTGAGTTTTCGCGACTGCAGATGGCACCCGAAGCTCTGGCGAGTGCCGAGCTGTTTCATTTTATCCACCGCAAACATCAAGACTTGCTCAAACCACTGAGCGACGCGTTACGGCAGCTTAAATAAGCTAGGCTTTGTGCCAGCCCAAACTAGGTAGTCTCTAACTGCCACACGCCCAGCGGCACAACTTACTACACAATCTACTGCAACGTCCGCTGCACCAGCGCCTGCACAACTCGCAACACCTTGACCAGCAGCGCCTGCGCCGCCTCGACGGTGGCAGCTTCGACGTAACAGCGCAATTCTGGTGCATTGCCGGATGGCCGCAGATGCACCACGTCGCCACAGCTTAGGGTTAGGCGCAAGCCATCGAGCTGGTTGACGTCACCAACATCCGCTTCACACCAACCAAAGGGTTGCAGCCAAGCCGCAGGCGCCGCCATAAATTGCTGCAACCAAGCTTGGCTCCATGCTGTCGGCACGTGCGGCAGGCGATCACTGGCCGTAAATCGTGCCGGTAAGTCATGCAGCAATGCGGCAACGCCACGCCCTTTACTGGCCGCGAGCACTGCTAACGCCGGCAATAGCGCATCACGCGTCGGCAGTTCGGTGAGTTCGCCATGGGTATTTTTTAGCGAACTGGCCAGCAGAAAACCACCATTGGCTTCAAACCCAGCCACAGTGTCGAATCTTGCCGCTAAACGGGCAAACGCCTCAATCACATAAGGTGAACCAATGCGTGTACGTTCGACATTACGAAACAACTGGCTTTGCTCGATGGCGCTGTTGCAACTGACCGGCACCGCCAATGCCTGGATGCCAAGATGTTTTGCCGCCAACAACCCGACTATGTCGCCGCGTAGCCAGTTGCCATCTTCGTCGGACAACAAAGGCCGGTCGCCATCGCCGTCGGTGGAAAAAATCGCGTCAAAACCATACTGCGCCGCCCACGCCCGCGCTTTGGCTTGATCCTCTGCACTAACTGCTTCGGTATCGATGGGCACAAATACATCGCTGCGCTGCAGTGTGGTGACTGTCGCGCCTAGAGCTTCAAACACACTGCGATACAGATCACGGCCGGCGCTGGAGTGCTCATAAACACCAATGTGCAAACCAGCCAGAGCATCGGCGGCGAAAAACTGTTGATAACGGCGTAGGTACAAAGCGGCGGCCACCGGGTCGGCCACCAGTTCCATGGCAGTAAAAGGCTGCAATGGCGCGGCGCAGGCTAAAATTTGCTGTTCATCGGCTTTGCTAATTTCGCCGTCAGGCCGGTAAAACTTCAGGCCGTTACGATCAAACGGAATATGACTGCCAGTGACCATGATGGCCGGAATTTTGTGGCGCAGTGCGTAATGGGCAAGTGCTGGCGTTGGCAACACGCCAAAAAACCGCGGGATGACGCCAAGGGCTTTCGCAGCCCCAGCGCAGGCTTGCGCCATTGCCATACTGCTTGGACGATGATCAATACCAATCGCCACTTGGGTAAGGTCCACCGTGGTTTTGCCTGTAGCTTCGTTCGAGGCAACTTGCTGCGCCAGCACACGCAAAAAGCTTTGGCTAAAGGCGGCGCACACTTCGGCGGTGAAATCGACGACTAAACCGCGCGCGCCACTGGTACCAAAGCTGATGCCGCTGCGGGCGATGAGTTGCGCAAGTGACATGACGCGGCTACGACCGACCGTAACGGTCAGAAAAACGGACTATGTCGTCTTCGCCAAGGTACGAGCCTGTTTGCACTTCAATCAGTTCAAGGGGGGCGGTTGCAGGGTTTTCTAGCGCATGCACAGCGCCCGGTGGAATGTAGACAGACTGGTTCTCGGTCAGGAAAAACTCGCGTTCATCCAAGGTCACCTTGGCGGTGCCGGCTACGACAATCCAATGCTCAGCGCGATGATGATGCAATTGCGTCGATAGCTTCTCGCCTGCAGTCACTGTGATGCGTTTGACTTGATAACGAGGCGCTTGGTCGACTAAATCGTATTTACCCCACGGCCGATATACTTCGCGATGTATTTGATGTTCGGTTCGCTCGGCGGCTTTTAATTGCTGCACCAAGGTTTTGACTTGCTGTTCCTGCTGACGCGACGCCACTAGCACCGCATCTTTGGTTTGCACCACCACCATGTCGCGCACGCCCACCGTCGCCACCAGGGCCGATTCACTGAGCACAAAGTTATTGTGGCTATCGAGCATCAGCACATCGCCAATCGCCACATTGCCTTGGGCATCTTGAGGGTGAATGTCAGACAAGGCGGACCAAGAGCCGACATCGCTCCACCCTGCATCTAGGGGCACCACCACACCATTTTGGGTGTGCTCCATCACGGCATAATCAATGGAGTCGGCTGGACAATTGGCAAACGCCTTTTTGTCGATACGGATAAAATCCAGATCGGTGGCGACCTGCTGCATCGCTTGCTGACAACTGGTGTAAATATCCGGTCTGTGTTGTTTCAGCTCGGCCAAATAGACGCTAGCCCGCAGCAAAAACATGCCACTGTTCCACAGATAGTCGCCACTGGCCACATAGGTTTCGGCAGTGGTACGGTCTGGTTTTTCGACAAACGCGGCAATGGCAAAACTGTGCTCAGACAGCGCCGGGCCTTTGCGAATATAGCCATAACCGGTTTCGGCGTGCGTCGGCACTATGCCAAAGGTCACTAGTTTGCCCGCAGTGGCTTGGGGGATGGCTTGTGTGACAGCGCGCTGAAATGCGTGAGCATCAGTGATCACATGATCGGCGGCCAGCACCAGCAACAGCGGATCTTGCTGTTGCTGCAGGCAATGCAAAGCGGCAAGCGCAATAGCCGGCGCCGTGTTGCGGCTGACGGGCTCTAATATAAGATTGTGATTTAACTGCTGGATTTGCCGCAGTTGTTCGGCGGCGATAAAACGATGGTCTTCATGACAGATCACATAGGACTGTGCAAATGCTAAACCTGCTAGGCGCTGCAATGTCGCCTGCAGCATGCTCGAGTCGCCATGCAAGGTTAAGAACTGCTTGGGCATTAACTCGCGAGACAAAGGCCACAAACGGCTACCAACGCCACCGGCCAGCACTATGGGTACAATCACTTGTTTTGATCCCTGAGTTTAATTAATTTACCTGATCAGATTTACTTGTTAAGCAGCAGAATTCCTACAGTCAAATCCAATTTATCCGTCGGAGGTTATCGACCTAGCATCAAGGAAAATATATTATATAAAGGAACCAATTGTCTACGTCTTGATCCCTACACCAGTTCATGTGTTCCAATGTTCGTTTAATTGAACGTTCCATATGAAAAATTAAGAACATTGAAAATATATAATATCTTCCCTGCAACAAATAAGGGTACACCATGATACTTTACAAACTCAGTCGTTACTTTTTCCTTAAGAAAATGAAACCTATCAGCTTTATTTTTGACTTAATGATAAGGTATTTTTATCGATGTGCTATTTTTGGAGCAACTGACATAGGGAAAAATACGGTTTTTGCTTATGGAGGTATAGCCGTAATTATTCACAAAAGGGCTGTCATAGGTTCAAACTGCATCATTGGTAGCTGCGTTACTATCGGAGGAAAAAGCAAATCAATTGGAGTGCCTAAGATTGGAGATAATGTTTATATTGCTTCGGGAGCCAAGATCCTTGGAGATATAAACATTGGGAGCAATTGCGTTATAGGTGCTAATGCCGTTGTAGTGACCTCTATTCCCGATAACTGTCTTGTCGCGGGCATACCAGCAAAGATACTGAAGACCAATATTGACCCTAAAGACTATTACTAAATACTAGTAATAGCCTTTAGGGTAGATATACGAAATAAATAAGAATGTTCTCATATTTTATATAATACAAATACGGCGAAAAATTAATCTAGAGAGACAATTTTCAGATTGTCTCTCTAGCATATTCAATCCACGAATGGAGCTCTTGATTCTGTGAATCTATAGAGCTCAAATGGTCTGTGTAAAGGTTGTCCCCCATCACGCGAAATCGGTACCCATGGGAAAGTGCCGCTGCCCTTACCGTGGCGCAATAACAACACGTCGGTTGGAATGGAAATAAAGAAGCCTTTGGTAAAGCTACCTTCGCCATATTGCGCCGCTGATAAATTGGTTTTCGCCGCGTACGCCCCTACGACAATGCCGCTATCAAAGCGTTTATTCAGTTCAAACGTCGCGCCTTTGTCGCCTGCTAAATAGCGGCCAGCTCGCACTTTGAATAACAAGTCGTCGGCAAATTCAGGGTTCCAATACATGCTGACAAAACCGGTGGCGACTTTGTAGTCCCGTAGGCCAAACACAGCGTCAAAATCACGTTGTTGTACGTAGTTTACATCGATACCCCAGGCCAACCGGCTATCGATTGGCCGGTAAAGCACTTCGCCACCGACGCCGCTGTACATGGTTTCTAAAACACCTGCATAGCCTGCGGCAAACCATTCTTTGGCGATTTGGTTTTTCCATCCAACATAAAATGTGTCTAGAGCTACTTTGTTCGATGCATACTCACGCACATAGGTTCGAACCCGCGGTACACCAGTGTCAAACGTATCCACTTTGAAGTTAAATTCATCAAAATTACTCAACACGTCAATCCGCCCAGAGGTCTCGACGAACCAATGATCATCTAGTGCATAACCAACCCGCGGGTTAAAACCAGCCTGATACATATAAAAACTTTCTGGGTTTCCAAAACTTTGAGTCCAGAAAAAATCCACTCCGTAATTGAAGCCATGAAGTTCCGGTTTAAATTGCCACTCGCCTGTCACCGGTGTAGGCTCTTGTCGTTTAATGCTTGACGCAACTCGTGCAGTCAAGTTGTCGCGACGCACTGCAGCTACAAATTGATCAGCATCAATGCTCGACTCAACCATAGGCACGCCGCCGCTGAGTTCGACAATGTTGTAGGTTTTCACCGATTCAGGTGCATAGCTAGCAATGATCCGACCGACTCGATTTAAAAACTCATCTTGATCGGCAAAACCATACGACACGCCTTGCACTGTAATCACTGAACCGTCGTATTTCAGCCCAGTCACCGCAAAACCGCCTTTGTAATACAACTCGGTGATGAGCGCATTCTGATCTAAAGCACTATCTGCTGCAGGCCGAACTGCCGGTACAGGTTTGGGTGCTGACACGACTTTGGCTTGTGACGCTTCGTGGAAGTTGGTGCGGAAACTGGCGCCAAAACCGACGGTATTGCCGCGCTGATAACTTAAATGCAAATCGATGTTGTCATTGAGGCGATAAAGAGCTGCAACGTTCCACGGGCTATCGACTTCGAGTTTGCCGGCTTTATCCGATTGATAATCGTTGCCGTCGTATTCCAATGACAAGCGCAGCGGATCCCAAGGGGTTTGATAATCAATCCCCCCGTATAGGGCCGCTTTACCATGGAAGAATTTATGGAAGTCAATTTGTCCTCCAGAGCCGGTAGTCGCAGTAGCCCTTTCGCAAAACTCGTCACTTAATTTACATAGTGGATTCGCTATATTGCCACGATTTCCCATATAGCCCCACCCGATCCCCAGATGGACATCGATATCACGCCAGCGTTTAGCCATCGCGACATATTCACCTTCTAATAAACCAGTGCCACCAAAATCGCGGAACCCAACCGAGAATTGCGGTAACCAATACGATTCCTGCCACAAACGAAATTTCGTATCAATACCTTTGTCTTTTAATGTCTGGTCACCGCTAAAATTTGGGTCTGCGCTATATAATTTCGTACGCACATCATTGTAACGAATAGTTGTTTCCATCCACGGAAACAGCTGCAACGACGTACTCCAAAACCGATATTCCTGCGCATCTTGGTAGTTAAACGAAAACTCACCTTCTGGGTTCATCCGTGCGGTGGGCATTTGGATCAGACCGACGCCACCGTGCACTTCTTGGCCGTAAACAGGTGTATAAGCAAATCGCTCAGTCGCATGCGTTTGCCAAGCGAGCGCCATAGCAAAGCACAGCATGCTCGGCTTAAAAAAGGTCGGCTTAAATAAAGTCATGGCATCACCCGGTAGCGTACAAGCTCTAACAACTGCATATTAAACGTCTCGCCATAGTCGCTAAGCACATCATCTGGCAACGGCACAAACACTAAGTCACCCGGTTGTAGTGGCTGTTCGCTGCGGTTCCAGCTAGCTACCGGAATGGTTTGCAGCGGCATGTTGGCGCGAGCTACATAAAAATACTCTGGCAAAGCTAAGCGATTGCGCTCTAAGGCATCTAAGTATTGATAGGCTGGTGCGCCCCCTTGATATTGGGCAAAAAACTCACCGCCGAGGCCCAAAAACGTGACGGCATTGCTGCGACGAGCGCCGGATAAAACGTAATGACCTGGACCTATATTGGGATTGAACTGTACCGAGGTTTCAACGCTGGCAGGCCGAATGATTTCATGCAGTGGTTTGGCCAAGCGCCAGCTCAGAATCTGTTGTCGTAGCGCCATCAACTGTTGTGACAACAAGGCATTATCAGCGGCTCGCAGCGTTAACAAGCGCAATTGCTCGGCCAGTTGTTGGCGGCTATTTTCGACCTCAGCTAGTTCCGGCGCTTTTGCATTATATAACTGCGCCGTTGGCCAATAGATATCCGCTGTATTGGGTAACAGCTGCAGAATTACTGACAACCGCTGCGCTTCAGTAAAGATTTGCACTTTCGGGCCAAATTCAATCACCAACAAACTCGGGTCTGATGCTGCTACTGCGGCTGTCACTTCTTGACTGTTGGCAAGCGACGGCTGCAACAACATACAACTTGTCAATAGGAGAGCTTTTAATTTCATAAGCGGCTCCGCTTTAATTGCCAGGCTTTGCTAATAAAGGTCACATCCATTTCATGCCAAAATGGCGCTGGTTGCTGAATCGTGCGCAGCAAATCACCGGTTTGAGCATCAAACCAATAGCGGTTGGTTAGCACTGTGCCATCGGCAAAGCTGACTTGCTCATCAAGCCGGATGGTCTTGAACTCGGTATCCCACAACCTAAGGGTGTCGACACTGCGTTTGCTGATAACACTGCTGGCCGCAAAACCGCTGTGTTCGGCGACGGACCAGTCCGTTTGCCACTGGCGTTGTTGCTGTTCGGCACTTTGCAGAGTAACAGCCTCAAGCTGGCGTAAGCCTTGGCCACGGGTGTCGAGTAAATTCTCAGCAAAACCAGCCGTTTGCACTAAGCGATTGCCGCTAAATTGCAAAATGCCGCTGTCAGCAGACTTCCAAAATTCACCATTAGCTTGTTTCGACCGCAATACCAATACCAGCTGAGCGCCTTGATCGCGACGCACGTAAATCGCTTCAGGGCCACCTTCTTGCATATCCTGCTCGGTTAAAACTGCGTCTTGCGGTGACGAAAACGCCAGTGAGATGCTGTCGACATAACTATTGAGCGTGGGAGAACATGCGCACAGCAACAAGGTGGGGATAACCCACAATAAACGCAGCGTCAGACGAGTCACAGATCACTCCTTTGACTGGAATTAAGGAACTAATAAGAACAACAAAACCGCCAGCAGGCGGTTTTGTATTTTTAACTTAATCAAGCGCTTAAACTGGCTTGTAAGTAAAGGTCACTGGGACTTGAATTACAGTAGCTGCAGTCCCTGTACCAGAGGTGATTGTTTTGAAACCATGACCATAACATAAACCATCAACGAGTAAATCTGTACCCGCACATTTTGGATCTGGAATAACCACGTCTTTGACCACTTCAGGCGTGCGATGGTTAATGATCATGGCAGTTGCGGCAGAAACTAAAATAACAGCACCTGCGATTTTCACTGCAACCAAATCACCAGCAGCTTCCACTGCGGCTTGACTGCTGGTGACTGTCATCGACATGGCCAGTGCTAATACTGCTAATTTTTTCATAAATCGCTCCTTCTATCTGATTTTGCAAGCTTACCGCATCTGGCTGATATGGCAAGTGAATTTTTCTGTTTTAGCCCCAACGCCGACCAGTAAAATCAAGGCGTTGCGACGGTACCGTTTACATAACTGCTTGTTATTGCAACAGATCACAAATGCCATCGGTCGGTGAAAAACCGGTCGGCGCTTCCAACATTAACTGCCGGATCCGCAACAAATCGTAGCTGTCACACGCCTGTCTTAACGTCTCCAGCAACTGTTGCATTTGTGGCCAGGTCAACGAAACCTCGGTCGCTGTGCGGATCCTTGGGTGCCGAGTTGGCTTTTCATCGTCGCCAATCAGCAGTTCTTCGTACAACTTTTCGCCTGGGCGCAGGCCAGTGATGCGAATTTCGATATCACCATCTGGGTTACTTTTGGATTTCACTTCCAGACCCGACAAACGTACCATTTTGACGGCCAAGTCATAGATACGCACCGGTTGGCCCATATCAAGGACAAACACATCACCACCCCGTCCCATCGCACCGGCTTGGATCACCAACTGAGAAGCCTCAGGAATGGTCATAAAATACCGCGTGATATCTTGGTGCGTCAGCGTAATAGGCCCGCCGTTTTTAATTTGCCGGCGAAACAGCGGCACCACAGAGCCAGACGAACCCAACACGTTACCAAAGCGCACCATACAAAAACGAGTGCCGGATTGGCGCTGTGCTAGCGCTTGCAAGACCAACTCGGCAAGACGTTTGGTGGTGCCCATCACGTTGGTCGGACGCACCGCTTTGTCTGTTGATACCAATACAAAGGTTTCAACCTTGCTTTGAATAGCCGCCTCAGCCGTTTGCCAAGTACCAAAGATGTTATTTTTCACGCCTTCGATGACGTTAAACTCGACCAAAGGCACATGTTTATACGCTGCTGCATGGTAGACAGTTTGCACTTGATGTGTCTGCATCACTCGTAATAAACGTTCTCGGTCTTGCACCGAGCCAATAATGGGCAGCAGCTGCACATCACAATGCTGCTGGCCACACAACTGCGTCAGTTCTTTGTCAATTTCGTACAACGAAAACTCGGACGCATCAAACATGATCAGGGTTTTCGGGTGCTGCTGCAGAATTTGCCGACACAGCTCGGAACCAATAGAGCCGCCCGCCCCTGTGACCATCACCACTTTGTTGTAAACGTTGGCAGAAATGAGTGCAGGGATGGGTTCTACTGGGTCACGGCCCAACAAATCTTCGATTTTGACATCTTGCAAATCATCGATTTGCATCTTGCCATCGACCAAGTCGGCCATACCAGGGATGGTTAATACGGGTAAGCCAAGCGGCTCTAACTCTTCAATCAGGCGGGCACGCACTGAACGACTGGTCGATGGCACCGCTAATAAAATCCGACTGACATCGAGTTTTTCAATCAACTGCGGCAAACGCGCCGGGTTGTACACTTTTACGTCATTGACCATAGCGCCATGTAAGGAGCGATCATCGTCGACAAAAGCCACCGGCTCAAACTCACGACTGTTGGCTAAAGCCAGCAATAGCTGCCGACCACTGGCACCTGCACCGTAGACAATCACGCGGTGATTCGAACGGTTAACGCCCAAATTAAACAGCTGACGCAACACTAAACGCCAGCCGGCGATACAGCAGAAACTAAAGAATGCGAAGTTCAACGACACAGAAATGCTGTACGTCACCTCAAAGTAATTCGCACTAATACGCAGCAATACAAACGCAAAGAGCGAGGCGATCCCGGCATAAAGGGTGGTTTTAAAACCGATAAATCGAACAACAGCCCGGTACAAGCCAAGCGCCATCAGTACAGTAAGTGTGGCAAAAAGAATGACCGCAAAGCTGACAACAAAACCGGTGTGTTGAAATAGATCCCAGTTTTCATAACGGATGACGTATGCAAACACCCAGCTGCCAAAGATCACTAATCCATCAATCCATAATGAAATCAGCGTTTTAGCAACACGGGATAATTTAAAAAGTGGTGAAAACCAACTGTAAAGTTGTTTGGAAATTTTATACAACGAAAACTCCGTTTAGTCAGAATGTACGAGGCTACTTAATCCGATCGCCTTGGCCTTTGCCAGTTACCGTTTGTAAGATATAGCTAAAATACCTTGCAACCGTCATGGAGTCGATCATTTGACGATCGGTTTTTGCCAAGAGCTCAGGTGTCGACATATCAATTTCGCTGATCTGCGACAGCCCTGTAATGCCTGGCCGGACTTCAAATACCCCCATTTTTTCCCGCCATTGCAGTAATTCTGGTTGATTAAATAAGCCCGGGCGTGGACCAACCAAACTCATATCACCAAGCAGTACGTTCCAGAGTTGGGGCAGCTCATCAAGTTTAGTTTTACGCAAGAATGCACCGTATGGGGTGATTGCATTAGCATTAGCTAAATGACTTGCCACGCTTGCGGTGTCTTTACGCATGGTCCGAAACTTAACTAAGGTAAACGGCTTTTGCTGACGACCGACTCGCGTTTGAAAAAACAACGGTGAGCCTGTGTCAAACAAGCCAATTAAATACAGCAGAATAAACACGGGAAAGCCAAATAGCAGTCCAGCTAACGCGAAGCAAAAATCAAACAATCGGATCACAAATCTTCCTTACTTTACAAACTTCACGCATTGTTGCAGCGTTTTAGCCAACAATGGTTTTGGTGCCCAACCAAGCGTTTGACGGGTGTGGGAAATATCAACTTGCAGCGAACCAAACAACCGTTCTGAAATGGCTTGTTTGCCCAGCAATCGCAATAACCACCGCAACAATCCAACAGGTATAGGTATCAAACGCGGTTGTTTACCCCATGCTTTGGTCATTTCCTGCAGCAGTTCAGTGGTTGATACATCATGGCCGTCACTGACCAAAAATGTTTGATTCGCTGCGGCCGGATGTTCAATGCACAACTTAATTAAATCAACCAGATTGTCCAAAGCAACCAAACTACGTGCGTTGCGAACGGCACCAAACGGCAGCGGCAGATTACGTTTCGCCAGCTTCAACATAGCCGCAAAATTAGCTTTTACTCCAGGGCCGTACACTAATGGCGGCCGGATCACGGTGATTTCCATGCCTGTTTCTTGCCCGATTTTCCGCAGGCCCCACTCGGCTTCAGCCTTGGAAAGTCCGTAGGGATCGACGGGGTCTGCCACATCCAGATGCGTAAACGGCCGCTGCGGTAAAGTTTCTTCACCATTGACCTTCACACTGCTGACAAACACGAATCGCGTCACCCCAGCTTGAGCAGCCTGTTGCGCTAACGCTAACGTTGCGTGCGTATTGACGAGGCGGTATTGCTCTAGCGGATTGACTGAGGTCTCGTGCATCACATGCGCGCGAGCCGCGCAATGCACTACCACATCAATGCCTTGTAGTGCAGGTAAAAAGTCCTGTGTCGGCAATAACTCGGCTTTAAAAAACTCACAAGGCAACTCAGGCACTGTGCGTCCTAACACCCGTGTCGAGGCCGGTAAACTAGCCAACACCGCACTGCCAACAAAACCAGTAGCGCCGGTTAACAAGACACGAGTCATCGAAAGCCTCCATTGCTTGCAAACTCAACAATGTCAGCAGCCATTTGTTGCATAATCACATGTCGATCGAATCGCTGAATAAACTCGTGTCGAGGAGTGTCTTGCAGCTGCAACGTGCTAAAAGCGTTGACTGCACCGTTGACATCACTTGGATGGAACACGCCGCAGTTATTGACATGCTCTGCCAAAAACTTTGCCGCGTAGCCGCTAACACCAGCCAGCATAGGTTTGCCAAGTGCGGCATATTCAAAAATCTTTGATGGCAGAACCTTGGTAAACGCTGGGTAGTCGTTTAAATGCAAAAACAACACATCTGCAGCTTGGTACTCGGCAATCAATTGACTGCGGTCCATCGGCGGTAACAATTCGACTGCGGCATTGCCACTTACGGCTTGTTGTAATTGCGCCAATCGACCACCATCGCCAATCACCCGAAACAGTACCGAAGGTCCCAACGCGGCGCTTAACTGCGGCACTATGGTATGTAAACCTTGACCTTCGCCGATATTGCCAGCGTACAACACCCGAATCGGCGTACCTGATTCACGAGGAGTTGCCGCTTGTGGCAAGCCTTGGTTCGTTGGCGCGGCGTCTAAAAACTCTTGGTCGATGCCATTGGTAAAATATCGATAGTCACATTGTGGGTAACGCGTTTGAAAATACTCAGCAAACCCTGCAGACACCAGATTGATCCGGCCTGCCCGTCGAAACGTGTACTTCTCGATCAGTTCAAACACAGGTTTGGATACTCGACTGATTTTTTTCGGCAGTACATCTTTGATGGTATCGACAAAAATATCGCGAATATCTAAATACAACGGCAACTTGCGGGCACGCGCGACTCTGGACGCCAAAAACGCGGTAAATAAGCGCGATGAGGTGCCAACCACCACGTCATACTGACGCCCATCAATCAAACGAAATGCCGCTTGGTAGTAAGCTTTAAACGCCTTGATTTGATCCGCCATGCCACTTTTATGCGAAGGCAAGGCAATTCGATGAATGCGCACACGGCCTTGTTCTTCAAACGCGGGCGCTTGTGCGGCAAAACTCGCGTACCGATTTGGCATGGTCGTAATGACATCCACGTCGACATCCAACGCCTTCAGTTGTTCCACTAATGCCGTACAGCGAAATGAACCTGCACATAAGTCAGGTGAAAAATAAAATGAAAACAATACGATGCGCACTTACTGATCCTGCAAAATTTGAAAGCAGACGCGCTGCTTAGCCGCATGAAATGGCACAATGACTTTGTGAGTCGCCACCGTCTGACCAAATCCTGGATGCCAAGTTGTCTTAGCAACTTGCACAGTGCCTGCGGTGACCACCAGCAGTTGTTGTCCATCCGGTAAGCGCAGCCTGACCTGCGAGCCTTGTTGTTGAACTATGACATCAGGATGCAGATGAAACATCGCTTGCGCCTGTTGCCACTGCCCTGTCAGCTCGTCTTCAATCACCAACTCGCTGGCACTCAGTTCAACTTGCCGAATATGGCTGACCTTGCCTTTTAACCGCTGATAGCCATTGTGGCTGGCTTTCACCATACAGCGTTGCTCGAGGGTTTTACCATCAAGCAACTGCGCGTAGGCACGACGAGCGACTCGAAAGCCACTCCATACTTCGGATGAATCTTGCTGGTCAACAATCACTGTGTTGTGGGCAGCTGTTTGCCGTTGGCGCAAGCGTTCTTGACTCACGCCATAAATGGACGTGCCCGAATTGACCAATACTCGCTGCAAACCAATCGACCATTCAATGCTCAACGTATCGGCGTGGGCGTGACCTGGTAAATAGTCGGGACCGACGGCAGCGTGATCAAACAATACGGTGTTGGCACCTTGCTGTAATCGGCTATAACCTGAGGTTGTTAACGTCGTCAGCGGTTGTTGCTGCGTTGTGTGTGATAATCCGAGATCAGCCGCAAACTGAAAAATCTGCTGCGGACTTGCTGCAATACCCATAGCACTGTCGTTGAAAAAGCTCACTTCGCCATCTGGGTGGATCATCACCGACAACCAATGCAATGCTCTAACCGCGACTTCTCGCCATCCGCTAACCACAGCCTCGAGTTGCGGCAACTTCGCCAATTCAGCCAGCTGGATCAGCTCTAACAAGTCCCACAACAAAATGCAGTGATACATTGGGCTTAATTCAAAATGACCACCATCAGCCAAAAATTGTTCAGGGATCTCACGGTTTAAAATATCTAAGCCCAGCTTCAACCATTGTTCCGCCTCCTTGCCTTGCAAAAAGGCCCCGACAAACACCAAGGCTTTGCCGTTTGCAAACAGATGGTTACCTAAAATATGGTACTCAAGTTGCTGACTAAGCGCCTGCGCTTGCTGGGCGATACTGGCGATGATTTGTGGATCAGTTTGCCCTGTGCGATTAAACCATTTCACCCAATTAACCAAGCGCAGTGACAGCGGATACGGCTCCCAGCCGTTTCCGGCAACAGGCGGGTTTTCGGCGATCCAGCGCTGCACCAACGCAACATGCCAGTCGGTCCGCAGCGCATTATCAACCGCATTGAGATCATCAAAATAGTGCAGGTTGTAGAGCCAGAGCTTTTCAAACTGGGGATTATTCCAGCTGGTGGGCGCATTTATATCCGCGACAACATTAAGATAACGAACCTTGAATGGACCAAGCAAACTTTGATTGAAAACCTCCCCCTTGTCATATACCCAACTAAGAGTTTTGACTTCTGAAATTCGTTCAGACACTACAGGGCGAAATAACTTCCTTAAGATTCTATACTTGAACTGTTCAGTTCGAAGAAATTTCAACGTGTGAATATATAAACTAAATTTGTATATTATTGACGATAAAGACATGTTTACCACGACTAGTTAGCAATATCTCGTCAACTTGTTGACAAACAAATTCTAACTCATTACCAACCTTACTTTGAAAAATACTAGAAATCTTCTCCAACTCAGACGAAGTGAGTTTGTTCTTAGATTTTACATTAAGATTTACAATTCCTATTTCACTTTGTACAAACTGATAAGAGTCTAGATTATCCAATTCTACAGAATGTGTGTTCAGAGCGGTCATTGTGATTTGACAACCTGAACGCCCGGTCAAATATTCTCGGCCCCATCGACCATTAAATTTTTTAACCTTTGTTACAAACAGATCAGATGGAGCTGATTCAATTAGATCTCCTGTTCTATATCGCAAGAGACTAGTAGCTCTATTTATGAAGCCGGTGCAAACTGCCTCACCGTCAACATTCTCCATACAGCCGTATGTGCAATCAACGTCAAATGTGCCGTCACGAGCCATAGTTGCGAAAACAGCTCTTTCTGACATACCGTAGAAAGAGACTATATTTGAACCAAACACTTCTTCTATTAATAACCGCTGGTCAGCATACAAAGTCTCAGAAACCAACAGAACTCCACGTATGTTTGGAATTCTAAGCCCTAAATTCTTCAAAATTCGAGCAAATGAAGATACTGACGAAGGATAACCGTGGATCCATTTAGCCTTAAAGTCGATCAACTGTTTAATGTTATTTAAAACCGAAGATTCACTCAACTTGAATGGCGACAGCAATAATTCCTTATATATATAATTGTACCCGATTAATTCGCCGCTTTGAATCCCACTTACACCTCTAAGCGAAATGCGCTTAGAATTAGGGTCTATACCATGAGAAGCTAGCAAACTATTTACATAAGCCCACTCTTTTGAGAAACATTCATTACTAATATATAGTTTAGTTTGTTTGCCTGTAGTACCGCCAGTAGACGCAGCAAAATATCGACCACGTAGTCTTTCGTCAACAAACAGGTCCAAACCAGTCAGCAATTCCGATTTACTTATTATTGGAAACTTTTTAATTTCTTCAGGCGATGTAATTCTTGAAAAACCATTATCTCGCGCGAAACTTCTGTAAAATGGCACAAAATTAATCGCGTCATTCAATCTTAAAACTAGTCTCTCATCAAAAAACTCTTTTTTCTGCGATTCATTAAGGACGCTATATTTTTCGATAGTTCTCAAGGTATCTCTGTAAGCCTTCCCACAAATCAACTCAAATGGCATGAATAATAATGGATACTTCATCCACTGAGGAACAACACCCAACATACTTTTTATACTATCTAGAGCCAATTTCTTTGACCTCCTTAAGAACGGCAGAACTGACAAAGTCACTGTTATAGCGAATACTTTCTTCGAGAGTAAACCTTCTAGTTTCTGAATAATTTAATACAACAGTGCTGAGCGCAGCAGAAATTTGTTTGACGTTCTTTGGCTCTACCAAAGTGATACTATCCCCCATTTCAGCAATACCACCCCAGTTCGAAGCAATAATAGGGAGCCCTACCATCATTGCTTCAATTATAGCCCCGGGGTAGCCCTCTCCCTTGAAATAGGTTGGCAAAACAAAAATGTTATAACATGAAAGCACGTCATACACTTCTGAATTATCAATCTGCCCTTTAAATACGACTTGTTCGGATTCTAAAGACAACACATCGTTGTCTATTATCTTTCCATAGATATCTAGATGAAAATTAGGGAAACTTTTGATTGATTCAATTAAATCGACAACGCCTTTATCGATTCGTACTTGGGAAAGAAAAACAATTTTAATAGGATCGCCAAGTGCGACAGACGTACGTTTTGAGGTTGAAGGACGTACATTTGGAAAGTATCGAACGTTGTCGTATTTCTGTCCAAAAAAATCGACTAACTTAATTGTTTCGAAATATACTATATTTGCTTTTCTCAATACAAAATCAATGATAGCTTTCACTATCTTATTTGACTTCAAATAGTACTCATCAAAACTTCCTGCAAACTTTCTAATTACAAAGGCACACCCTACTAGCTGAGAAACAAGCGCCAAAACAAAACCAAATACTACTAATTGCGTTGCAGTTGCGTGAAGCATCACTCTATCATCACTTCGTAGTGAAAAAACTAGCTTCATAAATCTTAAAAACAATTGAGACTTAGAAGTGTAGTTCCTAGGATTTGAATCAATTAACACGTACTCAGTTGAACTTTCGTCCATGACTCTACAAAAATCTTCAAATAGAATTGTAATACCACCCAATCCATATGACGAGTTCTTGGGTCCAATCACATAAAAAGCCATTTACTGAAAACCTTTCAAAAATCGAATAAATTCCTCAGGTTGCACGGGTTTGTAATTTCCGAACTTGGGGCTAGAGAGCGCCCTATGGTTTATAATCTTAGAAGACAAACTACCAATATCGCCGAATTCAACGATGTAATCAGGATTACAAGAAAGTATTCTTTCAATGACCGGAACGCAATTGGTTGAGACAATTTTCTTCCCAAACAAAAGACATTCTAACAAAACATTAGGCAACCCTTCCCTTCTGGAAGGTAATACAAACAAGTCACATGCTTTTATTTCTGCAAATGGATTTTCCAAATGCCCGTATAATACAACAGAATCTCGTAGTTTGTATTTATCAATCAGCTCAATACACATTTTGTAGTATGGATCTGATACATCAAAGTCCCCAACTACATGGAGAACAAATTTTAGACCCGATCCATTTGCGAGTTCCAAAGCATGCAAAAGAAAATCAAGTCCTTTTGCATATCGTACTCTCCCTAAGAAAAGTATATTTAGTGCGGTCTTGTCGATTATAATTTTAGATTCAGCACAAGATTTCTCTAAAATATAATCCGTATCAATTGGGTTGTGTATAACATCAATCTTACGCGCATCAACTTTGTAATACGACGCTATATCTCTAGCTATTTCTTCGGTCTGTGCAATCAAGCGAACGCGCTTGCTTTTAAGTAAGATAAAATTAGTACACTTAAGCAACAGGCCAAACATCTTCGGCATGTTCTTATCTTTCATTTCAAGTGAAGGCGTTGTTGGATATCTAAAAAATATTTTAGTATTTAATTTAGTGAAAAACAAAGATATATAAACCACCCAAAATACGTTTGATGATGTGCAAAACAAAACATCTGGCTTTTCGCTATTAAAGTATTTGTAGGCGTATAAGATCTCAGAGAATTTACCGAGTCTTTTTTCGGGATAACATACGACACCAGAATAATTCGATTCATCGAAACTACGATGAGGTGGTCTTAGACTAAGAATTGATGTTTTTATGTCAGATACGCTCACCATGTTAAAAAATTGTCGGAGTACATTTTGAGCGCCACCTGGCAAAAAACCGTTCTCTACAAAAACAATTTTCATTTCAATATTCGCGGTATTATCTGATTCACTTTTATTATGGAAATAATCATCCATAGAGCATAGGCACCAATGTGAATTTTTGGAAACAAGAATAAAATAAGAAATACGGAGCTTTTGTAGTTTGAAAACATAAGCAGGTAGAAAATCATTAGGAAAAATCCGATTATCCCAAAGTGGTAGTTGAGATAGAATGCAAAACTGAGATCTTCTACAAATGCATCCATTATTCCAAACTTACCAGCCGCTATTATAGTATCGTCTAATGAATGACCAAAGATTAACTCTTGCAATGTTCCCGTTGCATATTTTGCTATTAGAACAAACCTAAACTCAAAACCAGCAGCCCTGTCTCCAAACCCAGATCTAAAATCATAATATAAATATGCTATACAGCAGACAACTAAAAAAGCAAACGTAGTGAAGATTGATTTACCAGCAGAAGCCTGCTTTTTCGACAATACAACTCCAAGGCTGAAGACAACAGCAAGTGCAAATCCAAACCCGGACATACTGAGAATAAAAGAACTAAGTGTAAACAGATGCGTCTTTGTAATTCTATATTCACAGTTAATATAATCTGCAACCAAAAGCAAGAACACTATTGAAGCATATGTACCAGGCTCATTTAGGAAACTTGTCGGCCGCCACAATTTAAATCCTAGATCGATGCCTTTAATGAAATACGCTTCCGCTTTCTGCTCCCGGAATCCTAAAATTTTCCAAATGTCAAAATATTCACCCGTCGCATAGCTTACAAAGGTCTGTAAATACCAGAAACCAACGAATATAATCAACGTATGCCTGACGGCTGCTACTGACACGTTTCTGTAGAATACTGCAATAAAAAAGAATGCTGGAATATAGAAAAGTGACCACGTTAACCTTGATTTTACTGACTGTGATATTTCATCTTCAGCAGCTGCATAGACAAATACACCACGGTAGTAAAAATAGAAAAAGGTGAGAAAAAGTATTGAAATGTAAAGTATGAATCTGTAGTTGATCCTGTATGTTCCACCGAAAGGTGCCATAAAAAGCGCAGCTACGATTAACGATGTAATAGCTAAATTACTTGGAATTGTTCCACTAATAAAAACAACAAAAAGAAGGCAAGTAAGAATCCCCGACCTAACATTCTGAACCAAATAGTCCACAGCTATACCTCTAAAGAGCGCACTTGCTCTATAATCCGAGAGCAACGGGCTTCCCACGTATAATAGGAGACAATGTCTTTACCCTTAGTCGCTTTATCAGAGGCTGCGGAGTAGTCATTTAAGACCGTTCTTATAGTGCCTGTCCAGCTTTCTAAACTATCGGGCTCTGCAAAAAATACCGTATCGCTGTCAACAACTTCACGGATTACTGGAAGATCAGATGTTACGATAGGAATTCCACTCGCTAAATATTCAAAAAGCTTAAGGGGGCTCATCCACTTTGAAATATCAATTTTTGAGTTCTGTCCGTTGACAGTTTTCATATAAGGCATAACTAATATCATCATCTCCCTCATCTTCCGTTGTGCTTCATTCGTTGGCAGATGACCGTGAAAATGAATATTGTCACTGTTGAATTTCTTCTTCAATTCGCTAATCTGATTAATATTTCCTCCGATGATATGGAACTCTACATCGGGAAGCTGATGCGCTAAACTGCATAGAAACTCAACACCTTTACCTGGATTCAAGCTCCCAATGTAGCCAACAGAATTTTTTAGTTTGGTTGAAACAGCGTCTATATTAAGAAAACTTGTGGGAACCCCGTCGTGCTCTACACAGAACACATCTTTGGGTAGAAAATGCAGCTGCTCCATTATTCTTTTTTTCAAAGCCGTTGATATCGTGACAATTCTTACTATTTTTGACCTTTTTATGCTGTAGATACTTTTAACATCACTATCAAACAACTCTGAATGAAGCTCCAATATAACTTTAGTACCAAAGAGAGAAAAGAATTTTGCTATAAACACAGATCTGGTGTAGATCAACTCAGGTCTAAATGAAATATATCTAAATAAAAGAAAGATCAAATAATCCAGATTTTTTAATCCTGGGATTCTAAACCATCTTGATATGCGAACTTCTTCACTGATTGAGTAAAAGCTACGAACATATTTGTTTGAACATATATCCTTAGTTAGGCCACAAAGATTCACAACATGACCATTTAAATAAAGTGCATCAGACATTTTACTCACGTGCACGCTATTCGCACTTTTGCTAGGAAGTACACTATAGCTCGCATATAGAATCTTCATCTTATTTTTCTAAACTCATTATAATCATTAAATTGAGGAAACATATCAAACCATCTCAATTTGGAGTCTTTTAAGTATGCGTTAATTGTCGTAAAAGACCGACTAAACTTCGATATAATCAAAGCATAACACACACCCAAAACTCCAAATTTAGGAACTAATGCAGCAATAGCAATAAGCAAAACAGAAGTTCTTAGGAACAAAGGAACAGTCACTCGATTAAGACTTTCTGCTGAGTAGAATTTTATATTTATTAGCGATATTGGGAAACCAATAATAGATGATATGGTCAAAACTGCATATATAAGAGTTGCATTTTCATAGCTATTGCCTATCAAAGGAAAGTACAATAAATGAACTAACAAAATGGTAAAGGCTGCTATACATGCAAATACAGTTGTGAAGAATCTAATTACAATGTGTAAAGGAACTTTATTAGTTTTCGAAAGATACTTAGTCTGAACTACGTTTGCTAATATTGTTGGCAAAACCTCTAGCTGCATAATCAAAGCATAACAAACGGCAAAAACTCCAATTTCGCTTTTTTTAACATCAAAAATCTCAAGCATTACAACTGGTGCCTGGAGAGATACACAAGACAATATCGATATTAACGTAAAACTTTTAATACCATTAATTTTTGGATATTTATTTACACTAAGCGTTTCTATAATATCTTTGTAGTTAAATGTTTTAAACATGTATATTGTTGATACGAGGCTTGCCATCAAGGAGATGACAATTGCATTGAACACATTCAAGTGACTTATTAATGACACAAATCCAATAAGTACTACTGTAACCTCTAACGCAATACTTTTAGCAACGCGACCAAACTTTGATCTTGCTTTTAAAATCTCTCTGACATTTGTATTAATCAACATAGATAAGCATAAAACAAAGAATACAATTCCAGTCAAGAAATCTAATTCTTTGCAATAAACTAATATCGAACAAAACCCTGCCGTTAGAAAAACAAAAAACCAACCAAAATACTTTACAATACCAGCTACATCGTATTTATCAATTTTTCCTGACGCTACATTAACGCTAAAAAAATTTGGCGCGCCAAGACTGCTCACAATAGATATAAGACTTGCGTATGAAATAATTAATGCGAAGTCCCCCCTTTGTTCGGCTCCTAGTTGCTGAGCCAATATTGCTGTCGAGAAAAAGGATACTAATATTCTATAAACTGATGAGCTTAGCAGTTTAAACACATCAATGAGCATTGTTATTTTTAATCCCTTTCACTGCAAAAAACAAAATAGTTAAAAACAACGATAATATATAGAACACGATAACAATTATCGCTCGTTTTGGACCATTTTTAAGCTCTGGAGAAACAGGTTTATCAATAACGCGAAAAACATAATTCTCTGCATTTTTCGTTAACATTTCTCTCTTTATCTGTTCTTCTAGAAGCTTATATAAATTAACTTTTAGTTCAGAAGACTCTGCAGAATTAACTTTCTCCTTTAAGAAAACTATATTCTTCGCAATATCATTTACATCAATATCACGTATGTATGAATTGAGATCAATTATAATAAGGTCAAGTACTTTTTTTGAAAAATCAGGAGAGCGGCTTTCAAATGATATTTTCACCGTTCCGGATAATTTATCAGATGCAATCTTAAAACTGTCCTTAAATTTCTCAACAGCTTCCTGAATTGAAGGTTCTATTTGATAGGGTTCAGAAACGTTCCGAACCCATTTTTTCGACTTCTCATCATAGATGTCAGGATCAATTAGTGCTTCTTTCCTCTTCGCATCCCATTTTTCTATGGCGAAAAGCTCAACCTTGATCTGATGGTTTTCGATAAAGCGTCCTATATACTCCTTGGAGTCAAGAATCTCTAGAGCTAACGCTGCTTTATCTGCTCCGCCATTCATTCTCATGTTCACACCAGCTAACGCTGCAAGCCCACCTAAAGTAGCACCAGCTGGCATATTACTTTCGATCATAGGATAGAGCGTCGCTTCAGATAAAAATCTATTGGGAATAGTAAGTGTTATAGCAGCAACAAATATACTTACGACTAGGGGAATAAAGAATAATTGAGCTCGTTTCGCTTTTAAATAGCTTGTCGTTTCATTGACATTTAATGTATTGCTATCATTCATCATGCACTTCTCACAAACTATTCACTGCAGCAATCGCAATTGCAGCTTGGTACGCGATCTGCGTTACTTGGCCCCATAAACTCAAACTATCCTTGTACTCAACATCCAGTGGTACAACGATGGTATCGCCTGGGACAACTTCAGCAGTATTCATCGCAAACAAACCACTGCTTGGCATCACCACCGAGCCATCGGCGCGGATCACGTAGACGCGGTCTTCGTCAGCGCGTTTGCGTGGGTTACCGGCTAGTGCCAAATAGTCTTTCACACTTAGTTTGCCATCAAACGAGTGGCTGCCTGGGTATTGCACTTCACCAATCACGGTGACCGAGCGTGTTTTACGCGGTACGACTAGACGGTCGCCTTGTTCTAGCACCACATCAAATTCAGGATTGCCGGCTTCAATTTGTGTCATGTTGATGGTCAAACGGCCAACCATTTCGGTGGACTCTAATTGTTTTAATAGGCCCATGCTTTGTTCTGGATTCACTGTAACACCTGCATTACCAGTGCTACTCACTGCTTTTGCGGCTATGTCTGAGCGCAGTTGTTGCAATAAACGGTTGAACTGAACTTGCTCGCGCTCACGCACTTTTTCACGGGTAAACACAGCGCCAAATGGGAAGGCGTCTTCGGTAAAACCGCCGGCGCGGGCAATTAATTCCGACAGTTTTTCACCGCGGGAGACTTGGTAGGTGCCTGGGAAACGGACTTCGCCGCCAATAGTCACAGTGCGTTCTTCCGCCCATTCAGGCTTGGCGAACACGTTAATGCGGTCGCGGCTTTGCAGCACTATGTCTTCGGCTTGTTTATTAAACACTTGGGCTAAGTTAACGCTGATATTTTTAATATCAAATTTGGCGTCTGTTTCGTTAAAACCTTGGTAGCGGCTTAGTTCTGCGCGCTCCATAAAGGCTGCATCAGTCACGCCACCAGCCGCAGTAAGAATTTGGCTTACCGTCGTGTTGCTGCCGATCGGGTATTCGCCAGGAATTTTAACCTGACCAGTCACAGCCACTACATCCAGTGGGCTGTCGGTGTTGGATTGGCGTTTTAAGCGGTCGATGATGGGGCGCAGCAGTTGTTTGCGCGACATGGTATTGGATTTAGCCAAAAACTTGCCATTAGAAAACACCGCTTTAAAAGCGCCGTTAAACAAAGACTCGTCTTGTTTTTGTACGTTTTCTTCTTCGGTGTAGTGGAATACCAGCACCACGTCACGCGGTTGCAGTACAAAAGCGCGTTTGCCTGTCACATTGGTCGACAAGCCCAGTACTTCGGCCAAGTTCACTTGAATCACTTGCACATCGCCTTTGGCGTTTTTCTCACGCACCACTAAGGCGTAATCTAAATCGACAGTTGGCAACAAGTCAGCCCACACGCCTTTAATGAGGTCCGATAACTGCATGCCGGTGCGATACGCATAACGGCCTGGACGCACCACAGCACCTGCGAGCACCACTTCGTTTTCGACGCGGTTAGAAATGCCGCTGAAGTTCAGCACATCGCCGTCTTGCAAGGTGACTTGCAAGTCATTGCCGGCGGTTAAATCTAAGGTGCGTAAGTCTTTTAAGTTATCGCGGTTGACGCGCTCCAGCGCCACTGCTTTTAAATGGGCATTGGCCTTGTTGCCGCCGGCCATTTTCAGCACTTCTTGTACCGACTCCGCGCCTTTTAATTCATACACGGCTGGGCGATTGACTAACCCAGTGACTGTGACTTGGGCTTTGACCGGCGCGACAAACAATACATCACCATGTTTTAAGTGGATGTCACCTTGGTTGTTACCGCTAAGCAGCAACTCATACAGGTCAAATGAACCGACTTGTTTGTTGCCACGGTTGATACGGATATCGCGAAGGCTACCAATGTCCGAGACGCCACCGGCGACAAACAGCGCTTGAGTGACCGTCGTCATTGCTGATACGGCATACATGCCAGGGAATTTGGCTTCGCCGGCAATGAAGATATTGATGGTGCGCAGTTTGCCCATTGAGACAGCCGCTTCAACACCGATTTTTGCTTCAGCAATTTTACCTTTGATGACGTTGCTGGCCTCGGCAAAAGTTAAGCCCGCCAGTTGCACCGGCCCTACCCCATCCAATTGCACAGTGCCATCGCGGTCGATCACTAGCGCCTGCGAGCTAGTTTCTTTGCCGTACAGCTGAATGTTTAAGGTGTCATCCGCGCCCAGCACATAGTCATCCGGCACCGGCATGTTGTTCACCGGGGCAAAGGTGCTGATGCTGGCATCAAACATCTTGGTGCCAAAGCGGGCCAACTTGCCGTCTTCGTCATCGTCGGTTTTGGCGATGGCAGACGCGACTGCGCGTGGGGTTGGCGTCAGTTGTTCCACTGGAGTTTGCGCCTGCGCACCTTGCGCGCCGGCATTGGAGATCTGGCTTAAGTCGATGCCATATTGCGCCGCCAACTGTTGTTGTTGTTCTGGCGGCAATTGCTTGAACTGCTCAATCATGGCGGGCGAAGGCGTTACCGCCAGCGCGTTGAAGGCAATAAACAGGCTTGTCACACAAGCCAGGATACCTTTACTGAGTCTGATCACTGTCACTCTCCAGTGTGTTAGATAATGGTCAAAACGTAAAAATGGAAACTGGTACAGCAAGCTTTAGGCACGCTACCGCCCTTGAGTTGTGCGGCCCAAACCTGAAAACTTGCTTGTTTGCGGCAAAACAGCGTATGGCTGCCCCACCCGTTCACTCAAGGTTTAACGGCTAAAAAGCCTGTTAATTGAGCGCTTTATAAAATTCTTTATTGCTAAAACTAACGCTCACTTGCGTTTGCATCAGTTCAATCAGCAGCATGCTGCGTTTGTCGCCGTCGCTGCATTGCCAAATGGCTTCAATACCGCGATACAAGCCTTGGTCAATCAGCACCTTGTCACCTTGCTGAAATTCAGCAACTGGCGCGGCCGCCCCTGACAACTGTGCGGCGTTAATGCCAACTAAAATGGCACTGGGCACAGTCGCCGGCTTTCCCGAAAACCGCACGAAGTCCACGACGCCGCGGGTACTGCGCACAGCGCCCCACGCCGTTTGGATCTCGGTTTTTGGCTGAATAAATAGATAACGCGGAAACAACAAATCCTTATGGCTGCTAGATGGCGCATCCGGCGCCTTGCACAAACGAGGTAAAAAGGTGGCAAAACCCTGATTGGCCAAGTGCTGTTGCGCCCGCAATTCTTGTCGCGGCCGGCAATACACCAAGTACCAAAGATCCTTATCACCTATCAATGTCTACCTCAACAACAGTCACCACAGCGCTAGTGTGCTGCAGTTAGTTCTTCAGAAAACCGATATACCAAGGCATGGCTTTGGCAATCCCTTCCATAATGCGAAACTCTGGCGCATAACCCAGCAACTCACGCGCTTTGCTAACATCCGCTTGTGAGTGACGTACATCACCGGCACGAAATTCGCGGTAGTCAGGGTTTGCATCAATCACCAATCCATTGGCATTTAGCGCGGCTTTAATCGCTACAAACAAATCATTGAGTGTAGTGCGATCACCCACAGCCACGTTGTACACCTGATTTTTAGCGCTAGCAGGCGCAGTCGCCGCCAGCAGGTTCATTTGCACTGTGTTTTCAATAAAACAAAAATCGCGGCTGGTTTCACCGTCGCCATTAATAAACACGGTTTCGCCTTTAATCAGCGACGCTGTCCACTTTGGGATCACCGCAGCATAGGCACCGTCTGGATCTTGGCGTTTGCCAAACACATTAAAATAGCGCAAGCCAATCGCGGCAAAACCATAACTTTTGGCAAACACGTCGGCGTATAACTCGTTGACGTATTTGGTCACCGCATACGGTGACAGCGGTTTGCCAATGTTGTCTTCTACTTTGGGCAGTGCCGGGTGGTCGCCGTACGTCGAGCTACTGGCCGCATAAGTAAAGCTTTGCACTTTGGCGTCACGCGCTGCGACCAGCATGTTCAAAAAGCCCGTGACATTGACGTCATTACTGGTGATCGGATCGTTCAGCGAGCGCGGCACTGAGCCAAGCGCCGCTTGGTGCAACACATAGTCCACCCCAGCACAAGCTTGCTGACACGTATCGAGATGGCGAATATCCCCTTGGATAAACTGAAAACGTGCCCATTGCTCGCTACTTACTTGCTGCTTAACTTCATCTAAATTGCGCTGATGACCGGTGGCAAAGTTGTCTAAACCAACCACTTGCTGGTCAAGTTTTAACAAAGTTTCCAACAAGTTAGAACCGATAAAACCAGCGCAACCAGTGACCAACCAACGTTTTGGACTTGCTTGTAGTTGCTGACAAACTTCAGTGTAACGACTCATCGCCAGCTCCTTATAACCGAATATCGCTGTCGTCCGCGCTTAGCACATACTTCAGGTCATACAACACGTGCGCAGGCTTACCAAAGGCGCGAATCCCCGCAGCACCCAATTGTTTAAACTGGTCGTGGGCGACGGCTAAAATCACCGCATCGTAAGCGCCTTGCTCTGGCTGGGTGATCGGCGTGATACCGTATTCGTGCTCAGCTTCAGCGATATCGATCCATGGGTCATACACGTCAGGCACTAAGTCAAATTCGCGCAGTTCATTTACGATATCAATGACTTTAGTGTTACGAACATCTGGGCAGTTTTCTTTGAAGGTCAAACCAAGCACTAACACGCGGCTGCCTGCCACTGGCAGTTGTTGCTTGATCATTTTTTTAACCAGCTGCGACACCACATACCGGCCCATGTTGTCGTTAATGCGCCGGCCGGCCAAAATCACTTCTGGGTGGTAGCCCACCGCTTGTGCTTTGTGCGTCAGATAATAAGGGTCCACACCAATACAGTGACCGCCTACCAGACCTGGACGGAACGGTAAAAAGTTCCATTTGGTACCAGCTGCTTGCAGCACTGCTTCAGTGTCGATACCTAATTTGTTGAAAATGACTGCGAGTTCATTGATCAGCGCAATGTTTAAATCGCGTTGGGTGTTTTCAATGACTTTGGCGGCTTCAGCCACTTTGATACTGGAAGCTTTGTGCGTACCAGCTTCAACAATGCTGGCATACACGCTGTCTACATAGGTTGCAACTTCAGGCGTCGAGCCTGACGTTACTTTTTTGATATTGGTGACGCGGTGTAGTTTATCGCCCGGGTTAATGCGCTCTGGGCTGTAACCAGCGTAAAAATCGACGTTAAATTTCAGACCAGACACCCGCTCAATCACCGGAATACAGTCTTCTTCGGTGGCGCCTGGGTAGACAGTTGATTCGTAAACGACGACATCGCCCGGTTTAATCACCTGCCCCAGTGTTTCCGAGGCTTTAATCAACGGCGTTAAGTCAGGGCGGCGATGCTCGTCAATCGGCGTTGGCACTGTGACGATAAAGAAATTGCAGCTTTTTAAGTCGTCACGCGTACAAGAAAATTGCAAATGGCTTGAGGCTTTAATTTCGTCGGATTCGACTTCTAGGGTATGGTCAGTGAACTCGGACAGTTCTTTGATACGTTTTTGGTTGATGTCAAAACCGAGCGTTGGGTATTTTTTACCAAATTCGACCGCCAATGGCAGCCCAACATAGCCTAAACCGATCACGCCGATGCGGATTTTTTCAACTGAAAACATGCCTATTCCCTTAACTAATTAAGCCTTTTAAAATCCGGTACTTACGATAAATCTGAAGTACCTCAAAGCATAAAAATCACTAGATTCTGTAAAATTTGACGACAGCATTGTAGCGAATCGTAACTCGATTGCCCAGCAAAAATGCCTTCTGGTTCAATGGTCTTACCTTTTTCGGCTGAGCAAAAACGGCGCTTTCGCGCCGTTTTCTACTGACTCTCCAGCAAGGTAAAAAGTTCCAGCGGCACTGTTATTGCGCCGCCAGTGACTTGTCACGAATCGCTTTGAACTCTTTGCCTTCTTTCCAGTTTGGCCACAAGCTGGTGTCGTTGGCAATTTGCGCACCGACTTTATAGAACAAGAACAAATCTTGTTGCGCACCGCGTAAATCCCAGCTGTCTTGGAATTCATCACCCACTTTGTGGTAGCAACACTCGTTGTAGTTGTGATGCTGTGCGAGGCCCCAATCTTTGCCGTGTTCAACGCTGTCGACACCGCCTTCAATGTACAGCATAGGCACGCCGACTTTGGCTAAGTTGAAGTGGTCTGAGCGGTAGTAGTTACCGGCCGCTGGGTTAGGTTCTTTGGTTAAATAACGGCCTTGTTGTTTGGCGTAGGTTTCGACCATGTCGTCCAAATCAGAGGCGCCTTTGCCGACGACCACTACATCTTTCATCGGGCCGTAGACGTTTAACACGTCCATATTGATACCGGCGATGGTTTTGTTGACTGGCCAAATCGGGTTCTTGGCGTACCATGCCGAGCCAATTAAACCACGCTCTTCGGCGGTGAGTGCAATAAAGGCCACAGAACGTTTAGGCTGCGGCTGCTTGCTGAAGTATTCCGCCAGCGCAATTAAGCCGCCGGTGCCAGATGCATTGTCTTGCGCACCGTTAAACACTTTGTCTTTCGGATTGGAAAAATCCACGCCCAAGTGGTCCCAGTGCGCGGTGTACAGCACCACTTCGTCTGGTTTTTCCGAACCTTCGATAAAACCAACCACGTTGTTTGATGCCAATTCTTGCACGTTGTTTTTCACCGACACTGAGGCTTTTAAGTTCAGCGGAATAGGTGCGAAGTCTTTGCTCAGCGCTTTTTGACGCATCGAATCAATAGTTTCACCCATGCGGGCGAAAATTTGATTGGCGGCTTCCGACGTGATCCAACCATCCACCGCGTTGCGGTCGGCGTTTTTATTTGGATTGACTAAATCAAACTTGGTCGCCGAGCCTTTAGCGACCACTTCCCAGCCATAAGAAGCGGCATCAGTTTCGTGGATAATCAACGCCATGGCCGCGCCTTGGCGCGCGGCTTCTTCGAACTTGTAAGTCCAGCGACCGTAATAGGTCATCGCATCGCCGGTAAACAGGTTTGGGTCCTTGGTGGCAAAGCCTGGGTCGTTGACAAACATCACTACGGTTTTGCCTTTAACATCGAGGCCTTCATAGTCGTTCCAGCCGTATTCAGGCGCAACGACACCGTAACCAACAAACACCATGTCCGAGTCTTTCACTTCGCTAAACTCGGTCACGCGAGTGGTCCAGGTGAACATTTGCTCACGGTACTGAAATGGTGCTGGGGCTTTGTCGCCGCTAAAAGTCATTTCAGACACATGCACCGGATCAATACGCACCAACTGTGCCGGTTGCAAATAAGAGCCGTTATAGCCTGGCTTTAAGCCCATGTTTTTGAACTGTTCAGCGATATAGGCTGTGGTTTTTTCTTCACCCTTGGTCGCTGGGGCGCGGCCTTGGAAGTCATCGGATGCCAGTGTTTTGATGTACTCGGCCAGTTTCGGGTTTAACTCGGTGTCGGGCAATGCTGCGGCAGCAGGTTCGGCCGCTGCAGGCGCTGCGCTCGCAGCTGTGTTGGCGGGCGTCTCAGCAGGTTTACTGCAACCTGCCAAAGCCAACGCCGCGGCGATGGCCAGCCATGTTCCTGAAAATTTCATCGGGATCTCCGTGGAAAGAGCTTTTTGTTGTGTTTTTTATCACTGCAACTAACCCTGCAACCAGGGTTGCAACATGCAGGTCTATCCCGATGGTACTGCGTTTAGCGCGCTTCGAGAAGTAGCCTTAGCGGCAAAATGCCGCCAGTTGCCGCTTGTTTGGTATAGAAGCAGCGGTTACTAACGTTCTGTTTACCGTAGGTTTTCGTGACAGAGCCTTGGGTGCGCCCGCCTAGTCGCGCGGCCAATGGTTACTGCCGGCTAGCAACGCAGTTGCAAACGTATGCAAACCGTGCGTAGCGCTTTAGCCGTGCTAGCATGGCAAAAACGCTCTTAAGGATTTCTGCCATGCGCCAACTTCCGTCTCGCCTTCACCCGGTTGCCCGAATTTTGCAAACTAGCCTAGCCTTGGCATTAGGTGCTGCACTTACCGTGAGCTTAAGTGCTTGCCAACCAAGCACCTCGCAGCACGCTAGCGAGGCAGTAACAGAGCAGGCGGGCACAGCGCAGGACACCCAAACCATGGCGACTGACGAAAAACCACAAGGCAAAATCTTTGTCTATCAAGCGTTTACCCGCTTGTTTGGCAACAGCAACGCTACTAATCAGCCTTGGGGCACGGCTGCGCAAAATGGCGTGGGGAAATTTAATGACATCAATGACGCAGCGCTTTTGTCACTTAAAGCGATGGGCGTCACGCATCTGTGGCTGACCGGCGTGCCGCATCATGCGCTGGTTGCCGACTACAAAGCCTATGGCATTAGCGATGATGACCCCGATGTGGTCAAAGGCCGCGCAGGCTCGCCGTATGCGGTGAAAGATTATTACAGCGTCAATCCAGATTTAGCCGTTGACCCCGCTCAACGTTTGGAGGAATTCAAAGCATTGCTGGCGCGCGCGCATCAGCATGGGCTAAAAGTGGTGATCGACATAGTGCCAAACCATGTCGCTCGGCGATATGAGTCGGTCAGCAAACCCGACGGTGTGCGCGACTTTGGTCAAGACGATGACGTCAGCATTGAATACAGCAAGCACAACAACTTTTATTACGTGCCAGGGCAAGCCTTCGAAGTCCCTGACGCGCCAGCAGGTTACCAGCCGCTGGGCGGTGAAAAACACCCGCTGCTTGATGGCAAATTTACAGAAATGCCCGCCAAGTGGACCGGCAACGGTGCACGCAAAGCCAAACCGGATTTTAACGACTGGTTTGAAACGGTAAAAATTAACTACGGCGTCAAACCCGACGGCAGCTATGACTTCCCACGTTTGCCCGCTGACTACGCAGATAAATCCTACGCCGACGTTGCGGCGTTTTGGCAAGGCGTCGATGTACCGAATTCATGGCTGAAATTTCGCGATATCACGCAGTATTGGCTGGCGATGGGCGTCGACGGCTTTCGCTTTGACATGGCCGAAATGGTGCCGGTGGAGTTTTGGAGTTACCTCAATAGCCATATCAAGCTGAAAAACCCAGACGCCGTGCTGATTGCCGAGGTCTACCAACCGCCGCTGTATCGTGACTACATCAAGCTCGGCAAGATGGATTACCTGTACGACAAAGTGGGCTTTTACGATGCGTTAAAACCGCTGATGCAAGGCCACGGCAGCGCCACCGCGCTTTTGAGCAAACAAGCCGAGATCGCCGATATCAGTCAGCATATGCTGAAGTTTTTAGAAAACCACGACGAGCAGCGCATCGCCTCGCCAGAATTTGCCGGCGACGCGAAACGCGGCTTACCTGCGATGGTGGTGTCCGCGCTGATTAGCGACTCGCCGACACTGCTGTATTTCGGCCAAGAAGTCGGTGAAGCCGGCGCCCTCGATGCAGGCTTTGGTAAACCCAGCCGCACCAGTATTTTTGACTATGTCGGCGTGCCAGCCCATCAAAACTGGCTAAACGGCGGCAAGTTTGACGGCGCTTTATTAACCCCGGCGCAAACCCAGCTGCGCACTGCTTACGTGCGCTTGATGCAATTGCACGCGCAAAGCCCTGCCCTTCGTGGCAGCTATCAACCGCTAAATGCTGCGCTTGCTGGCGTCGCTGGTTTTAACGACCAGCAAGTGGTGTTTGTCCGCCAAAGCGACACTGAGCAGTTGCTGGTCGTCGCCAATTTGTCGGATAAACCAGTCAGTTATCAATTAGCTCTTGATGCGCCAGTATGGGCGAAAAGCGCCAAACCGCTAACCGAATGGTTTGGTGGCACTGAGTTGCCGGCTGATTTGCGCGCCGTAGATGTATCGCTGCCCGCGTGGGGGTATCAGGTGTATCGTCAACAGCGGTGATGTTTTTTTAGAGCGCACGTTGGTTTTGCGGTGCTTTGTAAAATAGTTTTTCGCCTTCGCGGCGAGTGCGTTTGCCTGCAAGCAGGCTTTGGTTTCGCACGCTGGTTTTTGGTTGATTTTTTAAATGATTTTCGCCTGCGCGGCGAGCGGGTATGCCTGCCGCAGGCGTTACCTTCGCAGGCTGTTTTTTGGATTTTAAAAAACTAATTTCGCCTTTGCGGCGCGCCGTTTTAAAAGC
>DMYW01000027.1:1492-11379 GCA_003482455.1 Rheinheimera sp. | reverse complement strand
ACAACTTCTGGGGATACCTCAGATACAGATCTCAAAAATTCCAGTGCTTATCCAAAGGTCTGCTAGGGAAAAATATAATTATTAATATACATAATTCAAGGGAAAACGATGAGAGTTCATTTAATTATATTTTCAGTATTTATTTTTATTTTTTCTATTCCTGCTCGTTGTGAAATTGCACTATCACTGGTGGAGTTGTTGTCTAAAGATTGTGCTGCTCATAAAAAAGATATTATGGTTTCAGGGTATCTAGCGTTTACTGAACCTAGTTCACCTGAATCTAAAGCCCGGCTGTATTTAAATCGCGATGACTATGTATACTATAATCCTAGGCAATCTATACTGGTATATATTACAAAGGATATCATTATCGAACGTGAGCGATTTCATGAAAAACATGTTTGGGTTAAGGGAACTTTTGAATGTGATTTATACACACATGGAATGCGCACAAGTGGAATTACCAAGCTAACTGGTATAGGGCTGTTGGAGATAAATCCGGAGGCTACTAACCAAAATGCACTGTCCTATGGATCTGTTATTAGAAGAAATACTCCAAGTAGCGAATTAGAAAACATGAACATGTTTTTTGGTAGTATTCAAAAGAAAGATTATAAAGCAGCGTTAAAATATTTAGATCTCCAGAAAGATGAATTTGAATATACAATAGCAAGATTGTCATGGATATTGGATCATGTACCGAACCCTTTTATAAATAGTAACCAGTATAAGTTTTGTAGTAGCTACCGCTATGAAGAAGAGGCACAAGAACCGTACGTACCAGTTCCAGGTGAAATTGATGATTCTGGAGACGAAATTGCTACCGAGCGCAGGTTATATTGCTACGCAAAAACAGATTGTTCAGGCTTTCCGGTGGCAGGAGATCCAGAAAAATTCCCAGATTGGAAGAATTCCAAAGACAGTTTTTGTCTCGAAGCCAACTTTTACGATAACAGAATATTTATAGATCCCATTCAGTTTTGGTAATTGAGAAACACCGCCAACACCTAAGCCACCCACTGTAATTAAATGTAATTCGGGTTCACAAAAAATTACAGTGGTTGTCCAATCAGGTCTCGAAATGATCAGAATTCTTTTATTATTTGCATCTTTTAGCTGTTTAAGTTTTGCTAATGAAGTAATTGAGGTTAACGAAAAAGACCACCATAAATATGGTTGTGCTACAGTAATTTCGACTTTTTTAAGAAAAAAGTACCAAGTGATAGATTCATTTTAAACAATGAAGTTATCGAAAGTGTCAGCGCTAAGCAGGCAGAGTTCTATGATTTTATGAAGAAGACTGTCCCCGCTTACCATTATTTTAGGGACCGTTCTATTACACTATCTGGTTGGTATTTTCGGCACTACTTAAGCCATCCACTGTAATTTAATGTAATTCAGGTTCACAAAAAACCATGAGCGCAACAGATCAACGCCTCAACAGGTCGGCATACTCAGCCTAAGCCATCCGCTCAATCAATCGTTGCTTGGTTTGCAATTCACCGAGCATTGCGGCTGCGATAGCTTTGAATTCCAGTGAGACAGCAGAGTGCTTGGCGAGTTGTTGCCAAAATTGTTCTGCCAGCGGGTAGGCTTGGCGCCAATATGTGCCATCAACCACTGGCGTGACGGACAGGCTAAAACTGCTGGCCATAGCGCCGCTGCGCTGGGGAGCAAAGGCCATCGGCAGCATGTCGTAGATGGGGGCTAAGGTAAGACCGGTGTCGCTTGTGTAATAAAACGACAGGTTGCCGGTGTGCATATCGGTGTTGGCGATCAGACGCCCGAAGCACCAAACCACAGCGATGCGCATTGCGTCTGCTGCCGAAATGCGTTGTTGCTGGTGCAGCTGGTTGGCTATCACAGGCCATTCGGCCGGCCTGCCGACAAATTGCATCTCGGCCATGCGCAGCGACACAACCCCTTTGCGGCCCAAAGCGCCGATCCGGTCAAATCGCTCAGCGCTTAAAAATGTCCGTTGCTCTCGTTGCACCAGTTGGGAGCGAGTTGCTGGGATGCCTGCGTCCGCTAAGACGTTTAACGCCAGGTGCTCGGCGATTAATAAATCGGCCCAGCGCTGACTATTGGCGTTGGTTACAGGCTCGGAAAACTTAACCAACCGATGACTACCGTCTACATACGCGCAGAACTTCGGCTGCTCGCCGCCGGCAGACGAACCAACCACGTCACCGGCCATTGCACTGTTGGCCAGTGCCACAAAGTCGGCCTCGCTGCACGGGACTGGTTCTTGTTGCAACCACGCTTGATAACTCAAAGTGCCGATCAGCATGTTGCCGGGCGAATCGCCTCTGGCGTGCAGCAGAGCATTAAAGACGTCGCTGTCCTGCCAATAGTCGATATCATCGGTTGCGACAATTCCCATGCTAAACAGTGATTTAGCTAGGTTGCGGCCAAGAAAGCCTTGCGGGCGAAGATCTTGCAACCACCAAGGTAAATCATCGTAAAAGCACGTGTGGTCCTGCGCAGCGGTTTGCACCAGATAGCCATGCGGCATCACGGCGACTAAGGTGGCATAGTGTTGGGCCTGCCCAGCTTCGCTGATCCGATACAAGGTGGTGTCTGCAGCAGCACCGCGTCGCAAATAGTAGCGTGTGGCGCGCGCACGACCGGTCGATACCAGCATGGAGTCGAGTTGTTTCAGCTGCCGCGTGATCGTTGAACGATCACAACGACAGGCTTGGGCAAGCTCAGTGGAACTGGCCGGATTTTGGCGCAAACAATCAAGAATTGCATCGATAGTTGAACTGGTCATTGCTCGGTCAGGCCTGCTGTTGCGCTTGCTGTAACGGTGTTTATAGCAGAATAGCACTGCTTTATGCATCAATAAATGCATCGATATCTGCATCGATATTTACGCAGGTGTGAGCGCCCGAGTGTGTCGAAGCGAAATGCCTAAGTCAGCCACTGTAGTTCTAGGTAATTCAGGAACATAAAAATTACAGTGGTTGTTGGTGGGTTTGCCTTAACCGGGAAGGCTCCAGCCCCAAAGCAGCCCAGTAGCCGACAAAAAAAGCCCATCGTGTTGATGGGCTTTTGCTTGAAGAAAAGCGCCTATCACGCCCACTGATGGGACTGCTGCGTGATAGGCGAGGGGGAGCCTAGAATTGGTAGGTGACGTCGATGCCGACGGTGCGTGGTGGGTCCATCGAGGTTAATGGAGTGCCCAGCACGGCCGAAGCGAAGCCGCCGATGCCGCCGGTGGAATCATTGTCCAGCAGGTTTTTACCCCACAGTGCTAATTCCCAGTTGGCGTTGCTGCTTACCCAGCTGACGCGGGCGTTTAAGTCTTTAATATCGTTGAAGTAGTCTGGAATTTGGCTGGTGATCGCCAGCAGATCTGGGTCATCTTTGCGGGTATTTTCGCGATAGACGTAGTCCAGATGCAGTTTCCAGTCGCCGCCGGCGGTGTGCCAATCCGGTTGCCAGTCGCCGGTCAGCGTGTAAGACGTGGCGCTGTTACTTTTTTCGACGTCTGTCACCAGCTCGCCGTCTTGATTGTAAAACGGTTGCCATTTCGACTCGGTCCGGCGCAGTTCGGTCACCAGCCCCAGTTTCAACGTGTTCGTGGCTTGCCAGTCAACAATCAATTCGCCGCCGTTGATGGTTTGGTCGCCATTGATGATGATCGGCACTGCGACGCCATCGTCGGGGCCTTTGGAGTTGACTGAGCGTTGGCGGTTATCCAACTTCATGTTGTACACCGACGTTTGCACGCGCCAGTTGGCTGCCAAATCGGCTTTGTAGCCCAATTCAATGTTGGCCACTTCTTCCGGCGCGTATGGCGTGAAGGCGGACGTTGGGTCCAGCGAGTCGTAGCCGCCCGATTTGTAGCCGGTGGAATAAGACAAGAACCACAGTTGGTTGTCGGTGGGTTGGTAGCGGCCCACTAAGCGACCTGTCACTTTGCTCCAACTGTCGCTGGCTTCAAGGCGCGGCATCACAGGGAACAAGAAGTTGGTCAGGTTAGTCATCGACTCGCCAAAACTGCGTTCCCGAATTTCCCAGCTGAAGTCTTTTTTGTCGCGGCTGTAGCGAAGGCCGGCGGCCACGCCCCATTTATCATTGATTTGATAATCGACGTCCGAATACAGGCCATAACTGTTAAAGACACCATCGTTCATGATGTCTTCGCTCCACATTTTGCCGGCGTTGGACGGGCCAAACAGCTCAGGCAGGCCAAGGCCAGCGCCGAGCATTTGATAGGTCAAATCGCCGGTCGCACCGATGGCGGCGACTAGCTCTGGGCTAAAGGGTGTTGCGCCTAAACCTGCGATCAAATCGCCGATCGAAGGGTCCATCAGCGACATCACACTCAGCACGCTGGCCCAATCTTGGGGGCTCCAAATGTGGTCGACCGGCAAGCCCATGGCGCCAACTTGCGCATCCGGTACGCCGTTCATCAGCAGGGCGCTTATTAGCATCGCATTGATATTTTGCGTGGTTAACCGCGCTATGGTGTCGGCTTTGATGTCCAGCGAAGTGATTTGTTTGACGTTTTCTTTGGAGTAAGTAATACCACCGACATAGCTGAGCTTGTCTTTGTGATAGTTCACTTGCAGTTCGTTGTAGAAAATATCCGAGTCTTCAAAGTTGATGGTATCTAAATACCGCGTCGCGTCGGCGGTGCCGTCCGAGTCATCACGCCCAGACACTTGCCACTGCCGTTTGCCTGAGATGAATTTGCCGGACCATTCGTCGTTAAAATCATGGGTGATTTTAAAGGTCAGCGCCGTCATGTCGCGACGCTCGTGGCCATCGACTACGTCGTTTTCAATCACGCGATCGGCTGGGTTCATGCTGTAGGCATAGGGGCTGACACCAACGCCTGGCGCATAACCTTGGTCCATGTCGTCCCAGTCATAAGTTAATTGCACCTTGGTATCGCTGGATGGCGTCCACAAGGTCGATAGGCGCGCCGCTTTGTGGTTGACGCTGCCGAGTTCGTTGCCTTGATAGTTCGGGTTGACGTTTTCGATGTAGCTATCGCGTTGGTTACTCATGGCGTTTAAGCGCACGGCAAAGGTGTCGCTCAGCGCCGTGTTGCCCATCAATTCAAAGCGTTTCAGGCCATAGTCGCCTAAGGTGGTTTTCAAAAAGGCTTCGTTGTCTTGGCTTGGTGCGTTGGGCACTATGTTCACCACGCCCGCAGCGGCGTTTTTACCAAACAAGGTGCCTTGTGGCCCTTTCAAAATTTCAATCCGTTGCACGTCTGCGAACATCACACTTTGTGCGGCGCGTGGCATGTAGAAATCGTCGAAGAAAATCGCCACCGAAGGATCGCCGCCGGTGCTGATATTACTGGAGGTCACGCCGCGCATGGTGGCGGTGCCTTGCGCCACGGCGTCTTTGGAGAATTCAAAGCCCGGGGTGTAATCGGCGATATCGCCGAGCATCACCGAGTTGGTTTCTTTTAAGTCCGTGGCAGAGACAGAGTCGATCGCCAGTGGCACTTCCATCATGTTTTGCGCGCGTTTTTGCGCTGTCACCGTCATCACTTCGATGGCCGGTTTGTCGCCGTCTTTGGCATTAGTGGTATTAGCGGCGGTGCTGGCTTGTTGCGCCAGCGCCGGCATGGTCAAACAGATGCCAATGACCAAGGCCAGCGGCGATTTCTTAAAGCGTTGATTTGAAGCATGAAAACTCGACATCGTCTGTCTCCGGTATTTATTGTTATGTATGAACCGGTTTACCAGTGCGGGTTACTCAACAACTCAGTAACTGCCAAGGCCTATAGTTGGCCCTTTAGCTGGTACGGCTCCCCCGATAATATCCCTGCACCTGCGAAGCGCAACTGCTTGGTCGACGTGTGTAAAAGGGCGGCTTGGGTTTGAAATTTGCTTGTTAGTCAGCACGGCTTTCTGGTTTAACTTGCTGAAATTTCAAGGTTATTTTGTTGCAGCCGAAGCTGCACTGCCGCCTGTTCCAACAATTTACTAACTAGAAACTTGCGCAAATGTCACGGCACTCCCTCGTAAAATGCACATTTTTGTACAAATTTCTGATTGTCGGAACCGGTGCTGCAACGCACCCTAATTCATATATAAAACAAAAACTGACCAATAGCCAGTTTTCAAATTGCATCCACCGTCAGACTGTGCTAATGCTGTTGCATCAGAAAGTGATGGTGGAAATTTAACCGCCACAGAGTGTGTTGTAGGGGGCGTGTGTGCAGCGAATGTTTAAACAAAAGTGGTCGCAACAGTTGCAGCAAATGGTGCACGCGATCGTTGGTTCAGGTGTCCTTGCCGCCAGTGCGCTGTTGCTCAGTGTGCAAGTGGCCAGCGTGCAAGCCGCGCAAGCGCCCGCCGCGTTTGCCATGTGCCAAAGTTGTCATTTAGAGCAGGCGCAGGGGAATCCAGCCGTGCATGCGCCGGCGCTTGCAGGGCATGAAGCGGCTTATCTTGAACGGCAACTCCGTCATTTTAAAACAGGTGCCCGCGCGGCGGACGATGCGATTGCCGCACCGATGAAAGCCGTTGTTGATGGTTTATCAGAGCAAGACATTCCGCTGCTAACCAGCTACATCGCCAGTTTGCCGCGCCAGCCACGTACCCCAAGCACGCCGGATGCGGCAGTCAAAGACAAAGGGTATCGGATCTATATCGGCAGCTGCGGTGCCTGTCATGGCGGCAAAGCTGAAGGTATCGCTGCACTGAATGCCCCTGCGCTGTATCAAGACAGTGCTTATTTAAAACGCCAGCTGGAATTGTTTCGAAGCGGCAAACGCGGTTTTGATAAAACCGACAAGCCGGGCCGGCAAATGGCGCGGATGGCGCTGACGCTGACCAATGAAGCCGATATCGAGGCGGTGCTGGCTTACATTGGGACTTTACAGCCGTGATGCGGCGATTTGTGCGTGACCATAAAGTCGTTGCGGCACTGCTAGTAGCCGCGGCGCTGCTGTTGCCAGGCGCACAGGCACGCAGTATTGAGCTTGCCACAAGCTGCCCACCTAGTTTTGAATTGACCGACACCAATCAGTGCAAGCTGGTCAATTTGTACATGCAATACACCTCGATGGAGCACAAAGGTGTCGGCGGCACGCAAACCGAATTGCCGCCGGCGCGCGATGGTTTTTCGCCGCAACAAATCGATTTAGGCCGGTTCTTGTTTTTCGACCCGCTGCTGTCGGGCAATCACCAGCAAGCCTGTGCGAGTTGCCACCAACCCGCCAAAGGCTTTACTGACGGCAAGGCGGTCAGTACCGGCGCGACCGGTAAACTGGGCACACGCAGCGCGCCAAGTTTGTGGAATGTCGGCTTTTTGCAAAAGTTGTTTTGGGATGCGCGCAGCCCATCGCTTGAGCAACAAGCGCTCGGGCCGCTGTTTGCCGACAACGAAATGGCCAACACGCCGCAGCAGCTGCTGGATGACTTAAACAACACCGGCGAGTATCCGCGCTTATTCCAACAAGCGTTTGGCAAAACGCCGATTGATTTGCCGCAGGTCGCCACCGCGCTGGCGGCGTTTCAAAGCTCACTGATCTCCCTCAATAGTCGGTATGACCATTACGCGCACGGTTTTCACCAAGCCTTGACCGAGGATGAAATCAAAGGCATGAACGTGTTTCGCTCCTTTGTGGCGCGCTGCGCCGAGTGCCACACGCCACCGCTGTTTACCAATCAACAAATTGCGGTGATTGGCACGCCTGAACCTGACGGTAAACCGCTAGACCCAGGCGCGGGCGCGGAGCCCGGCAAAGAAAAACTGCGCGGCGGCTTTAAAGTGCCGACGCTTCGTAACATCGCCAAAACCGCGCCATATATGCATTCCGGCAAGTTTGCCACGCTAAATGAAGCCACAGAGTTTTACACCCTCGGCCGCGGCCACGCCGTGCCGCCGGGCGAGAAGTTAACTATCCATTGGCATATTTGGGAGCCGAAGCTTTCCAAAGAAGAAATTGCGCAAATTGGCCTGTTTTTACAAACGCTGACCGATGAAAGTTTAATGCCGGCGCTGCCAAGCGTGCTGCCGTCTGGGTTGGCGTTGCCCGCGGATGTCGCTGCCCCTGCGCAATAACCTTTGCAGGGACGTGTGCATTGATGGGCTCGGAGCGGGTTGAGTGACGGGCGGAGCGGCGGAGATCGAGGCAAGGCAGCGTCGCGGCGTAGGTCACGGTTTAACGAAATCAGGCAAGAACCTAGCAGGGCAACAGCCCAGCAGGGCGTGCAGATAGCGCGTAGCCGTAACGCATAAACGCAAACCTAGCGCGTGCAAGCAGTTTTAACCACAAGCAAGTACAACAAGGCGTAAGCCAAGAGTCGACGGGGACAACATGAAAAAATCAACCATTGCGCTGGCAGTCATGCTGCCGATCGCGCTGATTGGCGGCTACCAAGCCGGCAAAACATCGCGGCCTGACGCGCCTGCGGTCGTCAAAGAAGCCAGCTTGGGCACCGCCGGTGGCAGTAAAAAACTCACGGTACTGGGCGAAGCCTCGCCGACGGCCACCGTCCATCAAGTCAAACCGGGCATGCTGATTATGGATGCGGTCAAGGCGGCCAAGCCTGGTGACATCATCCAAGTGTTCCCTGGCGATTACATCGAGACTGTCTACATCGACAAAGACAATATTCGGCTGTCTGGCGTGATTATCGACGGCAAACGGCCACGGCTTTATGGTGAAGACCGCCTCAACGACGCCATTTTGTATTCGGGCAATAACATCCTGATTGAGAACTTTCTCATCACCAAATACAAAGGCAACGGCATCATGGGCCAAGCCGGTAACAACTTTGAAATTCGCAACAACATCATCGACGACACCGGCGTGTACGGTATTTTCCCGCAGCTCGGCGATAACGGCATCGTCGAAGACAACATTGTCTCTGGCATTGAAGATGCGGGTATTTATGTGGGCATGAGCGACCATATTCATGTCACCAACAACGAAGTATTCGATAGCGTCGCCGGCATTGAAATTGAAAACAGTCGCCACGCCGTGGTGGAAAACAACTTCGTCCACGGCAACACCGGCGGCATCTTGGCGTTTGTCACGCCGGGTTTGCCGATCAAAACCACCCACGATGTGATCATTCGCAACAACTGGATCCGCGGCAATAACACCAAAAACTTTGGTGCACCGGGTTCGACCGTGTCGGGTATTCCTGCCGGGACTGGTATTTTGATTATGGCAGCGGACAAAGTGATTGTGGAAGGCAACTTGATTGTCGACAACAAAACCGCCGGCATTATCGTCACCGACCATGCCAATGCGCCAAACATCACGATGGACCCAGAGTCCGACCCCAATTCGGACGAAATCAGCCTGCTGAACAACACCATGTATCACAACGGCTACGACACCATCCCAGAAGCCAAAGTGTTGCTTGGCGCCGAACTGAAACAAGGCGAACCGGATATTGTCAGCGTCGGCACAGTCAACAACAGTTGTATTCAAAGCCCAGAGCGCTACGTCACTGCCGGCGTATCGAGCTGGCCAGCCTGCGGCTTTACCAATACCGCCTCGGTAGTGAGTTATTTATTAGAAACCCCAGCACCACCGCGCAGCGCCGAAAAAGCCAAAGACAAAGGCAAATACGCCTACTTGGGGATTTGCACCGGTTGCCACAGCTACACAGGCCGCCTGATTGGCCCGCCAGTGCAAGTGATCCAATCCATCTACATGGACGATCCGAAAGCCTTAGCGGCGTACATCGCCAACCCGGTGAAAAAACGCGAAGACTATCCAGCCATGCCGAAGCAGGATTACCTCGACGAGGAGACCCGCATGGCCGTGGCTGAGTATATGTTGTCGCTGACGAAGTGATTGTTGTTTAAGTTAGTTTTTTATAAAACTTATTTCGCCTTGCGGCGGGCGTGTTTGCCTGCCGCAAGGGGCTCCTTCGCACGCTGGGTTTGTTTTT
>DMYW01000027.1:889-1261 GCA_003482455.1 Rheinheimera sp. | reverse complement strand
GCGAGCGTGTTTGCCTGCCGCAGGGGCTTTTCGCACGCTGGTTTTGTTTTTTTCTAAATGATTTTCGCCTGTGCGGCGAGCGTGTTTGCCTGCCGCAGGGGGCTTTTCGCAAGCTGGTTTTGTTTTTTTCTAAATGATTTTCGCCTGTGCGGCGAGCGGGTATGCCTGCGGCAGGCGTCCCTTTCGCACGCTGGTTTGTTTTCTTCTAAATGATTTTCGCCTGTGCGGCGAGCTTTTGAATAAAACCTACTTTGCCTTCGCTGCGGGCTTTTTATAAATCTTATTTCGCCTGGGCGGCGAGCTTTTTTCAAAACTGATTTTCGCCTGTGCGGCGAGCGTGTTTGCCTGCGGCAGGCGTAACTTTCTTTTGCT
>DMYW01000027.1:394-581 GCA_003482455.1 Rheinheimera sp. | reverse complement strand
TTCCGGCTCGCTTTACGGGGATCAAAAGCGAAAAGCACTTGTTGGAATCCGGCTCAGTGGATGTAGTTAGTTTTACATAAAGAAACCAGCCCCGGGATCGCTCGACAGCGCTTGCGCTGAACAGCTTTAGCTGGCCCGAAGGGTGCGTGCGCAGCGCGCATAAAGCCCGCTAAAAAATTCGTCCGCC
>DMYW01000027.1:0-124 GCA_003482455.1 Rheinheimera sp. | reverse complement strand
AGAGCAACCGCGAAGAGCAAAAGCAAGAACAACGGGCTGGTACTGGAGCAGGCCTGCGCAGACATGAGGTCTTGTCGTCACACGATTAAAACCTTGGCAGGTGCTTTTCGCTTTTAATCCCCGT
>DMYW01000066.1:5246-5495 GCA_003482455.1 Rheinheimera sp. | reverse complement strand
AAGAGCAACCGCGAAGAGCAAACAACTAAAACAATTGACCTTCAGTAATCGTCCCGAGGCTTTTCGCCGTTGGGGCCGCGTAAAGCGAGCCTGCCGAAAACAAGTGACCAAGGTTTTAATCGTACGACGACCAGACACATATGTCCCAGTCTCACGCGAGACGGGGTAAGCACATGTCAAAGCTAATCCCATGCACCTCACAAAAATACTGCTACCGCCCGTCGCTGTTGGGGTCCCCGTAAAGCGAGC
>DMYW01000066.1:3282-5027 GCA_003482455.1 Rheinheimera sp. | reverse complement strand
TAGCGCGAGCCGAGTTATGCCGGCGCCTTGGACGCTTGATTTTCGACAGGGCATTATGCGCGCTGCGCACGCACCCTTAGGGCCAGCAAAGAAAGTACCTCGGCAACGCCGAAAGCTTTTAAAAAGGCGCGCCGCGAAGGCGAAATCAATTAAAAACAAAATCCCAAACCAGCCTGCGAAACCAAGCTTGCGGCAAGCACACGCGCTCAACACGATAGAGATCACCCGGCCGAACGCTCAAAGTGTGATGAACGTGTTGTTTGGCTTTCGCGTCACTGCGTTTGACGAGTTATCTGTGAATCATCCAGACCATGTCGCCCCACAACAAGCGCCGCGGCTGTTGTTAGAGCCGTCGGCAGTGCTTGCGCCAGCTCAGGATTAACCATTCTCCGGGCAGAGCCAAAAGCCAGCAGTTGCTGGCTTTTTTGCTTGGTTGAGTAGCCAACGGCATTGACCACTCGACAGCGGCGAACCCAATCAGTAGATTAACCAGCGTGGAGTTGTTCGCAGCAGGATGTGTTATGTATCTGAATTGGTTGAAGTTGTGTTGCTTAAGTTTCGCTTTCATTCAGGCGATGCAGCCTGCACAGGCGGACCCCGCTCGATACCCGCAGTACACCGAAGCCACCTGTATTTTAATTGCCGACGAGATAGCGCGTTACCAACAGGCGCCTAGCAGGGCGCAAGCCAAGCAATTGGAGTTCGACCGGCACTGCCAAGCACCGGTTGTGTATGTGCCCAAAGCACAAGACGTCAGCTCGGCTGCGATAGTGACTACTCGGCCTGCGGCGCTGCCAGCTGAAGGTGCGGTGCATTCCGCGGCAACAACCCCACTGCAAGCCCAGCAGCCCGCATCCTCCGCCGTAAGCACATTGCAGGGCTTTGTCCGAGTGTGCCTGCAAACATTGCAACACCTGCTGCCCGCAGGCTTTGCAAGCTTGTCGCCGCCATGGCAATTGGCGTTGCTGGCGTTTGGTTTAGTCCTGTTGCTGAAGTTGCTGGGCAGTGTGTTATTTGCCCTCACGTTGGGCAACCCAGTTTGGCTTGGGCGCTTGGCTGAAAAACAGCTAGCGAGCTTACTCAGGCGCAGTTTTGGTAAACAGCAGCTAAATTACCAAAACCTCGTGTTACCAACGCCACAAGGCGGCTGGACCGAAATCGACCAGCTGCTTATCACCACCTACGGTATTTTTGTGCTGGAAGTGAAGAACTACCGGGGTTGGATCTTCGGCACACCTGATCAACCCAACTGGACAGTGCAGCATTTTCGCCGCAAAAACCAGTTCATGAACCCCATCCATCAAAACGCCAAACACTGCCGCGCCGTCGCCGCCTTATTGGGTTTACCGCTGAGCCAAGTGCGCTCTGTGGTGGCGTTTAGCCGCCGTGCTCGCTTTAAAACCTTGCTGCCTGACAATGTGATGTACATCGACCAAGTCCCTCGTTACATCAGCCTGACCGGTAGTCTTGAGCGACCGCTGACGGACGCCGAAATCGCCTTGTATAAGACGCGGCTAGACCACTACGCCAGCCAAGCGAAACAGCTACGTAAACTGCATTTAGCGCAGTTTGCCGAGGAGTAGCGTGTGGTTGCTTTATAAAACTTATTTCGTTGTCGCGGCGAGCGAGTTTGCCTGCCGCGTGCTTCTGTTTCGCATGCTGGTTGTGCATTTTATCTAAATGATTTTTGCCTGCGGCAGGCTTGGTTTCGCACGCTGTTTTTGTTTTTTTCTAAATCGTTTTTC
>DMYW01000066.1:2770-2908 GCA_003482455.1 Rheinheimera sp. | reverse complement strand
CTTTACGGGGCCAAAAGAGCAACCGCGAAGAGCAAAAACAACTTATTTCAAGTTATCAGGCAGATACTATCGGCTAGCTCGGTTATACCGTCTGGTCGTCACACAATTAAAACTTCGGCAACCGCTTTTCGCTTTTCA
>DMYW01000066.1:0-2436 GCA_003482455.1 Rheinheimera sp. | reverse complement strand
GACACGCCTGCGGCAGGCATACACGCTCGCCGCGAAGGCGAAACAAGTTTTATAAAAAGCCCACCGCATAGGCGAAATAGGATTTATACAAAAGCTCGTCGCAAGGCGAAATTAGTTTTATAAAACAGCAAAACCAGCGCGCGAAACCAAGCCTGCGGCAGGCATACACGCTCGCCGCGAAGGCGAAATTAGTTTTATAAAACAACAAACCCAGCATGCGAAACCACGCCCGCCGCAGGCAAAGACGCCCGCCGCGCAGGCGAAAATGATTTAGAAATCACAAACCAGCGTGCGCTCAGAAATACAAAATCACCAATTCTCTTGCTTGAAATTCACCACTCATTTAGGGTCTATTAGCAAAAGGCGTTGCATCGCAACAACCTGAGTGGCGTTTCGGGCACCTCGGGTTGCATGAGCGAGCAAACGCCCGCCGCTGAGCTGCAACCAAGCTCTGGCAGGTAAAAAAATATAAAAATAAAAAACATAATAAAAACAATAAGATTCGACAGGATAAGTGCTCTTGGCAGCAAAGAATACGCAGAAATCCCATGCGGTGAACTGGCGGAAAAAGTCAGCTCTGTCGTCTTGGACTCTTGCAAGGCGTGAAGCCTTGCGGGGGGAAAACCAAACCAGTCGTCGACTTTTGCCGTCGCTGGTATTGCTTGGGTGTTTAACCGGCCCAGTCAATGCCAGTGAAAAGTCGGCGCCACTGACGTTTGATATTCCAAGGCAGCGAGCCGACCTTTCGTTAATCAGTTTCGCCGAACAAGCCAATATCACCTTGTTGTTTCCCATCGAGCAGATGGAGGGCAAGGAGACCAATGCCCTCAAGGGTCAATACAGTTTGACCGAGGCGCTGGAAGTCTTGTTAGCCGGAACCGGACTAAAACCGGTGGTTAGCGAAAGTGGGCAGGTATCTATCTTGATAGATCCGACTTTCGAGAGTAACAACGACATGGCGAATTATAACAAGACCAAAGTCGCGACTGCAGTTCTGACCGTAGTGGCCGGGATGGCAGGCAAACCAGCTTTGGCGGCACAGGAAGTAGACGATAAAAAAGCAACAACTGAAGTAATTGAAGTTCGTGGTATTCGTGGCTCGATTGGCCGCGCGATGGACTCCAAACGGGAAGCCGGCGGCGTCGTCGATTCCATCTCCGCCGAAGATATCGGCAAATTCCCAGACACCAACTTAGCCGAATCCTTACAACGGATCACCGGCGTGTCGATCGACCGCTCCGGCGGTGAAGGTCAATTAATCACAGTGCGTGGTTTTGGCCCTGAATTTAACACTGTGCTGGTCAACGGCCGGCAAATGGCCTCGGAAAACCAAAGCCGGGCCTTTAGTTTTGACACCATAGCTGCTGAATTAGTACGTAGTCTGGACGTCCACAAAACCTCGACGGCGACCACCCAATCGGGCGGTATCGGCTCGACGGTCAACGTCAACACGGCGCGGCCTTTTGCCATTGGCGGTTTTAAAGTCGCCGGTAGCGCCAAACAAGTGTACGAAGCCAACAGCGGCAAATCATCACCGCAAGTCTCTGCGCTGATTAGCGATACCTTTGACGATGACAAGTTCGGCGCGCTGCTGGGTCTGTCGTATCAAAAACGCGAAACTCGCTTAAACCAAGCACAAATTGATGGTTGGTTAGAAAACGTCGGCGTGCCAAACCCAATCAAACAAGACGGCACGCCATACACCGGCAATATTTTCTCGCCACGTAACTACGACCACAAAGTCACGTTTGAAGACCGCACCCGCACCAACGCCAACCTGGTACTGCAATATGCACCAACCGACAAAATGGTGCTGACCGCCGACGCGCTGTATTCAGACTTTGACGTCGAAGCCAACACCACCTCGTACGGTCACTGGTTCACCGCACCAAACATTGAAGGCTTTAACGGCGCCGCTGGGCCGACTGTTGACGCCAACGGTACTGTGATTGATCTGTACCAAGAAGTCGGTTTGGCCACCGACATGCACTCGAAGAAATTTGACCGTTTAACCGACACCATTTCAATGGGCCTGAATCTGGATTGGGAATACAGCGACAAGCTGACCATGCAGTTTGATGCCAACCACTCAAAAGCCGAGCGTGAGCCTAACAATGGCCGCGGTGACCAATTGTCGTTAATTGGTTACGCCAACCGTGTGCGCTTCCAAGTCGATGACAATATTCTGCCGTACGCCAGCGAGTTTGCGACGGCCAACCCAAATATCTACAGCGGCCAGCAAGAATTGGATGGCACGGCGTATCAACCCGGTGTGACACCGGATGGCGTGTCAGATTTCCTTGACCCTGCCAACAGCCGCGCCCACGTGATGCTGCGCCGTGGTTGGGCGGTGGAAGATACGGTCGATCAACTGAAATGGGACGGCGTGTGGGATGAAAATGCCTCCAGCGGCCTGACCAAAGTCAAATTCGGCGC
>DMYW01000048.1:61344-61512 GCA_003482455.1 Rheinheimera sp. | reverse complement strand
AGCGATCCCGGGGTCGCCTTTTCTTTGGTGACTTTCTTTTGGCGAAGCAAAAGAAAGACACGCCTGCGGCAGGCATGCTCGCTCGCCGCAAAGGCGAAAATCAATTAAAAACTCAATCCAAAACCAGCGAGCGAACCGAACCTGTGTGCCAGCAAAGAAAGTGCCTCG
>DMYW01000048.1:58587-61144 GCA_003482455.1 Rheinheimera sp. | reverse complement strand
CCGCAAAGGCGAAAAACGATTTGGAAACAAGCAAAACCAGCGTGCGAATTGAAACAAATACGCCCGCCGCGAAGGCGAAATAAGTTTTATAGATCCCAAACCAGCGCGCGAAACCATAGCCTGCTTGCAGGCAAACCCGCCCGCCGCACAGGCGAAAAACGATTTTACAAAGAACAAAAAAACCAGCGTGCGAAAACCAAGCCTACCGCAGGCATCCCCGCCGCCTAGGCAAAATCGTCTATTCCCCCACCACCTGCGACTATAAGTGCCTCGCTCTCCCGAAACTTTGTGCTAGCCTAGGCGTTTCCTTAATGCCATTGGCCTTCAACTCCAGCGTTTGCGCAAGCAATGAAATTCAGCATGCAACACCTTGTCAGCCAACAACTTTCTGCCGGCGCTGCGCCGTCATCCCTAGAACCTTGCGCCGCAGCTAAAGCCGTAGTCCTGCGCTTCACGCCGCGCACAAGCTACATCTGCCTCGCCGTGTGGGCGAGTCTGCTCAGCCACTGCGCTGTCGCCGATCCGAACCATTCGCTGGAGCAAATCGAAGTGCGGGGCTGGCAACAAGATACGCGCTCGACGAGCAATACGGCATCGAGTGGGTTAGTCGGCAACGCCGATTTGGCGCTTGTGCCGCTGCAGCGGCCGGGGGATGTGCTGTCGACTGTGCCTGGCATGGTGGTGACGCAGCACAGTGGTAGCGGCAAGGCGAATCAATATTTTTTGCGCGGCTTTAATCTGGATCACGGCACCGACTTCGCGGTCAGCCTCGATGGTATGCCGCTGAATCAGCGCAGTCATGGCCACGGTCAGGGCTATACCGACTTAAACCCGTTGATCCCGGAGTTAGTGCAGCAGCTGAGTTATCAAAAAGGCCCGTATGCGGCTGAGGCGGGGGATTTTTCGGCGGCAGGCAGTGTGCAGCTATCCTTGCAAAACCTCACCCGCGACAGTGTGTCACTGACGGCAGGGAGTTTTGGCTTTCAGCGCTTGTTGGCCAAAGGTGATGTGCGGCAAGGCGCCGGCAATTGGTTGGGCGCTCTGGAATTGCAAGGCTACGATGGGCCTTGGCGCAATATGGACGAAGATGTGCGTAAGCATTCGGCGCTGCTGCGCTACAGTCAGCCGCTGGCAGGCGGCAGTGCCAGTGTCATGCTGCTGAGTTACCAAAACCGCTGGCAGTCGGCGGATCAACTGCCACTGCGGGCCATCCACAGCGCTCAGCTGGACCTATTTGACAGTCTAAACCCCAGCAGTGGCGGCGACAGCAAACGCCAAAGTGTGTCGCTGAATTTTAAACGCAGTGACGTAAGCGCCAGCGCTTATTACGTGCAAAGCGATTTGCAGTTATGGTCCGATTTTAGTTATTTCCTCAATGACCCACAGCATGGCGATCAATTTGAACAAGCCGATGACCGTGCTCAGTGGGGCGGGGCGCTGGAACAACGCTTGGATTTAGCAGAGCTTTTGCACGAGGGCTGGCAACTGCGATTGGGCGTGCAAGCGCAGCAGGACCAAATCGGCAATGTCGGTTTGTATCAAACAGAGCGCCGACGGCGCCTAAGTACCGTGCGAGAAGATCAGATCCAGCAGCGCTCGCAAAGTATCTATGCCGCGCTACAAGCGGAATTGACCGAGCAATGGCTGTGGCAAGGCAGTGTGCGGTTTGATGCGATGCAAGTGCGTGATGTCAGCACGTTGGCGGCTAATAGCGGGCGGGCCAGCGACCAGCTGCCGTCACTGAAAACCAGTGTTGGTTACAGCCTCAGCGATGCCTGGAGCATCTACGCGGCTGCCGGCCAAGCGTTTCATTCCAATGACGCGCGCGGCGCTGTCAGCCAACAAGACCCGACTACGGGGGAGGCGCTGTCGCCCGTGCCCCTGTTGGTGCGCACGCGCGGCAGCGAGCTTGGTGCGCGTTGGTATCAGACTTGGCAAGACGACAGTGGCCTGAATGCGTCCTTGGCGCTGTGGCAGTTGGCGATGGATTCGGAATTAAAATATGTCGGCGACGCCGGTGGCAATGAACCAAGCCGAGCGTCGAAGCGGCAAGGGCTTGAACTCTCTAGCTATTTTTGGGCGGGAAATTGGCAGTGGGATGGCCAATTGGCGTGGTCGAATGCGCGTTATCACGACGAGGGATCTGCACTGGCTGAGGGCTCTTTACTGGCTGAAGGCTCCTCACTGGCTGAAGGCTCTGCCGTCGAAGGCGCCGTGCCGCTGCTGCTAACCGTCGGCGTGCGTTACCAAGCGTCGGATGCGTGGTCATTGGCGCTGCAAGGCCGGCATATTGGCGGGCGGCGCTTGGACAGCCACAGTCAGTTTCGCTCGGCCAGTGCTCAAGTGGTCAATGCACAGCTAACCTGGCATCAACAGCAGTGGTGGCTACAGCTGGATTTGCTGAATCTGCTAAACAGCCGCGACGCGGATATGAGTTACGCCTATAGCTCACGGTTGGCAGATGAAGCGCAAGCGGTCGAGGACATTCACCTGCACCCGCTCGAACCAAGGGCTGTGCGGCTGCAACTGCGGCGGTATTTTTAAGCTTAGTTGCTGG
>DMYW01000048.1:0-58445 GCA_003482455.1 Rheinheimera sp. | reverse complement strand
CTAAGCTTAGTTGCTGGCAACCATAGCCGATGTTGATGGGCGGTGGCGCTCAGCCGTTTCTTGTATCTTTTGGAGAGATCTCGGTGAACGTCAAATCTGCTGCAGTGGCGGCTGTTGTAGGCAGCAAAGGCCAGTCTCGCTCCTTTTGCACACTTGGCGCAAACGCTGCGGCGATTGACTCACCCCAGGCGTTTGCTTGATCCATCAGTGGCGTCTGGTTAACTCGCCGTAGGCGTTAGCAACCGTTACCAACCGGCTCGTCCGCGCGACTTTCGCCGTTGGGTTGACTAAAACTATCGGCGGTAGCTTGCACGGCAGCGGGCGTGACCACCTGCGCCGGAGGTAACAAAGTCCCGCTGCAGATGCGCCGCCGGCCTTGTTGTTTGGCTTGATAGAGCAACTGGTCCGCTTGTTCCAGCCATTGCAGCGCTGAACAACTGTCATGCGGAATACCAACGCATACGCCAATTGATAAGGTGACGATACCAAATTCTGAGCGTTCATGCGGAATGGCCGCATGGTTTAACTGCATCATCAGTTCATCAAGTAAATGCATGGCACCGGCTAGTTCAGTGTCCGGCCAAAGCAACACAAATTCTTCGCCACCATAACGGGCAGCTAAGTCGCTGGGACGGCTACAACGGCGCTGCAGCTGCTGCGCCACGGCGCGAATGCAATCGTCGCCGGCCAAATGGCCGTAACAGTCGTTAAATTGTTTAAACCAATCGATGTCAATCAGCGCCAGCGCGAGCGGCCGTTTTAAACGCTGGCAGCGCCGCCATTCGGCTTGCAGTTGGCTGTCAAAATGCCGGCGATTGGCAAGGCCGGTTAAGCCGTCGACCATCGACAACCGCCTGAGCAAATCGGCTTGTTCTTTTAGTTTCAGCTGGGTACGAATGCGCGCCAGCGTCACCATAGGGTTGATCGGTTTGTGGATAAAATCGACGGCGCCGCAGCTAAAGCCGCGAGCTTCGTCTGAGGCATCAAAATGCGACGTGATAAAAATCACTGGGATATCACACAGTTGCGGGTCGGCTTTTAATGCGGTGCAAATTTCGTAGCCGTCCAATTGGTCCATCACCACGTCCAGCACAATCAAGTCTGGTTTTAGTTCCTGCACGCGAGCGACCGCCTCGGTGGCTTGCAAGGCAAAAAACATTTCGCATTCGTGATGCAGCAGTTGAAACAGTAGTTTCACGGCGGTGGTGTCGTCATCAACCACTAGCACGCGTGGTTTGGTTTGACTGGGCCAGTGGCTTTTTTGATCCATCATGCAGACTCCAATTTATCGAGCAACAGCAAGGCTGCATCAAACTGCAGTTGCTGTAACAGCACATCCAACTGGTGATAGTGCGCGGGTTCAAGCACGCTTTGCAGTTGTGGCAGCAGACTGAGCGCTTGCAAATTATGCGCTTGCAATAAACTGCGCAGCTCGGCGATCAGCTGCGGTGCCGCGTCCGCGGATTGCAGCTGTTGCCGCTGCACACTGGCATCGGGCAGCTCGCGCTGCAGTTGTTGCAACGCGAGATCCGTTTGATCGATGAGCGGTTGCAGCCGCTCTAACATGGCCTGGCTCGGCTGACGGTTTTGCCGCAACAACTGCTCCAACTGCAACACTTGCTGGCTTAACTGCTGCGCGCCAAGTGTCGCCGCCACGCCACGCAGGGTGTGCAGCTGTTTGCCAAGCAAGGCAGGGTCTTGCTGTAACAAGGCTTGTTCGGCGAGTTGATACAAGCGCCGACTTTCGCGGCCGAACTGGCCAATCGTTTGGCGCAGCAAAGCGGTTTGCTGGCCAAAGCGTGACAGCAATTCTGGGCTAGGTTCGAGTAATGGCGCTGTCAGCACGGGGTCTTGGGGGTATGTGCTGTGGGCTTGATTTGGACACAAGTGCCGGATCTTTTGCACCAGCTGGTGTAAATGGATGGGTTTTGCCAAAAAGTCGTCCATGCCGGCAGCCAAGCAATCTTGCTGATCTTGCCGACTGACATTAGCGGTCATGGCGATCACTGGGATGGTGCGGCCGCCAGGCAATTGGCGCAGCTGGCGCGTCGCTTCCATGCCGTCCATGCCGGGCATTTGTACGTCCATCAAAATCAGATCGGGCGGGCTTTGATTGGCGATGTATTGCAGGCAGCCGACTGCATCACTGGCAACATCAACGGTCGCACCAACGGAGCGCAGCAGTTCTGCGGCAACTTGTTGGTTTAATAAGTTGTCTTCCACCAATAGCAAATGCAGCCCAAACAGCGGCTGTTGGATGCCTTGATCGAGTTTTTGCCGAGTTGAGGGCTCCAACCAATCAAATAGCTGCTGCGGCGTCAGCGGCAAACCGATCGTGCTGACTGCCGGTAACGACAATTGCCAAATATCTTGCCGACTAGACGGACACAACAAGGTCAGCTCTAGCTGCAACATGGCACATTGTGAGGCTAACTGTTTAAGTTCATGGGCATTTGGTTGCTGGCTATTGCACAGCAACAGCAAGCGGCCCGGCCCGCGAGGTAATAAGCCTTGGCGTAAATCAGCCCACGGCAGCGGCACAGGCGTGGCCTGGACGTAGCGAAACCAATGGATCAGCGGTGCCGCGACTGTGTCGTTTAAGCTACAAAACCAAAAGGGTGGCCGCATCGTTTGTTTGCTAGCTGGGGCGTGTTTCGATGGGCGTAACAATGGCAATTGCAAGGTAAAGCTAAAGCAGCTGCCATAACCGGGCCTGCTGTCGACGGTTAATTCGCCGCCCATCAATTGCACCAAACGCGCACTGATCGCCAAGCCTAAGCCGGTGCCGCCAAAGCGGCGGCTGGTCGAAGCTTCGGCTTGTTTAAAGCCATCGAAGATCTGCGGCAACTTGTGCGCCTCGATGCCGATGCCGGTGTCTTTGACCCGCCACTGTAGCTCCATCAATTGACCATGCGAGATACATTGCACTTCGACGCGCACTTCACCGCGTTCGGTGAATTTCAGCGCATTGCCGCACAAATTCACCAGCACTTGCAGCAGACGCAAGCGATCGCCACTGAGTTGCATACTCAAATCGGCTGGCAAATCAAAAATTAGATCGACATGCGGGTTGTGGTGATTGCCGGATAAAATCACCGCCAGTTCTTGCAGCACATCGTCGAGGTCCAGCAAGCCCTGCTCGAGTTCAAACTTACCGGCTTCTAATTTGGAGAAATCCAAAATGTCATTCAAAAGCCCAAGCAACGACGACGCCGCTTGTTGGGCTTTTTGCACATAATCTTGTTGTTTTGGTGCCAGTTCAGTGCGCGCCATCAGTTGCAACATACCTAGCACGGCGTTCATTGGCGTGCGAATTTCATGGCTGATATTGGCGACAAAATGCGATTTGGCTTGGTTGGCGGCGTCCGCTTGCTCCAGCGCTTGCCGCAGTTGCTGTTCAAGCAAATAGCGGCCCGTGATGTCGAGGTTGATCCCGGTCATGCGCAGCGGCTTGCCTTGATCATCCCGTTCAAATTCGGCTCCCGCCAAGATGTATTTGACATCGCCTTTGGGGGTAACAATCCGAAACATCACTTCAAAATCCGCAGTCCCGGCTATCGCCGCTTCGATGCGTTGTTGCACCATTGCCACATCGTCGGGGTGGATACGTTGTTCATAGTGACTGAGTTGCAAACCGACGTGCTGCAAACTGCGTGGGTAGTCATAGATGCTAAACATCTGCTCATTCCACCACAGCTGGTTGCTGGTTAATTCCCAAGTCCAGACGCCTAAATGTGCCACTTGCGCCGCCATTTGTAACTGGTCACGCATTTGGGTCATTTGACGCTGGTCACGTTCTTGCAGCGACATGTCGGTGCCCAGCAATAAAAAGCCGCTGCGCATACCGTCCGGGTTGACCATGGTGGTCAGCGTCAGCAAGGCTGGAAAGCTAGTGCCGTCGCGTTTTTGTAGCAAAGCACGTTCGGTCACTACCGAATCGGCGGTCGCTCGGTCGAGCATGTCTGCCCACAAGGGCCGCTCGTCTTCCATCATTAAATCGGCCAACGAGCTGTGCTGTAGCTGCGATAACGAATACCCCAACAAACTGGCGGCACCTTGATTGGCCAATTGAATTTGGCCGCAGGCGTCGGACGTAATAATCAAAATGCCTGAGGCCGCATTGAGTAAGCGCTCAAGCAATAGATGCAATTGGTTGCGGTGCTGCTCGACTTTGCGTAGTTCCGTGATATCGCGCAGGATTTTTGATGCACCAATAATATGGCCTTGGCTGTTGCGCACCGGGGTGACGTTGACCAGGACATTGCGGCGCATGCCGCTTTTATGCAGCCGTTCGGTACTAAATTGCTCGGTGCGTTGTCCTGATTGCAACTTGCGTAAAATTGCAGTTTCTTCCTCTTGCAGATCCGTCGGGATCAATAACTCGGCGACGGTGCGGCCAAGCGCTTCGTTGGCGGTGTAACCAAAGGTATCGGTGGCGCCTTGGTTCCAGCTGGTGATCCGCCCACCTAGGTCATGGCCGATAATGGCGTCTTGCGCTGTATCGACTATGGTGGCCAGCAACTCACGGCGGTTAAAGGCTTCTTGCCGGGTTTGCCAAAATGAAACAAAGGTGACGGCGAGGATGGCACCAAGGCAGCTAAAAAACACCCCGATACTCAGCACGTGGCTATATTGCAGCGGGTGCACCCGAGTGATGTACGCGGGGTAGGCTCGTAGCTCAAGTTGCCATTGCCGGCCAAATACTTCGATTTTATCGGTTTGTTGTAACTGGAAGGGTTGCTCCACCAGTAGCCGAAAAAACTCGACACTATCGCTATCAGTGACATCCAGCAGCCGCAAGCCCAATTCATTGCTGGCCAGCGCCATCGGCGTCAGAATTTCATCAATGATCAAAGGGGCGTACACCCAACCAATACACTGTTTAACACGCTCTGCTTCTGTGCTTGGGGTTGCCCAACTATCGTACACCGGCATCAGCATCAGAAAACCGCGTTGCGGTTTCCCCATGGCTTGCACTAGCGTAATAGGGGCGGTTAGCTGCGGCTCGCCAGTGCGCATGGCTTTGTCTGCGGCGTGGCGCCGGTTGGGCTCTGAGCCGATATCCAAGCCTTGGGCGGGCAAGTTTTTATCTATCGGCTCGATATATTCAATGATGTAATGTTCGTCGTGGTGTGGGCTTAACTGTTTGATTTCGATGTCTTTGCCATCGCGTTGTCGGTGTTCGGCGGCAAACATCTCTAAGCCTCCGTCGGGCACGCGGCGGATAAAACCAAACCCATGCGCGCCAGGGAATTCTAGGGCGATATTGCGAGTGCTGTGATACAAAGCGATGCTTTGGCCATTGAGCTGCTCGCCTGCAGTCAACACATGGCCGCGTAGACCCCTTAAACCATATTGATACAACTGAAACCGCAGCTGAGTTTCGCGTGCTATATCCTGGGTCAGCTGTTGCAGTTGCTGCTCAGTTTGCGCATGTTGTTCGCCGCGGGTTTTATCGGCTTGCCACGCACTTAGTAGCAGTCCTATCAGCAAGATTAAAATGCCAAGCAGCATAGGTAATGACTTGAGTGCCTGTTGTGACATGCTGGCAGGTGGTGATGGGGTTGCAGCCATAACGCGGGTTCTCTCATTTCCCCCAGTCACGATCCCTTGGCAACTGGGCTGGAATTTAAACCTAGCAGAGCAGTGGCTGAATGCCAGAAATTAGGAACCAAAAAAGGAACGAAACGCGCAGTTCCTGAGCTTGAACGATTGAGTCGGCAGCGCTTGCTTTCACGATTGGCGCGAGACACCAAAGCTCCAACAAGCCCAGCAACAACAAAGCCACCGCAAGGTGGCTTTGATTGGGCGTGTTTGGCTTAAAACGGCATTTTAAAACGGCGATAACAAGGCGCGCAGGGCAGGGCCTAAAGCGACCATCACAGCGTCTGAAGTTAAATCTGGCTGCAGGGTTTGCCGGATCAACAAGCCATCGAACATGGCGAAGATCACGCTGATGCGCGCTTGCAGTTGGCTTTCAGGCTCGCCTTTGACCAGACTACGCTCGCTTTGCAAAATCGCCATAAAACGTTGCCGCGCTTGTGCATCGACACAGCGCAGCATGCCGGCAATTTTTTCGTTGCGAGCCGTTTCGGCCAGCATTTCCAGTTTCAATGACGCCAGAGCTGGGTCTAGTTTGTTGCAAACGCCTTCTGAGGCGCCGTCGACCATCACATCGATCAACATGCCGGGCCGGGCTTGCAAGCTGGCAAACACCTCGAACATTTCGACCATCTGTTGTTCGATGATCGCCTCGATGATGGCATCTTTACTGACAAAGTAGTTGTAGATATGTCCTGGACTCATGCCCGCCGTTTTCGAAATCTCCGCCATACTGGCGCTGTGATAGCCCTTGCGCCGGAAACAATCGGCGGCAGCAGTCAGCACTTGCTGGCGGCGAGCTTCGGCCCGCTCGGGATTCGGATGACGTTTGGTTTTGCTGTCCATTACAAGCTCCAGGACTTTTTCTACATTCTACTGCGCGGCCCGCGCTTTAGCGCCGGTGTCGACACGACGGGCCCTTTATTTACGCCGCTAATACTTACGCCGCTAATACTTACGCCGCTTGGCCAAGCTTGGTTTAACGGTCATCGGTGCTGGCGGCAAAGGGTTCGCCACCGAGCGCTTTAAACAGGCTCAGCCGAGCCAGTTGCAATTGAGCATCGAGCTGCAATTGCTGCGACGCGGCAGTATACCAGCTTCGCTGCGCATCAAGTCGAGCAATTGCACTATCTAACCCAGCCGCTTCGCGCTGTTGAGTTAACTGTAGTGCGTGCAGTGCCTGACTGTGTTGATCCTGCGCAGCTTGCAGTTGAGTTTTACCATAAGCCAGCGCACTCAAGCTATCGGCCACTTCACGAAACGCCGTTTCGATGCGTTGTTGATAGGTTGAAACCGCAACATCGCGTTCCAGTTCAGTCGTAGCAAGGTTGGCATCACGCGCACCAAAGTCCCACAGTGGCAAATTTACACTTGGCACAAAACTCCAACTGCTGCTGCCGCTGCTAAACAAGTTCGATAGGTCTGCGGAGGCGCGTCCAGCGTTGGCCGTTAACCGGATCGACGGAAAATACGCCGCCCGCGCCACGCCGATATTGGCGTGACTGGCTTTGAGTTGATGCTCTGCCGCCATAATATCCGGCCTTTGTATTAATAAATCGGCTGGTAACCCCGCGGCAACGCTGGCCAGCGGACTGATACCACTGGCTAATTGTGCTTGTTCTGCGCTGGTCAGCGGTCGGCGCAGCAGCAAAGCCAGAGCGTGCTCGTCTTGCGCCACCGCTTGTTTGGCTTGTTCAAGGCTGACTTGGCTGGCGGCCAGTTCCCGCTCGTTTTGCGCCAGCACTAACTCGTTATCAAGGCCCAGTGACGCGCGCTGGCGGCTAAGCAGCATGCGCTCTTGCAAACTTTGCGTGGTGCGCGCCGCTAACTGCAGTTGCTGCTGGTGCAGCTGCGTGGTCAGGTACTGGCTAACCAAGGAGCTGACGATCGTCAGTTCAGTGGCGCGAAAGCTAGCTTCCCCGGCATAAAAGCGTTCCGTTGCCGCCAGTGCTGCATTGCTGGCCGCGCCAAACAGGTCCAACTCAAAGGCGCTGAACCCGACATTCAAAGTGTTCTGCTCGGCAACGCGGCTAGTGCCTGTGCCGGACAGATCCGCGGGCAGGCGCTGCCGGCTTTGGCTGGCACTGGCTTGCAGTGTCGGCAGCCGCGCGGCATCGGCACCGGCTACGGCCACCGCCAATTGCTTCAGCGATAACCGGGCTTGTTCGATGGTGCGGTTTTGCGCCCGCACTTCGTCGATCATCGCCAACAAGTTGCTGTCTTGAGTCAGCTGTTGCCAGTGCAGCGGCGCTGCACTGGCCGACTTGGTGTCATCGCTTTGTCGGTCATACTGCGCCGGAATTTGGGCGCTTGGTTGCTGATAATCGGGCGCTAGTGAACAGGCACTGAGTACGGTCATCGCCACGAATGAAAGAACAAAGGAAAGAGGCTGCTGGTGCATTACAAGGACTCCTTAGTGGTGAAACGACGGACCCAAACAAAAAACAACGGCACAAACACGATGGCTAAAATCGACGAGGCTAAGGTGCCGCCAATCACCGCCAAGCCCAGCGCATTTTGCGCACCTGAGCCGGCGCTGGACGCCAGTGCCAACGGGATCACGCCAAACACGAAGGCCAGTGAGGTCATTAAAATCGGCCGTAAGCGAAGGCGTAAGGCTTCGACCGCGGCTTCAATCACCGACAAGCCTTGTGAGACGCGTTGCAGCGCAAACTCGACGATCAAGATGGCGTTTTTCGCCGCCAAACCAACCGTGGTCAATAACCCCACTTGGAAGTAGATATCGTTGGCTTTGCCACCTAAGGTGGCGGCCAAGACGGCACCTAAGATGCCCAGCGGCACAATCAGCATCACGGCGACCGGCACGGACCAGCTCTCGTACAAGGCGGCTAAACATAAGAACACCACCAGCAAACTCAAGGCATACAGCAGTGGGGCATTGCCACCACTGAGTCGTTCTTGATACGACATGCCGGTCCATTCGTAGCCAATGCCAGCTGGCAGTTGTTGCAACAAGGCTTCCAGTTCGATCATCGCCTGACCGGTACTAAATCCAGGCGCTGCCGCCCCTTGAATTTCCATCGCAGGGAAGCCGTTGTAACGCTCCAAGCGTGGCGAGCCGAACTGCCAATGCGCGCTGGCAAAGGCGGCAAAGGGCACCAACTTGCCTTGGTTGTTCCGCACATACCATTGGTTTAAGTCATCCGGTTGCATCCGGCTTTGTGCTTGGCCTTGCACAAACACTTTTTTCACTCGACCGCGGTCGATAAAGTCGTTGACATAGGTTGACCCCCAGGCCGTCGACAAGGTTTGGTTGATATCGCTTTGGCTGACGCCCATGGCCGTCGCTTTCACCAAATCGATGTCCAATTTCAGTTGCGGCGTATCTTCTTGGCCATTGGGGCGAACACCGGCCAGCACTTGGGATTTACTCGCCATGCCGAGTAGTTGGTTCCGGGCATTTAGCAAGGCGTCGTGGCCAAGGCCTGAACGGTCTTGCAGGTACAGGTTAAAGCCGTTGGCTGTACCGAGTTCCAGCACCGCTGGTGGCGGGAAGGCAAATACGAAGGCTTCTTTGATGGTGGAGAAAAAGCCCATGGCTTTGCCCGCAATAGCGCCGACATGTTGGTCGGGGCGTTGCCGCTCGTCCCAGTGTTTCAAATTGACAAACCCCAGCGCCATGTTTTGGCCGTTACCTGCAAAACTAAAGCCGGTGACGGAAAACACCGATTTGATGCTGTCCGGTTGGCTTAAATAAAAGTCTTCGACTTTTTTCACCACACCCAAGGTTTGTTCGGTAGTGGAACCGGCCGGTAACACGATTTGGTTAAACAAAATGCCTTGGTCTTCGTCGGGTAAAAACGCTGATGGCAACTGAGTAAACAAGCCCACCATGCCGGCACTTAACAAGCCGTAGACCAACAGACTGCGTTTGGAGCGCGCAATTAAACGCCGCGCCAGCGACTGACTGACTTGATTGGTGCGGTTAAAACGTTGGTTAAAGCCGTTAAAGAAGCGGCCTAACAAGCTAGTGTTATCAAATTCGTGCGAGGGTTTTAGCAAGCTGGCACATAGCGCAGGAGTCAGCACCAGCGCAACCAGCACAGACAGCGCCATGGCCGAGACCAACGTCACTGAGAACTGGCGATAGATCACGCCGGTTGAGCCTCCAAAAAATGCCATCGGCACAAACACGGCGGATAAGACCAACGCGATGCCGACCAAGGCGCCGCTGATCTCTTGCATCGATTCCCGGGTTGCTTCCAGCGGCGACAAGCCTTTTTCGGTCATCACCCGCTCGACGTTTTCCACCACCACAATGGCATCGTCCACCAGTAACCCTATGGCCAGCACCATCGCAAACATGGTCAGCGTGTTAATCGAATAACCCAAGGCCGCCAAAATGCCAAAGGTGCCAAGCAAGACCACGGGGACGGCAATGGTTGGAATTAACGTGGCGCGAAAGTTTTGCAAAAACAGATACATGACTAAAAACACCAGCACTATGGCTTCGAGCAAGGTGTGCACGACTTTTTCAATCGACAAGCTAACAAATGGCGTGGTGTCGTAAGGGACTACCGCTTGTAGACCTTGCGGGAAGTAGGGCTCGAGTAAGGCTAACTGGTCGCGCACACGCTCGGCGGTATCTAGCGCATTGGCGCCGCTGGCTAGTTTAATCCCCATGCCCGAGGCTGGTTTGCCGTTGTAGCGCGCAACCATGCCGTAGTTCTCGCCGCCAAGTTCAACGGTGGCGACGTCACCTAAGGTGACGGTGGCGCCTGTGCTGGCGGTTTTAAGCAAAATGGCACGGAACTCGTCGGGCGTCTGTAAACGGCTTTGTGCGGTGACTGTGGCGTTTAATTGCTGGCCTTGCACGGCAGGCAAGGCACCTAATTGACCGGCCGATACTTGCGCATTTTGCGCGCTAATGGCAGCGGTGACATCGGCTGGGGTTAAGCCGTAATGGGCTAATTTGCTCGGGTCGAGCCAAATTCGCATCGCATATTGCGAACCAAACAGCTGCACTTCACCGACGCCTTGCACGCGCGACAACACGTCTTGCACGTTGCTGGATAGGTAGTCGCCGATGTCGATGTTGTTCATCGAACCGTCTTCGGAGACAAAACCCACCACCATCAGGAAGTTACGTGCGGACTTGGCCACGTTAATGCCTTGGCGCTGCACTTCTTGCGGCAGCAAAGGCGTTGCCAGTGACAACTTGTTTTGCACCTGCACTTGCGCTGTATCTGGGTTGGTATCAGCGCTGAACGTTAATGTCAGCGTGACTGTGCCATTGGCATCGGAACTGGATGCCATGTACAACAAGCCATCGATGCCTTTCATTTTTTGTTCAATGATTTGCGTGACGGTTTCTTCGAGCGTCCGCGCCGAGGCGCCAGGGTAGGTGGCGGTGACTGAAATCGCTGGCGGCGCAATCGAAGGGTATTGCGCGATGGGCAAGGTGTTGACGGCAAACAGACCGGCGATCATCACGCCAATCGCCAGCACCCACGCCAGCACTGGTTTATCGATAAAATAACGAGACATCATGACTCCTTACTGCGCGGCCACAGCGGCGGCGCCACTGCTGCTGGCAGGCACTGCTTGTGCGGGCATGCCGGGACGCACTTTTTGTAACCCTTCGACGATCAACTGATCGCCATCAACAAAACCGCCTTGCACCAGCCATTGGCCTTGTACAGCGCGATCGATTTGCAATACACGTTGCGCCACTTGGTTCTCTTTGGTGACGACTAACGCGGTGGCTTCGCCTTTTGGATTGCGGCTGATGGCGAACTGCGGCACTAATAAGGCTTGCGGGTTCGCCCCTTCGACAAATTCGACTTGGCCAAAAGCGCCGGGTAGCAGGCTGCCTTGCGGGTTAGCAAACTGCGCCCGCAAGGTGACTGAACCTGTGTTGCTGTCGACTTGCACTTCGTTAAACAGCAGCTGGCCGTTGCCATGAGCCTGGCCGGTTTCATCCGTGAAGCTGACTTGCTGGTTATTGCTGGCGCTTTGCAGCTCACCGCGTTGTTGTCTGGCTTTGAGCTCGGCTAATTCGCGGCTACTTAAGCTAAAGTCGGCATAAATCGGGTCTAATTGGGTGATGCTAGCTAACGCGTCGGCTTGATTGGCAGACACTAAAGCGCCCACTGTGACATTGGATTTGCTGATAAAACCGCTGATCGGTGCTTTGACTTGGCTGTATTGCAGATCCAACGCCGCGGTTTTTTGTTGCGCTTGCGCGGTTTTCACATCGGCTTTGGCACTGAGGAGCGCCGCGTTCACTTCATCAAATTCTTGTTGGCTGACGGCTTTGCTTTGGCGCAATAGGCTGTAGCGCTGCAATTTGGCGGTCTGATTGGCCAAGTTTGCGTTAGCACGAGCCAGCGCGGCGTCGGCTTGTGCCAGCTTGGCGGCAAACGGCGCTGGGTCAATTTGATACAAAGCTTGACCGGCTTTGACCCAGCTACCTTCGGTGAATAATCGCTGCTCTATGATGCCACTGACTTGTGGGCGCACCTGCGCCACCGCAGATGCGGTCAGGCGCGCAGGTTTGCTACTGGTGATGGTAATGGCTTGGGTAGCAAGTTGTGCGACGCCGACTTGCGCGGCTGCTGGAGCGCCTGCTGCCGCAGGTTCAGCTGCATTGCCGCCACACGCGGCTACGACAGCGGCGGTGATCAGCGTCAACCAGCGACGAGAGTGATTCGGAAACATGTTGAGCTCCTGTGGATTTATGAACTAGTCTGAACGTTCATTCTAAAATCTGCGGCATGGAACAACCAGTCGAAAATTTCTGACGATCTGGTGGTGGATCTGTGAAAAAATTAGAATGAACGTTCAGTTTAATAATTTATGCTTGGTCGTGCAGTCGTCAGTGGCGTAAGCTGCCAGCTCTCCCCTTGTTTGAATTGAACTCACGACTATGCAAAAAGCTTGGTTGCCCCAACTTGACCCGCCGCTGCAGCAGCAATTGCTGGCGCTAGGTCGCGAGCGCACGCTGCTGGTTGGGGAAGTGTTGTTTCATCGCGGTGACAGTTTTGATGGCATCTATTTGTTGCAACAAGGCTTGTTGCTAATTTCCGGCGTCAACAGACACGGTGATGAAGCGCTGCTCACTGTCATAGAACCCGGTGTGGTGTTTGGCGAAATTGCCTTGTTTGACGGTGAGGCCCGCACCCACGATGCTATCGCGGCGCAGCCGTGTCGGCTGCTGCATTTCCCAGCTCTGGCGCTGCAGCAGTTACTGAAACAACATCCGCAGTGGTGGCAGCACTTGGGGCAGCTGTTAACAGCGAAAATGCGCCAAGCCTTTTTGGCGCTTGAGCAACAGACCTTACTCAGCGCCAGGGCCAGGTTGTGCTGGCGTTTGTGGCAGCTGTGCCCTGAAAATGGCGCGCGCTTGCCGTTGTCGCAGCAGCAATTGGCGCAGTTGCTTGGCTTGTCGCGGCAAAGCACCAATCAATTGTTGCGCGCGCTCGAGCGGGAAGGCGTCATCGCCTTAAGTTATGGCGCGTTAGTGCTGTTGCGTCGCGACTATTTGCAGCGCGAATTGGAACATGCAGGCGTTTAAGTCGCTGCGTTGATGGTAATTTCGGCGGAGATTGTCGTTTTCCTGACATTCAGGTAGCCTCAAGCGAAGTACAGTCAACGGAAGGTGCCATCGGAGCACCGCCCAATTGCTATCAAACAGCCAACTTAGAGCTGAATGTCCGCCAAGGAGACATCGATGAAAACGTTAGTGCAGCACCTGACCCAATACGCCGAATATCACCGCGACCAACGCAATATCTACACACATTTTATCGGTATTCCACTGATTGTAATTGCCGTGATGGGCCTGTGCGCTGTGCCACTGTTTGAATTAGCCAGCGTTGGCACTGTAACCATTACGCATTTGTTGCTAGTGGCGGTGAGCTTGTTTTATTTCCGCTTAAGTGTCGTTTATGGCCTAGCGATGCTGGGCTTTTTCGCTTTATGCGCGCTGGCTGTACAGCCGCTGCTGGCGTTTGAAGGCATGAACTCGACGTGGGCATCGTTGGCGGTGTTTGTGGTGGGGTGGATCATTCAATTTATCGGTCACTACTATGAAGGCCGCAAACCAGCATTTGTTGATGATCTGATTGGTTTAGCCGTTGGCCCTTTGTTTGTGGTGGCGGAGTGGGGCTTTTTGCTTGGCCTTGGCAAAGGTGTACAACAACAGATTGAAGCCGTCGCCGGGCCAGTGCGGGTGTAACATTTTGCTTATAAATTAGCCGGTTTTGAGCGTTTCGTCGCAATACCGTCGTTAAATTTCCCTTCAAAGCCGTCTTTGTCTTAGGCGGCTTTTTCATTTCTGAAACAGGGTTCACATCTCGTTAGCGTTTGCAGTGTCAGCAAATTTAACAAGTAAACGGACAGTTGAATTCCAGCCTATCTTAAGGCCAGTTGCGACGGTCTTCGATAAAAATGGCACGGACTATGCGTTGTTAAGAAGGCTTAAGAAGGGTTTTGAGTTGTTAACGGGGATGTCGATATGTTGAGAAAATTCATTGCAACTGTGGCTCTGCTGATTTCAGGATACAGCCATGCCGGCTTGATGACTGATTGTGATGCGGTACAGTTAACCAGCGTAACCACCAACAGTGGTTTTGCAGTACCAATTCCAGCGGGACTGCCGTTGAATGCAGCTCAGTGTTATCAAATTATCGAAGGCAATGACACGACGAGTTCTATTCATCCGGTGAGTTCAACCAACTTAGGTTGGAAAAACGATGGTTACCTCAACACTGCCTATGATGGCTTGTGGGGCGAAACCGGTGCGTTTACGACTGCTGCTGAATTACAAGATTTAAAAACACCAGGGGTGTTTGTCGATCCAGGTTGGATCTACATGGGTAAATCCACAGACAACACCTTCGTTGGCGGTACATCCAGCAACGGCACCGTCAGCTACACCTACGTCAATACCTTGTTTACGTTGAAAAACTGCTATGACGCTGATGGTGTTTTAGATGCTGATTGTAATGGATCTGGCTTGGTCAAAGGCGAATGGCAACTAAAGCCACCAGCTAACAACCCAGCCGCCTTGCTGCAATTACTTGGGTCTAATCGTTTTTTCGACGCTATCGCTCTGGTGTTTAAGTCTGGTAACAACCATGCAATCTACAACTTCTCTGTGAACCAACTTGGTTTACCTTCAGGGATCGGTACCAACTATGAAAACTTAGTATTTGGCGGTATTTGGGATATGAGCAACGTGTTACGTGCAGGTGGTCAAAATGGCCTGAAAAACCCTGCCGGTTTGTCACATATTTCCGTATGGGGCCGTGACCCAAGTGGTGATGAGCCTCCACCGCAAGTCTCTGCGCCTGCGTCATTAGGTTTGTTGGGCTTGTCACTATTATTGTTGGTTCGCCGCCGTCGCGCTTAAGCCAACAGCGGTTGCTTTGACATAAAAAACGCAGCTCAAGCTGCGTTTTTTATCCTGTTTGTCGAGCAAATTTTAGTCTACTCAAAACCGCAGCGTTCGCAGCGCCAACGCCCGGTGCAATCCAGCAATGTTACGTTGGCCCATAAACGGCAGCAAAAGCTGCATCCAACTCGTTTTTATGCGGCGGCTGACAACCCGCTTTACGCACATTCAGGCTGGCTGCTAGATTTGCCCGTTGCAGCAGCGGCAGCAAGTCGTTGACGGGCGGCAATGGCTGACCATGCCAGGTCACTAAGCCTGCCAGCAAATTGGCGAAAAAAGTATCACCGGCGCCGACCGTGTCGACAAAAGGCTCGGCTGCAACAGCCGGCGCAAATACTTCACAGTCTTTGAGGTACAAGCGGGCACCTGAGGCACCTGTGGTGTAGGCGATCAGCGCATGAGGGTTCAGCGCTTTGAGTTTGTCCAAACCGTCGCCAGCGCCAAACAGATGTTCCAGATCTTCGTCACTAGCTTTGATGATGTCTGCCAGCGGGATCAGCTCTAGCAAATAACGCCGATAATCCGCTGCGTCTGATACAAAGGCCAGTCGCACATTGATATCGATACTTAGCCACATGCCCCAAGCTTTGGCGGCTTTTAATACCGGGATCAATTGCTCTGCATCTTGCGGTTCGAGTGCCAGTGACCCGGTATGCAGAATTTTGGTTGCTTTCGGCAGCGCAGCCAGCAAGCGCTCTGCAGACGTGTCGCGGTCGGCGATGCCCTGACGATACAAGCTATATTGCGGTTGCCCAGCGGCATCAAAGGTAACAAACGCCAACGACGTCGGACAATGCGAACGGTTGTTATCTGGTAACTGCACACCATCGCCTTGCAGTTGTTGTGTTATGCGTTGTCCCATGGCGTCGAGTGACAAGGGGGACAAATAGTAGCTAGGGACTTGAGCACGCGCCACTCCAACAGCCACATTCAGTGGCGAACCGCCAACGCTGGCACGAAAAGAACCGTCGGTTTGACTTAACAAATCGATGACGTTTTCCCCAATCACACTAATCATTGCTGGACTCCAAGGTTTTACGGGCGGATGCTCTGCGGATGTTGTCGGCGACCACCTCAAGTCTTTTGACTTTAGCTTAATCGATTAAGTTTCTCAACTATTAAGCCAACTCGGTTGCAGAAGTGGTTGTTTTTCGCCGCAATAAAGTGCGTATCGCAGCTTCTTGTTAGAACCAGCCACAGACGAACATCCGTGTTCATGCAGGTCTATTGATTTTTGTGGCTCAAGTTTTTTGCCCGTTAACCGATACAAAAGCATACCGGCTGAAGTCAAAGGAGCCCCATCATGAAAGAACATCTGCGCCTGCAAAAGATTTGTCAATTAGGTTACCGTCTGCAGGAATTGGGGCTGATGCAATTGCCAAGTTCCGGGTCTACCGCGTTAGCCACGTTACATCATCTATTAAGCAGCTACAAAGTGGCGCGGGTGCAAGGGCAAAATCTCGAGCAAACATTGCAGCTGTTAGGTCGTGCCGTGATGGTCCGCCATCAATTGCATGCGCCGTTTTTATCAGTGGATGCGGTGATCGACTTTTTTTGCCGGCGCTTTTTGGTCGAGCGTAGCTTTAGTAATCGTGCCGCCGTGCGTAAAAACCGCAGTGACAATCGCGTTGCCGCCTGATGGTTTGTCTGAGATTGTTGCCAAAAGGCCACGTGATGAACGTGGCCTTTTGCTTTACCGCAAGGCCCGAATAAATTAGGCTATCGGCTGTTTTGTGCCTTTTTATGGTTGTTCCATGTCGTCAGTGAAAGCGTCCCCAGGGCGTCCGCGTTCGTTTGATGCGGACCAAGTGCTTGATAAAGCACTCGAAGTCTTTTGGCAAAAAGGCTACGAGGGCGCTTCATTACCCGATTTAACCCAAGCCATGGGCATTAATAAGCCCAGTCTCTATGCAGCGTTTGGCAATAAAGAACAGCTGTTTTTGAAAGCCGTCGAACGTTATGAGAACCGCCCAGACGCTTATTTTTACCCATCGTTGCAGCAACCCACAGCATACCAAGTCATTGAACGCATGTTGCTCGGTGCCGCACAGGCCGCTGGCAACCCAGACCATCCCAAAGGCTGCGTGTTGGTGCAAAGCGCACTTAGTTGCAGCGATGATGCGATGCGCGTCAAACAAGCCTTGATTGAACGCCGGCAAGCGGGAGCTCAGTTGTTGACCGACCGCTTGCTGCAAGCACAACGCGATGGTGATCTGCCGGCAGCCACCGATGCGCAAGCACTAGCGCGGTTTGTGATCACAGTCCTGCAAGGCATTTCGGTGCAATCGAGCAGTGGTGCCACTGCAGACGATTTGTTATCGATTGCCAAAACCGCGTTGCTCGCCGTTCCTCGTTAAAAGGTTGGTGGCACCGGCGTGCGACAGCCGCCATCGACATAAGGCCCGCTAAACAGCCGCCAGCCTTCGCCCGGTGAGACCTGCTTGCAAATCAATTTACCGGTGCTTTGACTTTGCCAAAAATAAAAAGGTGCGGGGGCCGCCACACTGTGCCACGTCAGCCATCCGCACATGGCGACTATTGGTTTTAGATAGCGCATTCGACTTCTCACTGGTTACCTTGACGGTTGTAGGCTGCGCTGCGTCAAACGCTTGTCGTAGCAAGTGCTGACAGCAGATTGCGAATTACCCAAGCAAAACCCAGACCAACAGGCAATAAAAAAGGTGGCCGGAGCCACCTTCGTACTGAGATCGCGAGTGCAGATTAAACTGGCTGGCGAGAGATCAGGTTGCCGATACGCTCTAATGATGCGAAATGGGCATAAATTGCTGGCAACACGCCAAATTTACGTAAAGACAGGAACTGCTCATCGCTTAATGCGTTGAACTTTTCTTGGTCGATGACGAAGAAGCCGTTAACGCGGTGTTCTTTACCCGCTAAATCGCGGTATTGCAGACCATCAGCGCGCAGCAAACCCATTTCGGTGATTTGATCAACGATATTGCGGTTGGCAGTGTTAGCGTCGATGTAATCACGGAAGAAGTTGTTGATGCCTTGGAAGAATTCAGTGTGTGAACCGTCTTCGTTGAACAAGGCTTGGCCTTCAGTGGTGCTGACGTTGTCGGCTTGTTCGTTGATGCACAGGATCAGTTGCTCGTCATTGGCTTGTGCCAGTGTGAACGGGTAGCAACGGATAGCTGCAGGCAGGTAGTTGCCTTCAAACTGGCCGTCTTTCAACAATAAGTTTTGGCCTTCTTTTAAGCCAAATACAGCGACTGGGCTGAATTGTTTTTCGTTGATTTGCAAAAAGAAAATTGGGTAATGCGGTGCAGCCGCTGTGAATTCTTGCAGCATTAAAGGCACAACATGGCGATCGGCCATGCATTCTGCAGAGAAGTTACCGGTGATTTTTAAGTTTTTATGTTGTTCGTTATTTAACGCGACTGGTTGAGCTAACATGATACTTCCTTTCTGGATCGAGTTCTAAGCGGTCCGTACAGGCGTATCTGCCGGCCGTCTTTCTTACAATTGCCCAGCACCATACTATAAAAATATGACAAAATACCAGTGCAAAACCGTACAAATAACCGGCAGTCAGTAAGGTTTGCGCTGACAGGCGAACCAAGGCCTGCTAACTTGCTGATTCTGCAAAAGAGCTATTTTTCTTGCTGTATTTTTATTGAGGCCCAGCTTTGATCCATGCATTGATCCGCACACGTCGTTTGGCGTGGTTGTGTCTATTTCTCGTTGTGATGTTATGCGTCACGCCACAGCTGTATTTGCTCTGGCAAGGCAAAGCCATCACGCATTGGTTCAAGTTTGGTTTGTTCCCAGCGTTGTTGCTGGTGGCGCTGTTGTTATCGCTGAGCGACAAGCTCCACAAAAGTATTTGGGCCTTATTGCCGCTGGCTTTGTTGGCGCCGCAAGAGCTGTTTTATTTAAGTCATTATCAAAAGCCGACTGACGCGCACGCCATGGCTATCATAGCCGAAACCGATCTGGCAGAAGCCGCCGGCTATTTGTCGGGGTTGGGGGGCTTGTTGACCAGTGTGGTGATTGGCATCTTGTTGTTGTTTGCATTAACCGCGGCGCAGTTGAAGGTGGTGAACAGCCGCTGGTCCCGTTATGGGCGCAAAGTGGTTTGGGGCGCCACAGTGTTAGGGTTGATTTGGGTTGCCGACCAAGAACGTTGGTACGCCAATCAATATCCGATTGAACAAAAAGCAACGGCGGAAGAAACCGCTTTGTCGCGTCGGCCGCTGCCGCAAAGTTACAATTTGTTTTATCAAAGTTACCCGCTGAATTTGCTGCTGAGTTTTGCCGAATACCAAAAGCAGCAATGGACGCTGGAAGCCGTTGCCGCTAAAAGCAAAGACTTTAAATTCAACGCGGGTCAGCCTGAGCTGATCGGCGAGCGGCAAATTTACGTGTTGGTGATCGGTGAAACCGTACGGCCTGATCATCTGCAATTAAACGGCTATACGCGGGAAACCACGCCGAAATTAAGCAAAGAGCGCCAGCTGGTAAGTTTTAAAGACATGGTATCGCCATGGGCCTGGACGCGGATGTCGGTGCCGGTGATTGTTTCGCGCAAACCGGCCAGCGACCACAGCTACTATTTTGCCGAAAAGTCCCTCGTCGCCGCCTTCAAAGAAGCTGGGTTTTACACTAGCTGGTTATCCACGCAAAGCCCGCTCGGCGTGCACGACAGCAGCGTCGCCTTGCATGCGAGTGAAGCGGATGAAGTGTCGTATTTAAACCCGGTAGGCTATCGCAAAGAAGGCGTCTATGATGGCGTGTTGATTGATGCGGTTGCCAACATCGTCAAACAGAATCGGCAAAAACAGCTGATCGTCATCCACACGCTTGGCAGCCATTTTAGTTATCCAGACCGTTATCCGATGGAGTTTGACCGCTTTAAACCGTCAGGCAAAGGCGAAAAACTAGCCATGCACGACCCTGCGCAGCGCGAGATGCTGGTCAATGCGTATGACAACTCCATTCGCTATACCGATTTTGTGTTGTCCGGCATGATCAAACAGTTGGATCAGCAAGGCGCGGTCAGCAGCTTGTTGTACTTGTCAGATCATGGCGAAAACCTGTTCGACCAAGGTTGTGATAAAAGCGGTCACGGCCACAACACCGAGCGTGATTATCGGGTCGGTGCCTTTTGGTGGCGTAGCAGCTTGTTTGATAAGACCTATCCTTTGAAAACTGCCGCGATGAAAGCAGCGGCGACTAAGCCTTTGCTGACCAGCTACACCTTTGACACTATGCTGGACTTAGCCGGAGTGCGCTACGTCGGCGAACGGTTAACGCAAAGTTATGCCAGCCCGCAATTTACACCAGCGCCACGTCTATTGGCCAACGGGGTTGATTTTGATCGCGCACCGCGCAGCGGCGCCTGTTTAGCCTTGCCGGAAAAATCCACAAAAAAATAGTGGTCGGATGAATGTTGTCATAATGCTGTCATAAACGAGTCATACACTTGTCTTCCAACTGCAACGGGGTGGAAACCTCTGCGACATACAAGTGTCATCTTGTTGTGATCGTTGGATTTTTTCACCGCCCTGCACCCAAAACCCTTGAAATCCACCTAGGCTGTTTATACTAAGGGCAGCCCAAGGGCACACAACTTAATAGTCAAAAAGGACAAAAACATGTTCGCGAAAAAAACTGGTGTTGCGGTTGCATTGATGGCTCTGGCGACGGCGGCACACGCTGACCCAGTGTCGGTATACGGTAAAATCAACGTGTCTGTTCAACAATCTGACAAAGGCGCAGGCAGCTACAGCGAGCTGAAAAGCAACGCTTCACGCTTCGGCTTAAAAGGCGATCAAGCCTTAGACGCGGGTCTGACGCTGGTTTACCAATTGGAATGGGAAGTGGACCCATCTGATGAAGCGAACGAGAAAAACATCAAAGCCCGTAACCAATTCGTTGGTTTGAAAGGCAACTTCGGTACTGTGAAATTCGGCCGTCACGATACAGCACTGAAAGAATCGCAAGGCAAAATCGACCTGTACAACGATTACGAAGCCGACTTAAAAACGCTGTGGAAAGGTGAAAACCGCATGAGCAACTCTGTGACTTACGTGTCACCAAAGTTCGCGGGTCAATTCGCCGTTGAAGTTAGCAGCATCATGAAAGACACACCAACTGGCAAATCAGGCCAATCGTTCGCCCTGATGTACGGTGATGAAAACCTGAAAGACACCAAAGTGTTCGCGTCTGCGGCAGTTGATAACGATGTAAACGGTTATGATGCCAAGCGCTTGATGGCTCAATACAAAGTTGCTGGTTTCAAACTGGGTGCTGGTTTACATCAACAACAAGACATCACTAAAACGACCAAAGACAACGGTTATTTGGCGAACGTCGCGTACCCAATGGACAAGTTAGAATTCAAAGTCCAATACCAAACGATGGAAGATGACAAAGGCTACTCACTGGGTGCGGATTACAAACTGGGCAAAGACACCAAATTGTTTGCTTGGTACAGCACTTACAACTTCCTGACCAAAGACGATACGAAGTACATCGCATTTGGTTTAGAACACAAGTTCTAAGCACGGCGTTAACGTCGCTGATAAAACCAAGGCCGCATTATGCGGCCTTTGTTTTTGGGCTATACAAAAAACTACCAACGAGCTGATAATCGGCAAAACCATCACCACCTGTGATCGCGACATCTCCCGCACGCACCCACGCATGGGCCAGTACTTGGCCGTCGGTCGATTTTTTCAAGCCAAAACAGATCAAACACGGCAGACGGTAAAATCCGCAGAGCCAACGCGCCGTGATCGCTTGAGCAAAACAATTCGCCCGCCACGGACAGTAACGTGCCACCCATTGAATTTGCCTACTTATTTGTCGTGCTCGCTGCATTTCATGGGAGGAAAGCTCTGGAATAGGCCGCGCCACGCCTTGATGATGTCCAAGGGTTGGTGCGATCAACTTAAAATCACGATGCAGGACTTGCAGTCGTGCCAGCCCCAACAAACACCAAACAGGAACAAAGGCCAGCTGCATCCAGTATGGTCTGGCTAAAAAATGCTTTAGCTTGCTAAAACCATGCATTTGCTGACCTTACTCGATTTTAAACTGCAATTGCACTTGCAGCAGGTTGCTGATTTTTGCTTTACCTTGTGCGTCGCGGGCTGGTGCAAAACGCCACTGTTTAACGGCGGCAACCGCCGCTTGCTCAAATGCGGTGATGCCGGTGGAGCGCACTACACTGACTTGCAGCGGCACGCCTTGCGGGTCCACCAAAAAGCGCACAATGACGGCGCCTTCGACTCCATCTCGCAATTCTTTCAATGGATACTTGGGCTCGACGCGGCTTTGCAGTGTCGGGATGGTTAATGCAGGCGCAGTGGCCACGGTGGTCGCTGTGTTTGCTGCTGCTGTCGATTGCGCGTGCAGCGCCTGACTAAACAGCAGCGGCCATAGCAGCCAAATCCCGCGCATGGTTACAACCAGCCTTTGCGTTTGAAGAACAAATAAGGTGCAAGCCCGGCGAGCATCATCAGTCCTAACGCCATTGGATAACCGAAGTTCCAGTTTAATTCCGGCATTTTGGCGAAGTTCATGCCGTAGCTGCTGGCCACCAAAGTCGGCGGCAGGAACACTACGGAGACCACCGAGAAGATTTTGATGATGCGGTTTTGCTCGATATTGATAAAACCCATTGCTGATTGCATCAAGAAGTTTACGCGTTGCGAAAAGGATTCGTTGTGCGGTAACAAGGATTCGACGTCGCGCAGAACATCGCGTGCTTGTTCTAATTGCTCGGCCGGTAACCGCGCTTTGCGCAGCAAAAAGCTAATCGCCCGTTGCGTATCCATCAGGCACAACCGGACTTTCCAGCTCATGTCTTCCAATTCGGTCAGGCGCGATAGCGATGATTGAAACGCTTCGTTTTGTTGGCCCTTTAAGATGACTTGACTAATGGCTTCAAGACCCAGCGAAATCTCTTCGATGGTGTCAGCAAGCTGCTCGATTTTCACTTCAAATAAGTCGAGCAGCAATTCGTAGCAGTTGCCGGTTTGCAGCGCTTGAATGCGCGAGCGCATCCGGTACAACCGAAACACCGGCAATTCGCGCTCACGCAACGTAAACAAGCGACCGTCGCGGATGGTAAAGGCTACCGTCGTGGTGCTGGCCCGTTCTTCTTGATAGAAAAACAGGCTGTGAATATGCAAGCCGTCTTCGTCTTCAAAGAACCGCGCTGATGCTTCGATGTCATCCAAATCGGGACGTTGTGCCAGCTGTTGGCCAAAATGATCGGTGACAAACAGCCGTTCATGTTCTTCGGGTTCTTGCAGGTCCGCCCAAATTACTTTTTGTAAATCAGAGACTTGTTCCAGCTCTAAGCGGTCGAGCCGATGATTATGCAGGGAAAAAATACGTAGCATGAAAAAACTCCTGCAGCTGCAGGCCTGTCCCTTGGAGCATCCATTGATGCCAGGTTCAGTTGACTTTGTGTGTCAGAAGTTAGACTTCGACCAGCCTTGGCTGGCCGGTGATGAGCTGGACAGCAGGCAGGGTTACGACAATGAAGGTCGACTGTGTATGTCCAAGGAAGGAGGCCTCATCAAAGATAATTATCTGGATCTTAAGAAGTTAGCGCCAAACCGTCAAGGAAACATTGGTCGGAACAGCCAGCTTTTGCACGCTTTTTCGCAAGTCTTCGCAGCGCCTGTCCCGATTTGTTGCCGCTTAGTCGATCGCCATTTGCTGGTCGACGTTGCCTCGACTGGGTTGTCAAAATAAGTAAGCAAACAATATAATAAGTAATGCTTACTATATTGAGGCGCAACTATGTCAAATAATCCACTGATTAACGACGATAGCCTAGGGCTACTTATCGCCGACATCGCCCGCTTGATGCGTGCAGAGTTTGCCAAGGCGCTGACCAACAGCCCGCTGACCTTTGCCGAAGCCCGCGCTTTGATTTACGTCGCGCGTTTTGAAGGCGCACGCCAAGTCGAGTTGGCCGAGTATGCCGAATTGCAACCGATGACGATGGCGCGCTTGATTGACACCTTAGTCAGCCACCAGTTCGTCGAGCGCCGGCCAGATCCACAAGACCGTCGTGCTTTTCGGATTTATCTGTGTGAAGCCGCCACGGCGGAAATTGCCCGCATCAAAGCGTGCGGCTTGTCGTTGCAGCAGCAAGCGCTGCAAGGCATCGATGAATTCCAGATCAAAGGCTTGTTAAGCCTGTTACGCCAGAATTTGCAGCAGATGGGTCAATAACCCTCGCGCCTTTTTGTCAGTTTTTGGGTCACAACCCACGGTGAGTTTCGGAGAAAAGTAGTATGTCATTGGCAACAGCAAGCAAACGTGTTGTGTTCTTAGGTGTGGTTCCGTTAGTGGCTGCGCTTATCGGCGGTTGGTTATATTTATCCGGTGGCCGGGTGGTGGAAACTGAAAACGCCTACTTAAAAGCCGATAAGATCCCCTTAAGCGGCCAAGTGGCTGGACAAGTCCATGAGGTGTTGGTGGCTGAAAACGCTGCAGTTACCGAAGGGCAAGTGCTGTACCGTCTTGACGCTGCACCTTACCAGCTAGCGCTTGAGCAAGCCAGCGCTAAGCTCGCCCAAGTGCAAACTGAATTGTCGGCGCTTCGCGCCTCGTACGCTGAAAAACAAGCAGAAATCACCTTAGCCCGCACTAAATTGGCGTTTGCCAAAAAAACCTATGACCGACAAACCGACCTGGCGCGCAAACATTATGTCGCCGCCACCAGCTTAGATGACGCGCGACAAGCATTAGAATTGGCGCAACAACAAATCGTCACGTTAGAACAAGACCTGACCCGGATCAGCGAAAGTTTAGGTGGTGACGTGACCAAACCGTTCAGCGAGCACCCAAGTTATCAAGCCGCGCTGGCGGCAAAAGAGCGGGCAGCACTGGATTTAAGTTATGTAGACGTCAAAGCGCCGCGAGCTGGCGTGGTCAGCAATTTACCCAAACCAGGCCAGTTCTTGGCGGCAGGGCGCAGCAATGCCACTTTGGTGGCCAATTCGTTGTGGATTGAAGCCAACTTCACTGAAACAGACATCGCGTACATGCGCGAAGGCCAACCCGTCGCCATCGCCATTGACCGTCTGCCTGATGTGGAATTTACTGGCAAAGTACAAAGTTTTAGCCCTGCCACCGGCAGTGAATTTGCGGTGATCCCGCCCCAAAACGCCACCGGCAACTGGGTGAAGATCAGTCAGCGGGTGCCTGTGCGTATTGAATTCGATCCGATCCAAGACCCGCAAGCGGCTAAGTTGTTGCTGACTGGTTTAAGCGCGGTGGTGGCCGTGGATACCGGCCATAAACGCCAAGTGTTGGGTTGGAGTTTGTAATGCCAACAGAGATCACTGCCAGTCAGAGGCTGTGGATCACCATTTCGGTGATGCTTGCGACTATCATGCAAGCGCTGGATACCACCATTGCCAACGTGGCGCTGCCGCATATGCAAGGCAGTGTTGGTGCGACCCAAGATCAAATTTCGTGGGTGCTGACGTCCTATATTGTCGCTGCGGCGATTTGCATGCCGCTAACCGGCTTTTTAAGCGCGCGTTTTGGTCGCAAACAGATTTTCATCTGGTCGGTGATTGGTTTTACGCTCGCATCAATGATGTGTGGTGCGGCACAGAACTTAACGCAAATTGTGTTATTCCGCTTGTTACAAGGAGTGTTTGGCGCGGCGTTGGTGCCATTGTCGCAGTCGGTGCTGCTGGACGCTTACCCGAAAGAAAAACACGGCGCGGCAATGGCGTTGTGGGGCATTGGGGTGATGGTTGGCCCTATTCTTGGCCCGTCATTGGGCGGTTATTTGACCGAGTATTACAACTGGCGCTGGGTGTTTTACATCAACTTGCCGTTTGGCTTGCTGGCGTGGCTGGGGATCAGCATGTTCGTCCGCGAAACGCCGCTGGAGTACAAAAAGTTTGACTGGTTTGGCTTTTGGTTATTGAGTCTGTCTATCGGTGCACTGCAGATGCTGCTGGACCGTGGCGAGAGTCAAGACTGGTTCCACAGCCAAGAGATCGTCATTGAAACCATTTTGGCCGTCGGCGCTATGTATATGTTTGTCGCGCACATTTTAACTAGCCGCAAACCTTATATTGATCCAGGTATTTTCACCGATCGTAACTTTAGTGTCGGCTTGGTGTGTATTTTTGTGGTCGGCATTATTTTGCTAGCGACGATGGCGTTGTTGCCGCCGTATTTGCAGAACTTGATGGGTTACCCGGTGATTGATGTCGGTATGGTGCTGGCGCCGCGTGGTTTTGGCACCATGGCGGCCATGATGATCGTCGGCCGGTTAGGGCAAAAACTGGATGGTCGATACGTCATCCTGCTGGGGCTGATGCTGATCAGCGTGTCCTTGCATCAAATGACCTTGTTTACTGTCGATGTCACTAAGTTCGAAATCATCAGCACCGGCATTTTGCAAGGGTTTGGCCTGGGGTTTACCTTTGTGCCGCTGACCACCATGGCGTTTGCGACACTGGACGCCAAGTATCGCACCGACGGCTCGGCGCTGTTTAGTTTGATGCGCAACATCGGCAGCAGTATCGGTATTTCGGTGGTGGTGACCTATTTAACGCAACACACGCAAATGAACCATGCGGCGCTGGCCGGTTTTATTCGGGAAGACTCGCAAGCCCTACAGCACGCAGTGGATGTCGGTGCTTACACACTCGATACAGTGGCAGGCATGGCTAAACTCAACGCCGACGTGACTAAAGCGGCCAGTGCTTTGGCCTATTTACAAGATTTTCGCCTGATGATGTTTTTGACTTTATCGGCGATCCCTTTGCTATTGCTGTTTAAAAAACCAGAAAAAGCGCAGGCCAGCGCTGAGCCTGTCGTGATCGCAGACTAACCACTGTGGATAGTGCACAGGCTTTTTAGCGCAGGAGAGAGTGATGCGAAATTCGATCGACAGTTTGTTGCTGATGAAGGTATTTACTCGTGTTGAGCAACAAGGTCAGCCGGTACAAACTGCGTTTGGCCCAGGTTTTCAGTTGGACGGTATGCAAGTCGCTGCTGGCTTTGACGGCTACGATTTGTATTTTCATGCCGATGGCGTGACGGTGAGTCTTGGTTTTCACCAGAAATATCATGTGGCTGCTGAAACTGAAGCGCAAATCGATGCCTTTGTCGCGCGTTTGCAACGGCTTGGTCGAGGGCAATAAAGCTAGAGTGAAAGGCCATTGGTGCTGAGCAAAAAACAAACCCCGCAACTAGTGCGGGGTTTGTGCTTTTTAAACCAACAGTAGGGCTTAGAACTTCTGGCTAAAGCTCAAACCAACCGTTTGGCCTTGTTCGCGGCCTTGCAGAATTTCACCTTGTTGCAAAATCTCGGTGTTTTCATCCAGCAAGTTTTTCAGCGAGAACTTCACTGCACCTTGCTCAAACACGTCGTAGCTGTATGTGAAATCCAGCGAGTGGAACGGTTGCTCGAAGGCGTCGTCTTTGCCGTCGATGCCGGCAAAGGCGATCCGTTTGCCAAATACGTTGTAGGTCAGTGTCGCACTGTGTTTTTCGTTATCCGAGTCAAAACCCAGCTGCACGTTCACCACATACTTGCTGTGACCAGTCAGTGCCCGCTTGGTGTGCGTCAAGTTGGATTCACCCAGCGCTGGCATCTCAATATCCGACTTAGACAAGGTCAAGTTGGCGTTGACAAAGAAGTTATCCAGCACTTGGCCGACTTCACCGTCCGCAAAGTCCAGCTTTTGCAGCGCTTCCGCTTCAACACCATACACGCGACCGCTTAACGCATTGCGGAATGACATCAACAAGTTGCCGTCTGAACCTTTGAGTTCAATCGCTTCGATTGGGTTTTGCATGTCTTTGTAAAACACGCCAAAACTGTAGTTGCTACCGCTTTCCAAATAACGCTCTAACCGCAAATCGGTGCCGGTGATGTCGGTACTTTTTAGCGACGAATAACCCATGACTTTAAAGTCCGTGATCGGGTCGATAAACAGTACTGGTGTCACTTCACGCAGGTCCGGACGGACCGTGGTTTTGCTGGCACCAAAGCGCCACTGGGTCTCATCCGTTTGCATGTAAGTCACGGACAGGGCAGGGTACAGGCCTGTGTCACTTAACGTCATCTCGTTGACGTTGCCTTCAATGGCACCGGTTGATGGGTTCATTGGCAGCGATGCTTGGCGGAAATCCTCAAACCGCGCACCCAAGTTGACGCGCCAGCTGTCGGTCAGGTTGCCGTCGATATTGGCGTACACGGCATCAATGATTTGCGCCGCCATGTAGTCATCGGCTTGACCGGTGACGTCCGACAATTGGAAGCCTTTATTGGCATCTTGGATATTGGCGTCACTGAAAATCACGCTGTAGTCTTGCGTCAATTCAGCATTGCTGTAGCCACGGGTGTCCATTTTGTAGCGGTTGGTGCTGGCGTCACGTTGCCGTTCGAAATACGAATAGCCGCTGGATAATGTCCAGTTAGCGCCCATGGCTTCAAACGGATACTTGATGTCCCAGCTGCCGTTTTCGGTGTTGTCTTGCATATCACCGAATTGGTAAATCGCCGCGTTGTCGCTGCGACGCAAGGTTTTACTTTGCAAAGCGCCGGCGTCATTGAGGGTACGAACGTACAGGTATTCCACTTCGTTTGGTGCGTAACGACGGGCTTTGGCATCCGTGTATTGCCAGTTCAGCTGTAAGTCGTCTAAGAATTCCAACGTGTGACGACCACGCACTTGGTTCGACAGCATCGAGCGCTCTTCGTACAACAAGTTGTAGATTTCGTTTTCTTTGTTGGCTTCGTTGATGGTTTCAATCGAATCACCAATTTTGCGTTTGATGCGATCTTTGGTATCGGCCAAATAAATGGTCGAGGTTTCGATGCGGTGGTTTTCATCCCATTCAAAACCAAAGTTCAACATGCCCGACAACTTCACCTGCTGTTCGGTGCGCAGAATGTCATCGTAACGGTTCAGCGGGGTTAAATCGGTGCCGCTGGAAATGGAGTAATAACGTTCTTGGTCGTGGCTGTTTTGCTCGCTCTTGTCGTAGCTAACGCCCGCCATTACACCAAACACCCGTTTGCCAAAATCAAACTTGTTGCCATACGACATCGACGTATTAAAGTCTGGCGCGGTGTTTTGTTCTGTCACATCCAGTTGGCGGTTTAATTCCAAACCCAAATTACGGTTGATCAGTTCCGCCTTGGCCAGGTTCTCGGCACTGACACCACCCAGTTTCTGGGCGATCTTCACCGGATCGAGCGAGCCGTAGGTGTCCACAGCCGTTTGGAAGGTGTCGGTCAAGCCGCGGCTACCGTCATCCTTGCCACGCCAGTTGTCGCTCACATCGGCGTAATCCAAGCCCTTGTCGCTGTCTAAGCTATTGCGGCTCGCCCCAAACGAGAAACTAAAGGTTTGGTTGTTTGGAATACTCACAGTACGGATGTTGACGTTACCGCCACCAAAAGCCGCAGGCAGCTCTGGTGAATAGGCCTTTTGCACCACCATCGACTCGATGATGCCCGCTGGAAACATGTCCATCGGCACTACGTTACGTGTTGGATCTGGGCTTGGCACCATAGCGCCGTTAAGCAACGTCGATGAATAACGCTCACCTAAACCACGCACGTAAATAAATTTGTCTTTTACCAGCGTCAAGCCAGTGACGCGGCGCAGCGCGGCAGCGGCGTTACTATCGCCAGCCCGTGAGATTTGCTCCATGCCCAGTAATTCAACCACAGTTGGTTGTTCACGGCGCTCTTCAGCGACTGCGGCGGCAGAACTTAACAGGCGGCCAGAGACGCTGATCCGCTCAATTTGTTGGTCGGCAGCTTTGCCATCCGGCGTTTGATTTGGTTGAGCTTCTTGCGCTAGCGCTTGGCCAGCAACCATCAAACCCAGTGCCACGAGCATAGCGCTACGCACTGGTTTGATCCGAAAACGAGGGGTGTGATAATTCATAATTCCGATCCTTACCCAAGCAACAAGAAAGGGGCGGCGAACCGCCCCGAGTCAATTAGTTCCCAAGGCCTGTGGTCCAGCCTTTGGTCCAGTCGTTGCTTGCGTTCATGGCACCGACAAACGGCGTCTTGATAAAGAAGCTATTTACCGTGCTCATATCTTTGGCCGTAGTGATACCGTCGATGGTGTACAAGCCGCTTAACACGCTGGCTTGGTCAGCCACGGTTTTGTTGCCGTCTTGTGCTTCAAACCATTGTTTGGTGGTCACAGACGCGGAGACCGAGCCTTTGAACGGTTCTGGGCAACCAATGATGGAGTTGGTCATCACCAGTTGACCGGCTACCGCCATGCCTTGCGATTGAGTGGTTTCAATCTCTAAGCATTCGCCCATGGCGCCTGTGTCTGTCTTAGGACCTGCGACCACCATGTTGTACAACTTGGCTGAGGTACCGGCGCGCAGCAGGATGCCTTCGCTGTCCATGTCCGCTGATTTAAAGGTGTTGCCGATAATCGTCATGTTGGCGATGGTTGGTTCTGACACAGGTGTCGCACCGAAGTTACCGGCTTGGTTATCGGCTTCGATACCGCGGTTTGACACAGTGTTGTTGGCGTCGTGTTTGACTAGCACGAACTGCACATTGCCTTTCCAGCCGTCGGTCCAGTCCAATGAATCGTCTTCGTTTGATGTCAGTACCACGTATTTCATGCTTAAAGTACCGCCGAACACTTCGACGCCGTCATCTAAGTTTTTGTGCACTTGGATATGGTCAACGACTGTGCCTGAACCGACACCGGCAAAGGTAATACCGTTTAACTCGTTATCTTTCACCACTTCATAACCGGCGTAACGGATTTGCATGTATTTGTAGACGCCAGAGTTGTCATCGGCTTTGTAACCACCGTATGGGCCAGCGTTACCTTCAGCTTCGATGGCGCATGTGGTGCCTGCTTGGTCACATTTGTTGGATGGTGCGTTACCCAGCACAACGATACCGCCCCATTGGCCGGCGCGGGTGGTTGAACCAATCACATCTTGCAGTGACGTGAACACGATTGGCGCTGTCGGTGAGCCTTCGGCCATCAGTTTGCTGCCACGAGCGACCACCAGGAAATCGGAACCTGATTTACCGTACACAGTGACGCCCGGTTCAACCGTCAGCGTCGCACTGTTGGCGTTGTCGTTACCGACAGTCACTTTGCCGTTTAACACATAATCAGCGCCGGCCTTTAACGTGACATTGCTAGTCAGTGTGCCTTTGACTTCACAGTTTAATTTGCCAGTTAAGGACGCCACTTCGGTGGTGCCTGTTGGGCAAGACGTCAATGCAGCGTTGGTGGCGTGCAGGCCAAAAGTCCAGCCTTTGGTCCAGTCAGACGCGCCATCAAATGCACCAATGTAGTTGGTCAAGTCGAACCATGGGTCGACATTGTTTTGCATGTTGTAGCCTTTGCCTAAGGTCGGTGACGTCGCTGCTGGCATGTAACCACCAAGCAGTGGGTCTTGCGCGCTGTTGCCAGGTTGCGCTAAGAACCAGTCTTGTACGTTCAGCAGGGTGTTGCCGCTGGAGTCTTTTGGTGATTTGAACGGCTCAGCACAGTTGATGATCGAGTTCTGCATCAACAACTTGCCGTTACCGGCGTTGGCAACACCTTCGGCCGTTTCAATTTCTAAACATTCGCCCATGGCCGCTGGGCCTGTGACGATGGCGTTGTAAATTTTGCCAGCAGAACCAGCGCGCAGCAGGATGCCTTCAGAGTCGGCAGCGGCTGATTTGAAGTTGTTACCAATAATGGTTAAGTTCGATACCACAGGCATGGTCAGCGGTGTCGCGTCGAATTTATCGGCGCGGTTGTCGCCTTCGATAGCGCGGTTCGCTTCACCATGGTTTTTGTCATGACGGATCAGCACATGTTGCACGCGGCCGGTCCAGCCGTCCGTCCAATCCAATGAGTCATCGCGGTTGCCGGTCAGCACTAAGTGTTTTAAGTCGACTTTACCGCCGAATACTTCAACGCCGTCATCTGAACTGTTGTGCACTTGCAGGTAATCGACGGTCGTGCCTGAGCCCACACCGGCAAACGTCACGCCGTTTAATTCGTTATCTTTAACGACTTCGTAGCCTGAGTATTTGATTTGCACAAACTTTAAGATACCGCTGTTATCGGTTGGTTCATCACCACCGTACGGGCCGGCGTTACCTTCGGCTTCGATTTTACAGCTGGCCAGTGCCGCTTGGTCACATTTGTTGGTTGGTGCGCGGCCTAAAATGACTAAGCCACCCCATTGACCTGACGATGCGTCGTTGGATGTGCCGATTAAGTCGTTGATGGACGTAAACACGATAGGCGCGCTGGCAGAACCAACAGCACTGATTTTTGAACCACGCGCAATCACCAAGAAGTCGGCGCCTGATTTACCAAACACAGTAGTACCTGGTTCAATAGTTAAAGTCGCGCTGTTAGCGTTGTCATTACCGACTGCCACTTTGCCGTTAAGTGCCCATAATTTGTCAGCGGTCAGTGACACGTTTGATGTGATAGTGCCTGAAATTTCACAGATGGTTTTGCTGATGCCACCCACAGCCGCCGCTTCTTTCGCAAAGCTAGGACATTTACTGGTTGGGGTGGTTGGATTGGTGGTGCCTGAATCTGCACTGCCAGCGTTGATGACGATGTCGCCGCCACCACAACCAACTAATAATAACGCGGTAGAAATTGCACTGAGTTTTAAGATTTTTGCAAAAGCCATTTGAGTCTCCGTCGCTGCAAGCATTAAAAAATCTGTGAGCTACGGTAGAAACAGGCCATGACTTTTTTATGACACAAGTGTGGCGTACGGATGACACCAAGGTCTAAGCCCCGTCTTGCAACGGTTAGCGGCCGGTGGGTCAGAAAAGCTTCACGAAAATGTCACGCAAATGTCGTCTGGCAGCGCAACCTTGCGAAAGGATTTCGAATGACGTTTTTATGACATTGGTTCTTTTCATAAAACTGTCATAATTGCAGGACATACTCGGCTGAACGCTTAAGAAGGAAAGGTGTAGCAAACAATGTCGAGAAAGATTCTAGTGGTCGAAGACGAAGCGCCGATTCGCGATATGTTGTGTTTTGTGTTGGAGCAAAATGGCTACCAACCACACACCGCTGGTGATTATGACAGCGCTTTGAATCAGTTAATGGAACCTTACCCTGATTTGGTGCTGCTGGATTGGATGCTGCCAGGCGGCAGCGGCATTCAGATCGCCAAAAAAATGAAACAACACGAGTTAACTCGCAACATTCCAATCATCATGATCACAGCGCGTGGTGAAGAAGAAGATAAAGTCCGCGGGTTAGAAGTTGGCGCGGATGATTACGTCACCAAGCCATTTTCACCAAAAGAATTGATGGCACGGATCAAAGCGGTGATCCGCCGTGTGGCGCCAACGAGCTTGGATGAAGTGATTGATGTGCAAGGGTTAAAATTGGATCCTGTGTCACACCGTGTCACCTCCAACGATGAACCGCTGGAGATGGGGCCAACTGAATTCCGCCTGCTGCACTTCTTTATGACACACCCTGAGCGTGTCTACAGCCGAGAACAACTGCTGGATCACGTGTGGGGCACCAACGTGTATGTCGAAGATCGCACCGTCGATGTGCACATTCGCCGTCTGCGTAAAGCGATTTCTTTACACGGCCATGACGCTTTAGTGCAAACTGTACGTGGCTCTGGCTACCGTTTTTCCGTAAAATAAGCTCGACGGGCCGGCGCTTGCCGGCCTTTATCATTTCACGCTAGGGACATTTCCTGCGATGCGCTTGTTATTATCCAAACGAACGATAGCGTTCAAACTTTTTGGTTATGCCACTTTGGTACTGCTGTTGGGCTTATTGATTGGCCATGTGGCAGAAGCCTTGTTGTTGTATTGCTGTGGTGTGATTGCATGGCATTACAAGCATTTATTTATGTTAGATCGCTGGTTATGGCGTGACCGTAAGTTATCGCCGCCGGCTGGCGATGGTTCGTGGCAACAAGTGTTTGATGGTATTTATTATCGTCAACGCAAAGCACGTAAGAAAAACAAAGAGTTACGTCAACTAGTACGACGGTTTCGCGACGGGGCTGAAGCGTTGCCGGATGCGATTGTTGTATTATCACAGGATTGGACTATTCAATGGTGCAATAAACTGGCACAGCAACTGGTGGGTTTGCGCTGGCCTATGGATGAAGGCCAACGTATCGATAACCTGTTGCGCCACCCAGACTTCCAGCTGTTCCTGCAACAAGGCGATTTTAGTCAGGCGCTAGAGCTAAGCGCACCGGTGAATGATGAGCTGACACTGGAGTTTCGCGTATTGGCTTACGGCGAAAAACAGCAACTGTTGATCATCCGTGATATCACGCAACTCAAACAACTTGAACAAATACGTAAAGACTTCGTCGCCAACGTGTCGCATGAACTGCGTACGCCGCTGACCGTGCTGCAAGGCTATTTGGAAATGATGGAGCCTGATGACTTGCCGCAAGCGGAGATTTGGCGCCGCGCGCATGGCGTGATGCTTGATCAAACCAAACGAATGGATTCGTTAGTGCAACAATTGTTGACGCTGTCGCGGATTGAAGCCGCCGGCAAGTTACAGCTGGATGAAGTGGTGGATGTGCCGGCTATGCTCAAGCTGTTACAAGAAGAAGCCAACAGCTTAAACCGCGAAAAACATCATCAGATCCAATTTGACATCGATGAAACCTTGCTGGTGACGGGTAACAAAGAAGAGTTGCGGTCGGCCTTCTCGAACCTGATCAGCAATGCAATCAAGTACACGCCAGATCGCGGTGAAATCACGGTGACCTGGCAGCGTCAGCATCAAAAAGCGGTGTTTGCCGTCACCGACAATGGTGAGGGCATTGCGCCACAACATGTCAAACGCTTAACCGAACGCTTTTATCGCGTGGACCAAGCACGCGCGCGCAACACGGGCGGTACTGGGCTGGGCCTTGCTATTGTCAAACATGTGTTGTCGCGTCATCAAAGCCGCTTGTTGATTTTCAGCGAGCCAAAACGCGGGAGCAGTTTCTCGTTTGCGTTACCGCCGGAATTGGTCGTAGGGTCTACGGCCGCGAAACAGGACAAACTGCCGAAATTAGGCAAATTAGTCTGAGCAGACGTTAGGTAGTTACTCGAGAGTTTTTTGTCGTTTCAGTGACTGACGATCAATAAAAAAGCGGCCATGGCCGCTTTTTTTGATCCTCGCACAGGGCACCTTAAGTTATTGCTTGATCGCAGGTGCTTGCTGCAAATAATCAACCGCCAATGCGGTCAGTGCGCGCACGCCATTTTCCATTGCCGGCTCATACAATTTGAAAAACGGTGAATGGTTTGGCGCGGTTTTTTCAACCGGCACGCCAGGTTCGGCAATGCCTAGGAATAAAAACACGCCGGGTACTTGCTGCTGGTAAAACGAGAAGTCTTCTGAAGCCGTGATTGGTGCAATAGGGGCCACACCTGCTTGCGCGCCGGCCCATTTTAAGCTGGGCATGGCCCATTCAGTCAGGCTGGCATTGTTCCAGGTCACAGCGGCGGCGTTGTGGTATTTAAAGTCGGCAGTGGCACCACTCGCCGCAGCAATATGCTCGGTGGTGCGGGCCATTTTTTCCAGCAGTTGTTCACGCATTTGTGGGTCAAACGTGCGCACAGTGCCGCCGAGATTCACTTTGTCTGGGATGATGTTCCAGCGCACGCCAGCTTGGATCTGACCAATCGACACTACCGCCGGCGCTTTGGTGATATCCAATTGCCGCGCCGGGATTTGTTGCAGCGCCGTGATCAACTGGCCTGTGACGCTAATAGGGTCAACACCCCGCCAAGGACTGGAACCGTGAGTTTGTACTCCTTTGACTGTGATCTCAAAGGTATCAGCGGCCGCCATGCTGCCTTCTGGGCGCACTAGCAACTGTCCTGACGGCCCGGGCCAGACATGCAAACCAAAAATAGCGTCGGGTTTGCGCTTAGCGAACAAACCTTCTTTGAGCATCAACTTAGCGCCGCCTTCTTCGCCGGCTGGCGGGCCTTCTTCGGCTGGTTGAAACACAAACATCACGCTACCCGTGAGTTCTTTTTGATGTTTACTCAGCACAGTCGCCGCGCCGAGCAGCATAGCGACATGTGCGTCGTGGCCGCACGCATGCATCACGCCGACCTGTTGGCCGTTAAATTCGCTGGTGACTTTGGAGGCAAAAGGTAAATCGACTTGCTCAACCACAGGTAACGCATCCATGTCGGCGCGCAGCGCTACCATAGGGCCAGGTTTGCCACCTTCGAGAATGGCCACCACACCGTGTTTCGCGACGCCAGTTTGCACTTTCAGTCCCAGCTTTTTCAGCTCAGTTGCGACGACCTGTGCCGTTCGCTGCTCGCGGTTGGACAATTCTGGGTGCTGGTGAAAATCGCGGCGCCACGCCACGACTTGCGGCTGAATGGCTTTAATGTCATCACCGAGTTGGCTTTTTAAATCAGCTGCATAACCGGTAGAGGCAAGTGCCAACGTGATGGCACTGAGCATGTATTTCATAACGGGCCTTACAAAAAAGAAGTGGAGCGAGCAGGCTTGGCGGTTTGGCACAAGCCTCGTCGGTTTAGTCTTCGGTTGCGTCGTCGGGCAAGCCATCCAATTGCAGTTGCACACCAAGCTTTTTCAAGTACATGTTTTCGCTACGCAAATCGGCTGCCAGCACCGCATGTTGTTGATACCACTCACTTGGGATCGATACAACCAACAAATCGGTAGATGCCGTGAGCGTCAGCTCAGGCAATACATCATCGCGGCGTTTTTGATTCAGCAGCACGGCTAAACGGAACAATACCAAGGCGTAGATAAAATCGCGTCGGTTGTACAAATACAGCTCGGGAATATCATCCGGCTTGATTTTCCGGCGGTGGAAGCGCACCAACGCCGACAAAGTGCGTTGTTGCTCTTGGTTAAAGCCAGGCAAGTTGGTGTTGTTTAAAATGTAGGCACTGTGGCGTTGCACCGAGGCCGAGTTGATTTGTAGACCAATTTCATAAACATTCGCAGCGAAGCTTAATAACTCGGCCCATTCGTCATCCAATTGCCAAGCGCTGGCCACTAAACTGTGCAAAAAGCGGCAGGTGTGCGCAACGCGATTGGCTTGTGCGTCATCAACGACATAGCGTTTTTTTAAGCTGTCGATGGTGTGTGCACGAATATCGTGATGCTGCAGGCGCTCTGACATCTCAAACAACACACCTTCACGCAGCGCCGCGTCGACATAGACCATTTGTTCGATGCCAAGCATTTGAAAAGCGGCGATCAAAATAGCAAGACCGGGGGCGATTAAGTGTTTACGATCTTCGGTCAGCCCCGGCATTTGCAACTCTTCACAGGCTTCGACTGTTAGCAATTGTTGTTTTAACTTCAACAAATGCGGCAATTCAATGGCGTGGGTGTGCCAACCGGATGCGACTATGATGTCAAATATGGTTTTGATGGTGCCACTGGTGCCAACCACTTGTTGCCAGCCAGTATCTTTATAGCTGTTAACAATGGCTTCGGTTTCTTGTTCAGCATGCACCAAAGCTCGTTCAAAACGTTTGGCGCTGATGCGACCTTTGGCAAAATACAATTTGGCAAAGCTGACACAACCCATATTGCGGCTGGCCAAACGTAGCGGCTGAAAATGCTGGCCAATGGCGAATTCGGTACTACCGCCGCCAATGTCAATGACCAATCGTTGACCACTAAATTGTTCAAAATGCGCCACGCCTTGATAGATGAAACGCGCTTCCTCTTGCCCTGGGATCACTTCAATCGGGTAGGGGAAGATGCTGGCGGCGCGGGCCAAAAAATCGGCGCGGTTTTTCGCTCGGCGCAAGGTGTAGGTGGCGATGACACGGACACAGTCGTGCGGCACTACGGCAAGCGTGTCGGCAAACTGTGCCAGCACTTGCAAACCACGTTGCATGGCTTCGTCACTTAAAATCTGTTGTTCGTCCAATCCATCGGCAAGTTGTACTTTTTGTTTTTCACGATGCAATAACTGCAACGCGCCATCGACGATCCGTGCGATGACTAAGTGAAAACTATTCGAGCCCAAATCAACGGCAGCAATCAGTTCTGCAGTATCAACGGACGATGGAAACACTGGGGTCATAATAACGCCTGTACTGTCGGCCCAAGCTGTTGGCTGGCCAAATAATCATAAATCGCTTGCTGGGAGCGGATACTCTTTTTATTACCACGTTTGACGTACGGATTGCTTTGCGTTTTATCAATGACGCGGGCTTTCACGTTGTCATTCCACTGCAAATCGAGGATCGTCATGATCTGTTGTTTAATGCGTGAATCGTAAATCGGCACGCCGACTTCGACACGTTGTTCTATATTACGCGTCATCCAGTCCGCTGACGATAGATACACGTCGACATCACCGCCATTGAGGAACTGATACACCCGGGCGTGTTCGAGGAACCGATCGAGCACCGAAATCACTTTAATATTGGCACTTTTGCCCGGAATACCAGGGATCAGCGAGCACATGCCGCGCACAATAATCCGAATTTTTACCCCTGCTTGGCTGGCGCGGTACAGCATATCGACGATTTGGTCGTCGACTAAGTTGTTTACCTTCAGCACAATTTCAGCTTTGCGCCCCTGTTGGGCGTGAGTGATTTCACGTTCGATCAAGCCGTTAAGTTTCGGGCGACTCCAAGTAGGCGATACAATCAAGTGTTTGAAAACAAATGGTTTATAGGTGTACTCGACAAACTCAAATACCTGGTCCACTTCATCACAAATTTCTTGATGGCAGGTAAACAAACTCATGTCGGTATAAACGCGGGCCGTTCGTTCGTTGAAATTACCGGTGCCGATATGCGCGTATTTGACTTGCTGACCTTTTTCCAGTCGGCTGATTAAACACAACTTGGAATGAATTTTTAACGTCGTCAAGCCAAACACCACTTGAATGCCGGCTTGGGTCATCCGGCGTGCCCATTGGATGTTATTTTCTTCATCAAAGCGTGCTTTTAACTCAACTACAACCGTGACTTGTTTACCATTACGCACCGCATCGAGCAGCGAATGGATGACACGAGAGTTTTTTGCCACCCGATACATGGTCATTTTAATCGACGTAACTTTCGGGTCAAATGACGCTTGGCGGATCCACTCTGTGAAATAGGTAAAGTTGTGGTACGGGTAATGCAACAATACGTCGTTGGAGCGAATGGCATCAAACGCGGTTGGGTGCTGCTCAAAATCTGGGCTGTGCAATGGCGGCAGTGGCGCGAACTCCAAGCTGGCGTGGCCTGAATTCGGGAAGCTGATAAAGTCTTTGAAGTTACGGTAACGGCCACCAGGGATCAGCGCATCAAGTGTGCTTGCGCCTAGCTGTTTTTGCAGTGTTTTCAGCATGTTCTCTGGCATAGCCGCGTCGTAAACCAGCCGCACAGGTTCGGCTTCTAATCGTTGACGCAAACCGCGAGACATTTTATCGAGCAAGCTTTGGTCCAAGGTATCACTTAAGTTGTATTCGGCGTCTTTGGTCAGTTTGAGTGAATAGGCTTGGATCTCACAAAATTCAAAGAAGCCGCTAAACAAGTCTTTCAAACAATGGATGATTACATCATCCAGCATCATAAACTGATGGCGATAACGACCGCGTTTTTTGGTGCGATTCAGTTCGATCGGTAGTTCCAAAAAGCGTGACATTTCATCCGATGGCACTTGCACTATGGCATGTTCGGTTTTGCCTGGCCCCGTCATTTCCACCATCAGGTAGGTTGCGTTATCCTCAAGGCGTTTAGCGAGCGTTTGGCTGTCGGGCGAAATGATAATAGGGGAAATGTGTCGCAGCACTTTGTCTTTGAAATAACTGCGAACCCACGCGCTTTGCGACTCATTAAGTTTGCGCTGATCGATAAATTCGATATTGTGCTTGCGCAGCTCCAACTGCAACTCTTGGTAAATCGAGTTAAATTTAGTCCCCATCCGCAGCACATGATTTTGAATTTCATGCAGCAGCTCTTCGGCACCTTCATCTTCATGATTCGAATCGAATTTTTTCAGCAAGATCCGACGTTTTACGTCGGCCACGCGGACGCGGTAGAACTCATCCATGTTATTGGAATAAATCCCCAAAAACCGCAGCCGCTCAATCAGCGGGTTTTTCGGGTCTGCCGCTTCCTGCAGCACGCGTTCGTTAAAAGATAACCAGCTCAGTTCTTTAGGAAAATAATGCACAGGTGTTTCTTTGTTTCTGAGGAATGCCATTGCCATGCTCGGTCCGACTAGGGGAAATCGGTACTGTATGGCAGTTTTATGAAAGAAATATGAATCAGGATAGCTTGAAGCAAGCTACCCTGAAAGACCGATTTAACTAATTGATGGTTTCTACGTCAACGACAACATCTGAGGCGATGGATTCAAGCGCAGTCACCACTTCCTCTTTGTTTAAGCCGGCCGGTAACTCGACAGTGGCAATCGCATTAAACAGTGGAACCCCCCAGTTCGGAGCGCTTTGTTTTGAGCTTTCAAAATGCACGATATTGGTGCCTTTATGTTTAATCACGGATGACAATTCACGCACTATGCCTGGACGGTCGTTGCCTGTGATCACGAATTTCAGCAACTTATGTTCATTCAAGTTGCTTTCTACACCGTGGTGCACGTGAATATCGAGTTCTGTGATTTGCTTTAAAGCTGCGGTTAACTCCTCCGCATGCTCTTCCGCGACTTCGACTTGCAAAATACCAGCAAAAAAGCCAGCCAAGTGACTTAAGTTACTCGCGGTCCAATTGCCGTGGTGGTTATTGATGACGATGGCGAGCTGTTCGACCAAACCAGCTTTATCTTTACCGATGAGCGTAAGAACTAACTGCTTCATAGCGCATTTCCTTGTTTTTATTCGCTTTTGAAAGGATTGTTATATTTATTTTAATAGCTGGTTGTAACTGGTATGTCCAGTCCAGATGATCTAGAAGGAAGTTAAAAGTACAGATCATCGGCAAAACCGAGTGAAACTATAGCCAGCCGATGAAAAAAAACAACATGACGAGAATATGAAAAATAATCATCAACGTCATAATTGTGTCATATAACAGTCTTATGCTGGCCACAGTGAATAGAGGCAAGCGCCTTTCAAGCCGAAGAGGAATATAACCGTGAACGCTTTTAAACTGTTATCTGTAGCTGCTGTAGTTGCCACCACACTGAGCTTCCAAGCTTCAGCTGTGACAAAAGTTGATCCAAAACTGCCTGAATATCAAAAAGCTGCTGGTGTTTCTGGCAACATTTCTAGCATCGGTTCTGACACTTTGAACAACTTGATGACCTTGTGGGCTGAAGATTACCGCAAGCTGTATCCAAACGTGAACATCCAAATCCAAGGTGCTGGTTCTTCAACAGCTCCAACAGCATTAACCGAAGGCACATCGAATTTTGGCCCAATGAGCCGTCCGATGAAAGATACTGAGATCCAAGCATTTGAAGCGAAGTTTGGTTACAAACCAACCGCAATCCCAGTAGCGGTTGACTTGTTGGCGGTTTACGTGAACAAAGACAACCCAATTAAAGGTTTAACTGTGCCTCAAGTGGACGCAATTTTCTCTGCAACTCGTAAATGTGGTTACAAAGAAGACGTCACTCGTTGGGGACAATTAGGCTTGACGGGGGCTTGGGCAAACCGTGACTTCACCGTTTATAGCCGTAACGCAGTCTCAGGAACATACGGTTACTTCAAAGAACACGCGCTGTGTAAAGGTGACTTCAAAACCACGATTAACGAGCAGCCTGGTTCGGCATCTGTGGTGCAAGGTGTGAGCGAATCTATCAACGGTATCGGTTACTCAGGCATTGGTTACATCACTTCAGGCGTAAAAGCAGTGCCACTGGCCAAGAAAGATGGTGCGCCATTTGTTGAAGCAACACCAGACCACGCGTTGGACGGTACTTACCCGTTATCACGTTACCTGTACGTATACGTGAACAAGAACCCAAACAAAGACTTAACACCGATGGAAAAAGAATTCATCAAGCTGGTGCTGTCAAAACGTGGTCAAGAAATCGTTGTTCGCGACGGTTATGTACCACTGCCAGCAAAAGTAGTTGAGAAAGTGTTTGCTGAAGTAGGCATCAAATAACCACAAATCGAAAATAAAGGCGCCTTGGCTAAGGCGCCTTTTTTCTTTCTAATTTCAGTAGTTTATTGCCGAATTATGACAAAATTTCTCTCTGTAATATTTGTGTCATAAAACTCCTCTATGCTTTGCAACATCCCAAGAAGTCATGGTTGGATGTGCAAAGATGCAACAAACCTTCGAAACTCCGGCAACTCCTCGCCGGTCTCTACTCCCAAATGGCGAAAAGCGTGCGCGTTTACGTCGTTGGCGGAAAGTCAAAGATAAGCTGTCACAATACGGTATCGCATTTGCGGGTATCAGTGTCGTCGCAGCGTTTGCGACCATTTTCGTGTACTTGTTTTCAGAGGTTGGACCGATTTTTTCATCGGCTAGCCTAGAGCCAGAAAAGCAATACGCCAGTCAATCGGAAACGCCTTTATTAACCAATTTAGAGCGTTACAGTGAAGTTGGTATGACGCTTGATGCGAAAGGCAAATTGCATTTCTTCAGTGCGGCTGACGGCAACACCATCAAAGACGTCAATCTAGCCATCCCGGCCGACCGCAAAATCGTCAGCCTTGCCAAAGGCGAGCCGCGTTCTGGCATCTTTGCGCTGGGTTTAGACAATGGCCAAGTGCTGGTGGCAAAACATGAATACAACCTAAGTTACCCTGATGGCAAACGTCAGGTGTTGCCGATGGTGACGTATCCACTTGGACAAGAGCCATTGCAGCTGGATGCACAACAACGTCCGATTCAAGCGCTTGCGGTGCAAGAGGGCAGTACAGGGACTGCAATTGCAGTGCTGACTGATGATGGCCGGTTAAGTTTCAACTTGTTTGAAACGGAAACCAACCTGATGACCGGAGAGAGCACCTTTAACCGCTCTGAGTTTGCGTTGAAAGATGGTCCAAAAACAGCAACTCATATGCTGATTGATACCACGCTGCACAGCCTGTTTATCGCAGAAGGCAACGAAAAAGTTCACTATTTTGATATTCGTTCGCCAGGCGATGCGCGTTATGTCGAAGCCGTAAATGCTGTTGCTGCGGGCCAACAAGTGCGGCAAATGGAGTTTTTAGTCGGTGCGGTGTCGCTGGTGATCGGCGGTTCCGATGGTAGTTTGGGCCAATGGTTCTTGGTGCGCGACGAGCACAACAACTTCCACTTAAAACACATTCGTGATTTTGACAAACACCCAGCGGCGATTACGCAAATTGAACCTGAGTACTCGCGCAAAGGCTTTATGGCGATTGACGAGCAAGGCCATGTAGGTATTCATTACGGCACTTCAGCGCGCACTTTGTTGCTAGAGCCGATGCCCGGTGACATTAAACCGCAACGTTTAGCGATTAGTCCGATCAACACTGCGTTGCTTGCCTTTACGCAAGATGGCCAAGTGCATCGCTACACCTTAGAAAACGCGCACCCAGACGTGAGCTGGAAAGCGATGTGGAACGAGGTTTGGTATGAAGGACGTGAACACCCTGACTACATTTGGCAGGCGTCTTCGGGTTCTGATGAATTTGAAGCCAAAATGAGCTTAGTGCCGCTGGCGCTGGGAACGTTAAAAGCAGCGGTGTTTGCCATGATGTTTGCGACGCCTCTGGCTGTAATGAGTGCGCTGTACACGGCATATTTCATGACGCCAAAACTGCGCGGTAAAGTCAAACCAACCATCGAAATCATGGCCGCCTTGCCGACTGTCATCTTAGGTTTCTTAGCTGGTTTGTGGTTAGCGCCTTTTATTGAAAACTACTTGAGCGCTGTATTTGCCATCTTGGTGTTGTTGCCAGTGATGATGTTGATTGCAGCGTATCTGTGGCGCTTTGTCCCAGAAGAGACGCGGTTACGGATCGGTACAGGTTGGGAAGTTGCCATCCTGATCCCGGTGGTGATTGGTTTTATTCTGTTGTGCGTCGAGTTAAGTCCATTGGTTGACGATACGTTCTTCAACGGTAGTTTGCGTCAGTGGTTAACAGACAATGGCTACAGTTATGACCAACGGAATGCGCTGGTAGTGGGCATTGCGATGGGTTTTGCGGTGATCCCTAATATCTACTCAATTGCAGAAGACGCTGTATTCAACGTACCTCGTCATTTAACTCAAGGTTCTTTAGCGCTGGGTGCTACGCCGTGGCAAACCATGGTCGGAGTGGTGTTACCTACCGCTAGCCCAGGTATTTTTGCGGCGGTCATGGTTGGTTTCGGTCGCGCGGTTGGTGAGACCATGATTGTGTTGATGGCTACAGGCAACTCGCCTGTGGTGAACTTCAATTTGTTCGAGGGCATGCGGACGCTGTCAGCGAACATTGCGGTGGAATTGCCGGAAACCGCTGTTGGCAGTACACACTTCCGTGTTCTGTTCCTTGCTGCGCTAGTACTGTTTGTCTTTACCTTTATTTTCAACACGTTGGCTGAAGTTATCCGTCAACGCCTGCGTCAACGTTTTAGTAATCTGTAAGCTGGAGTAGTCAGATGAGAGCGTGGTTTAAATCAGGAACTCCATGGATTTGGTTAAACGGTGGCGCGATTGCCTTGTGTTTAGTCATGGTGATTGGCGTACTTGGGTTGATTTTGGTGCAAGGCGCGAGTCACTTCTGGCCGTCTGACTTGCAACAAGTCAGTGTGAAACAAGCCGATGGTACTGAGCGTAAAGTGTTGGCTGAGCTCGTGCGCAGTGAAGACGTGGCCGCATCAACTCTGCGTGAAAGCGGCGTTGAGCTGCCAGGTGATGCAAAGCATTATGTGCGGCATTTACTGAAAATGGGCAACCGTGATGTCTACGGTCGTGACTTCGCATGGTTTTTAGATCATGAGATGTCAAGCTGGGAAATCCCAACGCAGGCGATCGTTTTAGAGCGTCGTGAATGGGGCAACTTCTATGGGTTTGCGGTAAAACTGTCGGAAAATGATCAAGTTATTGCTGAAGGCGATGTGGATGTCTGGGCAAAATTACCTGAGCGTATTGCTCGTGCCAACGATATTCATGCACAAATCAAACAGTTAGAAAAAACTGATATCAGCCGCATCAATAACGGCATGGAAGATCTGCGTTTGGGGCTGCGTAAGTTGCAGTTAAACAATGCCTCTGCCGCAGAAATTGCCGCATTTGAAGCACAAGCCGCGCAAGAACGTGCTGCATTGGATGCCGATTATGCGCAGATCCAACAAAAGTTGGATGACTTAAACCACCAAGCTGCTCGCGACACCCTCGTGGTGCGCACTGCCGATGGCAAAGAGCTGTCGGTGAGTCTGAGCAACATTGTGCATGCGCATCAACCAAACGCGATGTCGACGTCGCAAAAAGTTGGCTTCTACGTTAACGCAATTTGGGACTTCTTATCGGAAGAACCACGCGAAGCAAATACTGAAGGCGGTATTTTCCCGGCGATCTTCGGCACTATCACCATGGTGATTCTGATGGCGATTATCGTGACACCGTTTGGTGTGTTAGCAGCCATCTACTTGCGCGAATATGCCAAGCAAGGCCCTGTGCTAAAAATCATCCGTATCTCGGTGTATAACTTGGCCGGCGTGCCGTCGATTGTATACGGTGTCTTCGGTTTAGGTTTCTTCGTGTATGTCGTAGGCGGCAATATTGACCAACTGTTCTACGCTGAAAAATTACCAACGCCGACCTTCGGTACACCAGGTTTATTCTGGGCGTCATTGACGTTGGCCTTGTTAACCTTACCTGTGGTGATTGTCTCTACCGAAGAAGGTTTATCCCGGATCCCAAGCACTATTCGTATGGGCAGTTTGGCACTAGGCGCGACCAAATCAGAAACTCTGTGGAAAGTGGTAGTACCGCTGGCAACGCCTGCGATGATGACTGGTTTGATCCTGTCAATTGCCCGCGCCGCCGGTGAAGTTGCGCCCTTGATGTTGGTTGGCGTAGTGAAATTAGCGCCAACGTTGCCAATTGATGGCAACTTCCCTTACGTACATTTAGACCAAAAAATCATGCACTTAGGTTTCCACGTGTTCGACGTTGGTTTCCAAAGTCCAAACGTAGAAGCGTCACGACCATTACTGTATGCCACCGCGTTGGTGTTGGTGCTGCTGATCATCGTGTTGAACATGGCAGCTATCCATTTGCGGAACAAATTACGTGAAAAATATCGTAGCGAGTCGGACTAGTCGACCATTGCTGAAACGCCGAACTGAATTAGAAAATTTTTGAAGTGAGAACACAATGAATCCAACTCAGGTCCCAAACAGCTTTACTGAACTGAACTTAGCTGACGAGAAGATCAAGATTGAAGTCAATGACTTAAAGTTGTATTACGGTGAGTCGCAAGCGCTGAAAACTGTGAATATGCATATTCCAGAGAAGCGTGTAACCGCGTTCATCGGTCCATCAGGCTGTGGTAAATCGACTTTATTACGCTGCTTTAACCGAATGAACGACTTGGTTGACAGCTGCCGGATCGAAGGTCAAATCATTATGGATGGTCAAAACATTTATGATCGCAGCGTCGACGTGGCAGAGCTGCGTCGCCAAGTCGGCATGGTGTTCCAAAAACCGAACCCGTTTCCGAAAACCATTTATGAAAACGTCGCTTACGGCTTGCGTCTGCAAGGTGTAAAAGACCGTCGCATCCTCGATGAAGTGGTAGAGACGTCGCTGAAAGGCGCAGCCCTTTGGAACGAAGTGAAAGACCGTCTGCATGATAACGCGTTCGGTTTATCAGGCGGTCAGCAACAACGTTTAGTAATTGCACGTGCGATTGCGATTGAGCCGGATGTATTGTTACTGGACGAACCTGCTTCGGCATTAGACCCCATTTCGACATTAAAAATCGAAGAATTGATTTGCGAATTAAAAGACCGTTACACCATCGTGATTGTTACCCACAATATGCAACAAGCAGCGCGGGTCTCTGACTATACTGCGTTTATGTATATGGGTAATTTGGTGGAATTCGACGCGACCAATAAAATGTTTACCAATCCGTCGCAACAACAAACTGAAGATTACATCACAGGACGTTTTGGTTAAGCCCAGCTTAGACCAGACCGATGAGCACGAGGTCCATCATGGATAAATTGAATTTAACCAAACATATTTCTAGCCAATTCAATGAAGAAATTGAATTGGTGCGTAATCACATCATGGCAATGGGCGGCTTGATCGAGCAACAATTGTCGGATGCATTAAATGCGGCTGCAACGAGCAATGCCGAGCTAGCGCAACAAGTCATTGCCAACGATTTGGTCGTTAACGAATGGGAAATTCGTATCGATGCTGAATGCACGCGGATCATCGCCAAACGTCAGCCTGCGGCTAGCGATTTGCGTTTGATTATGGCGATTATCAAAGCGATTTCGGATTTAGAGCGCATTGGTGATGAAGCTGAGCGTATTGCCAAAGTTGCACTGGAGAGCTTTTCAAGTGCGCAGCAGGATTTGTTGGTGAACCTAGATAATATGGGCCGTCACGTTGCACAAATGCTGCATGAAGTGTTAGACGCCTTTGCGCGGATGGATATGGAAGCGGCGTTGGCCGTTTACAAAGAAGATAAAAAAGTCGACCGCGAATACGAAGCCATCACGCGTCAGCTGATGACTTACATGATGGAAGATCCGCGCTCCATTCCAAAAATCATGAACGTATTGTGGTCTGCACGCGCTTTAGAGCGCATCGGCGATCGCTGCAAAAACATCGCTGAATACGTGATTTCTTTTGTCAAAGGCCGCGATGTTCGGCATACCGACGAAGATACCTTGGAACAACGCGCACGCGAATAAATTACACTAAACTGAATTGCCGCTGACTAGATAGTCAAATTCAGTAAGTCAATGTCATTTTTGGTGAAAAACAGCAGTAAAACTGTAGTTTTTCACTGAAGATGACATTTTTATTAAGCGGTGAATGCATTAAAATATGCGCCGACTTTTCGTCCACTAAAAAACAAGAGGCAACGCTATGCCAAACGCATTTTTGGCTGTTTTCGCGAAATCTCCAATCAAACCGATTGAAGAGCACATTTCTAAAGTTCACGAAGCAAGTCAGCAACTGCTGCCATTCTTTGAGGCTGTATACAAAAAAGATTGGGAAGCAGCGGCGCAAGTTAGAAAAACCATTGTTAGCTTAGAGAAAGAAGCTGACGCAATGAAACGTGATATCCGTGTGCATTTGCCACGTGGTTTGTTCCTGCCGGTTGACCGCACAGACATTCTGGAGTTGGTGTCACAGCAAGACAAAATCGCAAACAAAGCAAAAGACATCACTGGCCGGGTTTTAGGACGCGAGCTAGAAATTCCTGAGCCAATTCAGCAGGAATTCCACGCTTATCTGCAACGTTGTATTGACGCGGTTGCATTGGCATCGGAAGCCATCAATGAACTGGACGAACTGCTGGAAACTGGTTTCCGTGGTCGTGAAGTCGATCTGGTGGTCAAAATGGTTGAAAAAATTGACGAGATCGAAAACGACACGGACCAAATGCAAATCGGTTTGCGTAAATTTGTCCGTCGTTCAGAAGCAAACTTGAATCCAGTCGATGTGATTTTCCTGTATCGCACCCTGGAATGGGTTGGTGACCTGGCAGACACAGCTCTGCGTGTAGGTTCGCGCCTTGAAATCATGTTAGCTCGTTAATTTAACTGAGAAAAAACCATGGAAATTTTGATTCAGCATGGCGCCATTCTGGTCGCCGTTGCCGCTTTTTTCGGCTTTGTAATGGCTTATGGTGTTGGTGCAAACGACGTTGCCAACGCGATGGGAACATCAGTCGGTTCAAAAGCATTAACTATTAAACAAGCGATTTGGATCGCTGCGTTTTTCGAATTCACAGGTGCGTATTTCGCCGGTGGTGAAGTGACCAACACTATTCGTAGCGGTATCGTTGATTCAGCCGTGTTCGCGCAAGTACCACACTTATTGGCCTACGGTATGATCGCCGCACTGCTTGCGGCAGGTACTTGGTTATTGGTTGCGACGTATTACGGTTGGCCTGTGTCCACAACTCACTCCATTGTTGGTGCCATCATTGGTTTCTCTGCGGTTGGTGTGGGTGTGGACACAGTGCACTGGGATCAAGTTGGCAGCATCGTCGGTAGCTGGGTTGTCACACCGGTCCTCGCTGGTATTTTCGCCTACTTAATCTTTATGAGCGCGCAACGCTTAATTTTTGATACTGAAAATCCATTGGCTGCAGCGAAAAAATACGTACCGTTCTACATGGTTTTTGCGGCTTACATCATGGCGTTCGTTACTGTCAGCAAAGGCCTGAAACACGTCGGTTTGCATTTGTCAGCCGCTGAAGGCCAGATGTTATGTGTCGGTATCGCGTTGTTCGTTGGCTTGATTGGTAAAATCGCCATCAGCCGTCTGAAAATCGACCCGCAAGCCGACAAACAAATGCACTTCACCAACGTTGAAAAAATCTTCGGTATTTTGATGATTTTTACTGCTTGTTGTATGGCGTTTGCCCATGGTTCAAACGACGTTGCTAACGCGATTGGTCCTTTGGCAGCAGTCGTTGGCATCATCCAATCTGGTGGACAAGTACTGGATAAAGTATCGCTGGCCTGGTGGATCCTGCCGTTAGGTGCCGTAGGTATCGTTATCGGCTTGATGACCTTTGGTGCGCGTGTTATTGAGACCATTGGTTCAAACATCACTCACTTAACGCCAAGCCGTGGTTTTGCCGCAGAGATCGCTGCTGCGTCTACAGTGGTTGTTTCTTCTGGTTTAGGCCTGCCAATTTCGACCACACAAACGCTTGTCGGTGCTGTGTTGGGGGTGGGTATGGCACGTGGTATCGCGGCATTGAACTTAGGTGTGATCCGTAACATTTTTGTTTCATGGGTGATCACTCTGCCAATCGGCGCATTATTGGCGATTGTGTTCTTCTACATTATCAAAAATATCATGGGTTTGTTGTAACAGCTCTTTGATATATCGATACAAAGCCGGGTTCGCCCGGCTTTGTTGTTTCTGCTGACAGCCATCCCAGCTCTGGTTACAATCGTGGAATATTGACTTGGAGCTATTTATGAAACGCCTGCCCAGTATCAAGCAACTTCAGTATTTGTTAGCGCTGCATGAGCATCAACACTTTGGCCGGGCGGCGGACGCTTGTTACATCGGACAATCAACGTTAAGTGCGGCGATCGCAAACCTCGAAGAAACCGTGGATGCCCAGCTACTTGAGCGTGATCATAAAACCTTTATATTCACGCCACTGGGTGAAGACGTGGTGCGGCAGGCTCGCTATATCATTGAACAATGTGAAGAACTAACGGACTTTGCCAGGAACCAAGGCAAACCGATGACAGGCCCATTTCGTTTGGGGTGTATCCCAACAATTGCCCCCTTTGTGCTTAGCGAAGTGATGGCACTTTGCCGCGAGCGTTTCCCCGAGTTACAACTGCTGTTACGAGAGGATACTTCAGAGAATTCACTGCGGGCGCTTAGCGAAGGTCGTTTAGATATGGTGCTCTTAGCGCTGCCCTATGAAACCGGAACCTTGCACACTGAAGTGTTGGCGCAGGACCCATTCAAATTGGTATTGCACCACGACTGGCTAAACCGAGGCTTCCAACAGGACATGACGCAGTGGCCAGATGAAAGTATCTTCTTGTTGGAACGAGAGCACTGCTTAACCGGCCATGCGGTCAAAGCATGCGAGCTGGAAGATTCGCGCAAAGTGAACCCATTTTTTGCTACGAGCTTGCATACGTTGACGCAGATGGTCAACAACAAACTGGGTGTGACTTTTATGCCACAAATGGCGATTAACAGTGGTTTATTGCAAGGAACTGAGTTGGTCGCACAAGCGCCAGTTAGTCAAGGCGCGGCGAGAGAGATAGGTGTCGCTTGGCGCGCAACATCCAGCAAGGCCCGCAACTATCGCCAAATGTCGGCCCTCATTGCAGAAGTGTTGCAAACCAAATGCAAAGAATGATTAGGGTTGCTGCCGATGCTTACTAAAATGCAATCGATGTTCTGCCAAACGTCGATCAGGTAACAGCAGTAGCAGTAACAGTGCAATTAAGTTCACCAGCGGAATAATGCCCAAACTAGCAAATAACGCTGCAGCATAACCTTTTTCTTCTGCCAGTTGACTGCAATACCAACTCAAAGCCATCTGACTTACGATCATCAATACAATTGTCAGCCAATGAATTTCCATGTCTTACTCCACCATCTGAAGTTCACCGTTACCGCATCCTGCGGCCCGTTTGCCAGTATAGTTAACCGATTCAGAACTTGCTAATACACCATTCGTCGAACTGCAATTTTTGATTGAGCAGAGTCCGTGCGCCCGTTACACTGTCGGCCCTTAAAAAGTTTGTCAGTAAAGCGGACTTCCAATGAAAAAATCTGATTTTTGGTTTGATCTTCCGGATCACCTCATCGCGCGTTTTCCACAAGCGCAACGCACTGCCAGTCGACTTCTTCGCCTGCACCGCCATACCGGTGATGTCCAGCATCAACAGTTTGTTGATGTGTTAGATGCACTCAATCCCGGTGATTTGTTGGTATTTAACAATACTCGCGTGATCCCAGCCCGGTTGTTTGGCTGCAAAGAATCGGGCGGCAAAATTGAAGTGTTAGTTGAGCGTTTGCTCGATGATCGGCGTTTCCTCGCACATGTTCGGGCCAGCAAGGCGCCTAAAGCGGGTAATCGACTGCAACTTGAACATGATGCGTGGGTAGTGATGCAGCAGCGTCATGGCGAGCTGTTCGAGTTGGCGATGGAATCGGCTGAACCGGTGCTTTCGATGCTCGAGCGTTTAGGTCATATCCCATTACCTCCCTATATCGACCGCCCCGATGAACAATCGGATCGTGAAAGGTATCAGACGGTCTACAACGCCAAACCCGGCGCTGTTGCGGCACCGACAGCTGGTTTGCATTTTGACCAAGAACTCCTTGCCAAACTGCAAGCTAAAGGCGTCGAGTTGGCGTTTGTCACCTTGCATGTTGGCGCAGGGACCTTCCAACCAGTTCGTGCCGATGACATCAAAGATCATCAAATGCATTCGGAGTATTTGGAGGTCGGCGAAGATGTGGTTGCGGCCATTAATGCTTGTAAAGCGCGGGGTGGGCGGGTCGTTGCCGTTGGCACTACTTCAGTTCGTTCGCTTGAATCTGCAGCCCAATTTGCGAAACAAGCGGGAAAACCGCTGCAGCCTTATCAAGGCGATACCCAAATTTTTATCTATCCAGGTTATGAGTTCTTAGTCATTGATGGGTTAATCACAAACTTCCACTTGCCGGAATCAACCTTGATTATGTTGGTTTCTGCGTTTAGCCAAAAAGACTTTGTGATGAACGCTTATGCCGAAGCAATTGCGAAGCAATACCGCTTCTTCTCGTATGGCGATGCTATGTTGATCCTGTAGGGCAACGTGAGCATTTCTGATACAATCGACGGTTTCGCGTTGGACTGTTTTTCCAGCGCTTTAAGGTAAAAAGATGAAATTTGAATTATTAAAAACCGACGGCAAAGCACGTCGTGGCCGTATGGTATTTGACCGCGGTATCGTAGAAACGCCAGCCTTTATGCCAGTGGGTACATATGGCACAGTGAAGGGCATGACGCCAGAAGAGTTAGAAGCAACTGGCGCCCACATTTGTTTAGGCAACACCTTTCACTTGATGTTACGCCCAGGCACTGAAATTATCCGCAAACACGGTGATTTGCATGATTTTATGCAATGGAAAAAGCCAATCCTGACCGACTCTGGCGGCTTTCAGGTGTTTAGTTTGGGCGAGCTTCGCAAAATCAAAGAAGAAGGCGTGACGTTCCGCTCACCACTGAACGGCGAAAAAATACTGCTAACGCCAGAGCGTTCGATGGAAGTACAACGGGATTTAGGCTCGGACATCGTGATGATTTTCGACGAGTGTACGCCGTACCCAGCAACCGAACAACAAGCCAAAAAATCCATGGAATTGTCGCTGCGGTGGGCAAAACGCAGTAAAGCAGCGCACGGCGACAACCCATCAGCCTTGTTCGGTATTATTCAAGGCGGTATGTACCCAAATCTGCGTGATGTGTCACTGGCAGGCCTTGAAGAGATCGGTTTTGATGGTTATGCCATTGGTGGTTTGTCTGTCGGTGAACCGAAACATGAGATGATCAAAATTCTCAATCACACCACCGACAAAATGCCTGCACATAAACCCCGTTATTTAATGGGGGTTGGAAAACCAGAAGATTTGGTGGAAGGCGTACGTCGTGGCATCGATATGTTTGACTGTGTGATGCCAACTCGTAATGCCCGCAATGGTCATTTGTTTGTCGACAATGGCGTGATCAAAATTCGTAACGCGAAATATCGCGAAGATGTCGCGCCGCTCGATGAAAATTGTGACTGTTACACTTGTAAAAACTACACGCGTGCATATCTACATCATCTCGATCGTTGCAACGAAATTTTGGGTGCTCGTCTTAATACCATTCACAACTTGCGTCACTACCAAGTGTTGATGCAGGGCTTGCGCAATGCAATTGAGGCGGGACAGCTCGACAGTTTTGTGGCAGAGTTTTACGCCAAACGGGGTAAATCGGTTCCTGCGCTGGACCAACTGCCGCCACTTACAACAAATTTAGAATCTGACAATTAAGGGGACACCTGTGAGTTTATTTATTTCTGATGCTATGGCTCAAACAGCACCGGCTGCTGCACCACAAGGTGGCGGTTGGGAATCGATCATCATGTTGGTCGTATTTGCAGCCATTTTCTACTTCTTAATTTTGCGCCCACAAAACAAGCGCATGAAAGAACACAAAAGCCTGATGGAATCCTTAGCCAAAGGTGATGAAGTGTTGACTAACGGTGGTTTGGTTGGTCGCATTACCAAAATCTCTGCCGACAATGATTTTGTAATGGTGGCATTAAACGATAACAACGAAGTGATGGTGCAAAAAGCACTGATCGCTGCAGTGTTGCCAAAAGGCACACTGAAGTCATTAGCGTAAAAGGAAGCTGTCGTGTTAAACCAAAACAGCATTTGGCGTTATCTAATGGTGGTGGTGGTGATGGTGGTGTCGCTGGTTTATGCGCTGCCCAATATCTACCCAAGTGACCCATCATTGCAGATTAGCGCAGCTCGTGGCGCCGAGGTGACTCAGGCGACCGCAGATAAAATCAGCGAAGTGTTAAAAACCAATGGACTACAAGCCAAAAGTATCGTGATTGAAAAAGGGCAAGTGTTAGCTCGTTTCACGAATACCGAGGATCAGCTAAAAGCACGTGAGCTTGTTGATCCTGCGCTTGGTGATAAGTTTGTTACGGCGCTGAACTTAGCGCCAGCGACGCCAGCTTGGTTGCAATCAATTGGTGCGAACCCGATTAAATTAGGTCTGGACTTACGTGGCGGTGTGCATTTCCTGATGGAAATTGACATGAAAACGGCCATGGACAAAAACGTCAATGATATGGCACAGCAGTTCAAAAATGACTTGCGTGATGCCAAATTGCGTTACCGTACAATCACGCCGCAATTGGACCAACAAGCTATTCAACTGACCTTCCGTACGCCAGAAGAGTTGACTGCAGTGCAAAGCCTGCTGGGTACCAAAGAACGTGATTTGGTCTACAAAAAAGTTGATGACTTAACGTTGCTCGCCACGTTCTCTGAACAACGCGTGAAACAACTGCGTGAAGATGCAGTGGCTCAAAACATTACCATTATTCGTAACCGCGTTAACGCCATTGGTGTGGCGGAGCCGCTGGTGCAGCGCCAAGGCGCTGAGCGTATTGTGGTGCAGCTGCCAGGTGTACAAGACACAGCCCGCGCCAAAGAAATCTTGGGAGCTACCGCGACATTAGAGTTTCGCTTAGTCGATGAATCGGCAGATGTCGGTGCGGCATTAAACGGCCGTATTCCATCAAGCTCAGAACTGTATTATGACCGTGCTGGCAAACCTGTTGTATTGCAAAAACGCATCATGTTAACGGGGAACCATATCATTGGTGCCAACTCTGGCTTTGATGAATACAGCCGTCCTCAAGTGAACATTGACCTGGATTCCAAAGGTGGTAACACCATTTCGTTGGCAACCAAAGAAGCGATCGGTAAAGCGATGGCGACTGTGTTTATCGAGTACAAACCTTCAGGCAAAAAAGACGCAAACGGCAAACAACTGTTAGAGAAAAAATCCGAAGTCATTTCTGTCGCGACCATCCAAGCCCGTTTAGGAAAGTCGTTTCGGATCACTGGCTTAGACGCGCCTGGTGAAGCTCAGAATTTAGCCACACTGCTGCGTGCGGGCGCACTGATTGCACCAATCCAAATCGTTGAAGAACGCACTATCGGTCCAAGCTTGGGTCAAGAAAACATCGACTTGGGTATGAATGCGATTATTTGGGGCATGTTAGCTGTACTGATTTTTATGGCTTTCTACTACAAATGGTTTGGCATGGTAGCTAACTTTGCACTGGTCTGTAACGTCGTGTTATTGGTCGGTGTGATGTCGATGATTCCAGGCGCTGCGCTGACATTACCGGGCATGGCAGGGATCTTGCTGACAGTAGGTATGGCGGTTGACGCTAACGTGCTGATTTTCGAGCGGATCCGCGAGGAATTATCCAACGGACGCTCGGCGATGCAAGCCATTCATGAAGGTTATGATCGCGCTTTTGCAACAATTGCTGACTCTAACTTAACCACATTACTTGTTGCATTGATTCTATTTGGTGTTGGTACAGGTCCTGTTAAAGGCTTCGCCGTGGTACTCGCTATTGGTATTGCAACATCAATTTTTACAGCTGTAACAGTAAGCCGTGTCGTGACCAACCTATTCTGGGGTCAGAAACGCGGAAATTCGTTACCGGTTTAAGGAGCCGATTATGCAATTTTTTACCTATAAAGGCGTCCTCGACTTTATGCGTTTTAAGTGGATTTGCTTGGCCTTATCCACATTTTTGGTGTTCGGTTCGTTGGTCAGTATTTTCACCAAAGGTTTGAACTTTGGTTTGGATTTCACTGGCGGTACAGTGATCGAGCTGGAATTCCAACAACCTGCAGACTTAGCTGCTGTGCGTGGTAGATTAAGCGACGCAGGTTTTGGTGATGCTCAAGTGCAGTTCTTTGGTAATTCCAAAGAGGTGATGATTCGTATTGCACCTCGCCAAGGTGTTGAGCAGAAACAGATTGGCGAGCAAATTGTTGCCGCAGCCAATCAAGCGGCAGAATCACCAGTCACGGTACGTAAAGTCGACGTGGTTGGTGCCGCCGTGGGTGATGAGCTGAAAGAAAACGGTTTCTTAGCAGTCTTTGCTGCTTTGATTGGTATTCTGATCTACGTCGCTGCGCGCTTTGAATGGCGTTTTTCGGTCGGTGCGGTTGCATCTTTGGTACATGACGTGACGATCACCGTAGGTTTGTTTTCGGTCACAGGCATGGAGTTTGATTTGAACGTGCTGGCAGCGATTCTTGCGCTGATCGGTTATTCGATTAACGATACTATCGTTGTTTACGATCGGATCCGTGAAACCTTCCGCAAACTGCGCGATGCTACCACCGATCATGCCGTCAATGAAGCGATCACTACCACATTAAGCCGCACCACTATGACCTCGTTTACTACGGCACTGACGTTGATTGTATTGTTCTTTATTGGCGGCGCTATGCTGCACGGTTTCGCCGCTGCGCTGTTATTCGGTATCGCGATCGGCACGTACTCGTCGATTTTCGTGGCGTCAGCGTTAGCTGTAGTCATGGGCGCAAGCCGTGAAGACTTGATGCCGACTGTGGTTGAAAAAGAAGGCGCAGATTTGCCTTAATCTTGCTCAGCACTTTAACGCGAAAAGCCAGTCACCTGACTGGCTTTTTCTTTTCAAAGCATGGTAAAAACGCTGCAGCGAAATGAAGGAGAATACCGATGTCAAAACAACACAATCCAGGGTTCTTAGCCGTCGTCAATGATGCGAAAAAACGTGTTAAAGAAATTAGCATTGCCCAGTATCAGCAACAGCCCTTCGGTGTATTAATCGATGTCCGTGAAGACAATGAATGGGCGCATGGCCGGTTGCCTAACGCAGTCCATATCGGGCGTGGTGTATTAGAGCGTGACATCGAAAGCAAATTTCCTGACAAAACAACCACATTGGTACTGTATTGCGGTGGCGGTTTTCGCTCAGCATTAGCTGCCGATATGCTACAAGTCATGGGCTACCAAGACGTGTATAGCCTTGATGGCGGCTATCGAGGTTGGGTTGACGCGGGTTTGGCTGTTGTGAAGGAATAACCATGAAAAAGTTGTGGTGGTTGTTAGCCCTGGTTGGTGTCAGTTGGGCGGTCTCGAGACTGGTAGATGTGAAGTGGGTGGTCAGTTGGCAAAAAGCAGCCTACAGCAAACCTGCGGCTGCCGAGCAGCAATGCCACTTGTTTGTTGCAGGTGTTTATCGAGCAAACTATGCGCAGTCGTTTGAAGAATGTCGAGCCAAGTGGCTGCTGGAAGGCTATCAACTCAAGCCTGACTCGGAACTGAGTATCACCCTTGAAATTTGAGCAAAAAAAAGAGCCTTTCGGCTCTTTTTTGCGGTTGCGATTAACGCATCAAAGATTCGGTTAAGTGCGGGCGCATGCCTTTGAGCATAGTCGCCAGCACTTTCGGGTTGCCTGCAACCACGTTACCGCTCTTAAACTGATTGTTCCCGCCGACAAAGTCAGATACTAAACCACCAGCTTCGCGCACGATTAATTCGCCTGCAGCGATATCCCATGGTTTTAAGCCAATTTCCCAGAAACCATCTAAACGACCGGCAGCCACATAAGCTAAATCCAGCGCCGCTGAACCGGTGCGACGAATATCCGCTGCTGTAGTGAAAAATGTTTTGAAGGTATCCATGTAAGCATCCATGTGATGCTTTTGCTTAAATGGGAAACCTGTGGCCAAAATGGTGCCGGTTAAATCTGTGGCGTTAGCTACGCGGATACGACGTCCATTTAATTGCGCACCACCACCACGGCTAGCAGTAAAGACTTCACCACGCAGTGGGTCATACACCACGGCTTGGTCTAATTTGCCGTTATGACGCAGTGCAATCGATACTGCGAAGTGGGGGATGCCTTTGATGAAGTTGGCGGTACCATCGAGCGGGTCGATGATCCATTGGTATTCACTGTTGGTGCTGCCGTAATCGCCACCTTCTTCGCCGATGATGTCGTGAGTTGGGTAGGATTTTTTCAGGATTTGAACAATGGCTTGTTCAGCTTCTTTGTCGACGTTAGTAACGAAATCGTTGGTGCCTTTCTGGTGGGTTTGAACCATATCCAGTTGTTCGCAAGCACGGGCAATAATGTTGCCGGCACTGCGCGCAGCACGCACAGCGATGTTCAGCATCGGATGCATAGTGAATACCTTATTGTATAAAGAACAGTCAAAAGAGCGGCGCGTATTGTAGCGGCTT
>DMYW01000011.1:59300-61675 GCA_003482455.1 Rheinheimera sp. | reverse complement strand
TTATGAGTGGCACTAAATTTGGACAGGATGGTACAACGCAGTGGGAAGACGTGGCTGAACTTGTGCGTCAGCGTGTTGAGCCCCCAGCAATGTACAAAGTCATTTTGCATAATGATGATTACACTCCGATGGATTTTGTCATCGACGTCCTCACTCGGTTTTTCAACATGCAGTATGAAAAAGCCAGTGAAATCATGTTGCAAGTGCATTATCAAGGGCAGGCGGTGTGTGGCATTTTTACCGCTGGGATCGCAGAAACAAAAGTTCATCAGGTGACAGATTATGCCCGGGAGCATGAACACCCGCTGTTGTGCACAATGGAGCGCGAATGACAGCTGGCCGGGATTTAGCAAGGTGAGGAGTGGTGCATGTTAAATAAAGATCTCGAATTAACGCTCAATCTTGCGTTTCGTTTTGCTCGTGAACGTCGTCACGAGTACATGACAGTCGAGCATTTATTGCTGTCATTGTTGGATAATCCCTCAGCAAGCGAAGCCCTTCGCAACTGTGGGGCGAGTTTAGATAAACTTCGATCAGATTTAGCATCTTTTATTGATGCGACTACGCCCATTATTCCTGACGGCGAGTTAGACAGAGATACCCAACCGACGTTGGGTTTCCAACGGGTGCTGCAACGCGCTGTGTTTCACGTCCAGTCTTCTGGCAAAACAGAGGTTACTGGGGCAAATGTTCTGGTTGCGATTTTTAGCGAACAAGAATCCCAAGCTGTGTATTTGCTGAAAAAAGCTGACATTAGCCGTTTGGACATAGTCAATTTCATTTCGCACGGCGTATCTAAAAATGATAAATCTGACGGTGCCGATGATTCGCCAAACGAAGAAAGCGGTGAAATGACGATTGAGGACAACAAGTACCTTGAAAATTTCACGTCGAATTTGAATGTGCTGGCGAAAAACGGGCAGATTGATCCATTGGTTGGTCGCGAAACTGAACTCGAACGAACCATTCAAGTGTTATGTCGTCGTAAGAAAAACAATCCATTGTTAGTCGGGGAAGCTGGTGTCGGTAAAACCGCCATTGCCGAAGGCCTCGCATACCGGATTGTCCAACAGCAGGTACCGGAAGTCATTGCTAACGCAACTATCTATTCGTTGGACATGGGCGCTTTGTTGGCAGGAACTAAATACCGCGGCGACTTTGAAAAACGCTTGAAATCGCTGCTCAAAGAACTCGAGCGCGAAAAAGACGCCGTGTTGTTTATCGATGAAATTCATACTGTGATCGGTGCGGGTGCAGCCAGCGGCGGTGTAATGGATGCGTCTAACCTCATCAAACCATTGCTATCAAATGGGCGATTACGTTGTATTGGTTCTACCACGTATCAAGAATTCAAATCGATTTTCGAAAAAGATACGGCGTTAGTCCGTCGTTTTCAAAAAATCGATGTGACAGAACCAAGCGTTGATGACACCACGCAAATCCTGCTTGGTTTAAAAGACCGTTACGAACAACATCACGGCGTGCGTTATACGCAAAAAGCGCTGCGAGCAGCGGCAGAATTATCGGCAAAATACATCAATGAGCGGCACTTACCTGATAAAGCGATTGACGTCATTGATGAAGCTGGGGCGAGCCAACAGTTATTGCCGGTGTCAAAACGTAAGAAAGTGATTAACGTGCCGGAGATTGAGCATATCATCGCTAAAATGGCGCGTATCCCTGAAAAATCAGTGTCCGCGTCAGATAAAGACGTGTTGGCAAACCTTGACAGGAATTTGAAACTTGTCGTTTTTGGTCAGGATTCTCCAATCGAAGCTCTGACGTCGGCAATTCGGTTATCACGCTCAGGTTTGGGGAACGAAGAAAAACCAATCGGCAGTTTCTTGTTTGCTGGTCCAACGGGTGTAGGTAAAACCGAAGTAACCAAACAGCTTGCCCGTATTATGGGCGTGGAGCTATTGCGCTTTGATATGTCAGAGTACATGGAACGCCACGCGGTTTCACGTCTAATTGGTGCGCCTCCTGGCTATGTTGGTTTTGAACAAGGTGGCCTGTTAACAGACGCAGTGTCTAAACATCCGTATTCTGTGGTATTGCTGGATGAAATCGAGAAAGCTCATACCGATATTTACAACATCTTGTTGCAAGTCATGGACCATGGCACATTGACGGACAACAACGGTCGGAAAATCGATTTCCGAAATGTCATAGTCGTTATGACAACCAACGCAGGTGTCCAAGAAACGGTACGTAAGTCGATTGGCTTTAAGCAGCAAGATCATAGCCACGATGCGTTGGCGGAAATTAATCGAACCTTTAGTCCAGAATTCCGTAACCGGCTGGACGGCATTATTTGGTTCCAACACTTAACTCGCGAGATCATTCTGCAAATTGTCGATAAATTTATCTGTGAT
>DMYW01000011.1:58903-59169 GCA_003482455.1 Rheinheimera sp. | reverse complement strand
TGTCGATAAATTTATCTGTGATCTGCAGGTGCAGTTGGATAAGAAGCAAGTACTGCTTGAAGTATCGAGCGATGCACGACGCTGGTTGGCCGATAAAGGGTACGATCAAGCCATGGGTGCACGTCCAATGGGCCGTGTGATCCAGGAACAACTGAAAAAGCCGCTGGCCAACGAAATCTTGTTTGGCAAATTAACTCAAGGTGGTGAAGTTCACGTTGAACTTAACAATGACGAACTGCATTTTGAGTATTCAGAAGAAACGGGGG
>DMYW01000011.1:0-58739 GCA_003482455.1 Rheinheimera sp. | reverse complement strand
ATAAACCAAATCTGCCTCAACAAAAAAACCGGCTGCGGCCGGTTTTTTTGTGTGCTCAGCAAGTGAGCTATTAACGCTGACGGAAAACGATACGACCTTTGGTCAAATCATACGGAGTCATTTCTACCGTTACTTTATCGCCAGTCAGAATACGGATATAGTTCTTGCGCATTTTTCCAGAAATATGCGCGGTGACCACGTGACCGTTTTCAAGTTCAACCCGGAACATAGTATTTGGCAAGGTGTCTAATATTGTGCCTTGCATCTCAATCACGTCTTCTTTCGCCATGCAGCGTACGAGCCCCTTTTACAGTCGAATTTTGAGTAAAAAAAAACAGCCGAGATTTTGCCGAAAGTCGGACGATAAGTAAAGGGACAGCTGCTGATTTAGCCAAAAGAGTGCCATTCTTGGCCAATTAATCGTTGTTGCGGCAAGAAACGAGCTTTATAAGCCATCTTTTCACTGTGCTCGACCCAGTAGCCGAGATACAAATAGGGCAATTTTTGCTGCCGACAAACATCGACTCCAGCAAGTATGGCGAGTGTACCCAGCGATAAATGACTGGATGGCTCATAAAAGCTATAAACGGCGGAATAACCATCCAGCAGTAGATCCAACACTAACACACCGACCAACTGCCCATCGAGGTACTGTTCTAACGTGTGTACAGGCAACCAGCGACAGCGCAACAGCGAATCGAGATGTTCGGGTGACGGTGGATACATAACGCCGTCAGCGTGCCGTTCAGTTATGTAACGTTGGTACAGCGGATAATAATCTTGCCAATTCGGCGCAGAGCGTAATTTAAAGGTCCAACCTGCTTGCAGAGCTTTTTGTCGAACACGGTGCTGATTTTTGCTCGGCACAAACTCTTGATGATGCAATCGTACGGCGATACAGGCTTGGCAGTGGTCGCAATAAGGGCGGTAGAGCTGGTCGCCGGTGCGCCGAAAGTTATGATCCGTCAGCGTTTGGTACAACTGAATATCAATGAGCTGCTCAGGTAAGGTAAACAAGACTCGCTCTTGTCGATCTGCGAGATAGTTGCATGCATAAGGGGCGGACAAGCCAAGGCGAATAGAATCAGTCAAAGCACAACTCCAAAGGACGAGCTTGCCAATGAGACAATGGAACAGCACCCGTTTGAAGCCGATGCAATAGCGTCATGTAGTCGTTGCGGGCGAGTGGCGTTGCGCCTTGGCTCAATAGAAAAGGATTTGGCATCTGACAGTCTATCCATCCCTCACAGACGTGGCATAGATGTTGTTGTAACATGCACAGCGCCATCTTTGCAGCATTTGGCCGTCGATTAAACATGGATTCGCCACAAAATAGCTCGCCGATCTGTAACCCGTAGAGCCCGCCGACTAACGCATCATCTTGCCAGACTTCAATACTGTGGGCGATGCCACGCTGATGTAGTTCGATATAGGCTTGTTGGATATTCGGTTGGATCCAAGTGCCATTTTGGTTGGGGCGTGGCGCTGCGCAGGCTTGGATCACCTGGCCAAATGCTTGATTACAGGAGAATAGAATCGATTGTCGGCGCAATTCTTTGCGTAACGTACGATTTGCCTGCAGGGTGTTGGGAGTAAATACTGCGCGGATACTTGGGCTCCACCACAACAACGGGTCATCTTCACTGAACCACGGGAAAATGCCGCGTTGATATGCGTGGAGTAGGCGAGTTGGCGACAGATCGCCGCCAAAAGCCAATAAGCCGTCTGGCGAGCGCAGGGCTTGATGAACCGGTGGAAACCAAGCCGGATCATCATGCAGTTGTGCCAGACGGATAGTCATGCAGGATTATTTGTCTAAAGCATCCAAGTAACGTTCTGCATCCAGTGCTGCCATACAGCCGGTGCCAGCGGATGTGATCGCTTGGCGGTAGATGTGGTCACATACGTCACCTGCAGCGAAGATCCCTGGAATGCTGGTTTGCGTGGCGTTGCCGGCTAATCCGCTTTGCACGACTAGATAGCCGTTGTTCATTTCCAGTTGACCTTGGAAAATGTCGGTATTTGGTTTGTGGCCGATGGCGATAAACACGCCGTGCACATTAAATTGTTCATCCGCCAAACCTTGTGTCGATGACAGCAACACGCCGGTAACGCCCGCATCATCACCTAAAACTTCTTTCAGTTCACGGTGCGTGTGTAAGACGATATTGCCGCTAGCGACTTTGGCATTTAACCGGTCAACCAGAATTTTTTCGGCCTTGAAGCTATCGCGGCGGTGCACCAAATGCACTTTAGTCGCGATGTTCGATAAATAAAGCGCTTCTTCAACGGCCGTGTTACCACCACCGACGACGACCACTTCTTGATTGCGGTAGAAGAAACCATCACAAGTGGCACAGGCAGAAACGCCGCGACCTGAGAATTTTTGCTCAGACTCTAAACCCAAATACTTAGCAGAAGCACCGGTAGCGATGATCAGCGAATCACAGCTGTATTCACCAACATCCCCTGTTAAACGGAAAGGACGATTCGAGAAATCAACCGTATGGATATGATCAAACACGATTTGCGTGTTAAAGGTTTCCGCATGCACGCGCATCCGTTCCATCAGTGCTGGGCCAGTTAAGCCGTGCGCATCACCCGGCCAGTTTTCAACTTCAGTGGTCGTGGTCAATTGACCACCCTGTTGCATGCCGGTGATTAAGACCGGATTTAAGTTTGCGCGAGCTGCATAAACAGCAGCGGTATAACCCGCAGGACCAGAACCTAAAATCAGCAGACGGTGGTGTTGCACGTTTGACATAACAATGAATTCCTGTGAAATAAGTAGTTTCAACCTCAGATGGGGCCGATTCTAGTGGATTGCAATACTCGCGCAAAGTCTCGGGCAAAATTAATTGCTCGGCTGAAAAGTCTGGTTTGGTGTGCTAACTTAAACAAATCATTGAATTTTTGCAGCTTTTAGCCTTGATTAATCGCCTGTTTTCCCTGCTTTTCTGCATGCTCATCCTGGTGTATAGCTGTCTGTACAGCTTGCCTGTGAACGCAAGTGAGACCTTTAAACGCATCGGGGTTGATGATGGTTTACCCAACGCGACCATTTATTCGATCACCCAAGACCAAACTGGGTATATCTGGCTGACTTCCACCAACAGCGGCTTGTTGCGTTATGACGGTTTTCAATTTGCCGAATTCCCCGTGTTAACAGAGGCCGAACGTAAGCAGCAAGGCTCAAAAGATGTTGGCATCTTGCTGATTGATAAAGCGCAAAATATGTGGGCTGGCACTTGGGGTTATGGTCTTAGTCGGATAGATGCCAAAACAGGTGCTTTAAAGCGCTATGTCAGCGATAAAGACGACCCTCAGTCACTGGCCGGCATGCAAGTCCAAACACTGATGGAAGACTCGCACGGGGCTGTATGGGTTGGCTCCATGTCAGGCTTGAATCGCATCACGGCAGAGGGACGGATTGAGCGTATAGGAGCCAAAGAGTCAAGTACACCTTTGGCGCATCCACGAGTATGGAGTATTACGGAGACGCTAGACGGGAGCATTTGGATCGCCACGTCGCTGGGTATCCAACGTTATCGTGAAGGGGAAGGGTTAGGTCCAGTGATCCAATTGTTCCCGCAGCGAAATGCGAGGGATAACGAGATCCGAGCCTTATATCGGTTGGGTAACGATCTGTGGGTCGGCAGTCGATTTGGTGTGTGGCATTTGAACCCTGATACTCTACAAGTGACCGAGGTGCCTTTTTTTGCAGGTAGTGTGTCACCCATTGTCAACTTGATTACTTCTGACGCCCAAGGAAGCCTGCTCGTTGGGACTTACAATGGGATGTTTCGGGTAAACCCGGTGACACGTAGTTACACGCCGTTTCGCAAACAACAGGCATTATTGCCGACCGTGAATGTGCGAGCCATTTACCTAGACCGAAGTGGAGTCATTTGGTTGGGGTCACGCGAGAATGGCCTGTATTTCGCGCGTCACAGTAAATCAGCTTTTACCTCTTTGCATGCCGTGTTACCTGCGATAGATCCTGAGTTGTTCCGCCAAACCATCACTGCGGTCGTTGCCGATGAACAATTTGTCTGGCTTGGCACCGCTGCTGGGGTGATTGAAGTCAATCGACAAACGGAAACTTTGCGCCGATTGCCAACGGCAGGCCGAGTGAACGCGTTAGCTAAAACGACTGACCGAGGCGTTTTAGTCGCCACTGATAGCGGGCTTTTTCAATTAAATCCCGGGCAAGAGTTACACGCCGTGACCGAGCCTTTTGCGCAGTTACCTAACATAGTCGCCAATATCCGCGATCTTGTGGTTGATAAGGACGGGAGTTATTGGTTAGGGCTCTGGGGGGATGGCATAGTGCATTGGAACCCAAAAACTCAGCAAAGCCAAAGCTACCTCAAAGCCCAAATGCACCAGAAAATTGGCGATGCGGTGCAGGCTATCGGCGTGCAAGCGAACGCAGTTTGGATTGGTACCCGTTATTCCGGAGTCTACCGGTTAGATCGTGCAACCGGTACGTTAGCGCCCGTCAGTGCGGCTTCAGGTCTGAAGTTACCATCACCTGATGTGCAATGTATTGAACCCACGCCGCAAGGAACCTTGTTGGTCTGTACAGCAACCGGCCTTATTGTGTATGACCCTGTTAGCCAAACCCAATCACAGCTCGATAAGTCAACTGGGTTGCCAAGCGAAAATGTGTTTGGCGCTTATCAAGACGCCGAAAAAAACCTATGGATTATGTCGTCTAAAGGTCTGACTCTTAAACAACCGCAAACTGATCGAATTATTACATTCAGTGAACAAGATGGTTTGGTGGCAACGGAGCTGGTCTTCAATGCTTTTTATGATGACGGTCAAGGCACCATGTATATAGGCACTATCGAAGGGTTAACGATGGTCGAGCCGAAATACATCTGGATTAATGATACTGAACCTAAAGTTGCGGTCTCGCGCATCCTGGTTAACAACCAACAGGTGCCACAAAGCCCCGTGGCTGGTCAACTTGCCAGTTTGACTTTGCAACCCAATGAAAACGCAGTTGAATTTAGTTTTGCTGCCTTTGACTTCCATGACCCAAGTCGCAATCAATTTATGTATCGCCTCAAAGGTTTAGAAGAAAACTGGCTGATGCAACCCGGTAAACACAGCGCCTATTATTCGAACTTACCCCCCGGTGAGTATCAATTGGAAGTGCGTGGCAGTAACAATCACGGCTTGTTTAATCAAACGCCCGTGACAATTGACGTCATTGTGCTACCCGCTTGGTGGCAGAACCACTGGATCCAAGCGGCTGGTGTTTTACTTTTTGTCGTTGGTGGATTTGTCGTGCATCTATACCGTTTGCGGCATATGCAACAAATCAACCGGTTATTGCAGGAATCTGTGCAACAAAAAGCCAAAGCGCAATTGATCTTAGAAACTAAAGTTGCTGAGCGTACACAAGCTCTTGAAGAAAGCTCACTGACACTGTCATTGCGTACTCGTCAGCTAGAGAAAAGCTTGGCAGAAGTCGCCAAAGCCAACCGCGAACTTAAACGCCTTGATCAGCTTAAAGACGAGTTTATTTCGACGGTTTCGCACGAATTGCGCACGCCGTTAACATCGATCCGTGGTGCTGTTGGACTGATTGCACAAAAGGTGGTGCAGCCAGCGACTGAATCCTACGAAGTGCTGATCACCACAGCACTGCACAACTGTGAGCGACTCGGCCAGCTGATCAATGATTTATTGGACGTTCAGAAATTTGAATCCGGTAAGTTTAATCTAGCGATGAAACCGGTTGAATTGATTGATTTGTGCCAGCAAGCGATCACGGCAATGCAAAGTTACGCCGTACGTTATCAAGTGCAAGTGATCGGTGAATTTCACCACCTAAATGAAGTGTGGGTAGGGGGCGATGCGCTGCGGTTGCGGCAGGTGCTGGACAATCTGCTGTCTAATGCCGTGAAGTTCTCGCACGCTCAAGGTGTCGTGACACTCAGTGTCGATTGTTTGGATTATGCAGTAAGGTTGCAGGTGATTGACCATGGTCAAGGGATCCCGCTGCAATTTCAGCAACGAGTGTTTGAGAAATTTTCGCAAGCGGATGCTTCGGATACGCGAGCAAAAGAGGGAACAGGGCTTGGTTTGACGATTTGCAAAAAGATAGTCGAAAGCCATGGCGGTCGTATTTGGTTTGAATCTGCAGAAGGGCAAGGCACGACGTTTTTTGTCGAGTTGCAACGAGTATCGCGACCAAACGATGATGACTAGAGGTCAATTAACATTCGTCTCTAAATTGCATAAATTTATCAAGAAATTGTCAAATTATTATCAGAATTGTGCATTGTTGTACAAAAAATCCTCGCTTATGGTCTAACTCGCCAGCGCAACAGCTGGTGAAAATATGATCAATAATAAACGAGGTCACCATGCAACAGGTTTTTCAAAAAACAGCGCTTACCCTCGCGCTGTGTGCCATCGGCTTAAGTACCGCAGCACAGGCTGCTCCAGCGAAACAATACATTGTTAAATACCATGACAACGCGACGTTATCGGCTGCTGGGATCCAGGTTTCCGCACAGGCTAGCGTAAAAGGCATCAGTCAGTATTCGGAAGTAGGCGCTAATCGCGTGCTGCAGAAAGTACAAGCCGAAGCGATTAACCATGTCCCTGCCTTTAACTTTAGCGTGGCAAAATTAGATCAATCCCAACTCAAAGCGTTGGCGAATGATCCTGCCGTTGCTTATGTGGAAGAAGACGCCATCCGTCAGTTGTACGCAGAATCCACGCCGTATGGCATCACTATGGTGCAAGCTCCACAAGTGAGTGATGCTTACACGAGCAATATCAAAGTTTGTATTGTGGATACAGGCTATTCGTTAGGGCATCCGGATTTACCAAGCACTGGCGTTACCGGTTTTGCGTTTAGTGGTCACGGCACTTGGTACAGTGACGGCAATGGCCACGGCACCCACGTTGCCGGCACCATTGCGGCGATTGGCGGCAATAATGTCGGTGTAAAAGGCGTCAACCCATCAGGCAAACTGGGCTTGCACATCGTGAAAATCTTTAACAATTCAGGCACCTGGACAACCGCATCAAACTTGGTGCAAGGGATCCAAAAATGTAAAGATGCCGGAGCCAAAGTGGTTAGTATGAGTCTCGGTGGTAGCTCATCGACCACCACGGAACGTGATGCACTCAATGCGTTTTATCAAGGCGGTATGTTACTGGTTGCTGCGGCAGGCAACGCCGGTAATAGCAGCTTGTCGTATCCAGCATCTTACCCATCTGTGATGTCAGTGGCATCGGTTGATAGTGCGAAAAACCGTTCAAGCTTTTCGCAATATAACAGCCAAGTAGAAATCGCGGCGCCGGGTTCATCGGTGCAATCCACGTACAAAAACAACAGTTATGCCACTTTAAGCGGCACATCTATGGCAACGCCGCATGTTTCTGGCGTAGCGGCGCTGATTTGGTCGCAAAAACTTAGTTGCTCGGCAGCTAAAGTGCGTGCCGCCTTAACGGCAACGGCAGAAGATCGCGGCAGTGCAGGTCGTGACGTTTATTACGGCTTTGGTATTGTGCGGGCGCAAAACGCGCTAACGTATTTGTTAAACAACCCGTGTTAATCAGCTTTAAAGCGCTGAACATTTGACCAAAAAGCACACCTTCGGTGTGCTTTTTTCATATCTACGGCAATTTGCGCTGTAGCCGCCTTGATGCAGTCGTTACAATGCGACCAAATGAGGAGTGTCATACATGCCATTATTGTTGGTGTTGGGTTACGTCTGGCCCGAACCCAAATCGTCTGCCGCCGGATGGCGCATGCTCAGCTTGCTGAAAATCTATCAACAGCAAGGTTGGCGCATTGTGTTTGCGTGTGCTGCGGATTTATCGCCGCATCGTTTTGATTTAGCGCAATGGGGCATTGAAGAGTTAGCCATTGCCGTCAACGACAGCGGGTTTGCCGATACGCTCGCTCAGTTGGATCCAGCTGTGGTGTTATTTGATCGCTTTATGATTGAAGAGCAGTTTGGCTGGAAGGTCGATGAAGTCTGTCCACGGGCACTCAAAGTGCTCGATAGCGAAGATTTGCACTTTTGGCGAGATGCTCGCCAGCAAGCCTACAAACAACAAAGAGCGGTCAACCCAACAGATCTACAAACCGAATTGGCGCTGCGGGAAATTGCGGCGATTTATCGTTGTGACGTGACCTTGACCATTTCGGACGCGGAAATGCAGCTGTTACAGCAGCAATTTTCAGTTGACCCGCGTTTGTTGTGTTATTGCCCTTTGTTGCTAAGTCCAAATCCAGCGCCGCAGCCGCACTTTGCTCAACGTGTCGATCTGTGTTTTATCGGCAATTTCCGGCATGAACCGAATTGGCAAACTGTACTGAAACTCAAAACCTTGTGGCCAGCGATCCGCGCGCGGTTGCCCGGGGCTAATTTGCAGATTTGGGGCGCCTATCCGCCGCCTAAAGCCACTGCATTGCATAATCCCAAACAAGGTTTTTTCGTTAATGGTTGGGCAGATGATGCGCATGTCGAACTGGCCAAAGCCCGATTGTTAGTGGCGCCTATTCCATTTGGCGCCGGCCAAAAAGGCAAAATACTCGATGCAGCATTAGTCGGCACACCGACGGTTACTACGCATGTTGGAGCCGAAGGCTTAGGCGCCGCCGGCAACTTTCCCGGTGCGATTTGTGACGATGACCAAGCGTTTATCAATGCAGTGGTCGAGCTCTACCAAGACCAAACACGTTGGCAACATGCTGCGCAGCAGGCGCAAACATTGCTGGAGCAGTTTCGTTTTGAGCTGCACAGTCAACGTGTATTTAGCCAATTAGAAGCAGTGCGAGCAGGCCTTACCGCTCATCGAAGTGCCAATTTTATTGGCGCTATGCTGAAACACCATCACCACCGCAGCACCAAGTTTATGGGGCAGTGGATTGAAGCAAAAAATCGCGCGAACGCGTTAGAGGAGTTACAACAGCATGCAACGTCATGATCTTGTTAAACATCTGCATGAACTGCTACAAGTCAGCAAAATTCGCGACTATTGCCCAAATGGCTTGCAGGTTGAAGGACGAGCTGAGATCAAAAAAGTCTTGTGTGGCGTGACGGCAAGCCAAGCACTGCTGGACCAAGCCGTGAGGTTGCAAGTCGATGCGGTGATCGTACATCACGGCTATTTTTGGAAAAGCGAAGCGCCAGAAATTACCGGCATGAAAAAGCGCCGCTTACAAACCTTGCTCAAACACGACATTAATTTGCTGGCGTACCATTTGCCGCTGGATGTCCATCCAACGCTTGGTAATAACGCGCAGCTAGGTACCTTGTTTGGCTTTGCCGATATCCAGCTGTTAACGACCATAGATCCGCTGGGGGTGGTGCAGTTTGCTGACCTAGTAGCCCCACGGTCACTTGCGGATCTGTCCACGACGATTGAAGCGCATTTGGGCCGACGCGTGTTCAGTCATGATGCTGGTATTGGTGATATTCAACGGATTGCTTGGTGCACCGGCGGTGGTCAAGGGTATATCGATGCCGCGTTTGCTGCAGGCGCGCAGCTGTTTATCAGTGGTGAAGTGTCCGAACAGACTATTCACAGCGCCAATGAGCAAGGCATCCACTTTATTGCCGCTGGACATCACGCGACTGAGCGTTATGGCATCAAAGCGCTTTCGGCCTATTTACAACAGCAACTGGGCTTGGATAGCCAGTTTATCGATATTGATAACCCAGCTTAGTCTATAGCCAATTGTAGTTGTTGTTGCAGCAGGGCTGCACTCTCGTATTGCCAGACATACCAGCTGTTTGGTGCGGTGATTTGCGGGATAAAATCCTGCCAGCGTAGCGGTCTGTCGAGATCACGACCGAAAAATTCGGCGGGCGCTGCGATGGCTGTCACTGCGTCTTGGGCAAACCAGCGCATAGCCCTGGGCATATGAGCCGCGTTGGTGACCAATGCCACCCGTGGCGCTGGCGTTTGTGCTAATAAAACCTTGCTGACGACGGCGGCTTCTTGTTCGGTATTGGTTGCACCTTGATGTTGTTGGATGCTGGCCGCAGGAACTCCCAGCGCTTGCAGAAACTCGCTCTCGATTTGTGTGTGCACATGGGTGGCTTGTGTCAGGGTGCCGCTGAGATGGATAATGGCCTGTGGGTTGAGGTGCCAAATACGCAGCGCCTCCACCAACCGCGATTTTGAGCAGGCATTTGGTTTATCGCTGATCGGCAAAAATGCATCATCGGCATGTGAGCAACCTAGCACCACAATATGATCGACTGGCTGCAGTGCAAATGCCGGATATTGTCGTTCCAATGGCCGCAACAACTGATCGGCCGCGGGTTGACAGAACAATAAGTAACTTAGCAAGGCGATGCCCAGCCAGCGCCCTCGCTGCAGTGGCTGCTGCTTAGCTTGCTGCCAACAAAACCAAGCCGCAACAAGCACCAGCAACACCGGCAACGACAGGATGACTTTCACAGGAACCTCATGACAAAACGCAATAACGACCGCAATTTTGACAGTATTGCGCACAAATTCCAGCAGAATATCTACGCAACGACCAAAGGGCGCTTGCGTGAAAAAGTGTTGCAACGTGATTTAAGTGAATTGCCTTTGCTGCAAGCGCCAACACGGATCTTAGATGTGGGGGCAGGGCAAGGGCAATTAGCGCTGTGGTTGGCGGCGCAAGGCCATCAGGTGCATTTGACCGATGTCTCTGCCGAAATGCTGGCGATGGCACAACAAGCTGCGACTGAGCAAGGGCTGGCGGCGCGGACTCAATTTACTCATGCGCCGATGCAACAGTTATTGGGCGCGGTCGAACCGTCTCCACTAGTGCTGTGTCACGCGGTGTTAGAGTGGTTGGCGTCGCCGCAAACGGCGATTGCAGATCTGTGGCAATTAACAGCGCCAGGCGGCTGGTTGTCACTGATGTTCTACAACGTGGATGCCAAACGTTTTTCCAATATTGTCTATGGTAATTTCAACTATGTGCTGCGTGATTTGGCTTACAAGAAAAAAGTCCATTTAAGCCCGCAGAACCCGCTTGATCCGGCGCAAGTTGTGTTGTGGTGTCAGCAGCAAGGGTTTGTCTTGCATAGCAAAACGGGCGTGCGCTGTTTTCATGACTATTTACGCGACCGCTCAGAGCAAGAAAGCGAATTTGACAAGCTGTTAGAAGTTGAGCTGCGCTTTAACCGGCAGGAACCTTACGCGTCACTAGGACGTTACCAACACCTGCTGCTGCAAAAACCTGCGTGACAGCTAAAAGCGACAACCGTAGTGCGCGGCTGTCGCTTAATCAAATTCAACTTTGTACAACAAATCTATGGAGCTATCGAGGCCACGTACAGCTTCGAAGTACAGCTGTTTGATGATGCGATAACGCACCGTAAATTCGCCAAATTGGCTAAAGATGCCGACGCCATATTTCACCTGTAGTTTCGGCGATAGATAGCCACTGACCGTTACTTTACTGTTGTCGCCGCTGCCACTGGTATCGAGCGCTAAATCAGACACGCCAAACGCTTCGCCAAGCTTTCCAACCAATTTACCGCTGCTGGCGATGCCAAGCCCAATCAAGCCGGTGGTCATGGCGCCATCACCTTGACTGGTGCCTAAATCTCGCCCCAATAACAAATAAGCCAGTGCATTGGCTTGTGGTTTGCTCGGTTTTGAGAACACTTCCACTGTGGGGTCATCGGCGGTGCCGTTGACGCGAAGGCCAGCCACCACATTGTCTTCGGTTTTGTCTTTATTGCGGATCGCTTCGATATTCAGCAGTGGCTGTTGAGGCAGACCATTAAAGGTCAACCGACCTTTGGTTAGCTGCAAATCTTGGCCATACGCGCGAAACACCCCATCTTTTAAATTCACCTGACCGTGAATGGTCGGTTGGTTATTGGCTTGCCGTACTCGCAGTTCGCCTTGCAGGAGGGTTTTTAAGCCAAAGGCAGCAAACTTCACTTGCTCGCCCAGGATTAAGCGAATGTCCGAGCTTAAGGTCCAGCTTGGTTTAAGTTCATTGCTGGAGGTTTCCACCATCACTTCATCAGTGGAGAGGCGCACCGCGTCTTCGGGCAGATCGTTAAATTGCAATTGGCCTTTTGGCACGACTAAGATCCCGGAAATGCTACCGCCTTGCGCGTTGGCAAAAAACTGCAGATCGGGTTTGAGTTCCAAGTCGCCATAACTGGTTTGTAATTTCAATAAGTCAGCACGAATACTGGATTGCGCCGACCAGGTCTCAGGTTGCAGCCAACTGGCACGGCCTTGCCAGTCAAGCGGGCCTTCGGCAGTTTGTAAGTTGGCCGCAAGCTCAGCTTGTCGACCAAACAACCGCACCACCAGATCGGACGGCTTTAAATCAATTGGTGCGGCGCTGCCGGTCATGGCGAGCGCTGATAACCGAATTTCACCGCGTGCATCAGGCAAGGTTGCCGGGCCACTGAGTTTGAGATCCGCATCAAAGGTGCCAGCAAACTTGCTGTATTCGTTAAATAAGGGTTGTAAGAACCGCAAATCAACTTGATGCGCTTTTACTGTGGCATCGAGTCGCGGCGTTTTCTTGCCAAATTCGCTGACGTCCAGCGCTATGCTGGCTTGCTGTGTGTCGCTAAATTGCGTGGTCAGTGTTGAGGTTAAACGCTGGCGATCCAGTGTTCCCATCAAGCTAGTGTGTTGCCACGGCAATTCCACGGGACTGTAGCCTTGATAGCGGTACATGCCTTGTTGGGCATCAATCTGCCATTTTGCTTGTTGCAACTGACCTTTGGCCCAACTGACAGACGCATCGCCGCTTGCAGCGCCAGTCAGGCCAAATTGTCCTGGTAGCAGCCAATCGAAGTTCTGCAGGGCAACGCCATCACCAACAAAACGTACGGCACCTTGTTGGGCCGATAACCAACCGGAGCTTTTTAAGCAAACGCGACTGCTGTTTTCGCTAAAACAGCTATCTGATAATTTAATCTGCTGCTTACCCAGATCGATGGCGAGTGTCATAGAGGGTTCAAGCAGCCAATGTCCAAGGTCTGAATCTAAGTCCATGGCACTAAATTTGCCGGTCCAGATCCCTTGCTGCACGCCAGCGGTAAATTCGGTCGTGGCTTTAAGCTGCGGGCTGTTGAGCGATAATTTCGACTGATGCGCCGCCAGCGTGCCATCGGTTTGCCAGGTTAATTCGCGGATCTGCAAGCCCGGTGTGGCAAGCCCTTTGACGGATAAAGCCATTTGTGAAGACAGGTCACCAAATTGGCGCACTAAACCGGTAAACTGAGCTTTGGTGACGGAATAGTCTTCGCCCCAACTGAGTTCGTTGCCTTCGAGGCTAAATTGCAGATTCGGCGATGTATACGGCCCGCCAATCATCACGTCAGCATTGAATTGCCCCTCAGCCCAAGGCAGGCTGAGCGAAATGTCAGGGAGCTCTGCTTGAGCGGACAGTGCCCAAGTTTCATCAAGGCTACCGGTCAAACGTAGTTGGTTTCTACCATGGGTCAGCGCAATGCCTTCGGTGGCGAGGCGCCAATGCTCGTGAAACCACAGCCGAAGGTCGCCAGTGAAATCAATTGGCAGGCTGCGAATAGAACCCTGCCATTGTTGTTTATTCAGTTGCACTTCAAAACGTTTAGCGTACGACAGTTTCACCTCGGTAGCGCCGCTAAATTCGCCAGGGAAGTCAGTCCAAAACAGCCCAGGTTGCAGTTTATTGATTTGCAGTTGGCCTTGCAGTTGGCTAGCACTGACACTACCGGCAAAGTTCAGTTGTCCATTGAGCGTCTCGATTTGTAGCTTCGCCACTTCAAACAGGTCGTTTTTCAGATCGCCAGCTATTTGCACCGCGGCATTGGGCAAGCCTGGCCATTGACTGCGTCCTTGCATTTGCAGCGCTAGTTTCGGCCAACTGCCTTCCAGGTGCAGTGACAGATCAAGCAACTGGCCTTGGCGATGTTCGGCGTTAAGTTGCACTGTGTCTGGCGCTTGCGGGAAAAAACCGGCGTCGTCGATTGTTGCTGCGGTTTTAGTGCTGGTTGGTTGTTGCAGTTGGTTGATTGGCTTGACTGCGGCAACATGGTTGACGGTCAAGGCAGGGGTTTGCCAAGTCAGGTCAAACTGCGGTGACGCTTGCAGTACATTTAATGTCGCTTGCAGTGTACTGACGGTACTGAGCGTCAGGTCATCCGACGTAGGCAGTTGCTGCAGCTTTATCTGCCCTTGTATGGTCGTGGCTTGCAGCGGACCTTGGAAGTCAATAGTTCCTTGAAGCGGCGCTTGCTTGAGTGGACTTGATACTTGCAACTGCCCTTGCCAGGTCGCATCAGGGGACAGCTGTCCTGTGAAGGATACTTGGTAAGGCGCTATGTTCAGTTGCAATGGACTGATGTGAAGACGGGTCGGGTCGAGCTGGCTTGCCAGTTGTACTTGTTGGACTTCAAAGTCCTCGAGCTTTACCTGCGCAACCTTTAGCGATGTTACATCAACCCTCCACGTAGGCCATAGTTTCAGGCTGTCTTGTATAGTCCTGCCAATGTCTACCGCTGGTGCCGGCTCTGCTTTGGCCTTAGTGTTTAGGTGCAGCAGGTCAAGTACCGTTGGCGCTATGGTTAGGCTGTTTGCCTTTAAGTGAGCCGCACTTTGTAAGCCGGCAAGCTGGATTTGCTGGCCGTCTAATGTCATCACTAGCTGCCCCAACGACAGTTTAAGCAGTTGTAGATCCAGCCAAGTGGGTAATGCAGTTGTTGAGGTCTCTGCGGTCGACAATTCTGCGGTCGAAGTTTCAGTGGTCAAGGGTTGCGTTGTTGGTGGAGCTAAGCTCTTTCCAGCCGCCGTACCGCCTGTGTTGGCTTGTTCAATCGACGCACGGTTGGCGCTTAACACTGGGACACAGATTTGCGGCAAACAAGTCGGGTCCCAAGCGATCAGCAAATCGTCAATCTGTAGCGTGAGGTCATGGTGTTGGTAATGAACACTTTTTACGTGCACCCCATGAATAAGATCGCCATCGACTTGCTCAAGTTGCAGTCCATCCACTAGCGAGGTAGCCAATGATGCCGCCAAGCGCACTGTCATGGTGGAGGTTAGGATCGCCAGGCCAATTAACACCAGTGCCACGCTACCCAGCAGTGTATGTTTGATAATGCGTTTTAGTGAGGGCTTCTGCCAGGTCATAGTTCTGGCCCCAAGGTGAAATGTAAACGAACGCCTGGCGATGGTTCTTTATCTAATCCATACGCTAGGTCTAAGCGGATAGGGCCAATCGGTGATGCCCAGCGCACACCCAGGCCAATACTTTTTTTCCATTCAGGTGTGTCGTTCCAGACGCTGCCGACATCGGCAAAGGTGGCGAGCCACCAATTCCCGCGATAACGCCATTGGTACTCTGCCGTTGCTGTGGCTAAGCGGATACCGCCAGTTAAATTACCGTCGGCGTCCACCGGCGAGATAGTCTGATAGCCATAACCACGCACACTGTAATCACCGCCGGCAAAAAACCGTAATGAAGCAGGAATGGAGTCGAGCTGTTCTTGCAAAATGGCGCCGACATCGGCTCGGAGCAAATAACGCGAGTCGGTGTCAAAGCTGCCAATCCGCCCAGCTCGCGCCCGAATCAAGGTAAAATCAGTATCCGCGCCCCACGCTTGATTGGCCATTTCCACCGAGAGCAAGATGTTTTGCGCTTGCATCGGCATGCTACCGCCGCTATCGAAGCTATTACGGATGGATACGCCTGGCAGAATCAAGTTGGATACATCCCGTTGCAGCGCCTGGCGATAATCTTCATGCAGCCAACGAATAGATGCGATGCGATACCAATCATCACCCATGTGCCATTGACGCTCGAGTTTTAAGTTAGCTAAACGGCTTTCGGTGTCTAACAAGTTCGTGTGTTTCAGCGCTAAACCGGCTTGGTAATAATCATGCTGGACGTCTTTGAGCGGAAATTTATAGGTCGTCTCGAAGCTTTGTTCTTTGTTGGACAGTGCCAAATCGGCTTTCAAGCTGTGACCTCGGCTGTTCAACCAAGGCTTATCCCAGCTCAGTTTCAAGCGTGGGCCCACATCTGTTACATAACCAACGCCGGTCTCCAAGGTGTTTTGAATGGCCGGTGTGACGCCAATCGTCAGGTCTAACAGACCATCGTGCCGTTTTTGCGGGTCTGCATCGACATCGACACTGCCAAACCACAAAGTGCTGGATAGATTTTGGTTTAGCTTGCCCAACAAATCTGTGGTGTAGAAGTCGCCGCTTTTAAAAGGGATCAAACTGCGTAACCGCTCGTCATTGATTTGGCTGCCGTGAAATGTCACATCGCCAAAGCGATAGCGTTTGCCGCTATTAAAATACAAGCGCATTTTCGCTTCACGTTTGCCGGGCGTGACGATAAATTCAGCCACGTCGAACTTGGCATCAAAATAACCTTTGCGCTGTGCTAGCGTCATCAACGCTTTTTTGTAGGCTTCATAATGGCCATGGTGCAAGCGGTCACCTTGTTTTGGCGCTTGTTTGCGTTGTAATTCAAGAAAATCAGGGTCTTTGAGAGCGTCGCCGCGCATTTGTAAATCGAGTACATCGATAAACGTGTATTTGGTGGCTTTGACGTGGGCGATAAGCACCAGATCTTCACCATCCGTTTTATCTTCGAACTCGATCCGAGCCGTGTAGTGGCCGTGCGCACGCAGAGCCAAGCGAATTTGCTCGGCGACTCGGGCTTTAAACCGCGCAGATTTGTTGATTTGTGCCGGTTCAAACCGCGCCAAGTATAAGTTGACGTTGTCGACACGTTCACCGGTGACACCGGTAAACTCGATGCGATTAGCTGCCAAAGCGGAGCTTGAAAGAAGGCTTACACCCAACAACCAGCGATGAATACCGAACTCCTTGTTCTACGACTGACGTGCTCGCATACGCGAGAGTTGTTGTTTGTTTGGTTCACCCGCCACAGCAAAGTTCCATAGCGGGTGAAGTTTCTCAGGCATCGACGGCTGCAACATCCTCAGTCGATTCGAGTAACTGGTCCAATTGTGTAACTTGTTCACACAGGATCCAATCCTTTTCATCGACCCAGTTTTGTGCACCGTTTTTCACCGTGCGAATAGGTACTATATACCGACAACTGGTTTGTGGTTTGACCGATGCGAAGATTGGTACAAAACCGAAGTTCAATGCCGTTTCGATCAGTGCTTGTTGGTTGTGCGGGTCAATGTCGGCTGCCTCGTCGATATAGATTGGAATGCGGTATTTACCGCGTTCACGTTCGGCCAGCAGTTGGCGGATAAACAGCATACCGCACAATAGTTTAATGGTGATGCGCGTACCGTTGGAGCCCGCCGAGTCGATTTTATCGAAGTATTCGATGTCCCCAGCCCGGTTCACTACTTTAAACCGGATGTCGAACAAGTCGGACAACGTCAAGCCACCTTTTTCGCTGGCGGCTTGGATCAAATAATCTTTGGCCGCGTTGATATCGCGCTCGGCACTAGTGATGCCCGGTGCCAGCAAGTCCAGTGTATCCCCTTGTTCATAGTGCTCAGACGTTGTCAGAATCATGTCGATGTGGCCAACCAGTAGCTTACGGTCGACGATTTCGATTTTAAAGTCCTGCAAATTGGAGATTTGATGACGCCAAATACCGCGGTTGAAGCTGTTCAGTTCACGGTGCAAACGTTCCAAGTCAGAACGTAAGCCTTTTAATGTCGACGCCACTTCGGTTAATGCCACACGCGCACGGCGCTCAATCGCATCACGCTCTTTATCAAGGTGATGGAAGGCACTAATGAGCTTTTGATACTTGGTGTCTTCGTCTGTTTCCGCTTCGAACTTGCTGATCCCGGCATTAAAAATAAACAGATAGGTATTTTTAATATTGATATCCAGCAGTTTTAGTTCTTGGCAGTGTTTGTTGTATGAGCGCAGCTCGTCGGCCAAGTTGTCGAATTCCAGCGTGATTTCAATCGGATAGGGCGTTACTCGGCCTGAATAGAAATCCAATTGGAAATCGATCCGGTCTTTTTTCTCGTGCTCGATCCGCTCGCTTTGTCGTTTTAGCTGATCTTGTTTGTTTAAGATCAAGTTGCGACGGTCGGACAAACTGGCGGCGCGCTGTTGCACTTCGGCCAAGCGCTCATGCAGGATGTCTTCCTCTTGGGTTAACTGCTCCTGCAGCTCTTGTTGCGCCTCGGCGATCTCTTGCATTTGGCTGTAACGAGCAAAGCGTTTGATATCTTCTTCCGCTTGCAGCATATCTTGGTACAAGCGTTCTTTTTCGCGGCTTTTCCCTGCAAAATCTTGCGCTACTTCTTCTTGCGCCGCGAGCGTCGCGACCGTTAATTGCAACGCTTCGATTTGTTCTTTCAGCTGGATTTTATCTTCAGCGCCCGACATATTCGGTGCCGACAAATGGGCTAAATCGATTTCCACACCGCCTAAATGCAGCTTACCGCCTTGGAAACAATCAGCGATAGCGCCAAGTTGTTCGGCAAAGGCGTCATCGTCAGTGATCAACACGTCGCCACCGCTGGCGGTTGATAATGACAACAGATCGGGGTTTAGCACCTTAGCCAGTTGTTGCACTTCATTGAGCGATAGATCTTCACGCAGCCGCGAGTACAAGTTGTACTCTAAGTTTTTCAGCTGTAGTTTTAAGCTCTTTAACTGCTTTTGTGCTTGCGCCTGTTGGTGGGCGAGCGTCACTGGATTTAAGTTAGCGGCGCCTTGTAAGCTGTGGCTTAACCGCTCGTATTGACTGCGAATATTCGCTAGATTGCTTTGCAGCGTCGGCAAATTGGTCAAGCCAAAACGCTGATGCAGCTGGTCATATTCTTCAAACCAGACAGTTAATGCTTGTTGTTTCGTCGACAATTCTTTGATCTGATTTACAAACAAGCGCTGTTTGTCTTCAAGCTGCACTTTTTCTTCGGCCAACTCGCTGACTTGGTAACCCAATTCGCTTTGTTGTTGCTCTACATAGCTATGGAATTCTACCAAGGCGCTGTCGAGTTTCGGGGCGTAGGCGGCTAACCTGCCTTTGAGCACGGAGCGGTTGTCGAGTAAACTTTCGAGGGCTTCGACGGCTTGTTGTTGATTTTCCAGTGCTTTTAGCTCACGTCGGTCACGATTGACCTTTTCAAACGCGTTATGCCATACGGTGTAAAAGTCGACTTTCGGATCACTCAAATGCCGTGCAAACACCGGTAATAACAAGCGTTTGACGTCTTGGGCTGTTAAGCGATGCAGGTTCAAGATGCGGCGGAAAATGTCCTTGTACACAGGTGCATCACTGACGTTGGTCAGCGGGATCATCCGTAAGTTGATTTTGCTGTCGTAGGGGGTTGCGCCGCCGGTCAGCATCGCATTCAGTTCAGATGGTTTAAGTTCCAGTGGCTCAAAGCCAAGCGACTTCAGCTGATGATCCAACTTGCTGTAGCGGATAATACTGTTATCGACAATAAAGTGATTTAAATCGAGTTTGCCGCGATAGCAGAAATACTGAAATTGATAGCCGGCAATTTTGCCAAGGCCGGCAACACCAATCACCACAGGCCCATCGGGTAAATTGGCTTCCAGCAAAATGTAGCTTTGGTCGGTGCCAAAATAGAACTTGCGCGTTTCATCAAGATCGTGGCCGTCCCATTCGGTCAACCGCAGGTCGTTGATCAGCGGAAACTGCAACGCGTTGATCACCGAGCTTTTACCCGTGTTATTGGGGGCGCAAATCGACGCGGCATCGTCCAGTGGAATGACGCATTTGGCGTAGCCAGCGGTATTTAATAAGGCCAGTTTGGTTAAGCCGTACAACTCAGACATCGGCGGATTCCTCTTGCTCAGTGACTGCATCTACGGCCATCAGTGCATCCAGATAACGATAGATCGGCGGCAACAATTTAAAGTTGTCGCCTTGTGCTTTGGCAAAGCCATGGCGCAGCATGCGGTTCGCCACTTCACGTTTTAAATCGGTGGCGGAAAACACTTCGAGTTGCTCGAATAAATGATACTGCTGCTGCAAAATGTTCGACAAAATTTCGTGGTCGATTTCTGTGTCAAATAAGGCACGTAGCGGATCTAACCCTTTATCCGAGAAGTGCTCGACCAGTGCGAAAATCGTCAACGCGAACAACCGTGAGATTTTGCCCATGGTGACCGTCGCATCATCGGCATCAAAATAGAAATAGCCTCGCGAGTCCCGTTTAAGTTGATTGCCAAGTGCGCTAAACAACGCACTGTAGGCTTCTTCTTGCGCATCGAGTTCGGTCCACAACGCAAAATCTTGTTCGCTAATGTGATAACCCGACATCAATTTTTTATGGATCTCAGCGAGTTGTGGCAATAAAGACAAATCAAGGTGCATGGTTATTTCCTATCAGCGCCACTGTTAATAAACGGATGTAGTTTCAGGCGATAGCCGTGAATTTCCAGTTCAGTAGTGTCTGTTGCGTGTTCTAATTGTAATGCGGGGGCTCGACTAAGTTCTTGATATAAAAACAATAATTCATCAACAGGTAACTGCGGATAACTGTCGGCAAGCCAGCGAGACAGGTCGGTTTTTTTCGCCGTGCTGCGTGCGGATTTTAATACATCTTGCACGTCGGGAACGCGGATATTGCTGGAAGGCGTTTGATCAATTGCATCGGGCAATTGGTAACGTTCATCTTCATACTCAGTGAGCTCGGCCATGTAGCTGGTGATTTGATTGGCGCTACCTAGGCTAAATTTTTGCAAGTCAGAGCTGAATTTAGGCACCAAACCATCAAGTAATGGCTCCAAGCCTTGTTTACGCAGCCGTGCCAGCAACTCGGACGCATTACGCGATACCAATGTGTTTTTGCGTAGCTCCTCGCGCAGCGGCATCAATTGGTCGGTGCTGCGGATCAAGGATTCACGGCCGATCTGATTCATCTCCAGCAAACGAGTGCGCAACTGGATCAGCGGCTCTTTATCGTTCCCCATAAAGCCGGTGTCTTCGATAAAACTAATCTGATCGCTCAGCGCATGTTCTAGTGCTTCGATGCTTTTTTGAAACGGCCCGTTGATGTCAATCATTTGCAGCACAGGCTCAATGTACTCGTCAAAGGCGTCCATCACGGACGCGTAGCGTTTTGCTAACGACATTTGCCGATCGTCTGCTTTGGCTTGCTCAACTAAATGCTTGATCGCCAGTTCATTTTTTCGAAAATGTTTGACGACTTCGCGTACGCGTTCGTCCATCAGGCGGACAAAGCGGCGCAGTTCTGTGGTGTCTTTTTGTGCTGCGGCTTGCGTCATTTTTTCGCGCAAGCGATTGAGTTCCAGAATACGGCTTTCGATGTCACCGACCGTGCCAAGCGTCAGTTCTTGGGTCAGAAATTGCAAAAATTCTAAGACGGCGCGATTGAGTTCCAACTGGCTCGATTTGGCCATCGGGATCAAGATCTCAAGCTGCAGCAGACGCTGCACATCTTTAAAACACTGCTCGCTGGTTTGTTGCGCAGCATAACGCTGGACCAGTGACTGCACATCTTGAAAGCTAAAGGTATGGTGTTGACTTCGCAAGGCAAGGGTTTCAAGGACTGGCCAAAACTCGTCAAGGCACCGAATCAGTTTGCGGGCGCTTATCATTTCAATTCTTATAACAATAGGGAAATACGACCAATTTCCAGTATCAACCGACAAGTAGCGGTGCTAGAATGCCGACCCGATAAAATTTGAAACTATGTAATTATTGGGTGGAACCTATGTTAACTGGCGTTTTATTGGGCTTGGTAGCTCTTGCCTTCGTGATGATCGTTATAGAGGATCTTATTCACGTAAACAAGGCAAAAACAACACTTTTTTTCGGTACTTTGTGTTGGATTCTGTTGTTTGTTTTTGCTGAACCAGGACATGGCGTAGCCCATGTTCAGGAGCAATTGGAACATAATTTATTAGAAATCGCCACGTTGTGGTTATTTTTGATGTCAACAATGACTTTTGTTGCTTATTTAAATAGCAAAGGTTTTATATCTCAATTAGTGCAACGAGCGTTACCTGCGAACTTGTCAGAACGTCGGTTGATGTTTATCGTGGCAACGTTTGCGTTCGTATTTTCGTCATTTGCCGACAACGTCACTGCGACCTTGGTATCCATAGCTGTGATATCAAGCGTTAAACTTGAACCGAAAAAACTCCTCAAATACGGTACTTTGATTATTTTTGCCGTGAACAGTGGTGGTGTATCGCTGATCACTGGTGATGTAACCACCTTGATGTTTTTCTTAGCAGGCAAAGTTACGATTGCACACCTGTTGTTGCTGGTCGTTCCTGCGTTTTTGGCTGTTGCTGTGCTGGCGATCATGCTGTCGTTTGGATTGAATGAAAAACTGGTGTTGGAGAAAAACATCAAGCCACTGGCTAAAACCGATATCACAATTGCAAGTATTTTTGCAGGCACCATTGCTTCGACGCTGGCTCTGAACATCCTATTTAATATTCCTCCTGTATTAACATTTTTATTTGGTTTAGCAGTTATGTTCCTGATTGCACAAGTGTTAATGCGCAAAAAGGCAACCCAAAGCATTATCAACTATGTCCGTGAAGTCGAGTTCGAAACTCTCCTGTTCTTCTTGGGTGTGTTGTTGCTGGTTGGTGTGCTTAAAGAGCTTAACTTCCTTCGGCATTTCACTGAGTTGTATCAGTTGTTACCGGCGGTACAGGCTAACTATTTAATGGGTCTTTCATCGGCTTTAATTGATAACGTGCCGTTGACTGCTGCTCTATTAAAAGCGGATCTGGAGATGAATAATGCTGAGTGGCTATTGCTGACTTATTCAACTGGTGTGGGCGGGTCCTTGTTAATCATCGGTTCTGCAGCTGGCATCATCGCAATGAGCAAAATTAAAGAACTCACATTTGGTAACTACCTAAAAATGTTTGGTTATTTATTGCTGTGCTACAGCATCGGTTATGCCGGTGTGTATGCCTTCGGCCAATTTGCTAATTAAACGGATAAGATCCCAAAAGCCGCTTTGAGCGGCTTTTTTTTTGCCGTGTAGACTGGGTGTATACGCGCATTGATAGAAGTTGACGCCAAAATGATTGCTTAAGTCGATATATAAAGCAAAATGATGTTGCAAAATGACATATTTGCGATTATTGTACCCGCGTCAATCAATTCTGATAGACCAGAAGAGGCGCGTTCACCAGGTATTGCAGAGTAGGTGGCTATACACCGTAGGCTGCAAGAGGGGGATGGACGCCGAGGAAACAAGCACATAGCAGGCTTGTTTTCGGTCGGTAGGGCTGAATCCTTGCGACTGTCACCTGTGGTGGAGAGCTTCTGGCCTTTGTGTGTCAATTCGACACAGTCGGCGGCTGCTCGCCTGACTGCGTCTGTCGTTGCTCTGCAAAAGCCATGCTCCCCTTATTGAATTTTATAAGGAGAGACAAATGTCCAATTCAATCATCGTTGCTAAATTTGGTGGAACCAGTGTCGCGGACTTTGCCGCTATGTCGCGTTGCGCGGACATAGTGCTAGCCGACGATCGTATTCGCCTCGTCGTTGTGAGTGCTAGTTCGGGCGTTACTAATCTATTGGTCGACATCAGCAAACAACTAGAAAGCACAGCAAGGTTCGAGCGTTATGCGCGCATTGAAACTATCACCTATGCCGTGCTGGAAAAGCTGCAACAACAAGCAGGGGTCGGTGCGGCGATTGAGTCCTTACTGGTCGAATTGAAAACGTTGATTAGCCGCGAAGGTGAGTTCACCGATGCCGAAAAAGATCTGCTGCAAAGTTTCGGTGAGCGATTGAGTTCAGTGTTGTTCACTCAAGTGTTAGTCGAGCGTGGTGCGGCAGCCAGTTGCTTTGATGTACGGCAGGTGCTGCGGACTGATTCTGTGTTTGGTAAAGGCGAACCACAAATCGAACAAGTCAAAGCGCTGACCAACCAATATTTGCAGCCGTTGCTAGCCACTCAACGCGTTGTTACTCAAGGTTTTATTGGCGCAGATTCGCTCGGCCAAACGACCACCTTAGGCCGCGGCGGTTCGGACTACAGCGCGGCAATTTTGGGCGAAGCAGTGAATGCCGAAGTTGTACAAATTTGGACGGATGTTGTTGGTATTTTCACCACAGACCCGCGGTTAACTGCGCAGGCTCGTTGTATTCCAGAGATCAGTTTTGATGAAGCTGCTGAAATGGCCACTTTTGGCGCTAAAGTGCTACACCCAGCAACGCTAATTCCAGCGATGCGGCAAAACATTCCGGTGTTTGTCGGCTCCAGTCGTGAGCCTGAAGCCGGAGGTACTTGGATCTCCAAAGAAGTCGATGCACGCCCATCATATCGGGCAATTGCACTGCGTAAGAATCAAACGTTGATCACAGTAAAAAGCCCAGCCATGTTGCATGCCGCAGGTTTTTTAACACGTGTGTTTGCCATTTTAAGTGAGCATAAAATCTCCGTGGACTTGGTTACTACCTCCGAAATCAGCGTTGCTTTGACGCTTGATGATGCTCCAGGGAGTGCGTTTGGGAACGCTGTTGAGCCCGCACTTGCTGCACTGCGACAATTTTGTGAAGTGACGGTAGAAACTGGCTTATCGCTGGTGGCGGTAATCGGCAACCATTTGCATAGTACCCGAGGGATCACCGGTTCATTGTTCCAAGCTTTGGAGCAAATCAATATGCGCTTGGTATGCCATGGTGCTTCGCGCCACAATTTGTGTTTTTTAGTCACTGATGAAGAAGCGCCTGCGGTGGTCAAAGATTTACATCAACAGCTGTTTTAGGCATGCTGTCGGTCCGCTAGAACAGCAGTAACGACCGCGATTTGCATCGATAGGTACCGAAAGAAAAAAGCCACTACAGTTTGTAGTGGCTTTTTACTTTACTGAAAGCTATTGGCTTTGTGCCGCCATTAATGTCCAGGTGTTGGCGCAATTATTGCCGGATCATGATTTACAATCCAACCGGCCTGTAACATCCAATCAGTGGCTAATGGCAGCAGTTCAACGGTACAGAACAAACCAACGCCAGCCAAGGTTAAAGTGTATGGGAAAGCCATAACTACCATGCGCATGTATGACAAACGCACTAAAGGTGCAATTGAACTGGTCAGCAAGAACAAGAAAGCAGCTTGGCCATTTGGCGTTGCCACACTCGGTAAATTGGTTCCTGCGTTGATGGCAATCGCCAAAAACTCCAACTGGTCTCGGGTGACATTGCCTTGGATCCAAGCGTTCTTGAACTCATTGATATAGACAGTTCCAACGAACACATTGTCGCTAACCATCGATAATAAGCCATTCGCTGCAAACAAGACGCCAAGTTGCTCAATACCATGGAAGGTTAGAACCCATTCAATAATTGGTTTAAACAGGTTTTGGTCAATAATGACTCCGACAATCACAAAAAACACCACCAGCAGCGCGGTAAAGGGCAGTGCTTCTTTAAATGAATGACCGATTGCGTGTTCATCATTAACCCCAGTTAGACTGGTTGAAAGGATAATAATCATCAAACCGATCAAACCAACCGTTGCAACATGCAAGCTTAAACAAAGGATCAACAGGACGGCTAGTATTGCCTGCACTATGTATTTGGCTTTCAACACTGCGGTGGAATTTTGTTTTTGATCTTCTTGATATTGCACTAGGATTTCGCGAACTGCAGTCGGAAGTTCGTAGCCAAAGTCGCACAACTTGAACTTTTCAACCAATACCAGTGTTAAGACGCCTGCCAGCAGCACTGGAATACTCACCGGCGCCACGCGAAGAGCAAATTCGGCAAACTGCCAACTCATGGCATTGGCGATAATTAGGTTTTGTGGTTCACCGACCATTGTACAAACACCACCTAATGCGGTGCCAACACCAGAATGCATCAAGATATTGCGCAGAAAACCGCGGAAGGTCTCCAAATCTTGTCTGGTTAAATCAGGTAGGTGTTGGTCATTCGAATGATCATGACTGTCGTGGAAATGTTTGCCCGAGGACACCTTATGGTAAATGGCATAAAAACCCATGGAGACGCTAATAACAACGGCAATGACAGTTAAGGCATCAAGGAAGGCCGATAAAAACGCCGACATCAAACAAAACGCGATCGAGATCCCAACTTTACTTTGGAATTTCAACATTAACTTGGTGAAGACCAAAAGTAGCAGGTCTTTCATAAAGTGAATGCCAGCAACCATAAAGACCAGTAACAAAATGACATCTAAGTTTGCTTGGACTTCATGTGTTACTTGGGCTGGGCTGGTCATGCCCATGGCTACTGCCTGGATCGCTAATAAACCACCTGGTAACAGCGGGTAGCATTTGAGCGCCATGGCCAGTGTAAAAATAAACTCAATGACCAACATCCAGCCCGCAATATATGGATTCTGCGTGAAGACAATCGGATTGATAAACATAAACGCGATAATGAGGAGTTTGTACCAACTCGGTGCAGACCCCAAAAAATTATGATAAACCGCCTTTGGTATCGACGTTGGTTGCATGGTTCCTCCCCAAGGGTGAATCGAATCGTGATGAGATAATTAATGCTATCAGGCTAATTGTAGTCTTAAGTTGCCAAGACATTGATAGTACACTGATTACTAAACTATAAAAGCCCTCTTTTATCTATAAAAATCTGGGCCTAGCTGACAGCAACCCGCTACTTCTCCGGACACGAGCTGCATGGATGAAAGGCATGCGGTTATCTTTGGTTCATTGGGCGTATCCCTCGCGTGAACACTACCTATGCCACTACTTGTCAGCCGCAGTTAGGTTTCCGACGCTTCGGCATCATTGCTGAGCCTGCAAAATGCTCCTTACCGCTATTTCAAACCGAAGCATTGGATGACATGGCGATGGTTCGCGTACTAGTGCGGTAAAATTTTTCAACTAAACCCAAAAGACTAGCGATAAGCTTTTGCCTCAATGCGCTTTCGAAACAGGCTGCATTGAGGCGTTCACGATACTACTTATGCTGCGTCTGGCTTTACATCAACATTTGTTGCACATCATGCAGGGTCGTTGCAAACTCTGGCGATTTATAATATTCCGTTGATGGAATAAGACCTGCATCGACGTATGGTTTAAGTTGCGATTCTATGTCGGTATCCGTCCCCATTAAACCTAAACGGATCGCGGCGATACGGATAAAATCGGTGTAAGAAGGATGCTTAGGTTCGAACTCAGTGTTTTTCCATTGTTCGGCAACTTCGACCAAATCTGCAGGGAAACCCCACGAACGTAAAATGGTTGCACCAATAGGCGCTGAAATCGTCGCGATAGAATCTTTAATCAGTTGTTCATCACCGAAGATTTCTAACTGTTTTTCGGCTTCAGTCAGCACCGGCAGAGCACCGATGTTGTGAACCAAACCCGCCAACGTCATCGTATCGAAGTTGACTGTGGTGTACTTAAAATTAGAGTTGTATTGCTGCATGGTCGCAAGGGCCAGCGCTGTCAGCTCTTTAGTTTCTTTCCAGACATTGTCCATGTACTTTTTGATCAACGCGCTTTTTGAGACAAACAGCTGTTCCATCGCCATCGCTGTGACTACGTTTTTGATATAACGCAGGCCTATGCGGGTGGTAGCTTGCTGTAACGTGGTGATCTGGATGGAACGGCCAACAAATGCGCTGTTTGCGATCTTCATGATGCGTGCGGACAACGCAGGGTCGTGCGAAATTAAATCGGCCATTTTGTGCAAGTTGACATCTGGGTCTTCTGCAAGCTGACGGATTTTAATAGCAATTTCTGGCAGCGAAGGTAACACCAAGGTATCGGTGCGGACTTTTTCAACGAGAACGGATAATAGTGCGTTTTGTACTGACATAACTCGAACCCTGTAACAACATGCTGGACATGTTTTATTTTTAACTGTAGCGGTTTGCCGCTAAAAAGAAAGCAACTCGCCGAACGAATACTTACGACTTGATTAAAATTGTTCTAGCAACTCGCGGCTATATTGCTGAGCACTTGCGTCAATCCCAGCATGCCTAATTTTCGAGTCAAACTGCAACTGTTCTACTTCTAATTCTTGTAAATTCAACACATTGTCGTCTAGCAACCACAGTTGCCGTGAGCCTTCATAATGAAACAATAAACAAATAATGGCAGAACGATCCAGACTTGCAGCAGCTTTTTGTATTTTTGCGAACTTACGGTGAATTAAATTCAGCTCGTATTTTAAGTCCCAAACATATGCAACTTCGCGGAAATAGTCGGTATGTTTCAGGCTTTTCAACACCCAAAATGCGATGACTCCAGCAGTGCCGACGCCCACTAAATTCAACAAGAAATTTTCACCGGGTGGATTGCCGATAACTTCGATCAACAGAGCTGAAAAACTTACGCCTAAGGCACAAAAAGCGGCAATCGAGCACACGATGATGACATTGAGGTGAGAACGATAACGGAGTTTATCTATGTGACGCAGTTGCATAAAATCCTTGCTTCGCAAACCGCCTTGGCAAAAATTGCCACGGGAGCTTTATTATTGTTAGTGTCTGCTCGGTCTGCTTTTTGTCGATCACTGACAACGCTGGCACCGGAAGTCGAGTGGCTATTCTTGCTGAATCGATTTTGGATGTAAAGGCATCCAAAGCAAATTCAGAAACAATCAGCAGCTTATTGATTATTAAGCAACATCTGTATTTACATCTTGCTTCGTGTTGAGGTCAAACAGGCGATCTCGAACCCGCCAGTACCTACCTTCCTTTCGCAAAATTAATGCGGTGGGGGGCTGCAAGCGATGTTCTTGTGCCAACAATTGCGGCAAGGTAGTCGCTAAAAAAGGTCGATGGCGATCGCTGATAAAGGGGGGGAGCAATTGCTGGCAAATTTTACTCAATTGACCCCTAGTGGCCGCAGGAAACCATTCGTGGAATTGCTGATCGCCTACTCGATAACTCAGTTTGAGCTGCGCTTTGCCTTGCGCTGTCAGGTCCTGCGTTAAAGTAAGTTCGTCTGGGTATACCACCATGGCGTCTTTTAGCGACAGCGCTTCTTGCAACTTTTTGTCGGGATCAACCAGCACAGTGTCACACGCATGGCAGATACGCGCGGCAATGTCGTGTTCGGTGCCACAGTTTGGACAAAACCTAGCTCTGAAGCGGTAGCTACATTGTGTTGGTACGCCATCGCTATGTTGAACCAGCCCCTGACAGCGTCGACCGTAATGTTCGATCACAAAGCCTTGTGAGTCTTTTTTACCCCAAAATTGATTAGTGTATTTGCATAAGGGGCAAGCAACCTCGACTTGTTGTGCACCTTGCGCGGTCGGCGCAGGGCCTAGTTCAGGTTGAAACAAATCATACGGATTGCCAGCATAATCAAGCACTAGACATTCGGCTTTGCCGTCGGCAAGTCGCAAACCGCGACCGATGATCTGCTGATAAAGACTGACCGATTCTGTCGGACGTAAAATAGCGATCACGTCAACATGTGGCGCGTCAAAGCCGGTAGTCAGCACTGCGACGTTCACTAAATACTTCAGCTGCTTGGCTTTAAATTGGCTAATGATTTCGGCACGTTGCTGGTTTGACGTTGCTGACAAGACAACGGCCGATTGTTCGGCAGGCAAATAGGACAAGATTTCTTGTGCATGACGCGTGGTGGCGGCAAAAATCATCACACCTTGTTTATCATTCGAAAACTCAATAACTTGTCGAATTATTTGCGGGGTGACGCGTTTCGCCTTGTCAATTACCAAGTCGAGTTCTTGTTCTTTGAACTGACCGTTTTTCATCGGTGCTAAACCCGAGAAGTCGTAACTGAGCACCGCACAATCGAGCTTTCGTGCAGGAGTTAAATAACCGCGTTGCAACAACAATTGGATCGGTAATTCAAAAATACACCAATGAAAAAAACGCGGCTCGGCGGCCCCAGCACGACCTAGATAATGGTATTGATAAATTAATCCTTCGCCCAATCGATATGGCGTTGCCGTCAGCCCCAATACTTTTAATTGCGGGTTTTGCTGCTGCAAATGCGCGATCACTTGGCGATAGCTGCTGTTACTGTCGTCTGGAACGCGGTGACACTCATCGATCACCAACAAGCTGATCGGGTGCTGAAATTGCGCTAGATTCCGTTGGACAGACTGCACTGACGCGAAGATGACTTGACCGTCGGTTTCCTTTCGGCCTAATCCAGCTGCGAAAATACGACCTTCAAGGCCATAGTTTTGATATTTTTGGTGGTTTTGTTCGACCAACTCTTTGACGTGGGCCAACACCAGTACATTGCCGCGGGCCAGCCTTGCGAGTTCGGCAATCACCAAGCTCTTACCGGCACCGGTTGGTAACACCAACACGGCAGGGGCAGACATTCGGCGAAAATACTGTACAACCGCATGCACAGCGTGTTGCTGATAATCACGAAGTTGTACTGACACTTGGGTTATTTCAAACCTTTATGGCTAAACGCCATGGCTTTGTCAGCGGCGAATGCCACTTCAACTTTTTTATCACCGTCTTGCCACAGGCACTTGCGCAGACCTAAGACTTCGTCGCAATTGGTGGCAGAACCTAGCAGGGCAGTCACTTCGTCGTAGGACATGCCAGTTTTTACTTGGTTGTAGTTTTCGATGGTTAACTTGCTACAGCCAGCGAGTAATAACAGCAGAGGTAAATACTTTTTCATCATAAATTCCTAGTTTGAGGTGCCAGTCGTTTCTGCGGGCAGCAAAGGTGGTGTAAAACGCCGTATCTGCAAGACAACACCGAATTTGGGGTGGTCGATGTAATGAACTTCTTCTAATAACAAACGAGTGGTTTTGTTTAAACGATACATTGAAAGTGCTTGGCCTGGTTGATTTTTGCCGCGTAACAACAGTTGTAATTCCGCGGACAGAATGCGGTCGCTGTACACCAATAAACTGCCGTCTAATTGCCAAACTTGGTCAGGAGTTTGATTTTGTTGGTGAAGACGAGTCAAATCGCCACCCGCTTGTAAAAATTGATAGGTGCGATCAATTGAGGCCTGTAATGCAGGAGTGTGCTCATCTTGCTCCAGCATCGGCATTCCTTGGCTATCCCAATCGGGGCTCAAACGTGCGCCTGAGACCAGTCGCCACGCGGTGCTTTGTCGTTTGGGTTGTAACTGACTGCGAAACACAGTGTGCAGCAGCAATTGATGCCCACCACGGTTTCGTAGTTGGTACGCGAGGTCTTTGAGTTTTTGTGCTGAGCTATCGGCCAAATAGGTACCATCGCGATGTGCCGTCGCGCCTTCAGGTGTCACAGGCATGGCTGAAGGGGGCTCTGACATGATGCGTGGCGCCAGTAACGGATGGATTGGTTCCCAAGCCACGGCACACATATCGTCTTGCTTTGTGGCTGTTTGTGCTTCGATATTGGCTTGTTGCAGCACAAAGTATTCGGCCCAAAACTCGTCGCTAAACATGTCGGTGTCTGATAATGACACTGAAAAATCCATGTTTTGCAGCGGCAGTGTATAGCCTTCAGCTGGCCATGACCTGCCGCAGAATGCTTTGGTGATTGCCGTAAGGTCTCGCTGATACAGCGGCGAAATCAAATCTAGTGTTTGGCTGACACGAGGCACACTGACGGGCCCCGTGAATTGTTCACGCAGCGATTGCACGGCGCCGCGTTCAAACACGATCACTTCGACCTCAAACCAATTGGCGTCGCTGGTTTGGGCCGAGGCCACAGACGTAAAAGTAAGCAGACTAAAGAGCGCAAGCCGCGCAGTTTGATACATAAAAAATCTCATTACTGACTGTTTGTTTTAAAGTCGGCCAACATGGTTTTTAGCAGGGCTAATCGCTCGGCTGCACCTGGCAATTCCATGGTGAATTTCAATTTGTTGCCGCCTTCGAGCTTATAAATCCGTGATTGAGTTTGGATCAAGCGGATGATATACGCCGGCTGTATTTTGGTGCGCTCTGCAAATTCAACGGAGCCGCCTTTGGCATGCATTTCAATGCGTTTGATGCCAAGTGACAAGGCTTTTTGTTTGCATTGGGTTAAGGCTACCAGATTTTTTGCTGCATCGGGTAATAGGCCGAAGCGATCGATGAGTTCCACTTGGATTTCATCGAGTTCGCTGTTGTCTTTGGCACTGGCCAGCCGTTTGTAAAACGACAAGCGTAAACTGACATCCGGAATGTAGGCGTCCGGCAGCAGCGCTGGGATCCGCAGCTCCAATTCGGTTTGTTGCGACAACATAGTATCCAGACTGGGTTCACGGCCTTCTTTGAGCGCGTGCACGGCTTCTTCCAACATTTCCATGTACAAGGTAAAACCAACCGATTCAATCTGACCTGACTGGTCATCGCCTAACAATTCGCCGGCGCCACGAATTTCCAAGTCATGCGACGCTAGCGCAAAACCTGCGCCTAAATCTTCCAGTGACGAAATAGCTTCTAAACGTTTTTGCGCGTCTGTGGTTAAACGCTTAGGGGGTGGTGTTAGCAAATACGCATACGCTTGGTGGTGCGAACGACCGACGCGGCCACGCAGCTGATGCAACTGCGCCAAGCCAAAATTGTCGGCGCGGTTAATAATGATGGTGTTGGCGGTCGGCACATCAATACCGGTTTCGATAATGGTGGAGCACAACAACACGTTAAATCGCTGATGATAAAAATCGACCATCACGCGCTCTAGTTCGCGCTCAGGCATTTGGCCGTGGGCAATCGAAATACTGGCTTCGGGTAGCAGCAGCTGCAGATCCTGCGCGGTTTTTTCAATGGTAGCGACGTCATTGTGCAAGAAATACACTTGGCCACCACGCATGATTTCACGTAGCACGGCTTCACGGACTAAGCCTGTTTCATATTCTCGGACAAAGGTTTTCACCGCCAAGCGACGCGCCGGTGGTGTGGCGATAATCGATAGATCGCGCATGCCAGACAGCGACATATTCAATGTGCGGGGAATGGGCGTTGCGGTCAGCGTCAAAATATCGATGTTGGCGCGCAGTGCTTTGATTTTCTCTTTTTGTCTGACGCCGAATCTGTGTTCCTCATCGACAATCAATAAGCCTAAGTTTTTGAATTTAATATCATCTTGCAGCAGTTTATGCGTGCCAATCAAAATGTCGACTTTGCCGTCGGCTGCATCTTGCAGAATGGCTTTTTGCTCTTTGGCGCTGACAAAGCGCGATAAGACTTCGACCCGTACCGGATAATCGGCAAAGCGGTCGCGGAAGTTTTCAAAATGCTGCTGTGCCAGCAGGGTCGTGGGCACCAAAATGGCCACTTGGTGATTGTCGTCAACCGCGACAAAGGCGGCGCGCATCGCCACTTCGGTTTTACCAAAGCCAACGTCGCCGCAGACTAAGCGGTCCATTGCCCGTGGGCTTTGCATGTCGGACAACACGGCGTTGATCGCATCAAGCTGATCGGCGGTTTCTTCGAACGGAAAACCATCGGCGAATTTTTGATACGACTGTGCATCCACTTTAAACCCATAGCCTGTTTGACTGGCGCGCAGCGCATACACATCCAATAACTCGGCCGCCACGTCGCGAACTTTTTCAATGGCTTTCCGGCGGGCTTTCTCCCACGCATCGTGGCCAAGTTTGTGCAGCGGCGCATGCTCGGGGTCACTGCCGGAATAACGCGATAACAAATGCAGCGCGGATACCGGCACATACAATTTGCTGCCACCTAAATATTCAATCGCCACGAATTCGGCGGTGATGCCACCGGCATCCAGCACTTGCAGGCCCAAATAGCGGCCAACACCGTGTTGCAAATGCACCACTGGCTGGCCGACCGCAAGCTCGGCCAAATTGCGGATCACAGTGTCACTGGAAATTTGCTGTGCGTGTTTGCGTCGCCGGCGTTGACTGACTTTTTGACCGAACAGCTCGTTTTCGGAAATGATGGCAAGAGGCGCGGTCAGGTGCAGTTCGACACCTTGTTCAAGGGACCCAATCGCAATAGCGACATCATCGTCGGCGCCAAGAAACTCGGCAAATTGGTTAAAGGCTTTCAGCCGCACCGCCGATTTTTGACACAGCTGCAGCAAACTTTCGCGGCGGCCTTGTGATTCGACCATGATAACGGCGCGGCCACGCTGTTTTTTCAGCTGGGTCAAATACCCCAGCAACAGCTGCAGCGGTTCTTGTAGTTGATGATTCACTGTCAAATCGGGGAGGGGCTTAGCCTTTAAATTCAATGCGTTAGATTTTTTGGGCAGCTCTGCGCGCGATAAACGAATACGTCTGAATTGCTTGAGTTCAGCAAACAGCTGGTCGACCGACAGGTACAGCTCTTGCGGTTTTAAAATGGGCCGCAACAAATCAATCGCTCGGTCGCTGTAGCGCTTTTCCACGTCTTGCCAAAACTTTTGGCTGGCCGCTTCTAAATCACCGACGCTTAGTAGTTGTGCATGCGCCGGTAGGTGGTCAAATAAGCTGGCAGTTTCTTCGACAAACAGTGGCAGATAGTATTCGATACCGGCTGGTAACACACCTTGGCTAACTTGTTGATACAACGATTCTTTTTCATTTCGCGCCGGGAAACGTTCGCGGTAGCGACTGCGAAAACGTTCAATGGCCGCTTTGTCTTGGGGGAATTCATGGGCAGGCAACAGCTCAATGCTGTCCACTTGGGCCAGCGTGCGTTGGTTATCGGGGTCAAAGGTGCGAAGGCCGTCGATTTCATCGTCAAAAAAGTCGATGCGATACGGCAAACTGCTGCCCATTGGGTATAAGTCTAATAAGGAGCCGCGCACCGAAAACTCGCCATGTTCCATCACTTGCTCGACGGCGCGATAGCCGGCTTGCACCAGCTGCTGGCGCAAGGCGTTGCTGTCTAAGCGTTGGCCTTTTTTGAGTAATAAACTTTGCTGTTGCAGATGTGCTGGGGTGCAAATCCGCAATAACGCCGTGCTGACAGGCACAAGGATCAAGCCTTGTTGCATGCTGGGTAATTGATACAAGGTACGCAAGCGCTGCGAAATAATATCTTGATGCGCTGAAAAATGATCGTACGGCAATGTTTCCCAGTCAGGAAAACTCAGCAGCTCAACCTCTGACGGCAAAAATGCACTGAGTTCTTGTTCAAGACGCAGGGCTGTCGGGGTGTCTGGTACCAGCACCACATACAAGCCTTGACGGTGTTGTAAGAACTGGCTGATGGCTAATGGCAGTGCTGCACCATGCAAGTTGCCCCAGTGCTGTAAATCAGCATCGCCTTTTAATTCAGGAAGTTGGAATAGCGAAGTCACCTAAATACCCTTTATCACATCTGCGGGAAGTTGCATGGTCACACAATGCAAACTGCCAAATTGTTCGATCAGAGCCCGACAGTCTATGGCTTGGACGTCGTAGTCAGGAAATGCGTTTTGTATCACAGCTAGCGCCGCCGAGTCTGTGCTGACACCGTACACAGGAACGAACACGGCACCATTTAAGATCAAGAAATTGGCGTAACTGGCCGGTAAACGTTGGCCAGATGAACTGAAAATCGCCGGCGGCCACGGCAATGCATGCAATTGGTAGGGCTGGCCGTGCTGATCGGACATCAGCCTCAATTGCTGCTGCATCGCTTGGAGTTCCGCATAATGCGCGTCATTTGGGTCGTCACAAGCCACATACACAATGCCGCGTCTTGGGGTAAAGCGCGCCAAGGTGTCGATATGGGCGTCTGTGTCATCTCCCTGCAGATAACCATGGTCGAGCCATAACACTTGCGTGCAGCCGAAATAAGTTTCGAAAATTTTTTCAAAATCAGTGCGTTGCAGCCCGTTGTTGCGGTTTTCGTGCAACACGCAACGAGCGCTGACCAACAAGCTACCTGCGCCGTCCGTGTCGATGGCGCCCCCTTCCAATACCACCGGTACGGCCAAACGCGGTACCGCAAAGGGCGATTGACTCAACTGGGCGACGATTGCATCGTCAAGATCTGACGGGTATTTGTGACCCCAACCGGTGAATTGAAAATCCAGCCACAGTGGTTGGTGCGCGGCATCGAACACGGTAATTGGGCCATGGTCGCGCGCCCAACAGTCGTTGTTCGGGATCTGAACCCACAACACTTGGTACGCGACAGGCGAATGTGCAGCTTGATGTTGCTCAAGTGCGTCCGTGATCGCTTGTTTGGCGTCGGCTTGCACTTGTGCGTCGTTGCATAGCACCAGCAGATGGGCGCGTTGTAGCAAGGCAGCTGCGAGTGCGGCGAAACAGCGTTGGGTGCTGGGTAAATCTTGCCAATCGCTCGCAGTATGCGGCCAGGTTAACAGCACCGCGGCTTGCGGCGCCCATTCAGGCGGCAAACGATACAACTTATAAATTTCCTTGCAGTTGGCGCTGTTCTGCTTTGCGTTTTAACTGCCGCGATTGTTCATGCAAGCTAGCACGAACCACAGCTTCGCGGTCATCATCAATGATGTGGGTGTAGGTCGCGCGGATCAAATGGCCGTGAGCGTGCACTTGGCAGTCGATCACTCGCGCCCATGCGTACACGGCGCCGTTGTTGTGCTCTAAAAACAATTTCGCTTCGATAAGCGCGCCAACCTCGAGCGGCTGTTCGCGAACAAACACCAGCGCGGAGCCGCCGTAACTCTCGCTAAACACTCGAAAATTCGGGTCGTCCTGTTGCATCAACATAAACCGCATCAAACTGTCGATTTTTCGACTTTGTAGTCGCAGATAATCCAGCAAATCGTTTGGTATATCGCTGATCCGCGACAGGCTGCGTGCCATCGATTTATCCAGCGTGGCCATATCGGACGCCATCTTAAACGGCTCAGGCATCATTGCTATGAAGGTTTGTTCCTCTAAATCAATAGGTTCTATCGGTTTAATATTGATTGGAATTTTATGGTCGATACGAAAGAGATCATTAAACTGGTCTTTCCAAATGGCTAATTGACGTTCGTCCATTTCGTGCTCCGTTTGGCTATGTCTTTGCTTGTAAGCAACAAACTTTATCTCTATGATCCCGATACTTTAACACCATCAATCGGACAAGTCCTGAGAAAAGGATGCAATTACCTATCTCCTTATTTATCGGTTTACGCTATAGCCAAAGCCGCAAAGGCAATGCCTTTATCTCCTTTATCACGTTTTTTTCGGTGGCCGGGATTTTCCTCGGCGTAGCTGCACTAACTATTGTTAGTTCTGTCATGAACGGTTTTGAAGCACAGCTCAAACAACGTATTTTAGGCGTGATCCCGCATATGTTGGTACAGGTAAAGCCGGAGGTCGCAGCCGAGAAAGTCGCCGCCCAGTTACCTAGCGCAGTGCCGAGTTTGGTGCAAAGTGTGCCGTTTTTACAAGCCGAAGCCTTGGTGCAATCCTCGAAAGACTTGACCGGTGCGTTAGTGCAAGGCGTTGATACCACAGCGTTACCGGCATTTTTGCAACAAAGTTTATTGGTGGGCAGTTGGGAATCCTTCGCTGCGGAGAAATATCCGCTGATTGTCGGCGCTGGGCTGGCTGACAAATTACGGATTCAAGTCGGCCAAAAAGTCCGCTTATTGTTGCCAAGCAATGGTACCTACACACCGCTTGGCTGGATGCCGCGGCAACGGCTGTTTGTGGTGACCGGTATTTTTGAAACCGGCTCCGAAGTCGACCAGCTGGTCGCCGTGACCAAACTTGCCGACTTGCAGCGCTTAACGGCGGATAAAACCGCCACATTCCGACTGTCGCTGACAGACCCATTCGCCGCCCCTGAATTGTCAGACACTGTGGCAAAGCTTGACGGGGTGCAGCAAGTGACGGATTGGCGGCAAACCCACGGCAAGTTATTCGCGGCGGTGGCGATGGAAAAGTCGATGATGTGGCTGATGTTATTACTAATTGTGGCCGTTGCGGCTTTTAATATCGTTTCCGCACTGGTGATGATGGTCACTGAAAAACAACGTGAAGTGGCGATTTTGAAAACCCAAGGCATGACCAACGGCCAGTTGTTTCAAGTGTTTGCGATCCAAGGCATGAGTCATGGCGTGAGCGGCGCAGTACTCGGCGCTATTGCAGGTTTGCTGCTGTGTGGTCAGTTGAATAATTTGATGAATTTAATTGGTTTGCAGCTGGTGCCTGGCATGGAACTGCCGGTGTTAGTGAAACCATCGCAAGTCATCTGGATCATGGTCAGTGCACTGGGCTTGACGGCGCTCGCCGTGGTCTACCCGGCGTGGCGAGCGGTGCAAGTGGACCCAGCTCAAGTATTGCGTGATGAATAAACGCTGCGGCGTTTTCCTTTAATTTGGTAATCAAATGCTTAAGTGTTCAAATATTTCTAAAAGTTATCGTGACGGCAGCCATGTTACACCTGTGCTGCACCAAGTGAACTTGCAGGTACAAAGCCATGAGTTAGTGGCGATTGTCGGCAGCTCAGGTTCTGGTAAAAGTACCTTGTTGCATATCCTCGGTACCCTTGATCAAGCCGATAGTGGTCAGTTGCAGATCGCCGGGATTGACGTTGCTAGTTTATCCAACGCGCAAAAAGCGCAGCTACGTAACGAAAAGCTGGGGTTTATTTATCAGTTTCACCATTTGTTGATGGATTTTACCGCACTGGAAAACGTCGCTATGCCGTTGTTGATCCGTGGTGTGGCAAAAGCGCAGGCTGAACAAGCTGCGCGGGACATGTTGACGCGAGTTGGGCTTGGCCATCGTATTGAGCATAGACCGAGTGAACTGAGTGGCGGTGAACGGCAACGAGTAGCAATTGCCCGCGCTGTGGTTGGCCAACCAAGTTTAGTGCTGGCCGACGAGCCGACCGGCAACTTGGATCAGCAAACGGCGGAAAGCATTTACCAATTGATGCGTCAATTGAACCAAGATTTTGGTACTAGTTTTGTGGTAGTTACTCACGACCGGCAATTAGCAGCGCGGCTGGATCGGCAATACTTTATGCGCGATGGGCACTTGGAGGCCGCGCATGGCTAGTTTGTCGTGGCAATTGGCCCGGCGTTATCGCCATACCCGTCACACCAGCGCTTTTATTCGCTTTATCGCCGCTTCGTCGACGTTAGGCATTGGCTTAGGTGTCGCGACGTTGATTTTAGCGTTGTCGGTGATGAACGGTTTTGAACAAGCGCTGAAAGAAAAACTGCTCAATGTGATCCCGCATGTCGAGTTACAAGCCGTCGAAGAACCGCTGTACAACTGGGAACCCAAATTACGCGCCCTGACGCGCACGCCTGGCGTGCAAGCGTCGGCGCCATACATTCGCACTGATGGTTTGTTGCGCTACAGCGGCGTGGTCAAAGCTGCATCAATTCGTGGCATCGATGTGCAATATGAACGTGGGATCAGTCAGCTCGACCAGTTTGTCCGTGCCGGTCAAGTGGATGTGCTTGAACCGAATCAAGTCATTTTAGGCGAGGGGTTAGCCCAGCAACTGCAGGTCAACGTAGGAGAGCAGCTGCAATTGATGCTGCCGCGGTTAACCGAGCAAGGCGAACTAGCGGGCCAAAAAAACGTCAGTTTGACAGTGATTGCGATTGTCGGCATTGGCGGGCAAATGGATTATCAGCAGGCTTGGGTGCAACTGGAAGCGCTGGGCGAATGGCTGGATCTGCCCAAAGATACGGTGCAAGGTTACGCCTTTAAAGTCGACGACATCTTTGCCGCTAGTAATATTGCGCGCGAACTTGGGAACAACTGCACCGATCACGTGTATCTGCTGGATTGGTTTCGCAGCCAAGGCCATTTATACCAAGATATTCAAATGGTGCGTTCGATTTTATATTTGGTGCTGGCATTGGTTATCGCAGTTGCGGCTTTTAACATTGTCGCAACCTTGGTGATGGCTGTGCGCGAAAAAGAATCTGATATCGCGATTTTGTTGACGATGGGGACGCCGCCAGCGGTGCTGGTCCGAGCTTTTGTCTGGCTTGGCTGGCTCAGTGGTGTCAAAGGCACCCTGGTCGGTGCCGTCATTGGTTTGTTATTGGCGTGGCAGATTGAACCCATGTACCAAGCCGTGGTGCTGACGTTTGGTGTGCGCTTGCTTGACCCAACCATTTATTTTATTGACACCTTGCCGTCGCAAATTCATGTAAGCGACGTACTGCTGACTGTGGCTGTGGCCTTGCTATTAAGTTTGCTGGCGACCTTGTATCCGTCGATGCGAGCGGCCCGCGTGGACCCCGCTCGTGTACTTGGTCAACGGTAAAGAAAAACCACCGCAAGGTGGTTTTTTTATGCAAACGATGCCTGTTCATCCGCCGACTTCAAAGACTCGCGTTTTGCCGTGTCGCTTCGTCGCGTTGATGACGTTTGCACTACGGACGGCACGCCCGAGCGTTTAGGCGTTGCTGCCAACGTCGGCCTATTTGCCAACGACTCCATGCCCGACTGGCAGCAAAACCCGCAAAACCCAGCACAGTGCCGACGATAACAGAGCCAAGTAACAAAGGCGGCACAGCCCCGCCTAGTTGCTGATAAAACCATTGCCAACTGACCTCAAACTCTAAGCTAGCCGCAGGTTGACCCAAAGCCCATAGACCTACACGATAGCAACCATAAAACAGCGGCGCTATGGTCAGTGGGTTGTTGAGCCACACCAGCGCGAGGGCTGTTGGCAAATGCGCTTGAAAGCGAACGCAAGCCCAAACGGCCAGCATCATTTGGATCGGCAATGGGCAGCAAGCCAGCCATAAGCCAATAAAGGTCGCTTTGGGGAACGAATGGTGATTGAGCTGCCAAATATGTGGATGCAGAGCTTTATCACCGAGCTTTTTGACGAGGCGGTGATCGCGCAGTGAAGTCTGCGCCTTGGCGGTGTTTGACACGAAAGATCCTATAGGCAAAAACGATTGTTGTATGGATTAGCTGGGGCGGCGGCGGTTTTTTTGTTGGCGGCGCACCGAGGCAATCCACAACCAATTCACCACGTAATACGCAGTGATGGATACGGCAGTGGCAAAAATGAAGCTGCCAATTAAAAATGGCAAGCCAACAGCTTCCATTTGACTGAGTAGCCAGTCGGTACTGGCTTGGAATTCAATGTCCAACGGTGGTCTTTGTAAAACCACACTGCCAATGTTGTAACAAACATAAAAGATCGGCGCCATGGTCAGTGGATTGGTCAACCAACACAAAGCCACAGCCACAGGGATATTACCACGCGCCCATATGGCTAAAATGGTTGCTAGCACAGTTTGCCCCGGCATTGGCATTAAGGCGGCGAATAGGCCCATGGCAAAGGCTGTGCGAACAGATCGGCGATTGAGATGCCACAGGTTGCCATCGTGAAAAAATCGCTCGAAACGACGCATCGACGGATTGGCACGTAAGCTGGCTGGATCTGGCAGATATTTCTTTATAAGCTTCTTAAACATTACAAAAAATTAACCTCGGTGAAACATGGATCGTTTCTGTCTGTTGGTTGTCCTGTCGGTCGTCATCTGCCTTGGCGTTTCGACTATCCCCACTTCGCTACAGCTTGGTGGCGCGCTTTGTGTCACCCTTGGACTGCTGTCTAGCTGTTTGGTCGTGACCTGCAGCGGTGTCAACCATCAGCTATCGAGCAAAGTGCTGCAAGGTTGCCACGCCCTGCAAGTCTGTCTGCTTTGTGTGACGGCATTGCTACTGTATCCATTCCAATTATCCACGCAGCTGGAACACGATGCGCAGCTGTTTCAGCGAGTCGACTCGCAGCCGCGCGCTGTGCTTGGCGAGATTGTGGGCTTGCCAAAAAACTCGGGGGCCGGCTGGCAGTTTTTCTTCAAAACCACCACAGCGCAATTGGGGCTGTCGACGGCTATGGAGTCGGTTTTGATCGACGTGCGCTGGTATTTGCCCCTTGTTCCAGACTATGGAGACGTAGCCGCTGATTTACAACTGCCCTCTTTAAAAGAAGGGCAAATCTGGCAATTAGAGCTGTCGATCAAACCCGTTATTGCGACGGCAAACCCAAGCCAAGGCTGGCGCGAGGGCAATTTGTGGCTGCAAGGCGTTTTATTCAGTGGTCAAGTTCGCTATCGGCAGCAATCGACCCCGGCTGGCATAACCTTGCTGGCACAGGCAACCCAGTTGCAAGGCGCGGTAAGTTGGCGCCAACAAATCGCTGATGGTTTTGCCAGGTGTTGTGCATCGTACACCGCGTATCCGCTTTGGCTGGCGTTAACCGTTGGCGAGCGGCCTTTTAGCGCTCAGTTATGGCAAGGCCTGCGCAATGCCGGCCTCAATCATATTTTGTCCATCTCAGGCATGCATATTGCGCTGGTATTTCAGTGGTGTTTGCTGCTGGGGTATCTGATCCGCTGGTTGCCAATGGGCGAGAGTCTGCGCGTGCTGCTGCTGTGGAGCTGCGCTGGTATGGTCGCCACTGGCTATGCGTGGCTTGCCGGGTTTGCGATCCCAACACAACGTGCATTGTGGACTTTATTACTGCTGATTGTCCTTGGCATCTTGAGACGCCGCGCCAGCAGTTGGTCGATGCATTTGTTGTTAACAGCCTTGATGTTGTTAGCATGGCCAGCATTGTTGGTCAGTGTGAGTTTCTGGTTCACGGTCGCCGCTTTGACGCTGCTCATTGCGATGCAGTGGCTACAGGTGAAGCCTGCGCATTGGCGCGGCTACTTGACTGCATTTTTTAAGGCACAACTTTGGTTTAGCGTGGGGTTGTTACCGCTAAGTTTGTGGTTTTTCCATGGTATCGCACCATGGGCGTTGCTGATTAATCTGCTACTGGTGCCCTACATTGCGCTGCTGTTGTTTCCGGCACTGTGTCTGGTGGCAGCACTGCAGGTGCTTAGTTCTGTCTGGAATATCAGTTGGATGCCACAAGCCTGGCAACTACTGGATTGGCTATTTACACCACTTTGGCAAGTATTAGTGGCTCTTGACGGCGATAATGCGTGGTGGAGTCTGCCCGAGTTAGAGATGCCAGAAATTGCATTAATTTGCTTGCTGCTGTATTGCGCTTGTTGGTGGTCGCACTGGCACCGGTGGTGTTCAATTTGCATAGTGCTAGTGCTGCTATGGTGCGGCAGTGATGTCACTGAGCCGCGAGTGCATATCATCGATGTGGGGCAAGGTAGCGCGACCTTGTTACAAGTGGGCCGCCATGGTGCTTTGCTTGATGCAGGGCCAGCACTTGGTGATTGGAGTGCCACCGAACAAATTATTCTGCCGTATCTGCAGTATTATCGAATCAACCAGCTGGATTGGGTGCTACTTAGTCATGATGATGCCGATCACACAGGCAATCTGCAGGTGTTGCGGCAACGGTACCCGGCGCTGCAGCTTTACGCAGACTTTCGGTCTGACGCCAAGCCTTGTCAGCAGTTGCCGCATCGCTGGCAAGGTTTTGATCTCCAAATGTTATGGCCGAAAAACCAGCAACATTCAGATAATGAGAGTTCTTGTGTTGTATCGGTAAAGCATCAACAAATGCAGTGGCTCGTGCCCGGCGATTTGGGCGCTGCTGAGCATACGCTCCTCGCCAAGCAGCCAGATCTTCGAACCCATGTGTTAGTGCTTGGGCATCACGGCAGCAAAAACTCGTCGTCGATTGGTTGGCTTCAGCAACTTAAGCCGACGATAGCGCTTGCTAGTGCCGGTCGCTTAAATCGGTTTGGTCATCCCAGCATTGACGTGCAAGCGCGGCTGCAACTGCTGCAAATTCCGCTGCTCTCGACTGCCGACGATGGTGCAATTGTCTTCACACAACAGGGCGCAGGGTGGCACTATCAAGCGTATCGGCAGCAGCGTTACCCCAGATGGTTGGAAAAACTTAGTCAAGACGCTGTTAGTCAGCACAGAAACAGGTAAAATGGTCGGGTTTTTTTGCCGAAATCAGGAAACTAGGTTGACTACGCAAACTCCCGGGGCAGTTGCCACCTTTCGCCGTTTATTCAGTTACTTAAAGCCATATCGTGCGGGGTTTGGCCTCGCCATTCTCGGCATGATCGGTTACGCGCTGGTCGACGTATTTTTTATTTCTAACTTCAGTGAGTTTATTGACCGCGGTATTGCGGCCAAAGATTACGGCTATCTGGCGTGGGCACCCGCCGTCGTGATCTTGCTGTTTATCCTGCGTGGTGTATTCAATTTTATCGCCAGCTATTGCCTGACATGGGCGGGGACGAACATCGTTAAAGACCTTCGCCAACAGTTGTTTCGCCATATGATGCAGCTGCCCGTGAGTTACCATGACAAACACTCGACTGGCGAGTTGATCTCCAAAATCACTTTTGATGCCGAACAAATTAAACAAGCGTCTAGCAAAGCGCTGGTGGTGTTAATCCACGAGGGCGCTTTTGTTATTGGTTGTTTAGCCGTGATGTTTTGGAATAGTTGGCAGTTGTCAGCCATTTTTTTGCTGATTGCCCCGCTCATTGCGTTTATTGTATCGGTCGTTTCCAAGCGGTTTCGTCGCATCAGCAACAATATGCAAACCGCGATGGGCGATGTTACGACGAGCAGCGAACAGATGCTCAATGGCCACAAAGTCATTCTGGCATTTGGTGGTCAAGAAATCGAAGACGCGCGCTTTCACAAAATCAACAACAATAATCGCCGCTTGGATATCAAGCTTGAATCTACTCGCGCTATTAGTGTGTCGCTTATCCAAGTGATCGCATCGTTTGCGCTGGCATTTGTGATTTATCTTGCTAGTTTCCCTGAAATGCTTAATTCGCTAACACCGGGCAAATTTAGCGAAATCATCACGTCGATGATGCTGTTATTAAAGCCATTAAAGCAGCTGACTACCGTGAACAGTGACTTCCAAAAAGGCATGTCTGCCGCCGATTCCGTGTTTGCCGTGTTAGACCAAGCGCCAGAGCGCGATACGGGAAATGTGTCGTTGCAAGATGTCAAAGGGCGAATTGAGTTTAAAGACGTCACCTTTAACTACCCAGGCCATGAGAAACAAGTGCTGACTGACATTAATTTTGTGGTCGAACCCGGTCAAACTGTTGCGCTGGTTGGTCGCTCAGGCAGTGGTAAAACAACTATTTCCAGTTTGTTGGCGCGCTTTTATGAAATTGAGACTGGTCGAGTCGAGGTTGATGGTATTTCAGTGCAAGATTGCACCTTAAAGTCACTGCGCAAGCAAATTGCCGTGGTTTCACAACAGGTGGTGCTGTTTAATGACTCCATTGCCAATAACATCGCTTACAGCTTTGAAGGCGAGCTTAACCGCGAACAAATCGAGTTAGTCGCAGAACGCGCCCACGTGCTTGAATTTGCTAAAAACTTACCGCAGGGCTTGGATACCGTTATTGGTGAAAATGGCGTGACCTTGTCCGGTGGCCAGCGCCAGCGTATCGCTATTGCGCGTGCTCTGTTGCGCCAGGCTCCGGTATTGGTGCTTGATGAAGCGACGTCGGCGCTAGATACCGAATCCGAACGTAAAATTCAGAGCGCCTTTGATGAATTAATGAAAGATCGCAGCAGTATCGTGATTGCACACCGCTTATCGACCATTGAAAACGCCGACCAAATTTTGGTGATGGATGGTGGTCGTATTGTGGAGCGTGGCACGCATAAATCATTGCTAGCCGATGACGGTTATTATGCCTCCTTATACAAAATGCAGTTCGGAGAGAATGCGTGACGCTCGAACAGAGCTGGTATAAGCGATGGGGCTGGAGTTTGTTGCTGTGGCCGCTGAGTGTAGTGTTTGCTGCTTTATCTGCATTAAGGCGCCTTTGTTTTAAGCTTGGTGTGCTTAAATCACACAAAGTAGCTGCACCTGTAGTGGTGGTGGGGAACATCAGCGTGGGCGGCACAGGTAAAACACCGTTTACTTTGTGGCTGTGCGACTACTTGCAGCAGCAAGGACTTAAACCTGGCATTTTAAGTCGTGGCTACGGGGTCAAGCTGACTGAGCCTACGCTGGTCCAGCCATCTCATAGCGCCGCTGACGTTGGTGATGAACCGCGGCTGCTGGCCTCTGCTTCAGGCCGTCCCGTGTTGGTGTGGCCCAATCGAGTGGAAGGCGCATTGGCTTTGTTGGCAAAAACGGACGTCAACATCCTCATTTGTGACGATGGTTTGCAACATTACGCGTTGCAACGCGATTTAGAAATTGTGTTGATTGATGGTCAACGTGGTCTCGGCAATGGCTGTTTGTTGCCGGCAGGGCCGCTGCGAGAGGGCGCGTGGCGTTTAAAGTGCGTCGACCTGGTGCTAAGCAACAGTGGGGCGAGCGTGTGGACGCCGCATCAATTAACGCTGCAGGCATTGCCTGCTCAACCCGTAAATCCGGCCAGTATGGGCTTGTTAACAACAGGCTGCGCAGTGAGCATAGTCACGGGCATTGGCAATCCAAACCGCTTTGTCGATACCGTACAACAAGCTGGATTTACCGTGCAGTCCAGCCATTTTTTTCCCGATCATCACGCGTTTCAGCCAGCTGATTTTGCGGGTGTGAAAGGGCCGATTTTGATGACTACCAAAGATGCGGTGAAGTGTCAGTCATTCGCTAACGATGACTGGTTTATGTTGCCAGTACAGGCGACACCGGATCCGCAAGCGATAGCACTGATATCGCAACAATTGACCCGTTTAAGGACTTCGTATGGCATTTAATATTGCGTTGCTAGACATCATTGCATGTCCACTGTGTAAAGGCCGCTTGAAACTCGATAAACAGCAGTCACGGCTGATTTGCAGCTTTGACCGCTTGGCGTTTCCGGTCAAGCAAGATATTCCCGTGTTATTGGCAACGGAAGCGCAAGAGTTAACTCCAACCGAGGCGGAAACATGGGCTTCGTCGTAGTTATTCCGGCGCGTTATGCCTCAAGTCGTTTACCTGGCAAGCCGCTGGCGGATATCGCTGGCAAGCCGATGATCGAATGGGTATGGCGCCAAGCCATGCAAAGTGGCGCCAGTCAGGTGGTCATCGCCACCGATCATGCAGATGTGAAAAGCGTGGCCGAAGCGTTTGGTGCGACTGTATTGATGACGTCGCCGGAGCATAACTCAGGCACCGAGCGTTTAGCGGAAGTCGTGCGCTTACTGCAATTGCCAGCCGAGACTGTGGTGGTAAACGTACAAGGGGATGAGCCTTTTGTGCCGCCAGCGATTATCCGTCAAGTGGCGGACAATTTAGCGCAGCAGTCCAAAGCGCGGATGGCCACTTTAGCGGTGCCATTGGCGCACCACGCCGAAATCAGCAACCCAAACGTTGTCAAAGTGGTAACGGACCACGCAGGTTATGCACTGTATTTTAGCCGCAGTGCCATTCCGTTTGACCGCGATCAGAAATTTCAGGCCGAGTTGCCGAATCATTACCGCCGACATATCGGCATTTACGCATATCGTGCTGGGTTTATTCTCGACTATGTGTCGTGGCCGACATCGGCAATTGAGCAAATCGAATGCTTAGAGCAACTGCGAGTGCTGTGGCAGGGCGAGTCTATTCATGTCGACACGGCGCTTGAAACTCCGCCGGTTGGCGTCGATACGCCAGCCGATTTGTTGGCCGCTCAGCAGCATGCAGCACGGCTGGTATGACTGAGTTTGAGTTGACGCTTGCGCATCGTGTATTAGATTGCGCTGAGTTTGCTATCTGGTACAAGCCCTCGGGTGTGGGTATGCACAGCGAGCAGCACGACGGCATGGTCGTCCTTGCCAGTCGCTTGGCGCAGTGCGATTACTGGCCTGTGCATCGGCTTGATCAAGGCACTTCAGGATTGCTGATTTTGGCTAAATCCGCGCCTGCAGCCGCTCGGTTTGGCGAGATGTTTGCTGCGCATCAAGTGCAAAAATTTTATGTTGCAGTAGCTTTTGGCAAGCCGAAACAAAAACAAGGCTGGGTCAAAGGGGATATGGCCGCCGCTCGTAATGGCAATTATAAATTGCTGACAACGCAGGAAAACCCAGCGGTGAGTTATCTGCTGTCGCAGGCATTGCAGGCAGAAGATTTGCCGGCGGGGTGTCGGGCTTACCTGATTAAACCTTGGACTGGTAAAACACATCAGATCCGCGTAGCGCTCAAGTCATTTGCGGTACCTATCGCCGGTGACACACGCTACGGCGGCGCTGCCGCTGATCGTTTACAGCTGCATGCCTTTGCCTTGCAGTTTGATTATCTAGGGCAGTCATACGACGTTTCTGTGCTGCCGCAACAAGGGCAATGGTTGTTACATCCAGCCATGCTGGATTTATTGTCGACTACGTGGGCATTGCCAGCGCAGCTAAACTGGCCATGCTATCAAAAGCCTCGGAGTATTTAAGATGGCGCAACTTGCTGACTTTTCAGCTGATTATCTACATCGATTTGGTGGTATTGGCCGTTTATATGGCAGCAACGCCTTGCAGGCATTTGCCAGCGCTCATGTTTGTGTCATCGGCATTGGTGGCGTCGGCAGCTGGGCAGCAGAAGCGCTCGCTCGCAGTGGGATCGGCGCTATCACGCTGATAGATTTGGATGATATCTGCATTAGCAACACCAATAGGCAAATCCATGCACTTAGCTCGACCATTGGTCAGGACAAAGTGACAGTGATGGCGGCGCGGATCCGAGAAATTAATCCTGAATGTCATGTTGATTGCATTGAGGATTTTGTTAGCACAGATAATCTATTTGCGCTGTTGGACCGCGGTTTTGACTATGTGGTTGATTGTATTGATTCAATTAAGTCCAAAACGGCACTCATTGCGTTTTGTAAACGCAACAAAATCCCGTTGGTGACTATTGGTGGTGCTGGGGGGCAGTTGGATCCGACGTTGATCACCATAGGCGATCTGGCGATGACCACCAATGACCCTTTATTGGCAAAGGTTCGCAACAATTTACGCCGAGACTACCACTATTCTCGAAACGTCAAACGCCGCTTTGGTATCGATGCTGTGTATTCGACGGAACAGTTAAAATATCCACAACCGGATGGTTCAGTTTGTGGTGCAAAGTCGGCCAACGATGGCGCTATGCGGCTTGATTGCAGCAGCGGCTTTGGGGCAGTCACGGTCGTCACCGCCAGTTTTGCCTTTGTGGCGGTTTCCAAAGTGCTGAAAAAGCTAGCCGACAAAGCTGGCACTGAGACCGCTGCAGCGGACTAGCCATTGTGAATGCGCCGTGCCCAGATAGGTCCGGCGCATCCAGCTGCGCCTATGCGCTGGTTAAGTCGCGGACTTTCTCAATCACGGCATGCACGCCGTTACTACGCGAAGGTGATAAGCCTTGGCTGAGCCCTAAGCTGTTGAACAAATTGATTAATTCATGATGCTGGATCTCAGCGCTAACTTTCCCTTCAATCGAGCTGAGTAGCATAGCCACAACACCTTTGATAATGCGGGCATCGGCGTCAAACTGAAAGCTCCAGTAACCGTTATGTTGGCTGGCCACTAGCCAGGCTGCTGACTCACACCCTTCAACTAGGTGTTGGTCCTGTTTTAACTCAGCTGGAAGCTCAGGAACCACTTTTCCAAGCAGCATGATCACCCTATATTTGTCCTGCCAGCCTTTAGCCTGCTGCACTTGCGTAATGGCCGCTTTGGCTTGTTCATACATATTCGAAATCACCGACACATCTCCAATGCTTGCTTGAGCGCCTCAACCGCACGGTCGACCTCTTGTAAGTCGTTGTACGGAGCAAATGAAAATCGCACGGCGCCTCGACTATCAAGCGCTTTAAACAGCGGCATGGCGCAATGGCTGCCGGCGCGCACTGCGACTTGCTGTGCATTAAGCAGTTCAGCGATGTCGCTCGCATAGCAAGTCGCCACATCTAAAGTAACGATGCCAAGGCTATTGGTTGGCGATAACAGCCGAATGTCGGGTAATTCTTTGAGTTGACTTAGGAAACTCTGAGTTAACTGCATTTTATGCTGGCGTAATGCTAAACCATCAAATTGCTGTAAAAACCGCACTGCAGCGCCAAAACCGATCGCGCCTGCAATATTTGGCGTCCCGGCTTCTAAGCGAAAGGGAAGCCGATTCAATTCAGTACGCGCAAAACTGACAGATTTGATCATTTCACCGCCGTACAGCAGCGGGCGCAATAGTTCTAGGGCTGCCGTTTTACCAATCAGCGCGCCAACACCGGTTGGGCCGTATAATTTGTGCGCTGAGCAGACATAAAAATCGCAATCCAAAGCACTAACGTCCCCAAGCCCAGCGGCAATGCCTTGGCAGCCATCGACGATGGTGAAGGCGTTCACTGCCTTAGCCATTTGCAACATAGTGTGAAGGTCTGGGGCAACCCCGGTGCCGTTACTGAGTTGCGTCAGGCTGACAACTTTGGGTTTTCTGGCAATAAGTCGTTGATAAGCAGCCATATCCAATTCACCGCTTGCCAGCAAAGGGACTGCGGCTAGCTCCACACCGGCACAATGATACTGCCATGGCACAATGTTGGCATGGTGTTCGAGTTCGCTGACAACCACTAGATCACCGGCTTGCAGCACGCTGTGCATCAAGCCAAAAGCCAATTGGTTCAATGCGCTAGTAGCACCCGCGGTGAAAATCAGTTGGTAGTGATTGTTCGCATTTACAAATGCCAAGATATCTTGGCGCGCTCGTTCTAGTGCGGCAGTTGCGTTTGCGGCTAATTGGTGTGCAGAGCGATGAACATTGCTGTTATCACGCTGGTACCAATCCACCATCGCGTTAATGACGGCATGCGGCTTGTGGCTCGTCGCGGCATTGTCGAGGTAGACCCACTCAGGTCGTTCGCTGAAAAAAGCGAATTCTCTTCTAAAATCAGTGACATCGAGAAATGACATCAGATGTGTTTGCCTTGTCGAATATACATTGAGTGTATCAGAAATCAAAAAAGCGGCCGTAGCCGCTTTTTGCTATGACCAAACGTCGATTAACCGCGTTGGTCTTTTTTGACGAAATCACGCGCCGTGTAGCCAGTGTACAACTGACGTGGACGGCCGATTTTGTGGCCTTTGTCCGACAACATTTCATCCCAATGTGAGATCCAGCCAACAGTACGAGCCATCGCGAAGATCACGGTGAACATACTGGTTGGGATACCGATTGCTTTCAGGATAATGCCTGAATAGAAATCGACGTTTGGATACAGTTTCTTCTCAATGAAGTATGGGTCTGACAGTGCGATACGCTCAAGTTCCATGGCTACATCTAATAGCGGATCTTGAATGTTCAGTTCTTTTAACACTTCGTGGCAAGTTTCGCGCATAACTTTGGCGCGTGGGTCGAAGTTTTTGTAGACGCGGTGACCGAAGCCCATTAAACGGAAACTATCGTTTTTGTCTTTCGCGCGAGCAACGAACTCTGGAATACGTGCCACAGAACCGATTTCTTGTAACATTTTCAAGCAAGCTTCGTTGGCGCCGCCGTGTGCCGGGCCCCACAAAGATGCGATACCCGCGGCGATACAAGCGTAAGGGTTAGCGCCTGAAGAACCTGCCAAACGCACAGTCGAAGTGGATGCGTTTTGTTCATGATCGGCGTGCAGCATGAAAATACGATCCATCGCTTTGGCAAGCGTTGGGCTCACTTTGTATTCTTCAGCTGGCACAGAGAACATCATGTGCAGGAAGTTTTCGGCGTAGCTCAGTTCGTTACGTGGATACACGAAAGGCTGACCAATCGTGTATTTGTAAGCCATTGCCGCGATTGTTGGCAGCTTAGCAATCAGGCGATGCGCTGAACGTTTACGTTGTTCCGGATCGTTGACGTTCAAATCTGAGTGATAGAACGATGACATTGCACCAACCACACCGCACAGCATTGCCATTGGGTGTGCATCAACACGGAAACCTTGGAAGAACGATGCTAACTTCTCGTGCACCATGGTGTGGCGCGTGATGACGTGACGGAAGTTGTTGTATTGTTCAGTGGTTGGTAATTCGCCTTCCAGCAGCAAGTAACATGTTTCTAGATAGTCTGAACCTACTGCTAACTGTTCTATCGGATAGCCGCGGTGCAACAACACGCCATTATCGCCATCGATGTAAGTGATTTTTGATTCACAAGAGCCAGTCGACATGAAACCTGGGTCGAACGTGAAATAACCTGAATTCCCAAGAGCACGAACGTCGATGACATCGGAGCCGGCTGTACCTGAATAAATAGGCAGTTCAATCGGTGCCAAACCTTCGATGTGCACGACAGCTTTTTTATCTGCCATTTGGATTTCTCCTGTGTTGTTATTGGTTTAACCGTTACTAATCATCTATTCTACCCGCAAGTGGGGCGAGAAAGTCAATTTTAATGCATGACGCGACAATAAATATTCGACTTCCGTCGAATTGCTAATCTACTCAATTTAAGTATGCTTTTTGTCACTTGGGAAAATACCCAGACAAAATAAAACTAAATTGTAATCATGGGTTACCATCTATATACTGTCGCGGGTTCAAAATCAGTTCACCGACCGATAGATAATTTATTCTGGCTGAACCACCTTGCGCTGTGTCCAGTATATCCATTGGGTGTTGACTGTTTTATGCAGCAACAAGAATGACAACAGTGTCCTTTAAGGGCGTCGATAGGCAAGAAACTGTGAAAAAACAAAGACCTGTAAATCTTGATCTGAGAACGATCTCTATGCCGGCAACGGCGCGGGCTTCAATCCTACATCGCGTGACGGGCGTAGCTATGTTCTTCGCTCTGATTTTCGTGATTTGGGCGTGGGCTGTCTCCCTGTCTTCTCCGGAAGGTTTCCAAGCAGTAAAAGACGTGATGACCGGTTTCGTCGCGAAATTTATCGCCTGGGGTACCATCACCGTATTGGCCTACCACATCATCGGCGGTATTCGTCATTTGATCATGGACATGGGTCATTGGGAAGAATTGCAATCAGGCAATAACAGCGCTAAAGCTGCGATTGGTCTGTGGGTTATCGTTGCTGCTCTGGCTGGAGTTTGGTTATGGTTCTAAATCAAGCAACCCTAAAACGCGATGGTGTGAAAGATTACGTCTCTCTGCGCGCTACCGCTATCGTTTTGACTACATACGCCTTATTTATCCTTGGCTTTTTCCTGACAACTCCTGAAGTAACGTATGAAGTATGGTCTGGCTTGTTTTCAAACTTGCTAGTTAAGGCTTATACCTTCTTCGCGTTGGTTTGTATCGCTGTTCACGTCAAAATCGGCCTGTGGCAGGTTCTGACGGACTACGTCAAATGCGCTAGAGTGCGTGCAGTACTGCAATTCGTGCTGTACACGCTGGCGTTTGGTTATGTGGCAGTCGGTCTGTTTGTTCTGTGGGGTGTTAAGTGAGTATTCCAGTACGCGAATTTGATGCCGTCGTGATCGGCGCAGGTGGCGCAGGTATGCGCGCGGCCTTGCAAATCACTGAATCAGGTTTGACCTGCGCTCTGTTGTCTAAAGTATTCCCAACGCGTTCTCATACTGTATCTGCCCAAGGCGGTATCACAGTAGCTCTGGGTAATTCACACCCAGACAACTGGGAATGGCACATGTTTGATACCGTTAAAGGGTCCGATTATATCGGTGACCAAGACGCGATCGAATACATGTGTAAAACAGGCCCAGAAGCGATCACCGAATTAGAGAACATGGGCCTGCCATTTTCTCGGTTTGAAAACGGCCGCGTATATCAGCGTCCTTTCGGTGGCCAATCGAAAAACTTCGGCGGCGAACAAGCTGCTCGTACAGCTGCGGCAGCTGACCGTACCGGTCATGCCTTGTTGCACCTGCTGTACCAACAAAACGTCAAAAACAAGACACAAGTGTTCTCTGAGTGGTATGCGCTGGATTTGGTGAAAAACCAAGACGGTGCAGTGGTTGGTTGTACTGCAATTGATATTGAAACCGGTGAAGTGGTTTATTTCAAATCGCGCGCAGTTGTATTAGCAACAGGCGGCGCAGGCCGTATTTTCGCATCAACCACCAATGCACACATCAACACTGGTGACGGTGTTGGTATGGCACTGCGTGCTGGCGTGCCGATGCAGGACATGGAAATGTGGCAGTTCCACCCAACAGGTATCGCTGGCGCCGGTGTTCTGGTGACAGAAGGTTGTCGTGGTGAAGGTGGTTACCTGTTGAACAAAGATGGCGAGCGTTTCATGGAACGTTATGCACCAAACGCCAAAGACCTTGCTGGTCGTGACGTTGTCGCTCGTTCTATGATGACGGAGATCCGTGAAGGTCGTGGTTGTGATGGTCCATGGGGCCCGCACATTAAACTGAAACTTGACCATTTGGGTGCCGAAGTTTTAGAAAGCCGTCTGCCTGGTATCTGTGAACTGTCACGTACATTTGCGCACGTTGACCCAGTGAAAGAGCCAATTCCAGTCATTCCAACCTGTCACTATATGATGGGTGGCGTGCCAACGAATGTTCACGGTCAAGCGCTGCGTCCAACTGCGGATGGTGGTGAGGAAGTGATCCCAGGCTTGTTTGCTTGTGGTGAAATCGCTTGCGTGTCCGTGCATGGTGCTAACCGCTTAGGTGGTAACTCATTGTTAGACTTGGTTGTTTTCGGTCGCGCTACCGGCCTGCACTTAGGTGAAGCTCTGTCAGCGTCTGTTGAATACCGTCAAGCCTCTGAATCTGATCTGGAAGCGTCTCTGTCACGTTTCAATCGTTGGGAAAGCAGCAAAGCTGGCCAAGGCGAAGATCCGAATCAAATCAAGAAAGACCTGCAACAATGTATGCAACTGAACTTCTCTGTATTCCGTGAAGGTCAAGCCATGGCTGAAGGTCTGGAACAACTGAAAGTTATCCGCGAACGTCTGAAATATGCACGTTTGGATGACAAGAGTAAGGAATTCAACACGGCTCGTATCGAGTGTTTAGAGCTGGACAACCTGATGGAGACTGCGTTCTCTACAGCAGTTGCCGCTAACTATCGTACAGAAAGCCGTGGCGCCCACTGTCGCTTTGACTATCCGGATCGTGACGACGAGAACTGGCTGTGCCACAGCGTTTATACGCCTGACACTGAATCCATGTTCAAGCGTAAGGTCAACATGGAACCTAAGTTCCGTCCGGCCTTCCCACCGAAAGCACGTACTTATTAAGAGGGCAGCAGAATGAACGTAGTTATTTCTGTATATCGTTATAATCCAGACGTCGATAATGCACCACGCATGCAAGACTACACGCTGGAGTTGCCTGAAGGCCGTGACATGATGGTGCTGGATGCTCTGTTAAAGTTAAAAGAGCAAGACCCTACGCTGTCATTCCGTCGCAGCTGCCGTGAAGGCGTTTGTGGTTCAGATGGTCTGAACATGAACGGTAAAAACGGTCTGGCATGTATTACACCTTTGTCGGAATTGGGCCTCAAAGGCGGCAAAATCGTGCTGCGTCCATTACCAGGTTTGCCGGTGATCCGCGACTTGGTGATCGACATGAGTCAGTTCTACAAACAATACGAGAAAGGTGAAGCCGTATTTGATCAACAACGACTTACCGCCAGCTGGTGAGTATCTGCAGTCACCGGAGGAGCGTGCTAAGTTGGACGGTCTTTACGAGTGTATTCTGTGTGCTTGTTGTTCAACGTCGTGCCCATCTTTCTGGTGGAACCCAGATAAGTTCATCGGTCCTGCCGGTTTGTAACACGCTTATCGCTTCTTAGCCGATAGCCGTGATACCGCAACTGAAGAACGTTTAAACGATTTGGATGATGCATTCAGCGTATTCCGCTGTCACGGTATCATGAACTGTGTCAACGTTTGTCCGAAGGGGTTAAACCCAACGAAGGCGATTGGCCAGATCAAATCAATGCTGTTAAACCGAGCGTTATAACAGCGGAAAAACCCGGTTCTGGCGACAGCGCCGGGTTTTTTGTAGCGATCGAACAAAAAATAGTCTTAAAATCAAACAGTCTGCTTGCGGGCTTAGTTTGTGCGTATAAAATGTCGGCCTGTTTTCAAACTGGTCGAAACCAGGAAAAAATAGCCATCAAGCCTGTGACATGGCTATTTTTTTGCTACTTTTTTCCAGGTGCTTCGAGATAAGGGAAAGTAAATGCACGAAGGTGTAATGAAGGCGTGGTTAGAGTCTTCTCATCTGGGCGGCGGCAACATGGCCTACGTCGATGAGCTCTACGAATCCTACCTAGCGGATCCTGCCAGCGTTAGCGAAGAGTGGCGTCAATTCTTTGCGAAATTACCGAAAATCGAAGGGGTTGATTTAGAAGCCCGTCACGCGGATATCCGCAGTCAGTTCGCAGAACTGGCCAAAAATAAACACCGCGAAGTCATCGTCGCACAAGGCTCAGGCGATAGCCGCCAAGTGAAAGTGTTGCAATTGATCAATGCTTTCCGCTTCCGTGGTCACCAACAAGCAAAACTTGATCCGCTGGAGTTATGGAAACGTGCGCGCGTCCGTGACCTCGAATTGTCATATCACGACTTATCTGAAGCCGATTTTGACACCGAATTTAATGTAGGTTCGTTTGCCGGTGGCAGCGAAACTATGAAACTAGGCGATTTAGTTAAAGCACTGGAAGAAACCTACTGTGGTTCTATCGGTGCAGAGTACATGCACATCGTCTCAACGGACGAGAAACGTTGGATCCAACAACGTTTAGAAAGCTCTCGCTCTAAGCCAAATTTTGACAAAGCGACCAAAACAGAAATCCTCAAAGGCTTAGTTGCTGCTGACGGTTTGGAACGCTTTTTGGCTGCCAAATTCCCTGGCGCTAAACGTTTCGGCTTGGAAGGCGGCGATGCCATGATCCCAATGTTGAAAGCGATGATTCACCGTGCCGGTGAACAAGGCGCTAAAGATTGCGTCATCGGCATGGCACACCGTGGTCGTTTAAATACATTAGTCAATGTGCTGGGGAAAAACCCAAGCAAGTTGTTCGATGAATTTGCCGGTAAATACGAAGTTGTTGGTGCCGGTGACGTGAAATACCATATGGGTTTCTCGTCTGATTTCGAAACCAAAGGTGGTGCAATCCACTTGGCATTGGCTTTTAACCCTTCACATTTAGAAATCGTTAATCCGGTGGTTATGGGTTCTGTGCGAGCGCGTTTAGACCGTCGTGGTTGTGTGGATGGTTCGCAAGCGCTGCCGATCACGATTCACGGTGATTCAGCGTTTGCCGGTCAAGGCGTGGTTGCTGAAACCTTCAATATTTCACAAACGCGCGCTTTCAAAGTTGGTGGCTCAATCCGTCTGGTAATCAATAACCAAGTTGGTTTCACCACGTCTAATCCAGAAGATACTCGTTCGACTGAGTACTGCACTGATATCGCGAAAATGGTACAGGCGCCAATTTTCCATGTGAACGGTGATGACCCAGAAGCCGTGGTCTTTGTGGCTCAGTTGGCTGTCGATTACCGCAACACCTTTAAACGGGACGTGGTGATTGACTTGGTCTGTTACCGCCGTAACGGTCACAACGAAGCGGATGAGCCAAATGCGACTCAACCTTTGATGTACCAAAAAATTCGCAAACACCCAACCCCGCGTGAATTGTATGCCGATAAGCTGATCAAAGCTGGTTTGTTCACTGCAGACGAAATTCAAGCATTGGTTGATGGCTATCGTGCTGCGCTGGATAAAGGTGAGTGCGTTGTAGCCGAATGGCGAGAAATGACAGAAGTTGCGGTCGATTGGACCCCGTACTTGGGCCACCAGTGGAACGTCGATTATGACGCATCAGTTGATGTAAGCGACTTAATTGCTCTAGGCCAGAAAGCCATTACGGTACCAGCAGAACACCCGTTACAACGTCAGGTTGGTCGCGTGTATGAAGACCGAGCTCTAATGCTTAAGGGCGAGAAGAAAATTGACTGGGGTTTCGCTGAAATCCTCGCATATGCATCAATCGCCAATGCCGGTCACCGTATTCGCATCGTAGGTCAAGATTCTGGCCGTGGTACTTTCTTCCACCGTCATGCTGTATTGCACAACCAAAATGACGCCAGCGTGTATGTACCGCTGAGCCATTTAAGCGAAACTCAAGGTGAGTTCGAAGTCTATGATTCTGCGCTTTCTGAAGAAGCTGTATTAGCGTTCGAATATGGTTATGCGACAGCAGAACCTCGTGCTCTGGTGATTTGGGAAGGCCAGTTCGGTGACTTTGCCAACGGTGCACAAGTGGTAATTGACCAATTCTTAAGTTCAGGTGAGCAAAAATGGGGTCGTCTCTGTGGTCTGACGCTGTTGTTGCCTCATGGTTACGAAGGTCAGGGCCCAGAGCATTCGTCAGCTCGTTTAGAACGCTTCCTGCAGCTTTGTGCCGATCACAACATGCAAGTATGTGTACCAAGTACGCCTGCCCAAGTGTTTGCAATGATCCGTCGTCAAATGGTGCGTCCTTTACGTCGTCCGCTGATCGTGATGTCGCCGAAATCACTGTTACGTCATCCGTTGGCAACGTCAACATTGGAAGAGTTGTCATCAGGTGTCTACCATAACGTTATCGGTGAAATCGATGCGTTGGATGCAAAACAGGTAGAGCGCGTCGTGTTCTGTAGCGGCAAGGTCTATTACGACCTGCTCGAAGAGCGCCGTAAACGTGCACAGACTAATGTGGCTATTGTCCGTGTTGAACAGTTGTATCCGTTCCCACAAGATGAAATGGCCGCGGTACTAGCACAGTATAAACACGTGAAAGACTTCGTTTGGTGTCAGGAAGAACCGCAAAACCAAGGCGCTTGGTACTGCAGCCAGCACAACTTCTGGGCGGCAATTCCTGCCGGAGCCAAGTTAAGCTATGCCGGTCGCGACGCGTCATCTTCGCCAGCTGTAGGCTACCTGTCTGTGCATAACAAACAGCAAGCCGCATTGATTAATGCTGCGTTGACAATTGCTTGAGGATGAACCGTGGCGCAAGCCACGGTTTGATTTTTTGGAGTCAGCGGCCCTCTGGGCTCGCTGACTTTGGCTTTGAAAGACAGAACATCTGTTCGCTAATCTGTAAAAGGTGACAAAGTGGAAATTAAAGTCCCCGTACTGCCGGAATCCGTTGCCGACGCAACAATCGCTACATGGCACGTCAAAACTGGCGAAGCCGTAACTCGTGACCAAGT
>DMYW01000016.1:24528-25803 GCA_003482455.1 Rheinheimera sp. | reverse complement strand
GGTATCCTGCTTTTTTCTTTTCTGCCAACCGCTCGGTTCTTTCTTTTGCTAATCAACCGCTTATTGCTTGATTTTTCAGGTATGCGCTTGCATGGTAATCGTTAAGACTTTCCAAAAATAGGCATCAAGATGACGTTATTCGAAGCACCTATCCGTTGGGGCATTATTGGCTGTGGCGCGGTGACGGAAGTCAAAAGCGGCCCCGCTTATCAACAAGAACCGCGCTTTGAATTACGTCAAGTAATGCGCCGCTCTTTAGCAAAAGCAGCCGATTACGCCGCGCGTCATCAAGTGCCCTGTTTTACAGCGGATGCCGACGCCGTGCTGCAAAACCCTGAGTTACATGCCATTTATGTGGCGACGCCACCCGACAGTCATATGCAGTACGCACTGGCGGCAGCGCAGGCGGGCAAAGCCTGTTGTGTCGAAAAGCCGATGGCGCTTGATACCGAGCAATGTCGACAGATGGTGCAAGCGTTTGCCGTGGCGGGCTTGCCGTTGTTTGTCGCTTATTATCGTCGTTCGTTGCCAAGGTTTTTGCAGGTGAAACACTGGCTGGACGAACAGCGTATCGGCTTTGTTAGGCATGTGCGCTGGGATTTCAGTCGGCCGGTACATCCGCGTGACCTCGCCGGTGATGACGCGAACTGGCGCGTTGATCCTAAACAAGCTGGTGGCGGTTATTTCGTAGACTTAGCCAGCCATGGTCTTGATTTACTGCAGTTTTTACTGGGGGATATCACGCAGGTGCAGGGCTTGGTACAACGGCAAGCCAAGTTGTATGCCGCCGAAGATGCGGTCACGGCTATCTGGCAGCATCAAGCCCAAGCCGATGGCAGCTGCGCCACTGGTTCAGCGAGTTGGCATTTTGCCGCGGACACTCGGCGTGACGCCGTGCTGATCCAAGGCAGTGTCGGGTCGATTGAATTTTCAGTGTTTGAGGAAGCGGCTGTGCATCTGACCACACGCCAGTCCGATGGCACAATGCACAGCGAATCCTGCGTGATTGCCCATCCGCCGCACATTCAGCACTACCATGTACACAATATGGCGCGGGCGTTAACCGAACCCGCTTATCAACATCCATCCACCGGCGATACCGCGCTTAAAACCACCGCTGTGATGGAAGCGATTTTAACCGGCACGCCGCTAGCCACTTTGCTTGCATTGCCCAAATGAGGTGGACTTGTTGAGTCTTGAGTCTTGAGTCTTGAGTCTTGAGTCTTGATATTTGAATCAGCAGTGTGGATTCTTGAGTTCTGAGTTCTGAGTTCT
>DMYW01000016.1:4355-24303 GCA_003482455.1 Rheinheimera sp. | reverse complement strand
TGAGTTCTGAGTTCTGAGTTCTAAGTTCTAAGTTTTACATTCTGCGCGCAAGGTGCAACCTCCACCACGCAGCGTGGTGTCGATGTACCAGTTGAAGACGCTGAATCTAAGGTGTTATATCAGGCCAGTTCGCGATCAATGGCCGAACTTCAGCCACGATCCGCTAATGTATCAACAACAACGGCCTGTAATGCAAAACACTGCAGGCCGTTGCATCTCGCTTTAACTACAGCGCGCTAGTTGGCTTTGACCCGCGTCAGGCGGCTACTGCGGCTGTCTGAGGCATTGAGTTTACTGCGCAGCAACACGTCGTTGGCACCGACGCGGCGGGTATCCAATTGCACAGTTTCGCTCCAGACTTGCCACGTTTTGCCATCATCCAAGCTGTATTCAATGGTCAGGCCTGGGTACGCTACATTAGCGTTCAGTTGACCTTGCTCGACCACTGCGCCCGGCGGTGGCAAGTAGAATTGCACGCCGGCTTTGGCCAAACGCGGCAGTTCTTTTTGACTCATCGCTTGCACGAATGCCAGCCAATCGGCATCGCGCGCCGCTTTTTCAACCTTGGCTGTATCTTGATCGGCTTCCCAATTGGCTTGGTGCCATGCGCGCTCGGCCAGCGGTAATAAACGCGGATAGACCATTTCTTCCAATTGTTCGGCAGTGCGAATGGTTTCGGACCAGACCTGGCCTTGCATGCCCAAAATGTTTTGCGGTTGGGTCAGTGCTGGCAATGCGCGGCCGACTAAGCGTTCTAAATCGGTGATCACCGCGCCAGAGCGCGTTTTATCGGCATTGCTGTAGACATTGTCTGGCATGTAACCAAACACTTTCCGCGCATCTGTGTAACGCGCCGCCCAATAATAGCCGCGCTCTTCTGGGTTGGCTTCGTTCGGATGGTCAAAATACAAATGGGTGCCGTGCGACAGCACTACTTGGTAACCAGCATTGGCTAAACGATACGCCCGATCGGCAACACCCCATTCCCAGATGTTGTCCCAAACGTTGGCATACACGGCCGGGTTATTAAATTGCTGACGGTTAAACGGCGTGTTGGCGTCGTACATCAAACCATCTTCCCAGCCACCTAAGCGCAGCTCGCGTTTACTTAAAATATCTGCGACGCGGCTGACAAAATAAGGTTTGAGATCGGCCACGCCCGCAAGGCCTGGCTGACCTTTGGCAAATAGCGCTTTACAGGCAGGCGATGCTGTCCAGCTGCCGGCGCCCACTTCATCACCACCCATGTGATAGGTGGTTAAGCGCACGCCTGCTTCGCGGTACATTTGCTGCAGTTCGTACACCAGCTTGTCGACAAAGGCGTAGCTTGAATCCAAACAGACATTGACCGAGTTGTCGGTATAACTTTGCACCGTCAAATAGGTTGATTGGTCCGCCGGGTCGCTTAACAAATACTGCTGCGCCGCAGCTAAGTCGTCAGCTTTTTTCAGTTTTTGATAACGGGCTTCCATCGCTTTCACCGCCGCACGGGCATGGCCTGGCATATCAAATTCAGGGATCACTTCGATATGCCGCGCACTGGCGTATTTCAGCAGCTCAATAAACTCGGCGCGGCTGTAAAAGCCGTTGCCACTGCCAGATGTGTGCGGGCCTGTGCCAAGTTGCGTTAATAAACAACGTTGTTCGGTTAAGTCAAAACAGCGCTGGCCGCCGATCTCGGTCAGTTCCGGTAAGCCCGGAATTTCTAAGCGCCAGCCTTCATCTTCGGACAAATGCAGATGCAGTTTATTGAGTTTGTAGCGGCCCATTTGCTCAATCAGCCGCTTGGTCACTGGCACGCCGTGGAAGTTACGCGCCATATCGTAATGCATGCCGCGCCAGCGATAGCGCGGCTCATCGTTGATTTGTAATTGCGGGATGGTCAGCGATTTGGCGGTGAGGCTAAGTAGCGATTGCACACCGTAAAAAACGCCTGCCGCGTCAGCGCCTTGGATTTTAATGCCCTTGCTGGTGACTTCAACACGGTAACTTTCTGGGGTTTTAAGCGCAGCATCAATCGATAACACGATGCGTTGATCACCATACTCGGCCGCGGACAACTCTAGCGCCAACCCTTGCGCGGCTAAATCATCGCGAAGCAGCTGCGCTTCGTTTTTTAGCTGGCCGGCAAAACTAATTTGCCATTGATTCGATAACTGCACGTCACCGGAGCCGAGTGTCAGCTGCTTTGGTGTCGGCAGAATGCGCGCTTGGAGCTGACGCTGCGTCAGCGCGGCCCCTTGTGACGCTTGATTGTCCTGAAAGCGGCTTTGTGGCGTGGCAATCACAAATTGATCGGCTTCCGGTTTGTTGTAGCGATACTGCTGCTCGGGTTTGCTGAACGGTGCAACAAACTGACTTAGCTGCTCGGTGTCGGTGTTTTTGATCACCGCAGGCGTCAAAGTGCCCGCCGTGACAAAGGCGCGTGGCATAAAGTCGGTGTAGCTAACAATCCAAGGTGCCCCTTGCACGGGTAATGTCACCTGTTGGCCCGGTTTTACGCCAGTGAATGCCTTGGTGGGGGTGATGCGATGCAAATCGCCTTGCACATGCTCGATGCGCAGGCCTTGTTGCACGGCGTTATCGAGTTTGCGGATCGAGTGAAAATACAGCTGCCAGTTGCCTTGGCCCAGCACCATAGTGCTTTGGTTATCCAGCGTAATGCTGGCAGAAAATTGACTGGGTTTGTCCAGAAAATTACTGACCAAGGCATAACGCATCTGGAAGCGATTGGCGAAATTGTCCAATTCAGACTGGCTGGTAAATGTGTGCGCATGTGCTGCGCTGGCACCAAGCCAAAGTACGCCAATAACCGGCAAAGCAACAACCATCTTTTTCATAAGAACCCTCATCGCTGGTGCGGTTGTGCACGCGACCCATCGGCGGCGGCCAACCCCTGGCTGTTTCATGCTGGTTACGGCAGATTGCAAAAAAACATAGCATCTAACCAACTGAAAACAGTGCATTTTTCATTTCCCTGCTAGCAGTTTCGCGTATTTTTACGCTCGATTTTTAAACAGGGGGCTTGTTATTTGTCAAATTTATTATATGCTGAATCTTAAAAATGACAACGCTGTCATTTTGCTTTCGATAACGGCTCGTTCTGGCAGCATCAGAACAGAATTTCGCCGGCGGAGCAAGATGCATCAAAGCAAGCGACAAGAGGTTGGGATGAACAGGACAATCGGGCAGGGCCCTTGGTATCTCGGGATCGATGGCGGTGGTAGCAAATGCCGCGTCGTGCTCGTGGATACTAATGACCAAGTGTTGGGCGAAGGACTAGGCGGCCCGGCCAATCCGCTGCGTGGTATGAAGGTGGCGACTGACTCCATCATGACCGCCACCTTGCAAGCGATGGCGCAAGCAGGGTTGCCCGAGGCATACCTGTCGCAGCTGGTGGTCGGTGCAGGTCTTGCCGGTGTCAACATGCCGCAATACTTCAAACTCGTCAGCGAGTGGCAACATCCATTTGCCGAGTTCTATTTAACTAGTGATTTGCATACCGCCTGTATCGGCGCCCATCAGGGCCGTGATGGCGCAGTGATCATTGTCGGCACTGGCTCTTGCGGTCTCGCTGATGTGGACGGTCAAGTGCTAGATATTGGCGGCCACGGTTTTCCTTACGGTGACAATGGTTCGGGTTCTTGGTTCGGTAACCAGCTGGTACATCACGTGCTGCTGCACAAAGACGGCATCGGCGCAGCAACCTTGTTAACAGATTTGTTGTGTCAGGACATCGGCGTCAGCGCTACGCTGGACATTGTCAGTCACTTTATGCACGCCACGCCGACGGTGTACGCCAAGTATGCGCCGCTGGTGTTTGCGGCAGCCGAACAAGGTGACGCCACGGCGCTTGCCATTATTGAGCGTGGTGCCGCACACATCGAACATATCGCCCAGCGTTTATTTAGTTTGAATCCGCCGAGCCTGTCGTTTATCGGTGGCTTGGCTTACAAAGTGATCCCGTATTTATCGCCGGCCGTGCAAGCACGGGTCCGCGAGGCGCATGCCGCGCCGGAATTTGGTGCCGTCTGGTTCGCTCGGGCACAGCAGTCAAAATCGCAAGCATCTACCAAAGAGAGAGTCTGATGAGCAGCACTATTATGGCGCGTGAAGCCGCCGAAGCCCCAGCACGGATCCGTGAACAACTAGCCGCCAACGCCGATGTGATTGCCGCCGTCGTGGCGCAAATCCACCGCCGTGCGCCGAAATATGTCTACATGGTCGGCCGCGGTTCGTCCGATCACGCCGGTGTATTTGGCAAATATTTGATTGAAACTGAAATTGGCCTGCCGGTTGCGCCTGCGGCGCCATCGATTGCCAGCGTGTACAACAAACAGCTGCAATTAACTGACGCATTAGTGATTTGTATTTCACAATCAGGCCGCAGCCCAGACATTCTGGCGCAAGTGGCGATGGCGAAAAAAGCCGGCGCCTTAGTGGTCGCACTCGTCAACGACACCTCATCGCCGCTGGCCGCTGACGCAGACTTCACAGTGCCGCTGTTTGTCGGCCCAGAAAAAGCCGTCGCGGCCACTAAGAGTTATTTGGCAACCTTGTCGGCCTTGTTGCAATTGGTGGCCGTGTGGTCTGGCAATCAAGAATTACAAGCGGCAGTTGCGCAACTGCCGGAGCTGCTGCTGCAAGCGCAAGCGCTGCCAGTGCAATTAACCCCTGATGCGGTGGCCAATGTGGCGCATTGTGTGGTGCTCGGCCGTGGCCCTGGTTATGCGATTTCGCGTGAAATTGCGCTGAAACTCAAAGAAGTCTGTGGTATTCACGCCGAAGCTTTCTCCAGCGCCGAGTTTTTGCATGGTCCAGTGACCTTAGTTAAAGATCAATTCGCCATTATTGACGTTAGCATCGCCGATGAAGCGTTCGCTGCGCATCAAGCGCAAATCAACGAAGTCGCGAGTCGTGGCGCCAGCTTGGTGCATTTGAATCACGGCGAATTGCGTTGCCAGCCGCGGGTATTACCGTTATTGGTATTGCAGCGTTTCTACTTAGACGTCGAAGCCGTGGCGCGCGCACGGGGCGTCAATCCTGATGCTCCGCCAGGCTTAAATAAGGTAACGAAAACAGTTTAGTAAGTTATCGAAAATAAATTGTGGTTTCGATGTCTTTTGTATGGCAGCATAACAGCCACAAATTTCATAAAGCCCGACGGAAAGGTTGGGCTGTTAGTTCGCAGGAGTTGGCATGAAGCAACAATTTTCGGTAGCGCAGTTATTCGACGGTGACCGTTGGCATCAACAAGTCACGGTCGATGTGGTCGATGGCGTGATTGACGCTATCACACCAGCCAAGGGCGCTGTGTTGCCATGGACTATGGTGCCCGGTTTTATCGATGTGCAGGTCAACGGTGGTGGCGGTGCTTTGTTTAATACCGAGCCGTCGCTGCAAGCATTGCGCACTATGGTCAAAGCGCATGCCCAGTTCGGTTCCGTCGGCTTGGTGCCGACCGTGATCACGGATTGCATCGAAGTGATGCAGCGCACTGCCGATGCGGTAGCAGAGGCGATCCGCGCAGGTGAACCTGGTGTGCTTGGCATTCACTTTGAAGGCCCGCATTTGTCAGTGCCGAAAAAAGGCGTGCATCCAGTGCAGCATATTCGTGGTTTGTCGGCTGACGAATTGGCGTTATACGGCCGCACTGATTTGGGCGTTAAAGTGGTTACTGTGGCACCAGAGAACGTCACGCCTGAACAAATTGCGCAGCTGGTTGCACTGAATGTGCATGTCTGTTTGGGTCACACCAATGCCGACGGCGCAACCACCGCGGCGGCGCTGGCGGCAGGAGCCAGCGGTTTTACGCATTTATACAATGCGATGTCGCCACTGACCTCGCGTGAGCCGGGCGTCGTTGGTGTGGCGCTGGCAGATCGCAATAGTTGGTGCGGTATCATCTTAGATGGTCATCACGTGCATCCAACAGCGGCGAAATTAGCGATCCATGCTAAACCGCGCGGCAAAATGATGATCGTCACCGATGCCATGTCACCGGTGGGAACCAATGATACTGAGTTCCCATTTTTTGACGGTAAAGTCACCCGCGATGGTAACAAGCTGACCAACGACCATGGTCAGTTGGCCGGGTCGGTTTTAGACATGGCCGACGCAGTGCGTTACGCCGTGCAGCAACTTGGCGTGGCACACGACGAGGCGCTGCAGATGGCGGCACGGTATCCGGCAGAGTTTTTAGCGCTGGGTCAGTCGCATGGTCAACTGAAAGTTGGCTATCGCGCTGACTTTGCGTTGGTTGATAAATTTGCCGTCAAGGCAACGTATGTGGCGGGACAGCCACTGTATCAGGCATAAAGCCTGGGCGGCGCGGCAATCTTGCTTGCGCCGACGATAACACTTAATAATGCAACAACAAGATCAACAGAGGGCATCATGGAAATGGCAATTCGCCGCGAGCAACCCAGCAGTACCGTGGTTCCGATGGTTATCATCGGGACACTGTTTTTTGTCTTTGGCTTTGTGACATGGCTGAACGGTTCTTTAATTCCGTTCTTAAAGCTCGTGTGCCACTTAACCGAGTCGCAAGCCCTCTGGGTGCCTTTTGTGTTTTATATCGCTTATGTGTTGATGGCATTGCCATCCTCATGGGTGCTGAACCGGATCGGTTACAAAAATGGCATGGTGGCAGGCCTTGGCGTTATGGCGCTTGGCGCTTTAGTGTTTATTCCGGCGGCTGAAACCGCGCAATACGGTTTGTTTTTGGTGGCATTATCGACCCTTGGCACTGGCTTGACCCTGCTGCAAACCGCTTCGAACCCTTACATCGTGTGTATTGGCCCACGCGAAACTGCCGCTATGCGTATTTCCATTATGGGGCTGGTGAATAAAGGGGCTGGCGTGATAGTGCCGATCGTTTTTACTGCTTGGATCCTCACCGGCATGGATCAATTCACCCCAGAGGCACTGGCTGCGTTATCCGACGACGAACGTACCGCACGTCTGGCCGAATTGTCTGGCCGCTTGGTCACACCATACATCTATATGACAGTTGCCTTAGTAGCCTTGATGGCGTTTGTGAAATTCTCAGCACTGCCTGAGCCTGTGCTGGAAGAACCGGTTGTCGATGGTGAAGCGCCCGCGGATCGCACCTCCATTCGCCAGTTCCCGCAGCTGATTTTAGGCGCGGTTGCTTTGTTCTTTTATGTCGGTGTTGAAGTGATCGCAGGCGATACTATCGGTTTGTACGGTCAACATTTGCAAGTAGCACAGTGGGGCATGCTGACGTCATACACTATGGTAGCGATGGTTGCTGGTTATTTGATTGGTGTTTTTTGTATTCCGCGTTTTATTAGTCAGCCACAAGCGCTGATTGGTTCGGCGGTGTTTGGCTTGTTGTTCACCCTCGGTGTGATGTTTGGCTCTGCCGAAAGCCACACAGTCGCCAGTCTGCTGTACGGCTGGAGCGGCCTGGCCACAGTGCCAGATACAGTGATGTATTTGGCGCTATTGGGTTTTGCCAATGCCTTGGTTTGGCCTGCGGTGTGGCCATTAGCGCTGCAAGGCTTAGGGAAATTCACCGCAACCGGTTCAGCTTTGTTGATCATGGGCATCGCCGGTGGCGCCATCCTGCCAAAAGTCTACGGCCTGATTTCCACCAGTACCGGTGATGCACAAACCGCGTATTGGGTGATGCTGCCGTGTTACGCCTTCATTTTGTATTACGCGGTTGCCGGCCACAAAAAACGTCAGTGGTAAGCCGCTACGAGCGCAATCTAACGCATGCCAGTCGCCGTCGTGGGGCTGGCATGTTTGTTTTGAATCGGGCAGTTCACTGCTTCGTGCTTGCAGTCACTCGTTGGTTTAATTTCAGTAAATCCCCTTGGGAGTCGTTATGACGAAGTCACCCCGTTTCATCGCGCTGGATGTGCTGCGCGGCCTGACCATAGCGCTGATGATTTTGGTCAACACGCCTGGTTCCTGGGACCACGTATTTCCGCTGTTATTGCATGCGCATTGGGACGGTTTTACCTTTGCGGACATCGTATTTCCTGGCTTTTTATTTGTGGTGGGCGCGGCAATGGCCTTTTCGCTGCAAAACGCCCAGCTCAATGCTGCGACTGTGCAAAAGATCGTTAAACGTGGCTTGCTGATGTTTGCCTGCGGTTTGTTCTTAAACTGGTTTGGTCGCTGGGACCTCGCCGAGCTGCGTATTCCTGGTGTGCTACAACGGATCGCCATCTGTTATGTGCTGGCGGCATTGTTGGTGGTGGCCTTACCGCGAAAATTGTTGTGGGGCGCTGGCGCTTTGTTGCTAGCTAGTTATTTTGGCTTGTTGCATTTAAGCGTCCAGCCGTACGCCCTAGAGACCAACACTGTGCGTCAGCTGGATCTGTGGCTGTTCGGCGAAGCGCATATCTACCATGGATTTGGCATCCCGTTTGACCCTGAAGGGTTGCTCAGTTGCTTACCTGCAACCTGTAACGTATTGATTGGCTTTGGTATTGCGCGTGCACTGCAAGGCAAAGCTGCGATGCAAGGTTTACAGGAATTGCTGCTGTTTGGGCTGGTGACCTTGGTCGGGGCGCTACTGATGGCGCAGTTGTGGCCAATCAACAAAGCCTTATGGTCAGGCAGCTATATGTTATTGAGCTCGGCGTTGCTGATGTTACTGCTGGCGTTGTTGGTGTATGTGGTGGATGTAAAGCAAGCCACTCGCCTGGCCGAACCGCTGCGGATCTATGGCACTAACCCATTGTTTATCTACATGTTGTCGTGGATTTGGACTGTGATCATTGACCGCGTAGTGGTCTGGCAAGACGGTGATACCACACAGTCTTTATATAGCGTGGTGTATCAAAGCTTGGCGCAACTACTCCCTGCTGAATGGGCATCGCTGCTGTTTGCGCTCTTGCATGTGTTGCTGTTTTGGTATGTGTCGCTACAGCTCTATAAACGGCAGATTTTTATTAAGTTGTAATGACTTAGGGCGTTCTAAAACCGGCGTTTATTGGAAATCCTCGGCGGTAAACCAATAACGCCGATCAGTGACTTGGCTTGCCGGCAGATCTGGGTTGGTCAATTCAAACCAACGACTACTGCGGTGTTTGCTAAGCGGAAACACATGCGCCGTCAGTGGGTGCTGTTGCATGTAGCGTAATAATTCGCCACTCTTGGTCATTTGCTCAAGGCCGTCCTGTAGCCACAACGCCAAAGTTTCATTGTCTTGATTCGTAAAGAAATAAATCCCAAACGGGTAGTGCAGCATGATGTCTTGATAGCGTAGCAGGGCAGGGTACAACTGCTGGCGCTCTTTCAGTTCAGCTTCACCTTCGTGCAAGCCACGTGGAAACAAATCGCAGCGCTTGGCGTTGGTTTGTTTAAAGAGGTTTTCATAGACAGGCGAGGTCATCAGGGTAAAACCCGCATGTTTTAGGACGCGATTGTCCGGCCAATCCAATCCTTGGCAGCTGACCAACTTTTGCAGCGGTTTGAGCAGTTGCACCTTGTCAAGCGTCGGCGCTAAGTCGCGGTGGATCGTGAATTTGCGATAGCCCATCAAGCCGCGCTCCAGCGGAATGCGCACGGCCCGCAGCTGACGTTCTTTATCCGCATCTGTGCCCATCCACATCAAATCAATACTGCGATGCACCGCTAATTCGCGCACGGCGCGGCCTTGTTCCATTTCCAGCGTTGGCATGATTTTGGGAATTGGGCGGCCGTGAGCGCCAAGCTCGAGGACACGTTTTAACAAGCCAAAATAATAGTTGTACGACACATCATGTTCAGAGCGCGCTTTGGGAACGCGGATTTGCTGAAGTTCCGCATCTTGGGTATCAGGCGTTGCTGCGGCTGGCTGTAGCAACAGCCCTAGAAAGATCAGGACGAGCCAGCCGCTGCGCATGCGTTGGCCTTTAATGTTGTTGCAGTTTGAGCTGCAGGGCTTGCAGCACATTCGGCGCGACAAAGTTACTGACATCACCACCATGGCGCGCCACTTCTTTGACCAAAGTCGAGCTGATAAACATGTTTTTCTCAGACGGTGTCATAAACAAGCTGTCGAGATCCGGGTTGAGCTGGCGATTCATGCTCGCCAGCTGAAATTCATACTCAAAATCGGCAACAGCACGCACCCCCCGCAGTAGCACCTGCGCTTGGTGGTCACGGGCGAAATTGGCCAAAAGTCCAGAGAAGCCCAAGACACGGACTTTGCTGTTGTGCTGGAATATAGTTTCGGCCAATTGCACCCGTTCGTTGAGGCTAAACATGGGTTGTTTGGTTGGGTTGGCCGCGATTGCCAGGATCACTTCATCGAACAAGCGCGTCGCCCGATTGACCAAGTCAATGTGACCATTGGTAATAGGGTCGAAAGTACCTGGGTAAATAGCAATAGTTTTCATAGGGTTAGCTCGGTGATTTGCGCTCGTGCCGTTTATCTGGAAATTGAAAGCGATTTGGCGTTACTATACCAAAAAGCACAGAAAAACATAAAAAACAGCAGCGGGCATGGAAAAGAAGTTAAGAACCAAAGATAAGATCCTGCAAGCGAGTATTGAGTTGTTCAATTCGCAAGGCGAGCGGCAGATCACCACCAATCATATCGCAGCGCATCTGGGCATTAGTCCAGGCAATTTGTATTACCATTTCCGCAATAAAGAAGACATAGTGCGGCATATTTTTAAGGAATACGCCAAACTGCTGGAAAATCGCATTCAGCCACCAAGCAAAACGTCAGAAGCGCTTGATGCTTTAGCGCAGTATTTAGACGTGGTGTTTGAGTTGATGTATCGGTTTCATTTCTTCTACGCCAATTTGCCAGATATTTTGTCGCGTGACCCAGCACTACAGCAGGACTATCTGCAGGTGCAAAAAGGCGTGCAAGCCAAAGTGGTGTCGGTGATGCAAGCGTTAAAGCAAGCGGGTGTCATTAGTATTGCCGAGCAAGATATTGCGCCATTTGCACAAACTGTGCGGCTGCTGGTGACCTTTTGGATCAGTTATCTGAAAACCCAAGCGCCACATGCGCAAATCGATCAATCGCAAGCTTATCAAGGCGTACTGAAAGTTTTGTTGTTGTTTAAGCCTTACGCCACCGCCACGGCGATGCCGCGTATTGAGCGATTACAGCAGCATTATCAGCAACTTGCCGGCCCTTCGATTCTCAATTAAAGCAGCGTCGGCAGCGGCGCTGCGGTCTTGACGAGGGCGGCAGTGCTGCCCTTTTCAGCAAATTCTCTGCAGATTTGTTGCATTCTGTTACAACTTGTTGTCAGCGTCGATTGTCGGCGGTAGTCTTCAAGCGTTACTATGCCAACGATCAACCATCCTTCGACTAGGAATATAACCATGAAAAAAATCAGTCTGATCGCAGCGGGTGTTGCGCTAGCGTTGGGTCTGGTTGCTTGTGATAAAGCACCAGCACCAGCAAAAACCGAAGCCGCCGCCGCTCAACCAGCCAAAGCTCTCGTATCCGGTATTGAAAAAGAAAACTTCGACCCAGCCGTCCAGCACACAGAAAACTTCTTCTACAGCGTCAACGGTACTTGGTTGAAAAACACCGAAATCCCAGCAGACAAGTCAAACTACGGTTCATTTACCAAGTTGTATGACGACTCGCAAGTTGCGATGCGCGCCATCATTGAAGCTGCTGCGGCGAAAGCTGACAAAGCTGCGGGTTCTGACGAGCAAAAATTAGGTGATTTCTACAACAGCTATATGGATGAAGCTGGCGTTGAAGCTCTCGGCATCAAACCATTAGAAGCGGACCTAACGAAAATTGCTGGCGTCAAAGATCACGCTGAGCTGGCAACTGCCTTTGCAGAATTCCAACAGTTAGGTGCATCAATTCCACTGGGTTGGTACGTCAACAACGACGCGAAAAACTCAACGATGAACGCCTTGTACGTCGGCCAATCGGGTTTAGGCTTGCCTGACCGTGATTTCTACTTGTCTGACGATGCCAAGTTCAAAGAAATTCGCGCCCAATATGTGGTGTATTTAAAAGACATGCTGGCATTGGCCAACGTGGCTGACGCTGAAAAAGCCGCGGCGCGCATCATGGCACTGGAAACAGAAATCGCTAAAGTGCAATGGTCACGCGTGGATAACCGTGATGCTGACAAAACGTACAACAAGTTTGCCAAAGCGGACTTAGTAAAAACCTTGGGTGATTTCCCATGGGAAACGTACGCCAAAGCTGCACAAATTGATGGCATTAACGACATCATCGTGGAACAGCCAAGCTACTTAGAAGCGTTTGGTAAGCTGTACAAAGCCACTGACCTGCAAAGCTGGAAAGACTACTTAAGCATCCGCTTATTGTCTGAATACTCAGGCAAACTGAGCAAAGCCTTTGTCGATCGTCAATTCGACTTCTACGGCAAAGTGATTTCAGGCGCGAAAGAACAACAACCACGCTGGAAAAAAGCCGTCAACGCTTCCGATGAAGTGTTAGGCGAATTAGTTGGTCGTTTATACGTGACAGAACACTTCAAACCAGAAGCGAAAGCCCGGATGGAAGTGCTGGTGCAAAACGTGATCAAGGCTTACCACGCCAGCATCGATACGCTGGAATGGATGTCGCCAGACACCAAAAAAGCAGCTCATGAAAAACTGAACAAGTTCACCCCGAAAATCGGCTACCCAGACAAGTGGAAAGACTACAGCAAGCTGGAGATCAAAGCTGGCGACTTAGTCGGTAACTACAAAGCTGCTGCTGCTTTTGCGTATGCGCAAATGCGTGACAAATTGGGTAAACCAGTCGACCGCAGTGAATGGTTTATGACACCACAAACCGTTAATGCGTACTACAACCCTGTGAACAACGAAATCGTGTTCCCAGCGGCCATTCTGCAACCTCCGTTCTTTAACATGGATGCTGATGATGCAGTGAACTACGGCGGCATCGGCGCGGTGATCGGTCACGAATTGGGCCACGGTTTTGACGACCAAGGCGCGAAATTCGACGGCGACGGTAACCTGCGTAACTGGTGGACTGACAGCGACAAAGCCGAATTCGAAAAACGCGGCAAGCAACTGGTTGAACAATACAACCAATACGAGCCAATCCCTGGCATGCACGTGAACGGTCAGCTGACGCTGGGCGAAAACATCGGTGACTTGGGTGGTCTGACTGTTGCATTGAAAGCGTACAAACTGTCATTGGAAGGGAAAGATGCCCCGGTGATTGATGGTTTTACCGGTGAACAACGGTTCTTCTTAAGTTGGTCACAAGTATGGCGTCGTAAAGGCCGTGAAGAATACATGCGTAACATGTTGGTGACAGATCCGCATTCACCGAGCGAGTTCCGCGTTATTGGTATCGTGTCCAACATCCCTGAGTTCTACACCGCGTTTGGTGTGAAAGAAGGCGATAAGATGTACATCGCACCAGAAAAACGCGTGAAGATTTGGTAATCAGATCAAACGTTTAAGTTGAAAAAAGGGCCGCTTTTGCGGCTCTTTTTTATCTGCGCCGAACAAAGACTTTGTCACTCAATGCTGTGCGCAGCGCCACGCCATGATGTAAAGCAAAGTGTTGGATAACAAGGTCAGCTGAGCGCTCAATAATGCGAGCTTTGACGGGCGAGGTTCACGCCGCTTCGACGGCATCTCCGGTTCCCATCCTGCAAGGCTATCCGTCGTCTTGCATGGTTTTTTTAGAAGATTGCCGCTTAGTGGTGAAAGTGACTCTTTTGCTGGAAGTGGGTCTGGCAAAGGCAACGCCGGCATGGCTTGTTCTTCCATCATTCACTTTGTATCGGTTTTTTTCCGCGCTAATTGGCTTATAAAAAAGTGCCGTCATCAACATTCATATTTATTTGTGGTATTGTTTTAAACAGGCACCATTCATCAAACTTATACCCAGTATAAGTGCCGCTGTTTATACTTCGATGTCATTCGGCTTTGAATTTTCTTATAATCCAACCGTTTGATTTGCTGCAAACCCGCTGAACGGCAAGTGTTCAGTGGACCAACCAGAGGACATTACCGTGCTGCAACAATACCGTGAACACGTCGCTGAACGTGCTGCCCAAGGCATTCCTCCGAAGCCGCTCACTGCTCAACAAGTGGCTGACTTAGTCGAATTACTGAAAAACCCACCAGCAGGCGAAGAAGCCTTCTTAGTGGACTTGTTAGAAAACCGTATTCCACCAGGCGTTGATGAAGCTGCTTACGTTAAAGCAGGTTTTTTAACGGCTGTCGCCAAAGGTGAAGTGGCCAGCCCGCTGGTCACTGCTGAGCGCGCGACTGAACTGTTAGGCACCATGTTTGGTGGCTATAACATCCAGCCAATGATTGACCTGCTGGATAGCGACAAATTAGGCGCAATCGCTGCCAAAGGCCTGTCGCACACGCTGTTGATGTTTGATTCATTCCATGACGTCAAAGAAAAAGCCGATAAAGGCAACCAACACGCGAAAAACGTGCTGCAAAGCTGGGCTGATGCTGAGTGGTTCTTAAGCAAACCAGCGATCCCAGAAAAAATCACTGTGACTGTGTTTAAAGTGACAGGCGAAACCAACACCGACGATTTGTCACCAGCACCAGATGCATGGTCACGTCCAGATATCCCACTGCACGCGTTAGCCATGCTGAAAAACGAGCGTGATGGTATCGAACCAGATGCGGCCGGTTCAAAAGGCCCAGTCAAACAAATCGAAGCGCTGCAAGCCAAAGGCTTCCCACTGGCTTATGTCGGTGACGTAGTCGGTACAGGTTCAAGCCGTAAATCAGCGACTAACTCTGTGTTGTGGTTCATGGGTGATGACATCCCATTCGTGCCAAACAAACGCACAGGTGGTGTGTGTTTGGGCGGTAAAATCGCGCCAATTTTCTTCAACACCATGGAAGACTCAGGCTCACTGCCAATCGAGTTAGACGTCGGCGCGATGAACATGGGTGATGTGATCGACATTTTCCCACACCAAGGCGTGGTGAAACGTCACGGTACTGACGAAGTCATTTCTACCTTTGAGCTGCGTTCAAACGTCTTGTTAGACGAAGTTCGTGCCGGTGGTCGTATTCCGCTGATCATCGGTCGTGGTTTAACGGACAAAGCGCGCGAAGCCTTAGGTCTGCCGCATTCCACTGTGTTCCAACGTCCAGTCGCAGCTGCCGATTCAGGCAAAGGCTACACGCTGGCGCAAAAACTGGTTGGTAAAGCATGCGGCGTTGCTGGCGTGCGTCCAGGTCAATACTGTGAGCCAAAAATGACGACTGTCGGTTCACAAGACACCACAGGCCCAATGACACGCGACGAGTTAAAAGACTTAGCCTGTTTAGGTTTCTCTGCTGACTTAGTGATGCAGTCATTCTGTCACACGGCGGCGTATCCAAAACCAGTCGACGTGAACACACACCACACGCTGCCAGATTTCATTATGAACCGTGGCGGTATCTCGCTGCGTCCAGGTGACGGTGTTATCCACAGCTGGTTAAACCGTATGTTGTTACCAGACACTGTCGGTACTGGCGGTGACTCACACACCCGTTTCCCACTGGGTATTTCGTTCCCAGCAGGTTCAGGCTTAGTTGCGTTCGCCGCGGCAACCGGCGTCATGCCACTTGATATGCCAGAGTCTGTGTTGGTTCGCTTCAAAGGCGAAATGCAACCAGGCATCACGCTGCGCGACTTGGTTCACGCCATTCCATACTACGCCATCCAACAAGGTCTGTTGACGGTTGAGAAGAAAGGCAAGGTCAACATCTTCTCTGGTCGCGTACTGGAAATCGAAGGTCTGGAGCACTTAACGGCAGAACAAGCGTTCGAACTGTCCGATGCTTCTGCTGAGCGTTCAGCGGCTGGTTGTACTATCACCTTGTCAGAAGACTCGGTGCGTGAGTACCTGCAATCCAACATCGTCATGCTCAAGTGGATGATCAGCGAAGGCTACGGTGATGTTCGCACCATCGAGCGTCGTATCAACGCGATGGAAGCTTGGTTGGCCAATCCGAAACTGGAACGTGCTGACGCGGATGCAGAATACGCTGCCGTGATCGAAATCGACCTGGCTGACATCAAAGAGCCAATCCTGTGTGCACCAAACGACCCAGACGATGCACGTCTGTTGTCATCGGTGGCGGGCGACAAGATCGATGAAGTGTTCATCGGTTCTTGTATGACCAACATCGGTCACTTCCGCGCGGCAGGTAAACTGCTCGACAAGTTCAAAGGTCAGATCCCAACTCGTCTGTGGATCGCACCACCGACCAAAATGGACAAAGATCAGCTGACGGAAGAAGGCTACTACGGTATCTACGGTCGCGTTGGTGCACGTATCGAGATCCCAGGGTGTTCACTGTGTATGGGTAACCAAGCGCGTGTTGGTGACAACACCACTGTGGTGTCCACTTCAACCCGTAACTTCCCGAACCGCTTAGGTCAGGGTTCAAACGTGTATTTGGCATCAGCTGAATTAGCGGCAGTTGCATCAATCACTGGCAAGTTGCCAACGGTTGAAGAGTACCTGCAATACGCGAAACAAATTGAAACGACGGCAGCGGATACATACCGTTACCTGAACTTCCATTTGATGAGCCAATACACCAGCAAAGCATCCAACGTGATCATTCAACAACCTGCGTAAGCGGTTGTTTAAACACGTATTTGAAGGCCCGCAACTGCGGGCCTTTTGTTTTTCCAAATGCCATGGAAAGACAACACAGACGCGTTCAAAAGCTGAATAGAAACTTGGTGGCGCAGCCGTATTAAGTTGTTCTCGCTTGACGACCTTTCTGCATTTGCCTTTTCCACTCAGCCACTCCGCGAAGCGCCGATTGGTCAAGTATCGACTGGCCTTGCCTTGAGTTTGGAAAGCGAATGCGCGCTGACATCAGGTATACTGCTCTTTTATATATTCTGTGTATGACCATATGGAACACGATTTTATTTACCTCAGCGACAGTCGCCGCTACTTGTTGAATCTGCCGTCTGAACAACATGCACTGCAGCGGTTTTTGCTGGATGAATTTGAACCGCGGGCGCAGAACTATCAGGCGCTGATCACGGCATTGCAACAGCTTGGCCCCTTCGATGAGTGGCAATGGCCGGGGCGTGAATATCTACTCACGGTGCAACAGCGAGAAGTGCGGGTGTCGCACCATAGCCTTGGTTACGAGGATGCGAACCAGCAATTACCCGATGACGAATTAACCATGGATGACAGTTCGCTGCTAAGCGAATGCGGGCTAGAAGACTTGCTGGAACTGCTGTTGGCATGGCAACAATTTCTGCCCAAATAGCAGCTTTGCACCAACACTGCACGGACAGCCAACCGCGGCGATAGCTGCACCTTCAAAGGGAAAAAACGCACCATTTAGGTGCGTTTTTTTTGCGCGCTCGAAACTAAAATTACATAAGCGACTGATATTAAATAAAAATAAATTGTGGCACAGCTCTTTCTTATCCTTTTGGGCAACAGCAACAAGTACTGAGTCGTGCGCGACGAAGCAAAAGGGGATAACAACTATGAAACTCGTAACAGCCATCATCAAGCCATTTAAGCTTGACGATGTCCGTGAAGCGATTGCGGACATTGGGATAGAAGGTCTGACCGTCACTGAAGTCAAAGGCTTCGGTCGGCAGAAAGGGCACACCGAGCTCTATCGCGGAGCTGAATATCAAGTCGATTTCTTACCCAAAGTAAAATTAGAAATCGCCACCTTGGATGAGAACGTTGATCGATTGCTGCAAGTGATCCAAAAAGCTGCCCATACCGGCCGCATTGGTGACGGCAAGATTTTCGTTTATGACCTCGAGCAAGTTGTCCGCATCCGTACGGGTGAGATGGACTCAGAAGCGATCTAGGAGACTCTCATGCAAGAACAGATTTTTCATTTGCAGTATGCACTCGACACTTTGTACTTTTTGGTGATGGGTGCGTTAGTGATGTGGATGGCTGCCGGGTTTGCCATGCTAGAAGCCGGTCTCGTACGTGCTAAAAACACCACTGAAATCTTAACTAAAAACTTCGCGTTATATGCCATCGCATGTCTGATGTATTTGGTTTGTGGTTATCAATTCATGTACGGCGGTGGTTTTTTCCTAAGCGGTATTGAAGCGCTTAATGTGGATGAGACTTTAGCTTCAATGGCTAGCCGCGAAGGCGGTTTTACAGGGAAAGCGGCCTACTCAAAAGCAGCGGATTTCTTCTTCCAAGTAGTGTTTGTCGCAACAGCTATGTCTATCGTGTCAGGTGCCGTGGCAGAACGGATGAAGCTCTGGGCATTTTTTGCCTTCGCCGTCGTGATGACTGGCTTTATTTATCCGATGGAAGGGTCTTGGACCTGGGGTGGTCAAGAAGTGTTTGGCTTGTACAAGCTGGCTGATTTTGGCTTCTCAGATTTTGCAGGTTCGGGCATTGTGCATTTAGCCGGTGCTGCAGCTGCGTTGTCTGGCGTATTGTTACTTGGTGCTCGCAAAGGCAAATACACCAAAGATGGTAAAGCGCACGCGTTTCCAGGAGCCAACATGCCAATGGCCACATTGGGCACATTAATCCTGTGGTTAGGTTGGTTCGGCTTTAACGGTGGTTCAATGCTGAAAGTCGGCGATATCGGCAATGCACACGGCGTAGCTATGGTATTCGTCAATACCAATGCCGCGGCTGTTGGTGGCGCACTGTCTGCACTAGTTCTGTCGATGGTGTTATTCCGCAAAGCTGACTTAACCATGGTATTAAACGGCGCGTTGGCTGGCTTGGTGGCTATCACTGCGGAACCGTCAACGCCAACACCACTGCAAGCAACTCTATTTGGTGCCATCGCCGGGGTTTTAGTGATTGCCGCTATCATCGGCTTTGACAAAATTAAAATCGACGACCCTGTCGGCGCAATTTCAGTTCATGGTGTTGTAGGTTTTTATGCACTGATGATCGTGCCAATTACCAAACCATCTGCGAGTTTCTTCGGTCAGTTTGTTGGTGCTGCAACCATCTTTGGTTGGGTATTCGTCACCAGCTTAGTGGTATGGTTTGTACTGAAATTAGTGATGGGCTTACGCGTCAGCGAGCAAGAAGAATATGAAGGTGTCGATCGGACTGAATGTGGTATCGAAGCATACCCAGAGTTCGTGAAGTAACCTTCAGCAAGATGCAGCCTGAGAGGTCTGGTGGGGCTTCTCAGGAGCAAGTTTCCCACCAAGTGCTGCAACTGTGTTCGCGCACAGTCGCATAAAACACCAAGTGGGAAGCTAAACCCGTACCACCAATCGTCTATCCTTGTCCTTTGTCTCTATCAGACAGCCCTGCCAGCATATGCTTGCAGGGTTTTTTCATTTTTGGACTAGCCGAATCTACCAGTTGTGTTTTTTTTCGCCAAGGCCAAAAGCGTTGAGTGAAAATATTTCATCTGTCGCTATTCATCTATAAGTGTGGCGGCTATCGAAAGACCCGTTAACACGGGGTAAAAGTTGCTCGCATCAGCCGCTGGTTGCGCATAATTCGTGCCTGGCATGTAGCAATGAGGGCTGTGTATGGCACTGTGCTTGTCCACAGCTGACAAAATTGCAATGAGTGGGGTAACCAGAGTTTTATCCGTATCAACACCATGCAGTAGGCGATTTCAGTTCATCGCAAGCTTTGCGATGAAAGATGATAAAAGGAACTTTGTGACGGCTTTAGCTATCGCTAATACGAGTGAGAAGCTCTGTGTACGGCGTGCAGTCAAGTGGGGAAGGTGTGTTGTAGACTGTTGGTAGTCTGGTAAATATGCTGCTTGTCGCACAGTTGCAAGCTTGCAGACAACAAAAAGCCGCACTGGGTGCGGCTTTCGTAATGCTTATTTCAAAATCCATTTCAGCTCTTGCGAGGTCGTTCATCCCTGGCTCAAAGAATTATTGCGTAGTGAAGTTTGCTGTCCTTGCTTCATACCAACCAGCAAACACTAGTTGAGTACGAATTGCCGTCCATAGCGTAAATCTTCATCCTTTGAGTATCATCCAGATACTTCCACCTGTCCTCAGGTGTCCTTCTGTCCTTGTCGGCTT
>DMYW01000016.1:0-4040 GCA_003482455.1 Rheinheimera sp. | reverse complement strand
CTTGCGACATCCTGTCGCGTCCCGTCAACTGCTTGCTTGTTTCATCCTGAATCAAGCTCGCTTCCTGTCGACGAAGAGATTATGGTTTATTCAGCGCTTCGTTTGAGTTGTGTAAGACATATTTCTCACAAATAAAAAAGCGGCGGGCTAGTTAAATTTACAAAAAGATCTTTGTAAACAGTGAGATAGCTTGTCTTGTTGGTATTAATTTAAGTAAAGTTCTGATATATCGCACACGCCATGTGAGATATATCTCACAAGAATTCTAACTGTTGGTGGATTTGCGGAAATCCGTTAGCATGAACGTAGATAAAAAAACTAGTGCAGACATATGGCAAGAGAACAAACAGGTATCTGCAGTGAGCCCAATTTGCATGGGCTGGTGTTGCTTTTTAATGCATTGGATGGGCATGCAGCATTATTGCGCCGTCAATTTAGTCTGTTTAGTCATGCAAGTTCAAAACTAGCCGAACAGTTTTCTGAAGCGAATCTAAACACGACGTTAGCGATTGGTGCGGCATTTTGGGACACCATTTATCCCGATTGTCGCCCTCCTGAGCTTGAATCAATGAAACCATTGATTGCGGGTGATATTGAAATGCCGACGAGTCCTGCGGACTTTGTGTTTTATATTCGCGCAGATCGGTACGATGTGTTGCATCTAGCAAGTCAGCAATTGTCGGCTTTAGTCGTGGCGCATGCCGATCTAATTGAGCAAACCCATGTGTTTCGGTTTATGGATGGTCGAGCATTAACTGGGTTTCCGCTTGATCCACCGTACATCCCTGGTCGCAAGAAGCGAGAGTTGGCGCTGATTGACGATCCCGAATCGGAATTTGTGCAAGGATCATATATGCACGTCCAGCGTTACAGACTGGACTTTGCTCGCTGGCAGTCGCTAACTCAAGAGCAACAAGAGCATATCGTGGGCAGGAACAAACTGACGGGGCAGTTACAATTAGAACATGAAGCAAGTCAAAACACTCACGCATTGCGCACATCGTTGCGTGTTGGTGAGCATGCGTTGCTACCCATTGTGTTCCAAGATATGCCTTTCGGCCAATTGCGCGCACAAGGCGTGGTGCAGGTCGCTTATAGCAAATCTGCCACGGCATTTAACCAGTGGTTACAGCAGCGAGTGGGTGATGGGGAGCATCATTACGACTTGATGTTGGACTATTTGCAAGCAGACAGTGGGGCTGCATTTTTTGCCCCATCGATAAATTTCTTAGAAGATCGAAGTTAACTTAAACTTTTTCGAACAGCTCAGTGACCTTCTTTAAGGTGAAGTTGATGTTTTTGACCGAAGTCGGCGCGATAAAAATGGTGTCATCGCCCGCGATAGTGCCAAGCACCCCCTCGGCTTTGCCAACTGAATCTAATAAGCGGGCGATCAACTGAGCCGCGCCTGGGCTAGTACGGATGATGATCATTACATCATTGTGCTCGATATCCAATACGAGTTGGCGCAGTGGGCTTTTGGTAGTTGGAACCCCAAGTTCTGGTGGTAAACAGTACACCATCTCTTGTCGAGCATTGCGGGTACGAACTGCACCGTATTTACTCAACATACGAGACACTTTAGATTGGCTAACGTTATCAAATCCTTCGGCTTTTAATGCATCTACAATGTCGCTTTGCGAACCAAATCGCTCTTCTTTTAGTAATGCTTTGAAAGTTTGAATTAAAGCTTCTTGTTTAGATTGTTTAGTCATAGCACGAACCGAAAAATAGAATTACTGCAAACTTATCATAGAACAGCGTAGTTTTTCAGTATTTTCCAGATTTAGCAGCTAAAATTGAGCAGCTAAAATTACTGAATGCTCGTCCTTCGGCATTTAGCCGAACGAAACGTTTTTTGTGCAATCTGCGCTGAAAAAGTTACACAACTTGATCTGCAACTTTGGTAGAAGTTGTTTGAGTTTTTGCTGCTTTTTCAGTATTGTTTGCGCGCTTTTTTTCATCCGTTAATTGGGAGAGTCGCATGAAAGTTGCCGTATTAGGTGCTGCTGGTGGTATTGGTCAAGCGCTGTCGTTGTTGTTGAAAGTAAACTTGCCTGCGGGCACTGATTTAGCCCTGTATGACTTGGCTCCAGTAACGCCAGGTGTTGCTGTGGATTTGAGCCACATCCCAACCGCTGTAAAAGTTGTGGGTTACGGTAAAGACGATTTAGCTCAAGCATTAGTTGGTGCAGATGTGGTCATGATCCCAGCCGGTATGCCTCGCAAACCTGGTATGGATCGTTCAGACCTGTTCAATATCAACGCTGGTGTGGTGAAAACATTGGCGGAAGCTATTGTTGCAAACTGTCCTAAAGCATTGGTTGGTGTGATTACTAACCCTGTCAACACGACTGTCGCCATTGCGGCTGAAGTATTCAAAAAAGCAGGTACGTACGATCCTAAACGCTTGTTCGGTGTCACTACATTGGACGTTATCCGTGCCGAAACTTTTGTTGCTGAATTAAAAGGCAAAAACCCTGCGGAAATCCTAGTGCCAGTGATCGGTGGTCACAGCGGTACTACAATCCTGCCTCTGCTGTCGCAAGTCGAAGGTGTGACTTTCACAGATGAAGAAGTATCTTCATTAACTTACCGTATTCAAAACGCAGGTACTGAAGTGGTTGAAGCCAAAGCCGGTGGCGGATCTGCAACTCTGTCTATGGGTCAAGCCGCTGCTCGTTTCTGTGTAAGCTTGATGAAAGGGTTGAACGGAGAAGAAGTTGTTGAATACGCTTACGTTGAAGGCAACGGTGAGCACGCTCGTTTCTTCGCACAACCAGTAAAACTGGGTAAAAATGGCGTTGAGGCTCTCCTTCCAATCGGTGCATTAAGTGCATATGAAGAAAAAGCTATGAACGACATGTTAGGTACACTGAAAGCTGACATCACGTTAGGCGAAGAGTTCGTCGCAAAAGCCTAATCGCTTGTTGCGGAAATAAAAAAAACCGGCAGTAGCCGGTTTTTTTATTTTAGGAGACTTTAGTGGTTGCGATGTACAGCCATATCAGCAAGAGCCCCCAGAGCATCACGGTAAGGAGAAGCTGGCAGCAATGCGAGTTGCGCTTTCGCTAAATCAGCTTCCTTTTCTGCTTTAAGTCGAGTGTAGCTAAATGCGTCTGTATCATGCATCGCTTGCAATATGGCATCAAGGTGTTCCATGCCATCACAATTGATGATGGCAGAACGGATAAGCTCTTGTTGCGATTTATTACCATACTTCAGGGCATGAATCAGTGGTAGGGTCGGTTTGCCTTCCGCTAAATCATCACCGACATTTTTGCCTAGCTCTGCAACATCTGCCTGATAATCGAGCACGTCGTCAATTAATTGGAAGGCAGTCCCTAAATGAAGACCGTAAAGTCTTAGCGCTTCGGTTATGTGATCAGGTTGATCTGTCAGCACACCAGCAAGTTCTGTTGCCGCCTCAAATAACCGAGCCGTTTTACAATAGATAACCTGCAGGTAATTCTCTTCGCTGGTTTCAGGATCGTTGACATTCATCAGCTGCAAAACTTCGCCTTCAGCGATCACGTTAGTCGCATCCGCAAGAATTTCCATGACACGCATGCGGCCCAGCGACACCATTAACTGAAATGCCCGTGTATAGAGGAAATCACCAACTAACACACTTGCTTGATTGCCAAACACTGCGTTTGCGGTTTCTTTACCTCGACGAAGCATGGACTCATCAACAACATCATCATGCAATAACGTTGCGGTGTGGATAAATTCAACAATAGTTGCCAGCGTGTGGTGTTGATCACCTTGATAGCCTAACGCTCGTGCCGCCAACACAGCAAGCAGAGGTCTAATGCGTTTACCTCCGCTATTCACTATGTAAATGCCGATCTGATTGATTAACGCGACATCAGACTTTAATTGTGAGAATATATGTTGATTGACGGCATTCATGTCATCTTGACTGAGTTGCCGGATTTCATCGAGCGTCATTAGGGTCGTTTCGTTGCAGATTGGATAGCCGAATTCTACATCAATCGGTTAGAACGACAAACGCCTTCGAAGATCCTTTTTACGTT
>DMYW01000045.1:427-10691 GCA_003482455.1 Rheinheimera sp. | reverse complement strand
ATTGCACCGGCATGGTCGACATCCGCACGTCGATGGTTTGGCCTTTGACGCGAATTTGGAAACGGCCATCTTGCGGCAAGCGTTTTTCCGAAATATCCAAGCCCGCCATTAACTTCAAGCGCAGCACTAGAGCGGGCGCAATAGCCGTTTCTTTTAATAGGCTTTCATGCAACACGCCGTCGATGCGTTGACGCAGCCGCAACACGCCGTCATCCGGTTCGATATGAATATCGGAGGCGCCCACTTGCACCGCGTCTTCAAACAAAGACTGCAACAAGCGAACTATGGTGTTGTCTTTGTCGTTTTCGGTCGACAGCGCCGAAAAATCGACCGTATCGGCGTCGCGATATTCCTCTTGCAGCTGATGCGCAATGCTGCGGATCTCTTGCGTGCGGCGGTACAGCTGATTAAAGGCTTGCATCAACTGGCTTTCCCGCACCACCGCCAGTTCTAATTCTTTGGGTTCCAACAGCACGGCGAGCTGATCTAACGCCGCCAAGTCGGCTGGATCACTCATGCCCAGCAACACGCTGTCACCACGATCTTCCAGCACTAAGGCGCGATAACGCCGCGCTTGTACTTCTGGCAATAACTGGGCGGCTTTAGGGTCTAATCGGCGCTGCGCTATGTCCAAAAACGCCACGTTGAGCTGCTGCGCCAAAAACTGCAGCAACTGGTCTTCCGTCAGCACGCCGAGCTCAATCAAGGTAGCGCCCAGTTTGCGGCCACTTTGTTTTTGTTGCACCAAGGCGCGTTGCAGGTCTGCTTCCGCCAGTATGCCTTCGTGCACCAACAAGTCACCCAGACGCATTTTCAGCCGAGGTCGGTTCATCGATGGGCTCCTTGCTTGAGACGTTGTTCGATAAAGCTGACCGTGTCTGCGGCCAAACCGCCGCGTTGCAGCGCTTGTTGATAGGCCTGTTGCGCGGCCGCTTGGTGGCCTTGTTGTTCCTGCACTAAGGCTTCACCTAAAAAAGCGCGGGCTTGTTGCGGTTCGAGTTGTTGCCATTGCTGGTAGGTGCGCACAGCGGCATCAAGTAACCCCAGCTGCTGCTGCGCTTGGGCTTTTATCGACAACACAGCGCCGCCTTGTTGCTCGAGTTCTGGCGTGCAGGTATCCAGCAGCACTTGCCATTGGCGAGTTGCGGCTAGCAGGCGCAGTTGTGCCAGCTGCAAACGATGGCTGCTGACGCCTTGTTGTCGCGCTTGCTCTAGCAGCTGCGTCAGCGCCGCGGTGTCGCGCTGCGCATAAAAAATATCCGCAAGTTGCTCATACGCCAACGCTTGGGATGGTTGCTGCCGCTGGATTTGTGCCCATAGTTGACTAGCCCGCGGCCAATTCGCCGCATGCATCGCGTCATTGGCTTGTTGCAACAGGCTACTTGGCACGGCAGTTTTTGGACCGACACGTTCAATGCTTAATGTGGGCGCTTTTGCCGGTGCAACAGCTGACGGCACAGCGTCGCGCGGCGATACCAACGCCGGGAAACTTTGATTTGTGTCTAACGTCGCCACTTGCAGTGTTTCTGGCAAGGTCGCTGACGGCTGTGCATTTGACGGCTCTGTCACAGGCTCAGTTACAGGCATAGTCACTGGCGTTAGCGTGGCAGGCAGCTGCTGGGCTTGCGCTGAAACGGTGGTGGCTATGCTCGAATTGGCTGCACCGGCGGTCAGTGCCGGTGGCGGTAATTCAGGTGCAGGAACTGATGCCGCTGGAGTTGATGCCAACTGAGCAGCACTCGGTTGCACACTCGACGCAGCGTTAGAAGTTGCAGCTGCGGGACTTGCTGCTGCGACGCCCGAGTTGGCCACTGAACCGCTCGAAGGCGCGGCTGCGGTTGGCTCACCTGGGCGCAACACAATAATTTTGGGCTCTTTATGGCCAGGCGTGTCGATGATCCGCGGCGGCTTTTGCTGATATTGCGGTAAGCCAAAAACCAGAAAAATCAGCACAGCGGCAACTAATGCTAGCCACATCAAGCGCTGAGAACCTCGGCGAACCACAGGCGAGCGCGCACGCACCGGCGATGACGCTTGGCGTTTATCTAAATCTTTGAGCATTTGATTAATGACGCTCATAGCCGCCCACTCCACCAGAAAAGGCCTACCCCCATAACACTCAGCACTACCACCAGTGCCAGCTGCTGCCAGCGACCAAGCTGCACGTCATCGGTATCCCGCGCCGCCGCCCACACGCTGGCCCATTGCACCTGCGATGCGCCTTTGCCATAGCTCAGCAACAAGGCTTTGTGGGCAATAATATTCACCAACCGCGGGATGCCACGACTGGCCAAGGTCAACCACCACAAAGCCGCTTGGCTAAATAGTGCCAAATTCGAAGCGCCAGCGCGCTGCAAGCGTTCTTCGACATAACATTGCACTTCGTGCTGTTGCAAACGCGGCAACTGGTACGAAAAACTAATGCGTTGGCGCAACTGTCGAAACTTGTTTTTTGCCAGACGCACATCCAGTTCGGGTTGCCCGAACAACACCACCTGCAACAGTTTGCGTTGCTCGGTCTCTAAATTGGTCATCAAGCGCAGCGCTTCCAGGGTGTCATCCGGTAACGCTTGCGCTTCGTCAATCAGCACCACCACACGTTTGCCTTGCGCGGCCAGCAACAACAGTTGGCGTTGCAGCAAATGCTGCAACTGCTGCTGGTCAATATTTGCCGAATGGTGCAAACCTAATTCCAGCGCCAATGCCCAGCGCAATTGCAGCGGGTCCAAATTAGGGTCTGGTAAATACGCCAGTTGCCAATGAGTCGGCGCTTCTTGCAATAACTTACGACATAACAAGGTTTTGCCGGTACCGACTTCGCCGGTGACTTTTAAAAAACCTTCACCCAAATCAATGGCGGTCAGCAGCACGTCCATCGCCTGCTGGTGCCCTGACAATTCGACATAAAAACCTGTGTTGGGTGTTAAGCCAAACGGTAAGTCATGAAAGCCAAAGTGCGTCAAATACATCAGGGTTGCGACCAACCTTGTACACGTTGCTGGCTTTGTTGCACTTGCTCGCGCCACACCTCAGGATCAGTGAGCACCGGGCGCAACAAAATCACCAATTCTTTTTTACGGGTGGTTTTGGTTTTGGATTTAAACAAATTGCCCACCAACGGCACACTGCGCAGCCCTGGTACGCCGCTTTCGGCCTCGCTGACCACAGTTTGCATCAAACCGCCAATCACCACGATTTCACCGTTGTTGGCTTTGATGATGGTATCGGACTCGCGAATGTTACTTTGCGCCAGCGGCAGTACTAAGTCGTCGTCACTGAGTTGAATGGTTTTGGTTTGCTCGGCTGTTTCGGTCACCGACGGATGCACGTGCAAAATCACTTGGCCGTTCTCGTCAATTTGCGGTGTAACGTCCAGCGCAATACCAGAGAAAAACGGCTGCAAGGTGACATTCGGCGTGGAGTTTTGCACGCCGGTACCGGTCGTAGTCGTCGTGGAACTGACATTGGTCACAAAATACTCGTCTTGCCCCACTTTAATCACCGCTTGTTGGTTATTCACGGCGGTGATACGTGGACTGGACAGCACTTGTGCATCACCTTGGGTTTCAAGCAGTTTGATCACCCCAGCAAAATCGGCGTTGGTAAACGACAGCGACGTCAAGCCACCGATCGCGTTGCTGGTGCTATTGCCCATAGCACCGCCGCTGAGTTGGAAATTAAACTTGGTGCTGCGCGCATTGGCGAGCGCGTTTTGCCAGTTAATGCCTTGCTGGTAATCGTCGTTGAGAGTGACTTCAATGATTTTGGCTTCCAGCACCACTTGCCGCTGCAAATGCTGTTCGGCTTGTTGCAAAAAGCGTTTAACCGCGGCGATATCGTCTGGCATGCCACGCACTGTCACCAACCCCGCTTGCGGGCTGACAATGACACTGCGCCCTTCCCCATTTCCTAACAACGTCTGCAGTGACTTTTCCAAGTCTTTCCAAAAATCGGTCTTGGAACTGGATTGGATCATACTGCCATTAAACTGCTGGCTGGCGTTTTGGCCCATGCCGCCCAACATGCCGTTGTTTAAGTTTTGCTGATTGTTATTGTTGTAGCTGTTGTTGCCATAGCCGTTATTGTTGCCGTTGTTATTGTCTTGCGACACGCCGCCGGAATTCACCGTCACGGACGACATACCCGAGCGCTGCAACATCAGGTAATTCACTGCGATGGTTTCGGTGCGCATACCGGCCGGAAATACTTGATAAATCGAGCCTTGCTGGCGAATTTCATAGCCATACATACTTTGCACGACTTGCATCACTTCCGGTAGCGTCACTTGTTTCAGTTGCAGTGAAATAACGCCGGTCACGTCTGGATGAACCACGATGGAGTCATTGCTGTCAGCCACCAATGAGGCAAAGAAATCAGCCGCGGGCACAGCGGAAGCTGAGACATTAAAACGTGGCAAGTTCAGTGGCGCTAGCGGTTGGAGTGGCAAAGCCAGCACATCGGCCGCGACTGCCGCCGGCACTTCGCTTGGCGCAGCATGGTTGGTCGACGCCGCTAATTCCGCAGCCGTATTGTCCGCCGCTGGCCGCGAAGTCTGGCTGCAGCCGGTTAATACCGCACTCGCAACAATGGCAAAACTTATCAATGATTTCATGCTATTCCCTATCGTCGGGTCGTCACAAAAAGTGGTAACACCAGTTGTTCTTGTTCATTTCGCAGTGTGACGTGATCGTGTTGGATCCGCACCAGCTGATAACCTGCGATTGTTTGGCCCACCGTCAGACTTTGGCCATTAATCACCGCTAACTGACGCTTGCCTTGTTGGCGGATTAACTGCAAGCGCAGCGCTGGCTTGCCGGATTTTTCGGTGGCGGTGGCTGCAGGCGCGGCCAGTGCCGGCCACTCGGGTTGTGTCGGATCTTGGGCTTGGGCCATACAAACCAGGCCACTAAATACGCAGATAATCTGCTTGTTCACTAACTGTCTCCAGTTCAAGTTGCAACTGCGACAGCGGGTATTCTGTCACTTTAAACTTCAGCTGCCGCCAATGCAGCTGCCATGGCAGCTGCTCTAGCCGCGCTAACAACTGCTGTAACTGCGTATAACTACCACGAAACTCCAGCAAAGTGCCGTGGCGGTATAGTTGAATATCCGTAGGGGCGGCACCAGGCAGTTGAAGTGGCTTGGGCGCTTGCGAGCGCATCGATACCAACTGCACTTGCTGGTTTTTCAACAACACGTCCGACAACAGATGTGTCATTTGCTCTGGGCTGACGTACCGTCCGGTTAATTGCCGGATCTGCGTCACCAACAGCTGTTGCTGCTGATTTTGCGCGGCGATTTGCTCACGCACCGCTGCATTCACGTCTTGTTGCAACTGCTGTTGCATCACCTCGATTTGTTGCTCTAATTGCTGCAGCTGCTTTACGTTGGTTTTCAGTTGCCCCTGCAACTGTTGTTGTTTGTCGAGCATCGGAAATAACACCAGCACACAGCCAAGCCACAACAACAAACCGCTGCTTGCCAGCCAAATCAGCCCGCGCTCACGCGGCTTTAACATGGCGAACCGGTCTTGCCACTGTTCAAACTGACTCATGGCTTGGCATCCTTGGTTTGTTTGGTCACAGAAAACAACAAATAAGGCTTACGCTCACTCGGCGTTAACTCGATGTCGCTGAATTGTTGGCCCTGGAGTGCGGGAATTTGTCCAAGCGATTGCAACCACAACGGCACTAACGCCGGATTTACCGAAACCCCTTGCAGTTGATTATGCTCGGCGCCAAGACTGAATGAGGTTAGCCACAAGCCTTTGGGGTCAAGCTTGGCGAAGCCTTCCATGACGCTGGCATACCCCTGAGTTTGCGTGGTCATTTCATGCTGCAAATAATTCAACAGTTGTTGTTTGCGGGCGTTGCTTTGCTCCAGCATCACCAACTGCTGTTGTAATTGTGCATCGGGTTGGCGCTGCGACAACGCAAGTTGCAGGTTGCTAAGAGTTTCAGTGTGCGCTTGCAATAGCGATTGCTGTTGGGTGAGTTGTTTTTGCAGTTGCATCTGCTGATAGCTCAAGTGCACACCCGCGGTAATCATCAATAGCAGCAAGGCGGTGAAACTGACCAGCACACGCGCTAAGCTGGCGCGTTGCTGCAGCGGCTTTAAGGTGGTTTGATAGAGGTTAACGCGTTGCTTCATCGCCATCCTCCACCGCAAGCTCTAAAGCGCCTGCCAACGCAAGCCAATAGTCGCCCCGTTCTTCCTCGGTTAAATTGGCCATCATGCCGCTTAAGTTAATGGCCTGCACTTGTTCGAACCCGTTTTGTTGCAGAAACGGGATCAGTGCTGTATTGACGTGATCGGGCAATAACAATTGAATGTCGCGGATTGGTGGTTGCCGCAGCTGCCCTTCGAAATAATCCATCGAACGCTGGATCTCCAGCATTAAGTTTTCCAATACCCCGTTTTGCAGATCATCAAGGTCGTAGTGTGCGAGACGCGTGTAACCACGCAATTTTCGACTGAAATACACCTTGCCTTGCTGCATGATTAACACCGCAAGTTCTTGACCTGGTTGTTGCGACAATATCAGCTGCGGCGCGCCTTGGCTAAGCACCAAATTTCGCACGAGCCACTCTTCCGGCTGGATATTTTGTAGTTCTACATCATGACGTTGCAAGACTTTACAAAGCGGCGCTAGCCACTGCTTTTCTGCAGCGACCACCTGCAGCGAGCCCGGTTGGCGTCCGACATCCGGCAGTTGAAAATAATCCAGCAGCAGCTCAGAAACTGGTTGTTGGAGTTGTTCTGCCACAAGAAATGGCAACGCTGCTGTCAGTTCATTTTCAGCCACATTTGGCCGCTCAACCAGATACAACTGATAATGGCTTGCGGGGATCACTAAACACACAGGGGCTTTGCTTGGGATCTCTGCCGCTAACTTGTTTAGCTGTGAAGCCCATTGGCTTGGGTCTGTCACAACCACAGTACTGACTTTCGTCACCACCAGCGGATAAGGCTGCAGCCATAACACTTTGATGCGCTCGGCTTGCAGCACAATCGACACTAAGGTGGTTGGTGTCGATTGTGCTGAACTACGCAATCGGTTTAAAAACTGGCGTATCATGGCGGCTGTTTGGTCCGTTTTTATTAGTGTTCACGTTAGGAGTCACGCCCTTGTTCCAGCTGCAATGGCAACAACTGTCGCATCCTGTTCTGTCGAGCTTAGCAACTGACGTTTGGCTTGCCAGTGTCCCAAGCATGATTCCGCGGCTCACTGGTAATAAATGCTTGAAACTAAAGTACCATATTCAACATATTGCACAAACGCAAGCTGTGGGAATAGTCAGTTTTGGCGGCGCATTTTCCAATCATTTGGCCGCATTGGCCGCCGCTGGTGCACATTTTGGCTTTGCCACCGTCGGTCTCGTGCGCTCTCACTCACCCCTACCAAGCAATCCCACCTTAGATTTTTGTCGTGCGCATGGTATGAATTTAGTCGCTTTAAGTCGTCGTGATTATCAAAGACGGCACGATGCAGACTTTATCGAATGGCTCAAGCTGCAGTATCCAGAGTTTCACCTGGTCCCCGAGGGTGGTTCTGACTTGCTTGGGATCGCAGGCGCAGCAAGTATCGATGTGTCGAAGACACCCGCAGGGCCTGCAACACACCTCGTGCTTGCAACGGGCAGCGGTGGCACCTTGGCCGGTATGGCCCGCACCTTCCAAGGGCAAGTTACAGGGATTGATGTCGTCGGCGATGAACGGGTGAAAACTCGCTTAGGCGAATGGTTGATAGGCCATGATCACTGGCAATTGCGAGCAAGTGTCGATAGCTCGGGGTATGGTCGCTTCAGTACCGAAACTCTGCAGGCTTGCTTGCAGATGCTCGAACAAGGGGTCATTTTTGAGCCCATCTATACCGGCAAAGCTTGGCTGAGTTTATTGCGCTTACTACAGACAGGCCAATTGCCTGCAGGCGAACGTTATGTAGTGTTTCACAGCGGCGGATTGCAGGGCCTACAAGGCTTGGCGGCACGCGGCTTGATCACGCCAGCACAATGGTACGCTTTTGAACAAGCGCTGATCAAACAGCAACTGCTGGACTAGCGCTTATCATTGGATATTTCAAAGCTAGTTGAGTGAATCTATCGCTTTAAACTGCACCAAGGGCTGGCTGAAATAAAACCCCTGCGCACCGCTAACCCCCAGCTTTTGCAAGCATTGCCACTCTGCTTCCGTTTCGACGCCGCTCGCGAGCACTCGGACACCTCTATTGTGGTACGACGCAACCATGCCGCGGATAAACAACTGCTGCTCTAATTGTTTCTCGACATGACGCACCACGGATGGATGTAACTTCACCGATTCCAGCGGCAATTCAGGTAACAAAGCGTCTTCATTGAGCGTCAGCCCAGCATGGTCAATCACTAGCACAAAACCAAGTTGGTGTAGTCTTAACAATTTCGGTTTCAGCGCTTTGAAATGCCGCACCGCATGATGTTCATCAATTTCAATTCCAAGGCGCTGTGGTGCTATCAGCCCTTGCGCGACTTGTTGTTCAAGCCAAGGGATAAATTCTGCCTGCAGGATCGATTGGCAACTTAAATTGATGGTGCAGCGCGAGCCATCGGATTTTTCTTGATCGATCAAGCGGCCGACTTTTAGCAACACAGCTTGATCGATCGCAAGCGCCATTCCGCAATTGGCAGCCATTGGTAAAAATTCAGCCGCCGTCAGTTTGTCGCCTTCACTGGAATGCAAGCGCACTAAGACTTCATGTTCGATAACGTCGCCTTGTGCCCAAGAAAACACCGGCTGGAAATTCAACAACAATCGATTATGTTGCAGTGCATTGGCCAATTCGGTGCGCCACCACACTGAACCGTGAATTTTCGGTTTGGAATTCTGCACAAAGCCAAAAGCAGCATTTGGGCCTTGTAATTGGGCAGTTTTTAATGCCATGTCGGCTTCAGCCATCACTTGATAAGAAGTCTGGCCGCGGTTGTACACAACATACCCCAGATGAATAACGTCATAATCTTCATGCGCTTGGAAGAACCAGGCCCGACTTAACACCATGGCCAAACGATCGCCCAAGGTAGCAGCGTCTTTTTGCTCTAAACCGGGAATCAACAAGGCCAAATCGTTTTCAGCAACACGCGCGATAACGGTCAATTCATAAATACTGGTGAGTTGGCCAATTAACTCGGCACACCCAGATAACCGTTGCACCAGCTGGGCTTGAGATACATCGCTTTCCGGATGACGTAATTGGATTAAAAACAACGCACCGCTGTCGACTTCGGCGCTGTCGGTTAAATAATGTTGTAACTTGCTTTCAAAATAAATGCGGTTACCAATGGCTAAGTCTTGGTCGAGGAGACCTTGCACGCGGACCAATCGCTTGATCTCTTCATCGCGGCGCTGCTGATGCAACAAATGTTTTTGCAGCATTTCAAGTTGGGCCACACTGTCGAGGTCGTCCGACACAGGTAAGTTGGCAAAATCAAGGATGGCGCGAATTTGATCAGATTGTTGTCGCTGTTTGCCCACCAACTGCTGTTGGCGTTTTAGTCCCCTTAAATACACAGACCAAACAGCCCCGATCAATCCATAGACCAGGACCAAAGGCCACCAAGGCAAAGTTACTAATAAACCCGTTTGTGTCCATATAACACGTTGGTTTATGTCCACTGCTACGGTATCTAGTGGCGGCAATGCAACTATAGGTTCGAGTAACAGGGGCTGTGCTGCGGGTTGATGCAGCCACAACTCACCATTGCCGGCGGGAACCACCAGTTGGTGCAATAAAATACTCACCTGATGCTGTTGCACCCCGAGCCCGATTTGCCACCAAACCACCTGAACAACAACGACGGCTACCACAGTTAGCAGGATCGGGAGTGCTATTTGCTGCAATCGTTGCATACAGAGACTCCCATTGAAGAATTTTAGTGTCGTCGCTTTGTTACTATTTGTCGAGCTACTTTAGCGGCATGTAATGTACATTTTTACAGCGTTTCTAAGATGAAGACATAGGTCAAGCGGAAGCGGGTCCTGTGCAGCGAGCACGCAGTTCTGCAGCTAAAGAGGCAGTATCAAAGTAGTTGATAGGAAAGTAGTCGATGGGATAAGTATTTCGTAGCATGGTCAAACAATCGACAGCAGTTCTCAAAAAATCAACCGTGTTATAGAGGGTTATGGGCTGGATTCTGCATTTTTCAGTCTAGCCGTTGCCAAACTGTTTGCGTTGGAGATTTTGAGGCTGGGACATCGAGGCTTTGATGAAGTCTGCACGTTGTTCGGCCCG
>DMYW01000045.1:0-139 GCA_003482455.1 Rheinheimera sp. | reverse complement strand
GATTTTGTTGAATTCACCATCGAGGCTTCGTGGAAGTCTGCGCCCTTGCACAGCTTCGGGCGTGCTCAATCGGAAGGACGCCAAACTGTTGGCGTCCTTAATTCCCGATTTCGCTGAGCTACTCTTCGAGAACAGACCG
>DMYW01000005.1 GCA_003482455.1 Rheinheimera sp. | reverse complement strand
GCTTTTAAAACGGCGCGCCGCCAAGGCGAAAATCAATGAAAAGCCGACCACCAAACCCAGCCTGCGAAACCACGCCTGAGATCCCCCGCGCGCACTTGAAAAAAACTAAGCTTTGAACCGCTCCACCAACTCGGATAAATCATCCGCCACGGCGTGTAGTTGGCCGATGGCGCCGCTGGTTTGATGGGCGGAGTCGGCGCTGCCGTCGGCGAGCTCGGAGATCCTGACCACTTGCCGGTTAATGTCCTCGGCGACGTGCGCTTGTTCTTCGACGGCGGCGGCCATTTGGGTCGACATGTTGGCGATTTGCTGCACCGAGTCGGCGATGCCGTGCAGCATTGACGAACTCTCGACGACGCGCTCGAGGCCATGTTCCGCATCATCGATGCCTTTTTGCGCGACAGTCACAGCGCCGGCGGCTTGCTGTTTTAATGCCTCGACGATGGCATAAATTTCGCGAGTTGATTGTTGGGTGCGACCGGCGAGGTTACGCACTTCGTCGGCGACCACCGCAAAGCCGCGGCCATGCTCGCCGGCGCGTGCCGCTTCAATGGCGGCATTCAGGGCCAACAAGTTGGTTTGGTCGGCGATCTGTTCAATCAGTTGTGCCGCGCGTTCGATGTTTTGGGTTTGGTCGGCAACGCCAGACACCGACGAGCTAATTTGGTACACAGTGTCTTTAAGCTGCTCAATCGAATCGCGGGTTTGTTGCGCCAGTTCGTCGCCATGTTTGAGCAAGGTGCTGGCTTGGTCGGCTTGATGCGCGGTTTCGCTGACGTGTTGCGACACTTCGTGAATGGTGGTGGTCATTTGGTTCATCGCGGTGGCCACTTGGATGGTTTCCGCTTGTTGATTTTCGATTTTATCTTCCAGTGAATCGGTCAAGGTCTGGCCGCGGCCAGATTCACTAGCGACGCGTTTAGCGGAGTGTTCGATCCGAGTCAGCACGGTGCGCAAATGGGCTTGTTGCGCCAAAATCGACACTTTAATTTTACCCAGAGTGCCGCTCCAATCTGTGTAGCTTTGCACCGCGAGTTCGTCTTGAAAGACATTTTGGAACAAGGCTTCCATCGCTGCAAATGTTTGTTTTTGCTGAATATTCAGCCAAATGGCATAACCAATAGCGCCCAAAAACAACACAAACTCAGAGGCGCGTTGCGACACGCTGAACCACAACAGCAGTGCCAGCACGAGGGCAATGCCAAAGCCAATATGCGGCAGTTTGCCTGACCAATTGGTTTTGGCGGCCTGGCCGGCGTTGATCCGTTGGTAGAGTTTTTCGGCGCGCTCCACGTCTTCACGCGCAGGGCAGGTGCGCACGGACTCAAATCCGACGATTTTGCCCCGGTCGGATATGGGGGTGACATACGCATTCACCCAATAATGGTCACCGTTTTTGCAGCGGTTTTTCACCAAGCCCATCCAAGGTTTACCTTGTTTGATATACGACCACATGGTGGCAAAGGCCGCCGGCGGCATGTCGGGGTGACGCACTAAGTTGTGCGGCTGACCAATCAGCTCTTCGCGGGTATAGCCGCTGACCGCAACAAACTCGTCATTACAGTCTTGAATGATGCTATTGACGTCGGTCACTGACACTAACCGAACATCTTCTGGAAACCGTTTTTCGCGATGAGTAACTGGCAAATTAGTACGCATGATGCAAGCAAACTCCCTGTTGCCACGATTAGGTTAATCGGTGGAGAGGATGGATAAACAAAAAAAGTGATGGTGCTGTTTGAAGGTGTAGCTAACAATGCGACAAATGCCAGTAAATCGCTGATCAATAAGTATCAAATGGCGCTAAATCACAGAAAATGCGCGTCAGATCAAAAAAACCGCCCGTAGGCGGTTTTCTGTCGAGATTAAGTTAAAAATCAGCGGCGCTGTGCCGCTCGGGCACTTGGTCGGCTGCATCTCCCCAATTGCGGTTCACTTTCCAACCGCGTTGCACTGCAGGGCGCTGCCAGATGCGCTGTGCCCACTCCAGCACGTGTGGGTACTCATGCACGGCCAAAAACTGCGCCGCATCAAACTCTGGGCTTGAATACAAGCGGCCTTGCACTAATTGCCCGTACCATGGCCAAACCGCCATATCGGCGATGCTGTAGCTATCCCCGGCAATGTAAGGGCGGGTAGCCAGCAATTGGTTTAATACATCCAGTTGGCGCTTGGTTTCCATGGTGTAGCGGTCAATAGGGTATTGCAGTTTTTCCGGCGCGTAATGGTAAAAATGACCAAAACCCCCGCCAACAAATGGCGCACTACCCATTTGCCAGAATAACCAGTTCAGCGTTTCGCTGCGGCCGGCAATGTCACGTGGCAAAAAGGCACCAAACTTTTCCGCCAGATATAACAAGATGTTGCCAGATTCAAACAGTCGCAGTGCCGGTGTCTGGCTGTGATCGACCAACGCAGGAATTTTGCTATTGGGGTTAATGTCCACAAACCCAGAACCAAACTGCGCCCCCTCGCGAATGGAAATCAACCAAGCGTCGTACTCAGCCGCGCTGTGGCCGGCGCTGAGCAATTCCTCCAGCATGATAGTGACCTTCACGCCATTGGGGGTTGCCAGCGAATACAGCTGCAACGCATGCTCGCCGCGTGGCAAAGCGGCAGTAAACCGGGCGCCGGCCGTCGGCTGGTTGATGCCAGCAAATGCGCCGCCGTTTGCTTGATCATGGCGCCAGACTTTCGCTGGTACATAGGGTTTGGTCATGACAAATCCTCCAGAACCGAACACAACAAAGGGGCAGTTTGACGCAGTGCAATATGAACTGGCAAGATGGACTCATCCCTAAATTGGCAACGAGCGGCTAACCACTTGATTGCTATTCAAGTGCAGACGCAAACAAGGAGTGAGTGCAATGGAGTTTTTGCTAGCAATAGTGGTCGTGTTGCTGTTTATGTTGGCCCCGCTGAAACTGGCCGCAGGCTGGTGTGACGCTCGCAACAACTCGTGGTTTACCTGCGTGATCGCAGTGATTTGCGCCATAGTGGCCAATCAGCTTGGTAACAGCTTGTTTAGTGAACCCTTACTGTCGCTGCTAGCCGTCATGGCGCTGACCATGGTGTTTTATTCGCTAATTTTTGGCGTCACTTTATTACGGGGTGGCTTGATAGCCTTGTTAGCACTGGGCGTGCAGTATGTTGCAAGCCTGGTGTTGGTGGCGATTGGCTTGTCACTTGTTGCATAGCCCGGCGGATGTAAGCTCAGCTTCGAGCCGAGAGGCTCGATCGCTAGTCGATGCTGGCGGCAGGGTAGATCTGCTGCAGGTCTTGGCGGATTTGCTGCCATTCAGGATCAGGGAAATACTGCTTAAAACTTTGCACCAAAGCGCTTTGTAACTCCGCTGTGGCCAGCAAGCGGTTTACATACTGAATGCTTTGCGTGCCATGTGCTTGTTTATTGCAGGCCACATACCCTTTCACCAACATGTTTTGACCAGCGATAGGCGTCACCGTGTAGGGTTTGCTGGAGGGCGTCTGCGCGGCCAACAATGCTACCCGCACTTGATAGTCGATCAATGCATCGACCCGGCCCAACTGCAGCATTTGCCATAATTTGACGTGGACATTTTCACCAGACACGGCATAAAACTGTTTCGGATAACGTTGAATGATGGCATCGATAGCAGGGCCAAAACTGCTGCCGGCGGCAATGCCAATCCGCATATTCGGCCGTGCGGCAAATTCAGCAACCAGATTGATGCTGCTTGCTTTGGCAGGATCTGGATCATTGTGGCGAAGTTGGATCAGTCGCTGCGATGGAGAGATGCTCAGTGGCAGTTGGGCAAACGTCATCTGCGCCTCGCGCTCGGGTGTTTTCATCTTGTTAAACACGCAATAGCCGCTTTGTTGCACTAATTCCAAACTGCGTTGCAGGCTGACGTGTTCAATCGTCACGTCTAAATTGGGCCCCGCCGCTTGTTGAAGTATGTTCCAATGTTGCATTTGTAATTGATAGGCCTTGGCTTGTTCTGGGCTAAATTCGACCAACAAGGTGATCGACAGCGGGGTAAACGCCTGAGCATTGCCAAGTAGCGCCAGCAACAGCGAACAACCAACCAGAAATCGCAGCAATTGTCACCGCCTGTCCTTTGCAAATAACCTGACCAAGTATAGAGGGATGATTCACAGAAGTTGAGCTAATAACGCGGTGGATTTGCTGCTATTCATCACCTATTTACCGACGTTCAGCGCAAATGGGAATAGATCTAACTGTTTGGTTTATTTAGTTTTTATGGTGTTAACAAATGGGCGCGGTTTGGTCATTTTGGCCGTCTAAGTAGACGGTGTTTACCGATGACTTCGCAGCCCCAATGCCGCTTAAAACGTGCAATTTACGCAATTGATCCAACCAACTGCGCAAATTGCCCGTGTTGTCAGCTAGCCCAGCAAAGCACGCGTCGCTTGATACCCTTGGCGGATGGTTTGAATGCGGTTGTGGCTGTCGTCGTGCTCGACGAATTTATGCTTGACGCCCGCAAGCGCGGCTTTGGCAAAAATTGATTTAAAATCAATGGTGCCAGTGCCAACGTCTGTAATAGATCCGTCCTTGGCCATGTCTTTGACATGCCACATGGCAAAACGGCCTGGGTGCTGTTCAAACAGTTTGATAGGGTCAAATCCAGCTTTGACGGTCCAATATAAATCCAGCTCCATTTTGACGAGGTCTGGGTCAGTGTCGCCCAATAACACGTCATAAGGCAGGCCGCCGGTGACGGGTTGCAGTTCAAAATCGTGGTTGTGATAGGCCATTTGCAGGCCTGCCGCTTTGATTTCTTTGGCAAAACCGGTCATTTCAGCGGCTAGTTTTTTATAGTCGTTGATGTGGCTGCCACGCTGCTCGGCGGGAAGCCACGGCAGCACTATGTAGTGATGACCAATCGTTTTGGCGTCGCTAATCACTTGCGAAAGCTTGTGGCGCAAGTCATCTAGCGGTACGTGCACGGATGGCGCGGTTAAGCCAGCCTTGTGCAGCATGGTTTTGATGTCTGACGCTTGGTGGCCAAAATAACCGGCAAATTCCACCTCGCTAAAGCCGACACCCGCGACTAAATTCAGTGTTTCAGACACACTTTTTGCCATCATGTCGCGCAGCGTGTATAGCTGCAAACCGACAGCCGGTTTTGCGTTGGCCGCGAGCGCTTGGCCACCCAGCAAGCCGCTGACTGCCACACCCGCCGCCACGCCTGCGCCAACTTTCAGCAGGCTGCGACGCGCTAAGTTGGGACTGTCCACACACGGTGGCTGCGCGGCGGGGCTGTTGGTTTGTTCAAAAGTGAAACGCGACGTCGACATGCGGTGCTCCTAAGGCAAAGGTTAACGGGCTGGGCCAGTGCTGGCGCGCACGACCAATTCAAATGGCAGAATGACTTTGGGCGCAGTGCGCAGGCGCTGCTCCAACACGTCAATTAACAGATTCACCGCAGTGCGACCGAAGTCTTCCGCCGGTTGCGCGATGGTCGTCAGCGGTGGGTCACAAAATTCGGCAAACGAGATATTGTCAAAACCGGCGACCGACACTTGCTCGGGCACGGCAATGCCTTGATCTTTCAAACACTTGATTGCACCGATGGCCATTTCGTCGTTTTCGCAGAAAATGGCGGTGGGTGGGTTGGCCTGCGCCATTAATTGCGACGTCGCGGCGTAGCCGGCATCCAAACTGAAGTTACCGGCGCACAGCAGTTGATCGTCGATAGAAAGCCCGGCATCGAGCAGCGCATCGCGATACCCCGCCAAGCGATCTCGCGTCAGTGGACTACGCGCCGGGCCTTTGATCATCGCAATGCGGCGATGGCCAAGGCCCAATAAGTGCTCCGTCATCACCCGCGCCGCCGCGCGGTTATCCAGCTGTACCGTCGGGCAGGTGACACCATCCAGCACTTCACAGGCGTTGACCATCGGCAACATGTCGGCGCTGGGCGCTTCGGTAAATGGGTTAAAGGCACGCAGCTGAATGACACCATCGGCTTGCGCCGTATCGACCATGTGGGCGTAACTTTGCTCTACTTCTTCGTCGGCCATGGTGTTGCAAAGCAGCAAGGTGTAACCCTGCTCATGTGCGGCTTGTTGCATGCCGCTGATGACCCGCGCAAAAAACACGTTCGCCACCGTCGGCACCAGCACCACCAAGTTATGCGTTTTGCCCGAGCGGAACTTCACCGCCATTTGATTGGGCTTGTAGCCGGTTTCTTTGACTGCCGCCATCACCTTGGCGCGAGTCTTTTGCGACACCCGTTCGGGTTGTTGCAAGGTGCGCGACACCGTCGCGACGGACACGCCGGCGAGATCAGCAACGGCTCGGATGTTGGACATTAATGTTCCTTTTTTTGTTTCGCCAGCTGGTTTGTTTATAAAACTTATTTCGCCTGCGCGGCGGGCGGATTTGTTTTCAGATCGCACGCTGGTTTTGTTGTTCTTTGTAAAATCGTTTTTCGCCTTGGCGGCGAGCTTTTTTAAAAGCTTTCGGCG
>DMYW01000056.1:40267-41812 GCA_003482455.1 Rheinheimera sp. | reverse complement strand
AGCGAAAACACAAGTTGGCCGCGCTGCGTGAGCAGGGCAACCCGTTCCCAAATGATTTCCGTCGCGACAGCACCAGCGATGATATCCATGCCAAATACGACCACCTGAGCAAAGAAGAGCTGGAAGCCCAGCAAATTCGCGTGGTGGTGGCAGGCCGCATGATGCTGCGTCGTATTATGGGGAAAGCCAGTTTCACCACTATTCAAGACGTTGGTGGCAAAATTCAGTTGTACGTCGCCCGTGATAGCTTGCAAGGCGACAACTACAACGAAGGGTTCAAAAAATGGGACTTGGGTGACATCGTCGGCGCGTCTGGCGTGTTGTTCAAAACCCAAACTGGCGAGTTGACGGTCTGGGTTGACGACATCCGTTTATTAACCAAAGCGCTGCGTCCGCTGCCGGATAAATTCCACGGTTTGACTGACCAAGAAGCCTGCTACCGTCAGCGTTATTTGGATTTGATCGTTAACGAACAGTCGCGCAAAACCTTCTTAATTCGTTCAAAAACAGTTGCTTACATTCGCCAATTCTTCAATAGCAAAGGCTTCTTAGAAGTTGAAACGCCGATGCTGCAAGTGATCCCAGGCGGAGCGTCGGCGCGTCCGTTTGTCACGCATCACAATGCGCTGGATATGGCGATGTACATGCGAATTGCCCCGGAGCTGTATTTAAAACGCTTAGTGGTTGGTGGCTTTGAAAAAGTGTTCGAATTAAACCGCAACTTCCGTAACGAAGGCGTGTCGACACGTCACAACCCAGAATTCACCATGCTGGAATTCTACTGGGCTTACGCCGATTACCATGACCTGATGGATTTAACCGAAGAGTTGTTCCGCGGTCTGGCGCAGTCAGTCTTGGGTTCCACCGAAGTGCCATACCAAGGCCACACCTTTGACTTTGGCAAACCGTTTGCCCGTATGTCAGTGACCGAATCGATTCTGCACTACAACCCAGAGATCAAACGCGAGCAGTTAACCACCCGCGAAGCGGTGGCGGAACTGGCGAAGTCCTTGGGCATTCAAGTGAAAAACAACTACGGCCACGGCCGTATTCTGATGGAAGTGTTTGACGAGTTGGTTGAAGCTAAGTTGCAACAACCGACCTTTATCACGGAATACCCAGCAGAAATTTCACCACTGGCACGTCGTAACGACCACAACCCAGAGATCACCGACCGCTTTGAATTCTTCATCGGCGGCCGCGAGTTGGGCAACGGCTTTAGCGAGCTGAACGACGCGGAAGACCAAGCGGAACGCTTCCGTGAACAAGTGCGCCAAAAAGAAGCGGGCGATGACGAAGCCATGTTCTACGATGACGACTTCGTCACCGCGCTGGAACACGGCTTGCCACCAACCGCGGGTCAAGGGATCGGTATCGACCGTTTAGTGATGTTGATGGCCAACGCGCCGTCGATTCGCGATGTGATCCTGTTCCCACATATGCGTCACGCGGATAAGTAATTCTCGTCGATGCAGTTGCGATAAAAACCGGCCTTAGTGCCGGTTTTTTGTTTTACGCTCGTTCCGCCAACCGCCAACCGCCAAC
>DMYW01000056.1:0-40101 GCA_003482455.1 Rheinheimera sp. | reverse complement strand
GCCAACCGCCAACCGCCAACCGTATCCTCGCTGAAGGCACTGCAGCGCCTGTATTTTTTGCAAACACCTTTGATAAACAACTTCAAATGCAAATAAAAACCACTTGCAAATGCAAATAATTCTCAATAAGATCCGCCGCGATAACCACAGTCGTTGCACAGGAACGTAAATCAATGGCCTTTATTAAATCGAAAAAACATTCTGTTAATCATCAACATGCGATCGCCACTGCGCTGCTGTTGGCGCTGCCTGCGGTGCACGCGGCGGAACCGGCAAAAAAACAGCTGGCGGAAGTGCAAGTGAAAGCAACCGCTGAACCTGAAGCTGCGCCTTTTGTCGCCGAAAAAGTCAGTTCAGCTAAACAAGTCAAACCGCTGGTCGATACGCCACAAACCATCGTCGTGGTGAAAAAAGAGTTATTCCAGCAACAACAAGCCAATACCTTGTCAGAGACGCTGCGCAACACGCCAGGCATCACCATGCTGATGGGTGAAAACGGCAACACCGCCACCGGCGATTCGATTTTTATGCGTGGTTTTGATACGCAAAACAGTATTTATGTCGATGGCATCCGCGACTTAGGCACCATTTCGCGTGACACCTTTAACACAGAGCAAGTCGAGATCGCCAAAGGCCCTGCGGGCGTGGATAACGGTCGCGGCTCGTCCAGCGGTTATATCAATATGAGCAGCAAATCGGCACAAGCCGATAGTTTTATCAATGCCAACGCGACGGTTGGTTCAGGCTCGCATAAACGCGTCAGCGCAGATATCAACCAACAGTTGCCCATCGATGGCGCGGCGCTGCGGGTGAATGTGTTGCGTCAAGACAGTGGTGTCGTGGGGCGCGATGAAGTGGAAAACAACACTACCGGCCTTGCGACCTCCTTGGTGTTTGGTTTAGACAGCGCCACGCGCACCACCTTGAACTACTTGCATGTGCAACAAGACAATGTGCCGGATGGCGGTATTCCAACCATTGGCTTGGATGGCTTTTATTCGGCCACGATCGCCAGCACCTTCCCAAACAACACGGCGCCAGCCTACGGTGAAGTGGATAGCAGCAACTTCTATGGCAGCACAGCCGATTTCGACCACATTGTGGCCGACATGGCAACCCTGCGCATTGAACATGACTTTGCGCCGAACGTAAAACTACAAAACACCAGTCGCTACGGCGTGGCCAGCCAAGAGTACATCCTGACGGGCGTTAACGCAGGCTCGGCCGGCATTATCATTCCAACGGCTACTAAGAATGACCTCAGTACTTGGCAAGTTAACCGCAATCGCCAAGGCAAAGATCAACAAAACCAAATTTTGATCAACCAAACCAACTTAAACCTGCAGCTCAAACAAGGTGATTGGCAGCACAATATTGCCTCGGGCGTGGAGTTTAGTTACGAAAGTCAGCTCAATTACACGCTGGCGTTGCCAACAGGCACCACGCAAGCCAATGCCAATCTGTACAACCCGTCGACCAACGACACCTTTGCACTACCGGTGCGTAGCGGCGCGAAAACCGACGGTCGTACCAGCACGGCGGCTGTGTATGCGCTCGATACCATTGACTTAACACCGCAATGGCAAGTCAGCGCCGGCGTGCGTTTCGAGCACTACAACACCGACACTAACCTGATCACGGTGCAAGGTACTGCGACACCACAAACTATTCCTGTAGGCACGTTAATCGGCTCGCAAGCGACGAAATCAGACAACTTACTGAGCTTTAAAACCGGTGTCACTTATAAACCTACCGACACCAGCTCGGTGTATTTGAGTTATGCCACCTCGCAATTGCCACCGGGCGGCAGCAACTTCTCGCTTAGCACGTCGACCAGCAACCAAAACAACCCGATGTTGGACCCGCAAAAGGGCACTAATCTGGAACTTGGCACTAAGTGGCAATTGCTGGATAAAAAGTTGTTCGCGACGGCTGCTGTGTTTCAAAGCGTCAACAAAAACGAGTTAGTCCGTGACGATGCGACGACCTATGTGCCGCTTGGCGAAAAACGCGTGCGCGGCGCTGAGTTTGTGTTGGTGGGCTCGCCTATCGACAACTTTGAGATCAACGCGGGCTTGGCGTTATTGGACGCCGATATCACTCGTGGCGCTTTGTATAGCGGCGCGACCACCGATGGCGGCGTGATCCAATGGACGCCAAAAACCACCTTTACGCTTTGGGGAACCTACAGCTGGCAGGACTTAAAAGTCGGCGGCGGCGCGCGTTATATGGATTCCGTTGCTCGTTCGAATACAGTCAACTTAGACGCGGCGACCAACTCTATGGTGCAAGTGCCGGATTATTGGGTGATGGATGCCATGGTTTCGTATCAAGTCACCCCAGACCTAAGTGTACAAGCCAACCTGTATAACCTGCTGGATGAAGACTATGTGCAGTCACTGAATAACGGCGGTGGTCGTTATTTCCCTGGCACGCCACGTTCGGTCAAGCTGGGCGTGAATTACAGTTTCTAAGTTCAATCATCATCGATGCGGGCAGGGCGACTTGCCCGCAGTTGTTCATGAAGGGGATAGCAATGCTATTGCATATCGAAGGGCTATTAAGCAAAAGCGAAGTGGCGCAGTGTCGACAGGCGCTTGCACAAGCGCAGTGGACCGACGGCCGTGAAACCGTGGGACCGCAAGGCGCTTTGGTGAAACACAACAAACAGTTGCCGATCGACAGCCCAGTGGGCCGCGACTTGGGGCAGTTTATTCTACAAAAACTGTATCAACACCCGCAGTTTATGGCGGCGGCGCTGCCGCTGCGCACGGTACCGCCACTGTTTAACAGTTACGCCGGCGGCGAGCATTATGGTTTACACGTTGATGGCGCGGTGCGGTTGTTACCGAACAGCCATGTAAGCCTGCGTACTGATGTGTCTTCCACGTTGTTTTTAACCGAACCGGATGACTACGACGGCGGTGAGCTGCAAGTGATCGACACCTACGGCGCCCATGAAATCAAACTGCCAGCTGGTGATTTGATTTTGTATCCGTCAACCAGCTTGCACCAAGTGTTACCCGTGACGCGGGGCGAGCGAGTGTGCAGCTTTTTTTGGACTCAATCCATGGTGCGAGATGCCTTCAAACGCAGCATGTTATTTGAGCTCGACGGGCATATTCAAAGTTTGCGTCAGCAAGTGGGGGACAACGCGGCGGTGCTGGGTTTAACTGGGCATTATCACAATTTATTGCGGCAATGGACTGAGATGTAAAATTCTCTGTGAGGCGTTAAGCACGGGTGTCCCCTGACCCGACTTAACACGCCAAAACATCGCATCAACCACAGCACGCACTGCCTTTAAAAGTATGGCTAACGAAACATTTGGTTAAACTTTGCCCTTTGCCGCCTTGCATTTGACAGGGCAAGCTGTAACGACCGATAAAAATAATCAAAGGTCGTTTAACTATGCTTGAAATTCATCGTCTCTCCAAAACGTACGCCAATGGCGTCAAAGCCCTGAACAACGTCAGTTTATCAATCCCCAAAGGCATGTTTGGCCTGCTAGGCCCCAACGGTGCCGGTAAATCCAGTTTGATGCGCACCATCGCCACCTTGCAGTCTGCCGATACCGGTTCGGTGATGTTTGATGGCATTGATGTGCTGAATGACCCGAATCAGCTGCGTAAAACGCTGGGATATTTGCCACAAGATTTCCAAGTGTACCCACGGATCAGTGCTTATGATTTGTTAGACCACATGGCCGTGCTCAAGGGCCTGAACGATAAAAAACAACGCAAAGAACAAGTCGAAGCGCTGCTGGCGCACACCAACTTGTATCAGCACAAAGATAAAGCCGTCAGCGGCTTTTCCGGCGGTATGCGCCAACGTTTTGGCATAGCCCAAGCCCTGCTGGGTGACCCTAAACTGTTGATTGTCGACGAACCAACCGCCGGCCTTGACCCAGAAGAGCGCAACCGCTTTCACAACTTGCTAGTTAGCCTTGGCGAAGAAAAAGTCATTATTTTATCGACTCACATTGTCGAAGACGTGGCCGAGTTGTGCCCGCAAATGGCCGTATTGGCAGGCGGCGAAATTCTGCTGCAAGGCAACCCACTGCAATTAGTCGATGAACTGCAAGGGCAGATTTGGCGCAAAACCGTGTCGCAAGCTGAAGCCGCAGAGCTTGAAAGTAAACTGCCAGTGATTTCCAAGCGCCTGTTCGCTGGTCGCACTGTGTTAAATGTGTTTGCAATGAGCCAACCCGAAGGTTTTGAAGCGGCGCCAGCCGATCTGGAAGATGTCTATTTCTCATGTTTGCACCAAGCTCGTGCTGGCAAAGCGGCGTAAGGAGCAGCTATGTGGATGTCCTTTGCGCGCTTTGAGCTGCGCTATTACCTAAAGCAGCCGTCGTTTTATGTCACGACGCTGGTGTTTTTCTTGCTGGCCTTTTTTGCGGCATCAACCGAGGCCGTTCGAATTGGTGGCGGTGGTGACGTGCTGGAGAACGGTGCTTATGCGGTGTTTCGCACCGTTGGCACCATGGTTATTTTTTCGATGTTTTTGGTGGTGAACTTTGTCGGTGCAACCGCCATTCGCAACCAAGCATTCTTTATGGAAGAGCTGGTTTACAGCAAACCGTTGTCGAGTTTTCATTACCAGTTTGGCCGATTTGTAGGCGCAACACTGGTGACTCTACTGGTGTTTATGGCCGTACCGCTGGGGAGTCTGATTGGATCTTTGATGCCATGGGTCGATCCTGCTCGTTATGGTCCGGTCGTACTTGAGCATTATGTGTCTGCTTATTTGATGATTGCAGTGCCAAGTATTTTTGTACTATCGACGTTGTTTTTTAGTGTTGCGCATTTTTTCCGCTCGATGATGGCGATGTATCTGACAGCTGTGGTCATGCTGATCAGCTATATCATTGTCGGTAATTACCTTGATACGCCGGATATGCGCCACCTCGCTGCGCTGGGAGATCCTTTTGGACTGCGCACCTTTATCGATTTCACGCGGTATTGGACTGTCTCAGACAAAAATGAACGCGTGGTCGAATTCACTGGCGTGTTGTGGCAAAACCGGCTGTTATGGCTAGCAATTGGCACAGTGATCCTCGCCGCCTTTGGTGGCTTATTCCGGCCACTCACCTTGGCCGCGCGGGCGGCAGGGCGCAAAACTAAAGCGATCGTGATGCCGACTATCCAAGTCACTGCCTTGCGTCATGCCAGCCAAACGCCTTCGGTGTGGCAACAATTTTGGCTGCGCGCTGGCTTTGAAATGAAACAAATTCTGGTCAGTGCCCCATTCAAAGTACTGCTGCTCATTGCATTGTTTGATTTATCCGCACCACTGTTTGATCCGCAAGGACGTTACGATGTCGCCAACTTGCCGCTGACGCAAATCATGGTGCAATTAATCACTGAGTCCACCAGTCTGCTGCTGACCTTAGTCACCGTCTATTATTGCGCTGAAGTGGTCTGGCGTGAACGCAGCACCGGCATGGGTGACATTATTGACGCGACACCTGCACATAATCTGGTGTTTTGGGCTTCAAAATTAGTCGGTGTAATGTCGGTGTTCGTGTTGATGTACGTCAGTTTTGCCGCAGCGACCATCTGCTTTCAACTGGCTAAAGGCGTGTCGGACTTGGACTTAGTGCAATACGCGGTACGCCTGAGCTACTTCCAACTTTTACCGACCTTATATGTGGTGATCCTCGCCTTTTTATTACAAGTGATTAGCCCGAACAAATACGTTGGTATGTTCTTGTTTGTATTGTATTTCATCGCAACACAAACACTGACCGGCTTTGATTTTAGCCACAACATGTATCACTACTCATTTGCCCCTGCGGCGCCGTTTTCTGATATGAACCGCTTTGGTTGGACGCTGACGACACAACATTGGTACATGCTGTATTGGGGCTCGTTAGCTTTGGTGTTTTTTGTGCTCGGTTTTGGTCTTTACCAACGTGGTCCTGCACAAAGTTTGGCGGTGCGCTTCAAACAATTGCGTTACCAACTAGGATCGTTAGGCCAGCTGTTGGTGCTGTGTGGTGCCGCTTCATTTGTAGCGACAGGTGGTTGGATTTATTACAACACTCGCGTGCTGAACCATTACGTCACCAACGATGAACGGATGGATATGCAAGCGGACTATGAAAAATCGTTTCGTCAGTACGCGGATGATCCATTGCTGATCACCACGGACGTGAAGTTGCATGTCGAAATTTACCCGGCTGCGGGTCGGATGGAAACGATCGCCAGCACGCACATGGTGAATAAGTTCGACAAACCTGTGCAAAAGATGCTGGTCAATTATCCGTCCTCGACCACTGAGCTAACGATCACGGCCCCAGGCGCCACCTTGAGCAAACGCGACCGCCGGTTCGAGATCGCTTGGCTGGAGTTTGCCACGCCAGTGCAACCAGGCCAGCAGATCCCTGTAGAAATCAAAGCTGTACGGCAGCAGCGCGGTTTTGTCGATGCGGATCCAGACAATCTATTGGTAGAAAACGGCACCTTCTTGAACAATCAGGATTTACTCGGTGTATTTGGCTACCAACCAAGTCGGTTGTTGGAAGACCGGCATGAGCGTGCCAAACGTGATTTAGAGCCAATCCAACGCTTGCCAAAACTGGAAGACAGCTCGCGGTATACCGAAAGTGGCTTTGGCCGTGGCGAAGATTTTATTGCTTTTGAAGCGACCATCGGCACAGCTGCAGATCAAACTGCGATTGCGCCGGGCTATTTGCAAAAGCAATGGCAAGAAGGGAGCCGCGCTTATTTCCATTACAAAATGGATAAGCCGATGTTTAACTTCTATTCGGTGTTATCTGCGCGTTTAGCGGTGAAAAAGGAAGTCTATAAAGGCGTTTCGTTAGAAGTGTATTACCACCCAACACATGCCTACAACCTAGACACTATGCTGCAATCGCTGAAAGACTCCCTAGATTATTTCAGCGAGGCCTTTGGTCCTTATCAGCATCAACAGATGCGGATTATTGAATTCCCAGGCTATCGCCGCTTTGCTCAGTCGTTTGCCAACACGGTACCGTATTCGGAAATTATCGGTTTTACCTCTGACTTATCCGACCCGAGCACGATCGATCTGCCGTATTACGTGACTGCGCATGAAATGGCGCACCAATGGTGGGGACATCAAGTGGGGACGGCCAATGTGCAAGGCTCGCAAGTGATCCCAGAATCCTTGGCGCAATACAGTGCGTTGCGCGTGATGGAGCGCAAATATGGCGAAGCGAAATTGCGCAAATTCTTACGCTTTGAACTCGACCGCTATTTACGGGATCGAGGTACTGAAAGAGTCGGTGAGCAACCGTTACTGCGCGCGGAAAACCAAGGTTACATCCATTATCAAAAAGGTTCGGTTGTGATGATGGCGATTAAAGATCGCATCGGTGCTTCGAAACTCGACGCAGGCCTGAAAGCCTTCGTCAACGAGTTCCAATACAAACAAACGCCGTATCCAACGACACTGGACTTAGTTCGCCATATCAAAGCTGGGTTAACCGCCGACGAACAAACCTTTGTGGATCATTTGTTTAATGACATTACCTTGTACGATCTGCGCTTATTAAAGGTCGAGAAAGCCGATTTGCCGAATAACCAGCAACAGTTGACGTTAACCATCAGCGCTAAGCGTCAAGTGGCTGATGCCAAAGGCAAAGAGACTGAACAACCGTTGGATGAGCTGGTTGAGGTTGGCGTGTTTAGCGAGGATCCTGATGATTTTGCCAAAGAACAAGCGCCTTTGTACCTGCAAAAACATCGGTTGCGTTCAGGCGAACAAACGCTCACCATCCAAGTGCCAGCTGGCGGTAAGTTTGTCGGCGTGGATCCGCTGATCCGTTTAATTGATCGCGACAGTATCGATAACTTACAAGCCCTGAAATAATTCTGAGCTTATACAAAAGGCAGCCTCGGCTGCCTTTTTTTATGCTTGGGCGCTTGGTGAGGTTTGCTGCAATTGCTGTTGCGATTGTTGCAGGCTGTGTTCTAGCTGGAGCATTTGACTGGCCATGCCTTGGAACAAAATCTGTAATCGCTCTGCCGGTGCTTGCGCTTGATAACGTGGTGAATGCAGTTGGAACATCAGCTGTTGGATCAAATGCTTAGAGGTATCACTGCTGGCGTTGGCTTGGCATTTTAATAACAGTTCGCGTTGTAATCGGGCCAGTTCATCAGGGGCATACCGCGCCAACACCAACAATTGGTCAAAGGTTGGCAAACTCGGCCAGTCGGAGGGAAGGGACGCCATCGCCGTGCTCCTCAGCATCAGTAGTCCCTAATACATAGATGGCGTAGCCACAGTTTGTAAAGGTTCGCAGCACGAAAAGGCGTCCACGCATGGATGAATTATTTTTGCTGCGCCATTTGTTGTTTTAGCGCTTCCAGTTCACTCCATGCCTTACTGCCCCAAAGCGGCACAGTGGTCAACGAGTGCTTATCACTGCCAGCGCTTTCTTTGGTGGAATACGACAGATAAATCAATGTGCGGTTTTCCTCATCAAAAATTCGGCGAATTTTTAAGTGCTTGAACAAAATACTTTTCGAGGTAGAAAAGACGACTTCGCCTGACTTTGAGCGGTCGATATGATCCAGCATTGCCAAGGTGATTTCACCGGTTTGCCGACAGGCTATCGCCATATCCGATGGATCCGCTAACGACAAATCTGCTTCAACATGGCTGATATGGCAGGTAACGCCGGGGATGGCAGGGTCGCGAAAGGTTTGTACTTTAATGTCTTTGGTTGTAAACAAGCCCAAAGACACATCACCGACTTCTTTGGGGGAACAAGCCGCTAAACTAGCCGCAAGTACAACGGCGATAGATACATGTTTCAACATAAATGACTCCTTGTAGCTGTGGCATACTGCGCTGCGTGATGATTACCATTTTGCATAATGGTCTTCCGTTAATCCTTGCACCTGATCAAGGACCAGCTGTTGACCATCGTGCAAACGCACTTCTCCAGAGAAATGCCCAACATATTGGCGGAAATTGCTGGCAAGTAGCAACAGATTGAGGCGTTCTTGGCGGCAAAACGCTGGGGTGAAGGTCAAGTCCAATTCGCCACACAAGGTGCGGATTTGCCAGTTGCCGCCTTGTTGCCGATCAAACGAAAACTGCGCGGGGCTTAAGTGTTGCCGCGTTCCTTGGTACCACAAGGCGTTTTCTGACAAGCCGGTTTCATTGACGCCGGCTGCGAGGTTTAACCCAAATGCCCCTTGGCCGGGTAAGTGGGCATTGATTGAGGCCCAGCGCCAGCTCGTTTCGCGGCGCATGTAACCGGCGGAAAAATCATAGCCGCCGCGCGCTTGGCTTAAATCCAATGCATGGCCGTCGATCTCGATGCGGCCAGCCACCCCAAGCGCATTGTTTTTTTCAGTGTAAGTAAAGCCGCTGTAGGCGGTCGGTGCACACAGCGCCAATGGCGGTTGCTGTTGTTTCTGTAACTGCACATCGACCTGCAGCCGTTGACTTTGCAGCTGAACCTGCCAGCCGTCGGCACTTAGCGTGAGTTGCCAGAATTGCTTGTTACCACCGATGCGCGCAGCTCCGGCGACCGGCGACTCACTCATTTGGCAGCGCAGCGCCAGCGGATGCAATAACGACAGTTCCAGCGTGTCCATGCCTGGGCGGTACAAATAAGCAAAACCCGAATTAACAAAGCGCACATCGGCAATGGCGATGGCCAGCACAAATTCAGGCCCTTGCACACAAACAAATTGAAATTGCTTGTAGCCAAAGCGCTGGCGCAGACGCGAGGCCAGCCCATCCATTTCGGTGCGAAGTTGCAAGTTGGCTAAGCCTAAATCGGTCACAGAATCAGTAAACAAGCCAAACTGAGGCTGACCACTGCGGGCAATTAGCGGGGTCGGTGTTGTGTCAATACGGGGACGGTAGCTCATCGATAAAATCCTTGTCAGTTCAACCGAGCCTATCACAAAGCGCCTGACGCTCGGCAAGTGCTGCGGGCATAAAAAAACCGAGCGGCTTGCTCGGTTTTTCTGCGCTTGTACTTAGTGCTGCCAGCATTAACCGTGGTGATGATGGCCTGAGTGACCGTCGATGCCGTGCGCGTGGCCATGCGCTAATTCTTCTTCTGAAGCGTCACGGACCACTTGAATTTCGATATCAAACGTTAGGTCCATGCCTGATAGTGGGTGGTTGCCGTCCACGACAACTTCGCTGTCTGACACATCTAACACGATGACAGATTGCTCGTGGCCGTTATCGCCCGATGCGCGAAAACGCATGCCGACTTGCACTTCCATGTCACCGAACATTGCACGTGGCACCACTTGCACTAACTCGTCATAGCGCTCGCCATAAGCTTCAGCGGCTTTGACTTCAACGACAAAACGCTCACCCGCACTGCGGCCCGTCAACGCGCGATCCAATCCAGGAATTAACTGGCCATTGCCATGCATGATCACCAGCGGCTCAGCACCAAAAGAGCTGTCGAGCTCGTTACCGTGTGCGTCCGACACGCTGTAGTGTAATGCGACGACTTTGTTTTGTTGAATAGTCATGGAGGCCTCAGTTAGTCCAATGTGTAAGGGAGTGGGCGCACCAGTAAGCTGGTGTGCGGTTCTTCGGCTAAGCGCAAGGCTTGGCCTGGTTCTAAGTCATTTGGTAATACCGCCAGCAGGTGCAAATCACCATGAATGTTCACGGCATTGACCACCACGCCGGCGCGACGCCAATTTGATTCTAGCGCCATTTCAATGTCTTGCCCGGCGATAGGCGTGGTCTCAGTGCTGCCGTGTAACAGGTACATGGCCCGCTTGTTTTTGCCCAGATATTTCATCCGTGCGACCATTTCTTGGCCCATGTAGCAGCCCTTGGTAAAGCTGATGGCATTGAGCGCTTGCAGGTTCAGTTGCTGCGGTACGTATTCCGCTTGCAAGGCATGTTCGACATAAGGGATCCCATGTTCGATATGCTGCGCCAACCAGCGTGTCGGTGCGGCGAGTAAGTCAGTCAGTTGTAGCCATTGCTGCGCCGTATCGCGGCTGGTGATGATCAGGTAATGATCGGCTGCTAATGCTAATACTTGACTGTCGCCGTGCGCCGCCAATTCGCCAACAGCAGGGACAGGCAAACTCAATTGACTAAGCACAGCAACGGCGTCGGAGCCACCAACGCCAAACACGGCCGCCGTCAGCTCGTCTGTGAAGGTAACTTTGGAAAACACACCATACTTTTTCAGTTGTGCTGCGCTGGCTTGTAATTCATCACGAAATGCCAACCACAGCAGGTCATCGCCATGGCTCGACAGGTAAAACGTACCCCACATTTTGCCTTTGGCATCACAGTGCGCCCCCCGTAACCACTGCGCTGCAGACAGATGCAGTACGTCTTGGGTGACTTGGCCTTGTAAAAATCGGCGGTTATCCGGGCCACCAATTCGCAACACTTGAAAGGCGGGTAAGGGGCTTAAAAAGGCGCGTTGTGGGTCGTTTGACAGGTGCGCTAATTGTTCTGCGCTGATCCAACTACTTTGCATCTCGTTTCTATAAATCTGGCTGAAAGTTACCTTGGATCATTGGGGAGAGTTGGCAAAAGCACAACCCCATCGGCATTTTTTTGTTAGAATTTGCCTCTCTACCCGAAAAATTTTCACAAAAAATATGGGATCGCTATGTCTGAATTGATGTCAAAACCGCGTCTGCGTTGGGCCTGCCGCCGCGGCATGTTAGAGCTTGACGTACTACTTGGGCCCTTTGTCGAACAGGGCTACGATGCGCTGACGCTGGAACAAAAACACATTTTTGAACGCTTATTGGCCAGTGACGACCCAGATTTGTTTGCTTGGTTTATGGGGCATGCCAAATCCAAAGATGCGGAGTTGCAAGCGATGGTGCAGTTGATCCTCGACCGAGTCCGCGTCTAATGATAGCGCCGCTGCAGTTGCAACCATCACTATGGCAACGGCAGTTTTATGCAGCGGGGTATCTGGTTGTGCTGGGGTTGCTGGCGTCTATGTCTTGGCAACTTTGGTACTGGCAAGCGTTGTTGTCACTACTCGTTGTTTATCCTTGGGTGCAGGCCTTGCTTGAACCCAAGCGGCAACGCCAGCTGCAATGGCGCCAAGGTTTTTGGTATGAAGACAATGCGCAATTGACGGCGTCTAGTCGCATCAGCCGATACGTGGCTGTCTGTGTCTGGCAAGTTGGCGCGCAGCAACACCTAGGTTTGATTTGGCGTGACCAACTGACCGATGCACAGTGGCGCTGTTTCGCTAGGCAACTGCGGCTCACGCAATGGCAACAAGTGCAGCCAACTTTTTGGAAGAACTAAACCAAGATGAATTTTATTGAACTCGTCGGCTATATTCCGGCAATTATTTTTCCAGCCGCAACCGTGATGCAACTCGTGCATTTGCTGCGCACCAAACGCTCCGAAGGCGTACCAGCGTTGACTTGGGCGGCCTTTGCGCTTGGCAATATCAGCTTGTATGTCTATGCAGAAAAATACACTGAGTTGCAGTCGATCATCGGCCAGTTAGCAACCGCGGCGCTGCAAGTGTATGTGGTGTATTTGATTTTGTATTACCGGCGTCAGCCTGTGGTGACTTCGTCTTAAAACAAAAAAACCGGCGGAGCCGGTTTTTTTTCGATAACAGCTTTGTTCTGTCGCTCGTTATTGCCGTGGCGACAATACCGTCGGCTTGGGATCTTGTTCCAGCGCTGGGTAGTCGAGGGTGTAATGCAGACCGCGACTTTCTTTGCGCTCCATCGCACACCGAATAATCAATTCGGCCACCATGGTTAAGTTGCGAAGTTCTAACAAATTATTGCTGACACGGAAGTGTCGGTAGTACTCCTGAATTTCGCGTTGCAATAATTCGACGCGATGCAAGGCGCGCTCTAGACGTTTGGTGGTGCGAACTATGCCGACAAAGTCCCACATAAACATCCGCAGTTCATGCCAGTTGTGTGTGATCACTACTTCTTCGTCAGAATCTGTAACTCGACTTTCATCCCACGCTGGCAGTGCTGGTGGCAGAGGGGCATCGGCGCACGCAGCCAAAATATGCTTGGCGGCACTTTGGGCAAACACTACACATTCCAGCAGCGAGTTACTGGCCATCCGATTGGCGCCATGCAGGCCTGTGTAGGCCACTTCGCCAATCGCGTATAAGTTTTTGATGTCGGTTTGACCGTTGAGGTTGGTCATCACACCACCACAGGTGTAATGCGCCGCCGGTACCACTGGAATGGGTTGGCGCGTGATATCGATACCCACGCTTAAACACTTGGCGTAAATAGTCGGAAAGTGCTCGATAATAAAATCTTTCGGCTTGTGGCTAATATCCAAATGCACACAAGGCACGCCGAGTTTTTTCATTTCAAAATCGATGGCGCGGGCGACGATATCGCGCGGGGCAAGTTCGGCGCGTTCATCAAAATCCGGCATAAAACGCGAGCCGTCTGGGCGTTTCAAATAGGCGCCTTCACCGCGCATCGCTTCGGTGATCAAGTAGTTTTGTGCATCCGGGTGGTACAAGCTGGTTGGGTGGAACTGGTTAAATTCCATGTTCGCGACACGGCAACCGGCACGCCACGCCATCGCAATACCATCACCGGAGGCGACATCCGGATTTGATGTGTACAAATACACTTTGCTGGCACCGCCAGTCGCTAGTGCGACAAACCGCGCGCCGATGACTTCGACTTGTTCAGATTGACGATTCCAGACATAAGCGCCATAGCAACGCTGGTCGCTTAAACCGAGTTTTTCGGCCGTGATCAAATCAATGGCGTTGTAGTCTTCCAGCAACTGAATGTTGGGATGGTTGCGAACTTGATCTACCAGCGTGATTTGCACGGCGCGACCGGTGGCGTCCGCCGCATGCAGGATGCGCCGATGACTGTGACCACCTTCGCGGGTCAGGTGATATTTCAGTACACCGTCTTCATCGCGATATTGATCAAAGGGCACGCCTTGCGCAATCAACCATTCCATCGCCGCCTTGGCATTTTCGGCGGTAAACTGCACCGCGTCATTGTCACAAAGACCGGCTCCTGCCACTAAGGTGTCATTGACGTGTGAGGCGATGCTGTCATTTTCATCAAAAACCGCCGCAATCCCGCCTTGGGCATACAAGGTGGAGCCTTCGCGTAAGGGGCCTTTGCTGAGCACCATCACTTTAAGTTCCGTTGCTAATTGCAGCGCCAGCGACAATCCAGCAGCACCACTACCAATGACGAGGACGTCACAAACATGTTCTTTTTGTTGTGCCATGCGATACACTAACCTTGAGTTAGGCTAAAAATTTAGCGAAGTGCCTAATTAAATTTAAATAAATTCAATTGTTTACGACGGTTCGATTTGGTAAATACCGACTTAATGTCATTTATTGTAACTTTTTTATCAGCTAAACCGAACTTTTTCAGCACACTGGCGTCTGAATAGACAGCAAAACGTGAGCCAGTTGCAGTGACGTTGTAAGAAATAGGGGACAGGCTCGGACATGAGCGAGCAAGAATTAGACTGGCAAATCGTACAGAGAGTCCAGCAAGGCGACAAAGCAGCCTTTAATTTGCTGGTAAGAAAATATCAGCATCGCTTAGTGAACTTAGTCTCGCGATATGTCTCTAATCATGGCGATGTTGCAGACGTGGTACAAGAAGCCTTTATCAAAGCGTATCGAGCAATTCCAGGTTTTCGTGGCGAAAGCGCATTTTATACCTGGCTGTATCGAATCGCTGTAAATAGCGCAAAGAATTATCTCGTGGCAACCGGCCGCAAACCGCCAAGCAGCGATGTCGATGCGGATGAAGCGGAGAGTTACGAAGGTAGCGAAGCTTTAAAAGTGGTGGACTCACCAGAAAAGCTGTTGTTATCCGAAGAAATTCGCCAAGTGGTGTTTGACACGATTGAGAAACTGCCCGATGAATTACGTACCGCCATTACGCTGCGTGAGTTAGACGGCCTGAGTTATGAAGAAATCGCTGAAGTCATGGGGTGCCCAATCGGCACTGTGCGTAGCCGGATTTTCCGTGCCCGTGACGCGATCGACCAACAATTAAAACCCTTAATGGGCTAATGTGTGCAATCTGACGGGAACATCTATGTCGTCTGAACAAAAAGAGTGGCTGTCGCAGGCCAGTGACAATCTAAGTATCAGTGCCGAACAACTCGATCAGTTATTGTCGGATCCTGATGCGCAAGCAACTTGGTTGCGTTATCAGGTAGCGGGCGCGGCGATTCGAAATGAATTACCCGCACAAGCGAGCAATCAAATTGCCGACGATTTTGCAGCATGGCTCGAGCAAGAACCCGCACATCAGTTGCAAGCAGAGCCGGTAGTTGCCGCGCCACTGTCGCAAGTGAACGTGCAGCAAGTCGCTTCGCCGGCCGCTGCGAATCAATCCTGGTGGAAATATCTGATGCAAGGTGCCATCGCCGCAGGCGTCGCTTTAGTGGCGGTTGTGGGGGTGCAGACTCAGTTAAAATCTGACGATGCAGCGAGCAATCCATTGCCAGTGCTACAAACCAGTCCTATTGGTGGTGTGGCAGCACCAGTGAGCCTAAGCCAAACTTCGGTTGAGAACCGTGTGACGCCTGAGCAACAACAGCTACTAATGGAACAACAACGCCGGTTACAAGAGCTGATGCAAGCGCGTGAACAGCAAATTCGTTTGATGGAGCAAGCGGCAGCACAACCGCAAGTTCCGGAGCAGGAGCCAACACAAAATTAATTACGGTGATTTGTCGCGCCGCCTGTTGCAGGCGGCTTTGTTTTCACTAGCGGTCGCCACTTCGAGCCAGATCTTGGCTGCAGGCTCTGTAGCTGCACAAGAAGTCGTCCCTACAACGGCCGCTACTGAAGATGCCCACCCGCAGTGGCAATTGTTATCACGCGCTCAAATGCAACTCAAAACACTCAATTTTGACTTGTCATTTGTGCAAATCAAAGGCAATCAGTTAGCCACGTATCGCTGGTTGCATGGGCTGGTGGATAACACAGACCCTAGCCAAAACATTGAATTAGAACGGTTAATTCTGCAAGACGGTGTGGGCACTGAAACCATACGTCGCAATGACCGTGTTTATTACACTGTGCCTGGCGCACCAACCACAGTGACCATTAATCACTATATCCGCGAGTTACCTTCGTTGTTTTTCTTGTCTGTGCCGGAATTACAACGACTGTACGATGCGGTGCAAGGCAGTAGTATCGCCATTTCTGGACGCACCGCCCAACTGATCCGTTTAAGTGCGCGCTCAACTGGACGTTACGATTATTGGGTCTGGCTGGATGCACAAACCGGTTTCCCACTGCGCATTGATACGGTTGCACAAAATAACCAAGTGCTGGAGCGTTGGGTGGTAGTGCATTTGCAGGTTAAACCTGAATTTCCAGCGGATTTGACGGATTTGATCACAGCGCCATTACCTGAACAGCCGCTGCAAATTCAGCGCAGTGCCGTGGCAGAATCGACTGTACAGCTCAAATGGTTGCCTGATGGCTACCAAGCCGTAGAGCAGCCAGGCACCGTCTTGACACGTAGCAGTCAGTTGTTGGCGAGTTGGTTGTTATCCGATGGCATGCACCAAATCAGCGTATTTGTGCAACCTGCGTCGCACATGGGCGATCAACTACTGCGCGACGGTGCGACGACTATTTTGGTCCGTTCTGGCGAGCAATATGACGTTACTGTAATCGGCCCCATTTTGCCGGAATTAGCGCAGCAGATCGCGTCGTCTATTGAATGATCCTTGAATTGCAACTGTCGTGTTACCATCTCCAACAGCGCTAATCTAGCGCTGTTTTTCTATGGGTGAGGTCAAGATGTTAACAGAACAGGCGATTGTCGAGCAGGTCACCGACAGCGGGGTTTGGGTCAGTACCCGCACTTTAACCACCTGCTCGTCGTGTCAGCAGCAAAACAATTGCGCCACAGGCGTCATTGCCAAAGCTTTACCTGGGCGTCAGCAACGTTTATTTGTACCCACTGAAAAACTCTTGTTAACCGGTCAACAGGTTGAAATTGCAATCGAAAGTGACGCGGTATTGCAAAGCTCGTTGCTAGTCTATGGCATGCCGCTGCTTGGTTTTTTCATTGGTTTGTTGGCCGCAGCCGCCGCTGGGGGCAATGAAGGTTGGCAAGTCTTTGGCGGTTTGACCTTGGCGGTGCTGGCTGCAGCTGTGGTCTGGTATTTGGAGCGCCAACGGCAAGATCGGTTAACGGTCACGCTGGTGCGCGTCATGTTGCCGGCCGAGCATCCGGTCAGTCGGCACTGTGAATAACCCCGATTAACCGCAACGACCTAAGATAAATTTTGCCTAGGCGGCCAAAGCGGGTAAAATGCTCGACAATTTTTTCTATGGTTCTCAGGTCTGACGCTGCATCCTTGATTTGGATGACCTTCTAGCGACATGGCCCTAATTGAAGCGATGTAAATGTCCAATAAAATCAGTAATATCCGTAACTTTTCGATCATTGCCCACATCGATCACGGCAAGTCGACCTTGTCTGACCGCCTGATCCAATTCTGTGGTGGCTTGTCTGATCGGGAGATGCAAGAGCAGGTTCTGGACTCGATGGACCTCGAGCGTGAGCGTGGTATCACCATCAAAGCGCAAAGCGTGACGCTCAATTACAAAGCCAAAGATGGCGAAACCTACCAACTGAACTTTATCGATACGCCAGGTCACGTCGACTTCACGTACGAAGTTTCCCGTTCGTTGGCCGCTTGTGAAGGTGCATTGTTGGTGGTGGATGCGGGGCAAGGTGTGGAAGCGCAAACGGTCGCCAACTGTTATACAGCGCTGGAATTAAACCTCGAAGTTCTGCCTATTCTGAACAAAATCGACTTACCACAAGCCGATCCAGATCGCGTCTCGGAAGAAATCGAAGACATTATCGGCATTGAAGCGATTGGTGCCGTGCAATGTTCGGCCAAAACCGGTATCGGTATTGAAGACGTGCTGGAAACCATCGTTAAGAACATTCCATGCCCTGAAGGGGATGTCGACGGCCCAACACAAGCCTTGATCATCGACTCATGGTTCGACTCGTACCAAGGCGTCGTGTCGTTAGTTCGGGTGAAAAACGGTTCTATTCGCACCAAAGACAAGATGAAAGTCATGTCGACCGGCCAGACCTATGAAGTCGACAAAGTGGGTATTTTCACGCCGAAAGCGCAAAACACCGGTGAGTTAAAAGCGGGTGAAGTAGGCTTTGTTATCGCCGGTATTAAAGAAATCAAAGGCGCGCCGGTCGGTGATACCTTGACAGTGACTCGTAACGCCTCCACCGAAGCCTTACCAGGTTTTAAACGAATTAAACCGCAGGTGTATGCCGGTGTGTATCCTGTGTCGACGGACGACTATGAAGACTTCCGCGATGCGCTGGAAAAACTGAGCTTAAACGACTCCTCACTGTTCTATGAACCAGAAAACTCCACCGCGCTGGGTTTTGGTTTCCGTATCGGTTTCCTTGGCATGTTGCACATGGAAATCATCCAAGAGCGTTTAGAGCGTGAATACGATTTAGATCTGATCACCACAGCGCCCACCGTAGTGTACGAAGTTGTGCTGAAAAACGGTGACATCGTGATGGTGGATAACCCATCCGACTTACCACCCATTGGTAACATCGGCGAAATTCGCGAACCTATCGTCGAAGCGCACATTCTGGTGCCGCAAGAATACTTGGGCAACGTTATTAACTTGTGTATCGAAAAACGCGGTGTGCAGATGAATATGACGTACCACGGTCGCCAAGTGGCCGTTGTGTACGAACTGCCAATGGCCGAAGTGGTGATGGACTTCTTCGACCGCTTAAAATCAACCAGCCGTGGTTATGCGTCACTGGATTACGCGTTCAAACGCTTCCAAACGTCAGACATGGCACGTGTGGACATTTTGATCAACGGCGAGCGTGTCGATGCGCTGGCGATCATTAGCCACCGCGATTTCGCGCAAGGCCGTGGTCGTGAACTGGCCGAAGCGCTGAAAGAGCTGATCCCACGTCAAATGTTTGATATCGCCATTCAAGCGGCGATTGGCGCGCACGTTATCGCGCGGACCACGGTCAAACAACTTCGTAAAAACGTTTTAGCCAAGTGTTATGGCGGTGACGTCAGCCGGAAGAAAAAACTGTTGCAGAAACAGAAAGAAGGTAAAAAACGGATGAAGCAAGTAGGTAACGTGGAAGTGCCACAAGAGGCCTTCCTTGCCATCCTGAAAGTCGGTAAATAAGCCTAGCGATGCTCTTCAGGCGCCGGATTCGGCGCCTGATGCATTTACAGCTGGTAACAATAATCATCGAAGCGAGGCTTCGTGTAATCTGGCAAGTTCAGTAAGCTCGAAGACAACAACAACTGTAGGATGTTTGTAAGATGGCCGGTTATTTTTCGATTATGTTGGTGGTGTTGACGCTGATTAGTGGCCTGTTGTGGTTGCTAGATGCCTTGGTGTTCAAACCAAAACGCACGGCGGCTGATGTCCAGCCATATTGGGCTGAGACTGCGCAATCAATTTTCCCATTGATAGCGATCATCACATTTTTCCGCTCGTTTTTATATGAACCGTTTCAAATCCCATCCGGGTCTATGATGCCTACTCTGCTGGTAGGCGATTTTATTCTGGTGGAAAAATATGCTTATGACGTGAAAGATCCAGTGTGGCGCACCACGTTGATTGAAACGGGCAAACCGCAACGTGGCGATGTGGTGGTGTTTAAATATCCAAAAGACCCAACCATTGATTACATCAAACGCGTGATTGGTGTGCCAGGTGATCGGGTAATTTATCGCAATAAGCAGCTGTTCATTCAAAAAGCGTGTGATGCAACAGCTGGGAAAACCTGCCCTGGTTTAGAACCGCTGGCGCAAGAGTTTAAAGCCGAAGGTGAGTTTTTTGATGGTGTATTTCCGCAGAAACGCTTAACGGAAACCAGCGCTGAAGTGTCACATGACATTCTGATCACACCAAACGATCAAGAACCAATTCAACACTATTTCTCACGTCCTGGGTCGCCGGTTGATGAGTTTGTCGTCCCAGAAGGCAATTATTTTGTGATGGGTGACAACCGTGATAACAGTGCGGATGGTCGTTTCTTTGGCTTTGTGCCAGAACAAAATCTTGTTGGTAAAGCCGTGTTCAAATGGATGAGTTTTGAATTCTCTGAAGACCCAAATAGCCGTTTACCCTCGTTTGTTCCAGTCGGGATCCGATTTGAACGTTTAGGATCAATTCATTGATTAATTTGAATAATTCGTTGACCAGCTTGCAAAAAAAGCTGGGGTATCAGTTCCAAAACAGTGCCTTGCTGGAGCAGGCACTGACCCACCGCAGCTGCAAAGGGCAGCATAACGAGCGCCTGGAGTTTTTGGGCGATGCAGTGTTGTCGATGGTGATCGCGGACTCCTTGTATCAAAACTTCCCAAAAACTCGCGAAGGTGATTTAACCCGGATGCGTGCATCACTGGTTAAAGGTGTGACGCTGGCAGAGATTGCGCGTGAGCTGGAGTTAGCTCAATACCTGCGGTTAGGCCCAGGCGAGCTAAAAAGCGGCGGCGCACGTCGTGAATCCATTCAAGCGGATGCGGTCGAAGCCATTTTGGGCGCCATTTACCTCGACAGTGGCATCGATGCGTGTCGCGAGCGCATCTTGCACTGGTTCGGCTCGCGGTTGGTCAGTATCCAGCCGGGCGTGCAAAAAGATTCAAAAACCCTGCTGCAAGAGTTTTTACAAGGCCGCCGTCTGGCACTACCTTTTTATGAAGTGATTGACGTGCAAGGTGAAGCGCACGAACAAACTTTTACGGTTCGTTGCAGCGTCGCTGGCGTGGAATCGGTGCAAGCCACCGGCAGTTCACGTCGTAAAGCCGAACAAGACTGCGCCCATTTGATTTTGGAACAATTAAAGAAATGACCGAATTATTGCAAGAAACCGCTGGTGAAACTTTCGCTGGCTTAGTCGCCATTGTCGGTCGGCCTAACGTCGGGAAATCGACGTTGCTTAACCAGTTGATTGGCCAAAAAGTCAGTATTACCTCGAAAAAACCACAAACCACCCGCCACCGTATCGTCGGTATCGACACTGTCGGTCAATACCAAACGGTGTATGTCGACACGCCAGGTCTGCACAGCGAAGAAAAACGCGCGATCAACCGCTTGATGAACAAAGCGGCGGCGACGTCGATTTTGGATGTCGAGCTGGTGGTGTTTGTGGTCGAAGGCACTCGTTGGACGGACGATGACCAAATGGTGCTGAATCGGTTAATTGCCGCGAAAAAACCAGTGATTTTAGTGGTCAATAAAGTCGATTTGTTCAAAGACAAAGAAGACTTGCTACCGCATCTGCAGTGGCTTGGCGGCCAATTGGATTTCCTCGAAGTGGTGCCGGTTTCTGCGGAAAAAGGCACCAACGTCAATGTGCTGCGCGAAGCGGTGCAAAAGCGTTTACCACCGTGCGAGTTTTTCTTTCCGGAAGACTACATCACAGATCGCTCGCAACGCTTTATGGCATCAGAAATTGTCCGTGAAAAGCTGATGCGCTTTTTAGGCGACGAGTTGCCATATTCCGTGACGGTCGAAATCGAACGTTTTAAATGGGAAGAAAAACACTACCACATCGCAGCGCTGATTTTAGTGGAACGTGACAGCCAAAAACGCATGGTGATTGGTAAAGGTGGTGAGCGGATCAAAACTATTTCCACCGAAGCCCGTAAAGACATGGAAGAGCTGTTTGAACAACCGGTGTTTTTGCAAATGTGGGTGAAAGTGAAATCTGGCTGGGCCGACGATGAACGCGCCTTGCGCAGCCTCGGGTACGGCGAAGACTAATGTCCGCGGCAGGCTTTGTTACAGCCTATCTGTTGCACAGCCGCTCTTATCAAGATGATCGGCTGCTGCTGGATTTGCTGGTGCAAGGCCAAGGGCGGCAACGGGCAGTGGCGCGTCGCCCAGGTAAAAAACAGCAAGGCCGCGCACGTTGGCCGGAATTTACCCCGCTGACACTGCAACTGGTGGGGCACGGTGAACTCAAACAAGTGCGGGCCATTGAAGAGACGCAATTGGCGTTGCCGCTGCAAGGCACCTACCTGTTTGCTGCCATGTATCTGAATGAATTGATTTGTCGGGTATTTCCAAGCGATAGCCACAGCGAAAACTTGTTTGATAGTTATCAACAGAGTTTGGCGCAACTCGGTGCCGCCCAGCTTGAGCAAGCGGGGCAATCTCAACTGGAATGGGTACTGCGGCAGTTTGAATTTGCGCTGTTGCAAGACCTCGGCGTGCCACTGGACCCTTATTATGACCGCGATGGTCAGCCTATCGAGGCTGCTACTTGCTATCGCTACGAACAAGGCTTTGTGGCCAGTCTGCAAGGCTGGCTGGGGCGTGATATTTTGAGCCTTAGCGATGCTGCATGGCCTACAGAAACTCGGCGCTTAGCCAAGCAATTATGTCGGCAGTTGCTAGCACCTTGGGTGGGTACAAAACCACTGCAATCACGACAACTGTTTTTAGCGACATCTTCTAATCAATCGGCCGCTGCTGCCGTAGAGCAAAAGGAATCTTCATGAAGCCAATTTATCTGGGTGTGAATATTGACCATGTCGCCACAGTGCGTCAGGCGCGCGGCAGTCAGTATCCTGAACCTGTGCATGCCGCTTTACTCGCTGAACAAGCGGGCGCTGATGGGATCACGGTGCATTTACGCGAAGACCGCCGGCATATCCAAGACCGGGACGTCTTTATCCTGCGTGACACTATTCAGACTCGTTTGAATTTTGAGATGGGCGTGACGGATGAAATGCTTGGCATCGCACAAAAGCTCAATCCACATTTTTGCTGTTTAGTGCCTGAAAAACGCCAAGAGTTGACTACCGAAGGTGGCTTGGATGTGGCGGGGCAATTTGAACGCATTAACAGCGCGGTGCAATTGTTGGCGGACCAAGGCATTTTAGTGTCGTTATTTATCGACGCCGATGAGCGGCAAATCGAAGCGGCAGCGCGTTGTAAAGCGCCGTATATTGAGATCCACACCGGTGGTTACGCCGATGCAAAAACCATGGCTGAACAACAAGCCGAACTGAAGCGCATCACCCATGCTGCCGCGTTTGCTGAGCAGTGCGGCATTATTGTCAACGCCGGTCACGGTTTGCATTTCCACAACGTGCAGCCGATCGCTGCGATCCCACAAATGCATGAACTGAACATTGGCCATGCGCTGATTGCTCGAGCTATTTTTACCGGCTTGGGCCCAGCCGTGTCCGAGATGAAACGCTTAATGGTGGAAGCTCGTCAATAATGGCAATTGTTGGCTTAGGTACGGACATCGTTGAAATTGCGCGCATCGAGCAAAGCTTGGCGCGCTCGCCGCGACTCGTGCAACGCGTGCTGACAGAAACCGAGCAAGCATTGTTTGCCGCGCACGGCCACCCAGCACGTTATTTTGCCAAACGCTTTGCCGCCAAAGAAGCGGCGGCTAAAGCCTTGGGCACCGGTATCGGTCGAGGCATCAGCTTTCAGCATTTTGTCGTGAGTAATGATGCGGCCGGCCGACCCGAATTAACTCTGCAAGGCGAGGCGCTGACGTTAGCCACCTCGCTGGGGGTCAACCACGTCTGGTTATCCATCTCCGATGAACAAGATTTCGCCATGGCGACGGTGATTTTAGAGCGCGCTTGACTCTTGCCATTGCCAGTGGCGCGATTCGTCAAACAGGCTGGTCAGCTGGTCTTGCAAGTCGAATAATTCCGGTTCGACTTGCGTCAATACCGCGCCTGATTTCAGTGCCGTTTCAATGGTTTCGGTGAGTTTACGGATCCCCGGTACGCCGGTGTAACAACAAGCGCCATGCAGTTTGTGCACAATTTGCAGCACAGAATCCCGCTGTTCGGCATCCATTGCAGCTTCTAGTTGTTGCAAGGTGTCTGGGATGCTGGCGATCAAGATCTGCAGCATATCTTTAGCTAAATCCAACTTATTCGCTGAGCGCTGCAGCGCCAATTCCCAATCTAAGTGCCGACTGCGCGGCAAATCATCCGGTAGGGAAGGTGGCAACACGACAGCGTCAGTGACTGCCGCTACTTGGCTAAATGCCGGACAACATTCTTTTAAGGTGAACAGCAGCATCTGTTCGTCCAAAGGTTTACTTAAAAACTCCTGGAAACCCAACGACAGCAGACGTTCACGCTCGCCTTCAATGGCGTGTGCGGTAACGGCGATAATCGGTGTTTGTTCATTCATCGATGCATGCTGAATGCGCTGGCAGGCGGTTACGCCGTCCATCAGTGGCATGTTGATGTCCATAAAAATGATGTCGTAATGGTTTTGCGACGCCAGTTGCCACGCTTCGGCACCATTTGGTGCTGAGTCTATTTTTTCGACTAAATCAGTCAGTAAAGTGTTGATTAGCTTTAAGTTCGCCTCATTATCGTCAACTGTTAACACCCGAATTGGCGCTTGCGGCTGGCGCACGGGTTCAATCACTAGCTCGTGCTGTTGGTAAGGACGAGCAAGCGTATTGGCGAGCTTGCGATAATGCGCTGGCTTAGACAAACACGCCTGTGCGCCACTTTGTAGCAGCGCTTCGCGCAAGTTTGGTGACAAGGTATTCACCAACAAATAGACGTGAGCACATTGCGCGTTAAGTTGGCGGATCATCTCCAGCAATGAGTTCAACTGGTCGACAGAGACAGGGCGACAAATCAGTGCCATGTCATAGTGTTGTTCTGCCAGTGCTTGCTGTAATTGCGCGGGGGTGGCGCAGGCCGAAACATGAATGCCCCAACTATTGAGCAGTGTCAGCGTTGCTTCGCGTGAGTATTGTTGCGGTTCTATCAATAATAAGCGCTTATCTTGCAACAGCGCGGTCGGCAACGCTTCCGTGACAACCGGCGCATTGGCTTCTAGTTGCACCGTGAACCAAAAGGTCGAGCCTTCTTTGGGTTTTGACACAAATCCTATGTCACCGCCCATCGCTTGCACCAAGCGCTGCGAAATAAACAAACCAAGGCCGGTGCCGCCATAACGCTTCCCAATAGAACCGTCGCCTTGAGTAAAGCCGGTGAAGAGTTGTTCTTGTTGCTCTTTGTTGATACCAATACCTGTATCTTGTACTTCAATGCGCAGCTGCAACCGTTCTTCAATGGCACTGGCGGTGATCCGAATATAGATGCTGCCGTTTTCGGTGAATTTAATCGCATTGCCAGCGATATTCAGCAGCACTTGGTTGATGCGCAGTGGGTCGCCATACAGGTTGTCTGGCACACTGGCGTCAATCTTCAGTGCCAGTTCTAACTGTTTTTCAAACGCGTTGACGGCGAGCAATTCGACGGCGTCGTAGACCAGCTCGCGCAGACTAAACGGCTCGGGATTGATCGCCATGCGGCCTTCTTCCAATTTGGAATAATCCAACACGTCATTCACTAAACTGAGCAGGCTATTGGCCGATTTCTGGATGGTCGCGAGGTAGTCTTGTTGATTTGGTGTCAACTGAGTTTTTAACAGCTGTCGAGTAAAGCCGAGCACACCGTTGAGTGGCGTGCGCAGTTCGTGACTCATTTTCGCCAAAAACTCGGATTTTAATTTGTTTTCTTCCAGCGCTTTGCGCCGTGACATATCAAGGGCAACATTTTGCAGTTCCAGCTGTTCCATCGTTTGTTGCAAATCGCTGGTCGATTGTTCGATGGTCGAGTGCATTTCGTCTTGATAGTGCTGCAAGTCGTTGCACAGTTGATTCAAACCTAAACGCAACACGTCAAATTCATACAAGTAACTGCCATCACCAAGGGCGCTGTAACGACCTTCGGTTAAACGTTCGACGTGATTGAGTAATCGTTGCATCGGCAGATAGATGCGGCGTAACAGACTAATGGCCATGACTAAGGCCAAGGTTAAACCGGCGAAAATAATTAATACCGATGCCAATAAACTAGATTGTTGTGCCAGTTCAGTGCTGTCATCTTGCAGTTGCACCACGATATAGCCCAGTTTGCCTTCGCTGGCGATCACGCGTTCAAGCTGAGTATTGGTCGCCAGTTGATTGAGCATTAACTCTTGGACATGTGACGCATCGAGCAAAATAGGCACGCGAATGAGCAGGCCTTGTGCCGTTAACTGCATGTCCGTTTGTTCAGGCATGGACTGCGCAGCCAAGTCGATGAGTTGCGGAAAATCTTTGTGTTGATTAGACGTGACAAACAGGTGATTGCGGTCATCAAACACTGTGATGCTGCGCACCATTGGTGAGTTTTTGCGGTGGCTGACATTGAGCAACCGTTGCATCTGCGGTTTATTGTTTTCCAGCAGCGGATACTCCGCGGCAATTGCCAGCGGTTCGGCGATATTGCTCGCCTGCTCCTGCAAATAGTGGCTTAAATCTTGGTAACGGGCGTAACTAAAATAGCCACCGAGGGCTAGTGAAACGAGTCCCACCGGAACTAAACAGATAATTAGGATCCAATCCCGTAAACCAATCTTCGTCATCTCGTGCGGCGCTTGCTACAATGCTGCTCTAAATTCTTATCATGACACAGCAAATGGGAAAAGCCTAAGCGTTTTCCCGGTTGAGATCCGATGGTTACAATCTACAAACCGAAAGCGGCGCCGCGTGGCCCGAAACATACCGAACTAACAATTGAACGCATGGATCACGAAGCGCAAGGCATCCACCGCCAAGACGGTGTCGTGAGCTTTATCAGTGGCGCCTTACCTGGCGAGCGCGTCCGAGTGGCGCTTACCGAGCAGAAAAAACATTTTCAGCATGGCCACGTGATCAAAGTACTGGAAGCGTCGCCCCTGCGCCAAGCTTTGCATTGTGACAGCAATACCCGCTGTGGTGGCTGCCAGCTTGGATTTGTTGCGCCCTCTGATGCGTTGGTGCTAAAAACCAAAGGTGTAGCGGACCTGCTGACCCACCAACTCAAACTCACAGAGTTGCCGTGGCAAGCGCCGATAGTCGGCGATGCTTTGGGCTATCGTCGCAAGGCCCGCATCGGCGTGTGGTTCGAACAAAAAACGCAACAGTTCCAGATTGGTTTTCGCGGTTTTCAAAGCAAAGAAATTGTCGATGTGCCGCAGTGCGTTGTGTTAAGCCCAGCCATTGCACCTGCAATTGATGTGTTGCGCCGCACTTTGCCCCAGTTAAAGCAAGGCAAAGCCATCACCCACGTGGAACTACTCGATGCCGACGGCCAAGCCTACGTCGTGGTACGGCATGTGAAATCGTTGCCAGAAACAGACCGGGCCGCTTTATGTGCGGCATGGCCGCAAGCAAATTGGTTAGGCGAGGCGGAGCCGGGCGTGTTGCAACCTTGGCACGCACAACCCGAGCCTAGTTATGTGTTGGCCGATGGTCAGCGCTTGCAGTTTAGCGCCAACGACTTTATCCAAGTCAATGCCAAGGTCAATCAGCAAATGGTGGCGCAGGCGCTGGCATGGCTTATGCCGGAAAAGTCTGATCAAGTGCTTGATTTGTATTGCGGTATCGGTAATTTTAGTTTGGCGCTAGCGGCGCACGTGCAGCAGGTTGTCGGCGTTGAAGGCGTGCAGAGCATGGTGCAACGAGCCAGTGCCAACGCTGCATTGAATCGATTAACCAATGTTGAATTTTATCAGGCGGATTTGCACTTGCCGTGGGCAAAAGCGGCGTGGGCGGCGCGTCATTATGACAAAATCCTGTTAGATCCGGCCCGCGCCGGTGCCGAAGGGGCCATTGAACAAATCGCCGCGCGTAAAGCCAAGCAAGTGCTCTATGTGTCTTGCAATGCAACGACCTTTGCACGGGATGCTAAAGTGTTGCTGGCAAATGGCTACCGGATCGCTAAAATCGGCGTAATGGACATGTTCCCATATACTAGCCATCTGGAACTGATGGCATTGTTTGAAAAGTGAGGCGTACAGGATGGTTCGGGTTCGGCATTCTCACAGCACCGAATATAATCCAGGCGAAACAGCGGCTTGGCTTAATTCCTTAGGGTTAACCGAAGGCAAAGTCAGTTGTTTGTTAAACGCCGAACAATGGTTAAACAGCCATGATCTGACCGAAACCAGCTGTCCGCAGGTGCGCACCGGCTGGGAGATGGTGGAAATTCTGGCCGACTTGCGGATGGACCGCGATGCGTTGTTGGCCTCGTTATTATTCCCGCTGATTGAGAACCACATCTTAGAGTGCGACGACTTAACCGGCGCCTTTGAAGCCCCCATTCTGGCCATGTTGCAAGCCGTGCGGCAAATGGATGCCATTCGCAGCATTCCGGTTGGCCCCAACCAAATGCCCAACGCGCAGCAAGCCGATAATCTGCGCAAAATGTTATTGACCATGGTCGATGACGTGCGCGTCGTGGTCATTAAACTGGCGGCGCAAATTTGTTACCTGCGCGATGTCAAAAACGCTGACGAAGAAACACGCGTGCTGGCGGCTAAACAAACCAACGCGATTTTTGCGCCTTTGGCCAACCGGTTGGGTATTGGTCAGCTGAAATGGGAACTGGAAGACTTAGCCTTTCGATATTTGCACCCACAGGTTTACAAAAAGATCGCCAGCCAACTGGAAGAAAAACGCCTCGATCGCGAGCAATACATGCGTGATTTTGTGCAAGCGGTACGCGATCGGATGGCGGAAGAACAGCTCAATTGCGAAGTGTACGGTCGGCCGAAACATATCTTCAGCATCTGGAAAAAGATGCAGAAAAAGCATTTAAGTTTCGACCAGCTGTACGACATTCGCGCGGTGCGCATCGTCACCGAACGCGTACAAGACTGCTACGCGGCACTGGGCGTGGTGCACACCAGTTGGCAACATTTACCGAAAGAATTCGACGACTACATAGCAACGCCCAAGCAAAATGGCTATCAGTCGATTCATACCGTGGTGCTTGGGCCGCATGGCCGGCCGATTGAAATCCAAATTCGCTCCAGACAAATGCATGACGATGCCGAGCTTGGCGTCGCCGCGCATTGGCGCTACAAAGAAGGTGGCCCTGCGAGCCGCGAAGGTGCGCTGGATGAAAAAATCGGTTGGCTGCGCAAAATTTTGGCCTGGCAAGAAGAAGTGGTCGACAGTTCGCTGGCCGAGGAACTCAAAAACCAAGTCACCGAAGACCGCGTCTATGTGTTTACACCCAAAGGCGATATTGTCGATTTACCGCTGGGGTCGACACCATTGGACTTTGCCTATTACGTGCATTCCAACGTCGGGCATCGTTGTATCGGCGCGAAAATCTCTGGTCGCATTGTGCCTTTTACCTACCAGCTGAAAACCGGCGATCAGGTGGAAATTTTAACCGGTCGCGAACCCAACCCCAGCCGCGATTGGTTAAACCCGAACTTAGGCTATTTAAAATCCAGCCGTGCCCGCTCGAAAGTGCAGTACTGGTTCCGCTTGCAAGACCGCGATAAAAACTTAGCCGCTGGTCGCGATATTCTGGAAGCAGAATTGACCCGTTTAGGCATTGAAGTCGACGACACGCCCAAGCTGTTGCAGCGTTTTAACGTCAACAGCATGGACGAATTGATGGTGGCCATTGGCGGCGGCGACATCAAAATCACCCATGTAGTGCATTTTATTCAGTCGCAAACCGGTAAAGCCGAAGCGCCAGAAATCGACCCGCGGCTAATTTCAAAACCGATCCAACCAACGGCCAAAAGCCACGTGGTGGTGCAAGGCGTTGGTAACTTGATGACGCATATGGCGGGTTGCTGCCATCCGCTGCCGGGGGATGGCATCATCGGCTATATCACACAAGGCCGCGGTATTGCCGTGCATCGTGATGACTGCGATCAGTTCAAAACGCTGCAAGAACAGCACCCAGAGCGGGTGGTGGAAGCGACGTGGGGCGATCAATATGCCTCGGGTTACGAGGTCAATATCCGGATTGTCGCGCATGACCGTAACGGCTTGCTGCGTGATATCACCAGCATTTTGGCCAACGAAAAAGCCAACGTGCTGCGCATGAGTTCAAACTCGGACGTAGCGCGGCAAACCGCAACCATCTATATGACGATGGAGCTGTATAACTTAGATTCGCTGAATAAGTTACTCAGTAAAATCAATCAGATTGATGATGTGATTGAAGCCAAACGTTCGCAATAATCTGAAACTGTCAGTGCACCGCAGCGACCACAGCGTGGTCAGCGACGTGAAAACCGCCTGTCCAGCAGGCGGTTTGTTTTTCAAACGAATTCGTTGTGAGGACCCGTATTGATGTCTGCCAATCCAATGACTGAACTGCTCGACATTATGGCGCGCTTACGCGACCCCGAGCATGGCTGTGCCTGGGACAAAGCGCAAAGCTATCAAACGATAGTGCCATATACCTTGGAAGAAGCATACGAAGTGGCCGACGCCATTGAACGCGGCGCCTTTGATGAGCTGAAGGACGAACTGGGTGATTTGTTATTCCAAGTGGTGTTTTACAGTCAAATTGCCGCCGAAGAAGGCCGCTTTGAATTTGCCGACTGCGCGCGCGCCATTTGTGACAAATTAAAGCGCCGCCATCCACACGTGTTCCCAATCGACCCAACGCAGACGACAGGCGATCAAGCCAGCGACGCGACCCGTGCGCTTGCCAATTGGGAAGCCTTAAAGCAACAAGAACGCAGCGCCAAAGGTCAATGCAGTGTGCTGGATGATGTGCCCGCCGGCATGCCGGCGTTGACCCGTGCGTATAAACTGCAAAAACGCTGTGCCAGTGTTGGTTTTGATTGGCCAGACGTACAAGGCTGTTGGGACAAGGTGCAAGAAGAGATCGCGGAAGTGCAAGCCGAAATGACCTTGCTGGCAGACGGGCACGCTAACCAAGCGGCACTGGGTGAAGAGCTCGGCGATCTGATGTTTGCGCTGGTCAACGTGGTGCGCAAGCAAGGCTTTCAACCGGAAACCTTGTTACGCCAAGCCAATCAGAAATTTGAAACGCGCTTTCGTGCGGTTGAGCAGCAACTGGCGGCGCGCGGTAAAACCCCAGCCGAGTCGGACCTCACCGAAATGGATGCGCTGTGGGATCTGGTCAAGCAGCAACAAAAAACCGCAAGTACTGTAGAAACTAAATAGCTGCGAAATTTTCTCGGTTAATGTGTTTTAAAACAATGGCTTATTATGCGAAGGTGATAGGTTATCTCGGTGGTTTTACCGGAAAAACCAGATTTTACATTGAGCGATGGAGCGCTCTTTGTTATAATTTTCTCCCGTCCTGATCCCAACACCCAAATTGCCCATCGGTTCTTTGCAACCGCCTTCGGTATTGGTGTTGGTTTTCTCAAATTCAACGTTGTCTCAGGGGTCTCATGACTACAAGATACATCTTCGTGACGGGTGGGGTCGTATCCTCACTAGGTAAAGGTATTGCCGCTGCCTCGCTGGCCGCTATTTTAGAAGCGCGTGGCTTGAAAGTGACGATCCTGAAACTGGATCCCTATATCAACGTCGACCCGGGCACCATGAGTCCCATTCAGCACGGTGAAGTGTTTGTCACCGAAGATGGCGCTGAAACAGACCTCGACTTAGGCCACTACGAACGTTTTATCCGCACCAAAATGACCAAGCTGAATAACTTCACGCAAGGTAAAGTGTACGCGGAAGTGATCCGTCGTGAGCGCCGTGGCGACTACTTAGGCGCCACTATCCAAGTGATCCCACATATCACCAACGAAATTAAATCGCGCGTGGTTGCTGGCGGTGAAGGGTATGACATCGCCATCGTTGAGATCGGCGGCACTGTCGGTGATATCGAATCCCAACCATTCCTCGAAGCCATTCGGCAGCTGGGCACCGAAATTGGTCGCGAACGCGCCTTGTTTATGCATTTAACCTTGGTTCCATACTTAGGTACGGCAGGCGAGATCAAAACCAAACCGACGCAACATTCGGTCAAAGAATTGCGCTCGATTGGTATTCAACCCGACATTCTGGTGTGCCGCTCAGACCGAGCCATTCCAAGCAACGAAAAAGCCAAAATCGCGCTGTTCACCAACGTGGAAGAACGTGCGGTGATCTCGTTAAAAGACGTTTCCAGCATTTACCAAATCCCAGCGCTTCTTAAATCGCAAGGCTTGGACGATTTGATCTGCCGCCGTTTTTATTTAACCGCGCCAGAAGCCGATTTGTCCGAATGGGAACAAGTGCTGTACCAAGAGTCGAACCCAATCGGCGAAGTGACCATCGGCATGGTCGGCAAATATGTTGAATTGCCAGATGCGTACAAATCGGTCAACGAAGCATTAAAACACGCCGGTTTGAAAAACCGTTTAAGCGTGACCATCAAATACATCGACTCACAAGACGTTGAAAGCAAAGGCGTTGGTGTGTTGGCGGGCCTGGATGGTATTTTAGTACCAGGCGGTTTTGGTGAACGTGGCGTGGAAGGCAAGATTTTAGCCGCACAATATGCCCGTGAAACCAAGATCCCATATCTGGGTATTTGCTTGGGTATGCAAGTGGCACTGATTGAATACGCTCGCAACGTTTGCGGCTTAACTGGCGCGCATTCAACCGAATTTAACAAGAACACGCCTTACCCTGTGGTAGGTCTTATCACAGAGTGGCTGGACGCTGCAGGCGCCGTCGAACAACGCACCGAGACTTCTGATCTCGGCGGTACGATGCGCCTCGGTAGCCAGAACTGTAACCTCAAGCCCAATACCAAAGCCCGTGAAGTGTACGGCTCGGATGTGATCAGCGAACGTCACCGCCACCGTTATGAAGTGAACAATCACTTCATTGCACAACTCGAAGAGGCTGGGCTCGTGATCTCTGGTTTGTCGGCGGACAACCAGCTGGTCGAAATGATTGAGATCCCGGATCATCCATGGTTTATCGCCGGTCAATTCCACCCGGAATTTAACTCGACGCCGCGCGATGGCCATAAGTTGTTCCAGGGCTTTGTAGCCGCCACTCACAAGTATCAGAAACAACAACAGGCGAAATAATCAAAGGCCGCGCCCGCTAGGGTGCGGCTTTTTTGTCTCGCTCTCAGGGAGAAATCATGTCAGAAATCGTCAAAATTGTTGCTCGCGAAATCCTTGATTCACGTGGCAATCCAACTGTAGAAGCCGATGTTTACCTGAAAAGCGGCGTGATGGGCCGTGGTTGTGCGCCATCAGGTGCGTCAACCGGTACCCGCGAAGCGCTGGAACTGCGTGACGGCGACAAAAGCCGTTATTTAGGCAAAGGCGTAAAAACTGCCGTTGCCAATATCGAAGGCCCAATCCAAGCAGCCTTAGTTGGCAAATCAGCCTACGAACAAGCAGCCGTTGACCAAATCATGATCGACTTAGACGGCACTGAATCTAAGTCTAAATTAGGCGCTAACGCCATTCTGGCCGTGTCATTAGCGGTGGCTCGCGCTGCCGCTGCAGACAAGAAAATCCCTCTGTACCAACACATTGCGGACTTAAACGGCACGTCAGGCGTGTACTCTATGCCAGTGCCAATGATGAACATCATCAACGGTGGTGAGCATGCCGACAACAACGTCGACATCCAAGAATTTATGGTGCAACCAGTTGGCGCTAAGTCATTCGCCGAAGCACTGCGCATGGGCGCGGAAATCTTCCACCAACTGAAAAAAGAACTGCACGCCAAAGGTTTAAACACGGCTGTTGGTGATGAAGGTGGTTTTGCGCCAGATCTGAAATCGAACGAAGAAGCGCTGGAAGTGATTTCGAAAGCGGTCGCTGCGGCTGGCTACGAGCTGAACAAAGACGTGACCTTGGCGCTGGACTGCGCTGCATCTGAATTCTACGTCGATGGTAAATACAAACTGTCAGGCGAAGGCAAAGAGTTCACCTCGTATGAATTCAACGACTTTCTGGCTGGCCTTGCCACACGTTTCCCAATCGTTTCGATTGAAGACGGTCTGGATGAATCGGATTGGGACGGTTGGAAAGACTTGACCAACAAAATCGGTAGCAAAGTCCAGCTGGTCGGCGACGACTTATTCGTCACCAACACCAAGATTTTGGCCCGTGGTATCGAACAAGGTATCGGTAACTCGATCCTGATCAAGTTCAACCAAATCGGTTCCTTAACGGAAACCTTAGCGGCGATTAAAATGGCCAAAGACGCTGGCTTCACAGCGGTCATTTCACACCGTTCAGGCGAAACCGAAGATGCGTTCATCGCGGACTTGGCGGTAGGTACTGCGGCAGGTCAAATCAAAACGGGCTCACTGTGCCGTTCAGATCGCGTATCAAAATACAACCAACTGCTGCGTATCGAGCAAGAGTTGGGCGCCAACGCACCTTACAAAGGCCGTAGCGAAATCAAAGGCCAATAAGCCTTTGCACGAACAAGAGCCAGCAATTGCTGGCTCTTTTTTTGAGACAAAGGGCAAGCTTGCGACTAAGTTTAGATCCATTACGGTGACAACCGACGTAACAAGTTGTACGAAATAAACGACTGATCAACAACTTAGCCAGCAAAACCTATCACATGCTTGTGCGGTGCAGGTTTTCAAATGGCGGAACTCGCGCTAACATCCACGGTGATGAATCAAAATCAGCTTTGGCTCAATCCTGAGCAAACTCTGCAATACAGCGAGCTGTGCAATACCTTGTACGAGCGCGAACTGGCACGTCTGGCGCAAACGCCGCCTGAACGGGTCGCCAATTTGCCCAAACGTTTGAAAAGCTTGCCGTTTTATGTACGTGAAGCGGCAAATTTGTTGCTGCAATACCCATCGCCGTTGACGCTAGACGCGCAAAACGCCTGCTGGTTACATGGCCAAGCCAAACAGTGTCCAGTACCGCATGTCGATGAATCCGAAGCTTGTTTTAAGTATTACGACAAGTACAGCAAGCTGGGGTTATTGGTGCCGATTTACAGCCTGCAACAAGGCGTTGAGCAGATCCTGATTGATTCTATTGATGAAATCGATGTACCGGGGCACCGGGTGCATTGTAACGAGCATGGCTGGTTCGCCATGGCTGGTTGGGCGCAAGAGCCGGACAACCTGCACAAGTTGCTGCTGAAACCCTCCAAAGCCATTATGACGGCGGCCTGTTGTGGCCATCAATGGCGGAATGCCGAGCGAAAAACGCCACGTTTGTTAACGCTGCGCGAGATGTTATTGGCCAGTCGGCTCAACTGGCAAAACTTTGCCAAACCTCACGCCGCCGGTTAGCTAGTTTTTTGCTAAAAAACTGCCTGTAAGCCGCGAAATTCAAGGCTTAGGGGCTTTTCAGCGATCTATTCGCAACGCATAATACAAAAAAACAACTCACGATAGGTCTGGCATGCGTTTATTAGTCGTGGTGTTGCTAGCACTGATAGCGGCGTTGCAGTACCGGCTTTGGTACGGCTCGCATAGTGTGCAGCAGTACTTCAAACATCAAGAAGAACTCAAAGCCTACACGGTTAGCAATGAAGAATTGGCTAAGCGCAATAAAGTACTGCAAGCCGACGTTGGCGATCTGCAACAAGGCTTAGATTCCATCGAAGAACGCGCTCGCAACGAGTTAGGCCTGATTAAACAAGACGAAATCTTTTTCCGTTTAGTGCCGGCGCAAAAACAATGAAGATTGCGTTGGTGATCCCTGCGGCTGGTGTCGGTGCGCGGATGCAGGCCGACCGGCCTAAGCAATATTTGCCACTGGCGGGCAAAACCATTCTGGAAGTGACTGCTCAGCGGCTGCTCGCCGCACTGCCGCAGTCGCCGCTTTACATCGCGGTGTCCGACACAGACCCGTATTTTGCTGAACTGCCGTTAGCGACCACACCGCGAGTGACACGAGTTGCCGGTGGTCGCGAGCGCGCGGATTCTGTATTGTCGGCGCTGCAGCATATTGATGCTGACCAATTTCCTTGGGTGTTAGTCCACGACGCGGCGCGGCCGTTGCTGCGTTCTGAAGATTTAGCGACGTTACTAGAGCGCTGCGCGCAGACCGGTCAAGGCGGCATTTTAGCCAGCCCAGTGCGTGATACCATGAAGCGCGGCCAGCGTCAGGCTGATGGTTCGTCACTCGTGCAATGCACCGTTGAGCGCAGTCAACTTTGGCATGCGTTGACCCCGCAAGTATTTCCAACCGCCTTGTTGCGCCAAGCTCTGCAGACAGCGCTTGCTGCTGGCGTAGCCATCACAGATGAAGCGTCGGCGATGGAGTGGGCCGGGCAGGCGGTGCAGCTGGTACCTGGGCGCGCCGACAATATCAAAATTACTCAGCCAGAAGATTTAGCTCTGGCACGTTTTTATCTGGAGCAGTGATGACACCTTTTCGAATTGGTCACGGTTTTGATGTGCACGCCTTTGGCGGTGAAGGGCCTGTGACGCTAGGTGGCGTAAAAATCGAATACAGCCAAGGGTTGATTGCCCATTCGGATGGCGACGTGGTGCTGCATGCGTTATCTGACGCTCTGCTGGGGGCGCTGGCGCTGGGTGACATTGGCCATCATTTTCCCGACACCGACGCTCAGTTTAAAGGCATCGACAGTCGGATTTTGTTGCGTCATGTGTTTGCGGATGTGCAAAAGCTCGGTTACGCCATTGGTAACGTGGATGTGACCATCATGGCGCAAGCACCGAAAATGGCGCCGCATGTGCTGGCGATGCGCGCCAATATTGCCGCCGATTTAGCCTGCGACATCAGCCAAGTCAATGTCAAAGCCACCACCACCGAAAAGCTCGGCTTTGTCGGTCGCAAAGAGGGGATCGCTGTAGAAGCCGTGGCGCTGTTGGTGAAACTGGCATGACGGACCATGTAGGCGCAGCCTTATCCACGGACTTACCGCCGCTGGCATATTTACACGGCGAGCCCACCGCCACTGCGGTGATCCGCCATCAACCGAGTGATTTTATCGTCGAAGAAACGTTAAGTTTTACGCCAACGGGCCAAGGCGAACACGTGTTGTTGTACGTCGAAAAAATCGGTCAGAACACCCAGTTTATCGCCAGACAGTTAGCCCAAGCGGCGGGTCTGAAAAATCGCTTGGTCAGTTATGCCGGTCTAAAAGACCGCCATGCGGTGACGCGGCAATGGTTCTGTTTGCCGTGGCCGATTAAACAAGAAATGCCGTGGCAAAACTGGCAGCTGGATGGCGCGAAAATTTTGCAAGTAACGCGCCACCAACGGCGGCTAAAAATTGGTTCAATTGCGCATAACCGCTTTGTGCTGACGCTGCGGGAAGTTTCAGATATGCCCGCGTTAGTGCAACGCTTAGATCTGCTTGCCACTGGGGTGCCGAATTATTTTGGCGAGCAGCGTTTTGGTCGCAATAACAGTAACTTACATTCAGCAGCTCGGCTGTTTGCTGGCGAAGGAATTAGTGATCGGCAATTGCGCGGGTTAGCTCTGTCTGCTGCTCGATCGATGCTGTTCAATCAACAAGTATCACAACGCGTGCTGCAGGGCTGGTTTGCCCGCGTGCAAACCGGCGCTGTGGTGCAACTGGATGGCTCTGGTTCTGTTTTTCATGTGCCCGAATTGACCGCAGAGATCGAAGCGCGATTGGCGCAAGGCGATATCCACCCCACCGCTTTAATGCCGGGTGTTGGTAAAGCGATGGAGTCTGCCGCTGCGCTGGCATCACAAGAGGCGTGGCTGGCGCCTTATCAGGCGTGGGTACAAGCCTTGGTGGATTTTAATATGCACCTTGAGCGTCGCTCGGTACGACTGCTGCCAAAACACCTGAGTTTTCGATGTGAGGGTGATACACTCGAGCTCAGCTTTGCGTTACCTGCCGGTAGTTTTGCCACTGCCGTGCTACGTGAATTAGTTCAATATCAAGATGTTAGTCGCGAATTTCGTTGGCTTGAACAAGGCGATGACGTCGACAGCGCGGAGAGTTAAATGCGGATTTTGCTCAGTAACGATGATGGTGTGCATGCCAAAGGTATTCAGGTACTGCAACAGGCCTTGGCGCAGATCGCCGACGTGACCACTGTGGCGCCGGATCGTAACTGCAGCGGCGCCAGTAATTCGCTGACCTTGGTCAACCCGCTGCGCGTCTCGACCATGGACAATGGCTTTTTGGCGGTCAACGGCACCCCCACCGATTGTGTGCATCTGGGCATTAATCAGCTGTGCCAGCAAACGCCGGACTTAGTCGTTGCCGGGATCAACCACGGCGCCAATATGGGCGATGATGTGTTGTATTCGGGCACGGTCGCTGCGGCCACCGAGGGTCGTCACTTGGGGTTGCCTGCCATCGCGGTGTCGCTCGTAAGTCACGGCGAAGAGCATTTTGAGACTGCGGCGGCAGTAGTCGTGCAAGTGATCAAAAAACTCAAATCTCACCCACTGCCAGCCAATCAAATTTTAAGTATCAATGTGCCGGCGGTGCCACTGCACGAACTCAAAGGCATTCAAGTGACGCGGCTAGGGCGGCGGCACAAAGCCGAAAGTATGACGGCCAGTCAAGATCCGTGGGGCCGGGCGATTTATTGGTACGGGCCACTCAGTGGCGCACAAGATGCTGGCGAAGGCACTGATTTTTATGCGGTAAGTCATGGGTATGCGTCAGTTACGCCGTTGACCATCGACATGACGGCGTACCGCAGCATCGACGCGCTGACGTCGTGGCTTGATGGCATCGAGGTGAACTAATGGCAGTGGCGACGCAACGCAGCGCCGCACTGTTGGCGCAGAAATTACAAAGCGACGGCATTCGCCACGCCAAAGTGCTGGAGGCGATAGCGTCAACGCCACGCCATCATTTTGTGGAACTGATTTTAGCGCACAAAGCCTATGAAAATACCGCCTTGCCGATTGGCCAAGGCCAGACTATTTCGCAGCCTTATATAGTCGCACGGATGACCGAATTGTTGCTGGATGCTGCGGCTGACAGCGAGTGGGCGCCGAAAAAGGTGCTTGAGATTGGCACGGGCTCTGGCTACCAGACGGCGATTTTGGCGCGGTTGTTTCAACAAGTCTGCACCGTGGAGCGCATCAAGTCGTTGCAATTTCAAGCCAAGCGCCGCTTGCAACAACTGGATTTGCACAATGTCGCGATGAAACATGGCGACGGCTGGTTAGGCTGGCCGACCAAAGCGCCATTTGATTGCATTATCGTCACCGCGGCGCCAACCCAAGTACCGCAAGAATTGCTGGAACAGTTGGTGGATGGTGGGCGGTTAGTGATCCCCGTCGGTGCCCACGAACAAGTGTTGCGTGTGTACCAGCGTCATGGCGATGAATTTCAGTCCAAGGATATTGAAGCGGTTAAGTTTGTACCGCTGGTGCCAGGCGAACTGGCGTAGTTCAGGAGTATAGGTTGAAGATTTTCCAGAAGATGTACGATAAGGCGTTGCATTGGGCGCGTCACCGTCACGCCACCCGCTATTTGTGTACATTAAGTTTTGCCGAATCGGTGTTTTTTCCGATACCTCCCGATGTGATGCTGGCACCGATGGCGCTGGCCCACCCAGAGCGGGCGTTTCGTTTGGCGTGGTTGACGTCGATCTCCTCCGTGTTAGGCGGGATGGCAGGCTACCTGCTGGGTTACCTGTTATACGACCCAGTGGTGTTGCCGTTTATCCAGCATATGGGCTACCAAGAAACCTTTGGCTTGGTCGAACGTTGGTTTAAAGAATATGGCGTTTGGGTGGTGTTTATCGCTGGTTTTTCGCCGATCCCCTACAAGTTATTCACTGTTGGCGCAGGTTTAATGCAAATGGCGTTTTTGCCTTTTGTGATCGCTTCGTTTATTGGTCGCGCCAGTCGGTTTTATATTGTCGCCGGCTTGATGTATTGGGGCGGTGAAAAAATGCAGCAAAAACTGCGCGATATCGTCGATTGGTTAGGCTGGGGCACAGTGGCTGCCGCTGTTGGAGCGTACCTCATTTATGCGAAATAAATGCTGGATCCTAGCAGCTTGTTGCCTGCTCAGTGCTTGTACCTTGCGTGACAACCCGGCGCCGGTGGCTGATTCTGCGGCCAAGCGCACGAGAGCGTCATTGCCGGCTGCACAAACCTATCAAGTGAAACCTGGCGACACCTTATTTTCGATCGCCTTTCGCTCGGGCATGGATTTTAAAACGCTCGCCCGCATCAACCGCATCGCCGAGCCCTATACCATTTATGTGGGACAAGTGTTAGTGGTGACTAACCCAGATGCGGTACAAACCGCTGTAGTGGGGCCGAATGGTGGAAGCCGTTCCTCAAACAAGAACCATTCAAATTCAATTAGTTCCGATACTTCTTCAAAAGCTTCTAAAGTAGTTGCG
>DMYW01000004.1 GCA_003482455.1 Rheinheimera sp. | reverse complement strand
CGCCGAAAGCTTTTAAAAAAGCGCGCCGCAAAGGCGAAAAACGATTTAGAAAAAAACCAAACCAGCATACGAAACCAAGCCTGCCGCAGGCAACACTCTCGCTGCGAAGGCGAAATACACGCTACCGCTAGGCCTTAGTCGTTTCCAAAATCCCGCAAAAACTGCTGGATGCACTCCAGCACCAATGCGGGGTCTTCGCGGTGCGGCACGTGCTGCAGCTCTGGTAATAACTTCAACATCACAGGGCCTTGCAGCTGAGCGGCCATCTGTTTGGGTTGGGCGGGGGTGGCGTATTCGTCGCGATCGCCTTGCAATATCAAGGTTGGACACGACACGCGGCGCAGGGCATGGTCTAAAGTCCAGTGGGCAAATGCGGGGTTGAGCCAGGTCTCGGTCCAGGCGCTAAGCACCCAAGGCGCACGCTCGCCGTGGTATTTCACCAAGCGCTGCATGGCGACGGATTCAGGGTGCGTATTGGGCGCAAAATCAGCCTGTGCGCGGCGAATGCCGTCAAGGGTTTGTGCCTCGACGCGGCACTGCGCGGCTTCAGTGACGAGCGCGACGCAGTCATAAGGAAGATGCGCTGCCACTTCGACCGCCATAGCGCCGCCGACACTATGACCAAAGGCCATAAACTGGGTCAGGCCCAGCTGTTCTAATAACTGCTCCACCAGCTCGGCTTCGTCTTGGATAAAACTGAGCGGCAAGGGGCCGTGGCGCGGCGACGATAACCCAAAACCCAAGCGGTCATAGCCTATGACCAGCTGGCCGGTGGCGTTGGCCAGTTGTTGCGGGAAGTCGCGCCAGCTGGCATTACAACCAAGCGAGTCGTGGAATAAAACCCAAGGCACAGCGCCAAGGCGCGGCTCGATGGGGCTCCAGCGCTGCACACTAATCTCGCCTTGCGGCAACTGCACCATCCAAGATTGTTCCATCACACGTCCACGTTGGTTATTTTTTCAAATAGCCTTTTAAGGTTTTCACCAGCACCTCGACTTCATGCTGCTGCTCGCTGGATAAGGTTTGGTCGGCCACCAAATGCTCGCGAATATGGTGCTCTAGCACTTCGGCCATCAGGCTGTCGACCGCACCGCGCACTGCCGAGATTTGCTGCAACAGCGTCAGGCAGTCTTGTTGCTCGCGCAATAGACGGTCGACCGCGTCCACTTGGCCGCGCAGACGATTGACGCGACTTTGCAATTTTTTTTGTTCAAACCGATGCGACATCTCGACTCCTTGCCGTGACTGCCAAACGATACTCCCCCTGAGTATACCGACAGAAGGCCTGCAACTAAAGGCTTGTCTAGCGAGTTGCTGACAAGTTCGATGAGCTCGCTGACAAAACGCGTGCTTTATGGGCTAGCCAAACATACTAGGGGGGAGTATATTTAAAGCAACCAATGAGGATGTTATGAACGAATTTACGACGCTACTGCAACAAGGCAATGCTTGGATTTTTATCCCAAGCGCTATTTTACTCGGCGCCTTACATGGCCTCGAACCAGGCCATTCCAAAACCATGATGGCGTCATTTATCGTGGCCGTACGTGGCACTGTGCTACAAGCCGTGTTACTGGGCGTCGCCGCGACCTTGTCGCACACCGCCGTGGTGTGGCTGATTGCGATGGGTGGCTTGTATTTTGGCCAGCATTGGAACGCCGAAAACACCGAGCCGGTGTTCCAGCTGATTTCGGCGGCGATCATCGCCGGCATCGCGGTGTGGATGATGTGGCGGATCAAGCATCCGCACGACCACGACCACGACCACGACCACGACCACGACCACGACCACGACCACGACCACGACCACGACCACGACCATCAGCATGCACAGCCGGTCGCTGCCAGCGCCAGCTTTTTTACGCCACAAGCGCCCAGTTCAGCGCCGCTGGTTTTAGCAACGTCAACCCGCAGTTGCTGCGCGGGTCATTCACATAACCATTCCCATGATCATTCCCACGCGCACAGTCATGCGCATGACCATGCCGACAGCACAGCCCAGTACCAAGACGCGCACGAACGGATGCATGCCGAACAAATTCAGCGCCGCTTTGCCAATCGGCAAGTCACCACAGGGCAAATTGTGTTGTTTGGTTTAACAGGTGGTTTAATCCCCTGCCCGGCTTCAATCACTGTGTTATTGATTTGCTTGCAGCTAAAAGAAATTGCCTTGGGCGCCACCTTGGTGCTGTGTTTTAGTTTGGGCTTGGCGCTGACGCTGGTGGCGGCTGGGGTGATTGCCGCGTTGGGCATGAAGCATTTAGACGCACATGGCTTTCGCAGTTTTACCCAAAAATTGCCATATTTTTCCAGCGGTTTGATGTTGCTCGTGGCAGCTTACATGGCGTGGCACGGCTGGATGGGCCTTGCGGCGCTGGCCTAATAAACTTTCAAGCTGGAAGCTCACAAGCACTCAGCACCAACGACAATACGAACCCTATGGCTGCAGCACGCTCAAGCTGCAGCCAGCGTCAACTGTCGGTCGCTTGTTGCGTCTGTAAGCGAAACTCCACCAACTCGCGCAGATGGTCTAAACGCCCTTGCACATGCAATTGTTCCAACCGCTTACCATGTACGGCCAAAAACTGATTCAGACTTGCCGCCGCATACTCAAATTGGCTAAAGGTCGTGATTAGCTGCACAAACTCGAACAACAACACCAATAAGTCATCTAAATCATACTGTTGCTCATCCACACGGATGCTGGGCACATGCTGATTGGCCAATGGCGGATAAATTTGATCCAACAAATTAGCCAGAAAGTGCAGCCGTTTAAATAACGCTCGGTGGTATCGACAGTCGTGTGGACAAGTTGCTGTAGTGAGGCTTCAAGTGACATAAGTCGGCTCCGCGAAGGTCAGCAAAACGCAGTCGCCCTTCGACGAGCTTCACTGAAATTCAACGCCAGGCAGGCGCTAGGGCAGAAAAATGGTCGGTGATGCAAGATTCGAACTTGCGACCCCTTGGACCCAAACCAAGTGCGCTACCAAGCTGCGCTAATCACCGACGAAATAGAGAGAACTTCAAGTTAATCTTATCAAGCTCGGACAGAAGCATGATAATTTGATTATCATATAATTACACTTTTATTCGCATAGCAAGCTTTTTCGACAACAAAAAAATCACCGGCTGCCAGCAACACGGTGATTTTTTAAGGTAGTTATTTGATCTATAAAGATTTATCTAGCAGATGCAATTATTGATCTTTGGCGGCTCGTAACGCGATCCGCGCTTTGTAATCGACGCCATGTTGCGTTAAATAATCCCGGATCATCTGCCGCAGTACTTGCGACGGCGTAATGTCCTGACTTTCACACAGTTCTTCAAAAGCCGCTTTTTTGTCTGGGTCAATCAGAATGGTCAAACGCGCCGTTTTCTTTTCCATGTTCACTTCTATTTATTCACACTGCAGGCAAGTTCGATGCGGTGACACGCACCAAAGCACGACCGACTCCGTCGAGTGCACCATGCCACCGATCTGACACCTGCTCAAGGCGTTGATAAAAATTGGCCATGCCACCGCATTGTTGCACGGAGCCTGCCAACAACACCGTATTGCTGTTTGGGAAGGAACAACTGAATACGTCGTCGAAGCTACGATAAAGCACCTGTAACAGCTTGTCATCTACATCCTTGCGACTGGCCATATTTAATGCCAGCCAGCCTTGCTCGCTCAGGTGTTTTTTACATAATTGGATGAATTCACTGCTTTTTTGTTGCTGATCCATCACCAAGGACCAATACAGATCAGCCAAGATCAGGTCGGTTGAGTGTGGCGAGGCTTGGCGCAAATACTCGCTGGCATCGGCGCACACCAACTGACAATGGGCGTGGTTTTCCAGCAGAAAAAAACGCTGCGCCACATCGATGACTAAAGGACGGATCTCGACGGCAGTTGTGACACAGTCAGGCTGCAACTGCGCCAAGGCGCGCACCAAACTACCACCGCCCAAGCCCAGCACCAACGCTGTGCGGTTTGGCGCAAAACAACTGGCCAATAACATGGCGCGAATATAGGTAAATACCGGTTCGGCGGGCGCCGACATGCGCATCTTGCTTTGTTCAAACACAGCGTCAAAACACAAAGTCCGGTAATCATCATGCTGGCGCACGATCACCGGGCCAAATGCATCTTCGCCGCTAAACAGTGGCTCGCCGGCTACCGGTGACGTCAGCGTTTCCAAGGTGCTCTTGAGCTGTTCGAACAAGGCATCACCGCTAAATTGAGCAAACGGCATCGGCAGCCCTCGTGATTAAAAGGTCGATGATACCACACGCCGCAGTGCCGTTTGCGCCGGAGCCGAAGCCGCAGCGCGCCGGGTTAACATTGCCGCAGCACAGGCAACTCAGCGGCACTTTGCAACTGTTCTAATTGCGGTTTGGCAAACAGATAGCCTTGAAACCAATCGATACCAATAAAGGATAACCAGCTTAATTCTTCCGCAGTTTCAACACCTTCGGCCAACAGTCGGCAGCCAAGTAACTCGCATTGTTGTTGGATCGCCAGCACGCGTTGTTGTTTGGCTGGGTCTTGGTCTATGGCGCGGATCAGCGCCATATCCAGCTTCAGCACCCTAGGTTTTAGCGCATACAACCAATCTTCATGCGCAAAACCTGCGCCAAAGTCGTCGATGGCTGTGATAAAGCCGCGTTCGCTATAGCTTTGAAAAATATGCAATAAATGTTGCTGACTAAGGATCTGTTCGCCTTCGGTCACTTCAAACATGATGTTGCGAATATCAAAACCGTATAAGTCTGCCGCTTCAATGGTCGCGCGGATACAGGTCTCAGGGTTGTAGACGGCGTTGGGTAAAAAGTTAATCGACAGGATTTTATCCAGACCCAAGCGCGTGGCGGTTTCGATGGCTTTGACCCGGCATGCTTGGTCAAAATAGTATTTGTTTTGCTCAGTGACTTGCGACAGCACCTGCGCCGCGCCTTCCCCCTGCTCGCCACGCACCAGCGCTTCGTAACCGACAATAGAACGACTCGACCACTCAATGATCGGCTGAAACGCCATGCGAATTTGAAAGCCTAAGTCGGCTCCGGATAAACAATCGCGGCAGCTTTGTTGTCGTACTCGCGCAGGAAAGTCCACACTAAACTCCCTTTTTCCATTATCGAAACAACATAGCAAAGTTGCTTGGGTGTCACCAGTCTATTTGTCCCCAAAGTCGCAAATTGGCGTAGAGATCCAGCGGTGACGGTCTGCCGTAGATCTCAGACATTCGCGATCAACACACGCTCAGAGCCAGCTTTTCGTATGATGAACCAGCCACCCCTTGCAGACGCAACGACCACAGCTTTACCAACAACCACAGCTCCAACCGCGCCAGCAAATCGCAGCGCCGCTTTGCCAAATTTAAATGCCGCAGACACCAGCGCCGTCATCGCCATGGCCTGGGCCGACGAGGTGTCGTTTGCGGCGATTAAGTTGCAATACGGATTAACTGAGGCTCAGATCATTGCGTTGATGCGCCGCGAGCTCAAACGCAGCAGTTTTCGGCTGTGGCGCGCCCGTGTCACCGGTCGCCACGCCAAGCACCCTGCGCGCGCGAAGCTGCATTCACCTCAACATTCAGACAATCAATTCGTCGATGAGTGATAGCTGCCAGCACCTATTTACGGCGGGCGCAGGCGTAAAGCCCTACGGCTAGTCGTAACTGGCGCAACTGCTGACAAGCCAAGCCAAGCCGCAGGTTAACGCTGGCGCGCAAAGAACTGCCAAATTTGCTCATTGGCAGCAATCGCCGTTGATGGTGTTTTGCCGCGTACCGGTTTGCTGCCGGGCCACGAATGTCCGCCGGTGTCTGTGCTGATCAGTTGCAATTCGATGCGGCCATCTTGGCTTTTATACCGTTCAAAAGCCGCGCCTGGCTGCGTGCTCGTTTGCGCACTGACATCGCTAAGCTGCAGCCGTTGCCGCCAGCGTTGGAGGGTTGCCGGCACTGACGTGAAATCGGTGACTTTGCTGTCATCACGAAACGCATCTTTGCCGGCGCCGCCTTGATACAACACATGCGTGTCGTCTTTGGCGTGGATCAGCAGCACCGACAGCGGCTGCTGCAGCGGGCATTGTCTGGTGTTGTCGGTGCCAGCCACAGCGGCAATGGCGCGGAAAGTATCAGACATCTCACAGGCCAAGCGCTGCGACAACATGGCGCCGTTGGACATGCCGGTGGCGAATATGCGCTGCGGATCAACCGCGACACGCCGCTGCACGTCGGCGATCACCTGCCGCACAAACGCCACATCGTCAATGTGCTCGTCACGCGCATAACCGCAGCAATTGCCTGCATTCCAGGTCGCTAAACGCGCGCGTGGCAAGCGACTCGAACCATTAGGAAATACCAGCACAAAGCCATATTTGTCGGCCGTTGCTTGCCAACCGTACGCCTGCGCGGCTTGTTCGGCATGCCCGCCGCCACCGTGGAACATCAATACCAGAGGCGCCGCTGCGGAACTTGGCAAAGAACTGGGTACGTAGAGCACATAAAAACGACCATCGCTGAGTTTCACTGTCTCAAGCTGGGCTTGCGGCATAGCCGCTAGCATAAAGCTCCAACCAAGTGTCAGCGCAAGCAACAAACAGCTGTACCAACGACGAAACCATCTATAACCCTGCTCTCGCATCACCACCTCGTAGCAATTGCTATGAATGAGTAAACCCAAGCGACTCGTATTTACACCGTCATCACAAGCCGCCAGTACAATCTAACCTAAATCAAAAATATCAGAGTTTTTTAAGACAAATCATCGGATTAAATCTACCTTAAATTTTATTACTCAGCTTTTTTTAACCGCCGGACCGCCAGCATGTTACGACCCTCCGATGCCACTAACGAATCGCAGCGCCTGCAGGCCTTACGGCAATTGCATATTTTAGATACTGCCGCCGAAACGCGCTTTGATGACATTACCGCGCTGGCCAAACAGCTGTTTGATGTACCTATAGCCCTGATTTCCTTGGTGGACTGCGACCGGCAATGGTTTAAATCCAAACAAGGATTAGCCGCGGATCAAACACCGCGCGATATCAGCTTTTGTGGGCATGCCATTTTGCGAGAAGGTTTGTTTGAGATCTGTGACGCCGCCACAGATCCGCGGTTTGCCGACAACCCTTTGGTCACAGGCGCGCCATTTATTCGCTTTTACGCTGGCCAACCGTTATTGACCGCCGAAGGTTTTGCCGTCGGCACTTTATGTCTGATTGATACCAGCCCGCGCCAACTGTCGCAACCGCAGCGGCAGCAGTTAGCGTTGCTTGCGCAACTGGCCAGCCGTGAGATGCAACGCGAAGCGTTTCGAGCGCAGCATTTAGAATTGCTTGAACGGCAACGCTTAGCCGACGCAATTGTCCGGCTGCAGTCGGCTTTTATTGTCACGCAACAAAGAACCAATGCCTTTGATGCCTTGTTGCAGGACTTGCTGGCAATCACAAACAGCGAATACGGCTTTGTTGGGGAAGTCTTGTATGACCAGGAACAACCTTATTTAAAAACGTACGCGTTAACCAATATTGCCTGGGATGACGACACACAAGCCTTTTACCAAAAAAATGCCCCGCAAGGCTTGGAGTTTCGCAACTTAAACACGCTGTTTGGCGCCGCCATGCGCGACCAGCAAATCGTGATCGCCAATGACCCAAGTACAGATCCAAGACGTGGCGGCCTGCCAGCGGGTCACCCGCCGTTGACCGCGTTTTTGGGATTACCCATCATCTACAACCAGCAAATGAATGCGATGATTGGCCTTGCCAACAAACCCGGCGGCTACAGCGAACGCGATGTCGAACAGCTGCAACCGCTGCTGGCCTGTATCGGCCAATTGGTACAAGCCCGTCGTGTCTACGAGTTGACGGGTGACTATCAACAACAACTGAATTTATTGTCGTTGGTGGCAACCAAAACCACCAACGGCGTGCTGATCTCCGACACCCACGGCAAAGCCTTGTGGGTCAACCCTGGGTACTGCCAACTCACAGGCTACAGTGAAGCGGAACTGCTGGGGAAAGTCCCCAAATTGTTTATCTTAAGTCAGCTCAATCCTGTGGAAGAACGAGCGCGTCTGGCACAAGCCCAAGCCAACGCTCAATCGCTCACCCAAGAATTGGCCATCACCTGCAAAGATGGCAGTACTCGCTGGCTGCGCAATCAGATGGACCCGGTACTCGAGCAAGGCCAGCTTCGTGGCTTTATTTGTATCAGCTCTGATATTTCAGCAGAGCGCGCTCAACAAGCGAAAATTCGCGACAGCGAACAGCATATGGCGGCGGTGATTGAAGCCACGCAAATCGCGACTTGGCAGTGGAATGTGCAAACCGGCGAGACACTGTTTGATGAGCGCTGGGCCAATATGCTTGGCTATCAACTCAGTGAGCTGATGCCGGTGTCGATTGAAACTTGGCTCAAGTTCGCCCATCCAGACGACCTAGCGCACAGTAACGATATACTGCAGCGGCATTTTAGCGGTGAACTGCCCTATTATGACGTGCAATGTCGGATGCGCCATAAAGCGGGGCATTGGGTGTGGGTGCATGACCGTGGCCAAGTGAAAAGTTGGGATGAGCAACAACAACCTTTATTGATGTACGGCACTCACGCCGACATCACAGCGCAAAAACAAGCAGAAGCCCTGCTCGCTCGGCAATACGAGGCGATGTCCGTATTAGCCGAAATCGTCACCGCCATCGATGCCGATGAAAGCATCACCTTTAGCAACGCCCTGCAGCAGGCGTGTCAGCTGCTGAATGCTCTTCGCGCTATGATGGTCGAAGGCAGTGCGCTCGGCTGGCGCTGGTTGTGCGATGTCGGCAGTACCTCGGCAACTCTGCCTGAGCTCGCCCAATCGCTGGATTTAGCACAACAACAATTGACCGACAGTGTGCAAGTGATGGCATTGCCTGAAGGCACATGGCTAGTCAGCCGAGTACCTAAAGCCGGCGCTTCACCTTGTTTGTTGGTGTTTCAGCTGGCGACACCGTCCGAATTGGCGGCCAGTGACCAGATGTTTGTGCGGCTGTTAAGCCGTTGGCTGGGCGCCATGTTGGAGCGCGCCGAACGCTCAGAACAACTGGCCAAACTCACCCAACAGATCCCCGGCATGGTGTACCAGTTCAGAATGTGGCCCGATGGTCGTTGTTGCTTCCCCTATTCCAGTCCCGGCATTATCGACATCTATCACTTAACCCCAGAGCAAGTGCGGGTGGATGCCAGCGCTGTGTTTGATTTGCTGCACCCGCAAGACCTATACATGGTCAATATGACGATCACCGAATCGCTGGAGAACCTCAGCGTCTGGACTTGCCAATACCGCACCTTGTTGCCCAACGGCGAAGTACATTGGTTAGACGGCACTGCACTCCCCGAACGTCTGGCCGACGGCAGCACTTTATGGCACGGCTACATCCACGACATCACTACAGAGAAAAACAATTTACTGGAACGCGAGGCCAGTGAAGCCCGTTTGCGTAGCTTGTTTGCGCTGTCTCCGGCGGGGATCGCGTTAACCGACTATCAAAGTGGCCGCTTCGTGGAAGTCAACGACACGCTAGCGCAGCCCACCGGTTACAGCATCCCTGAATTGCGGCAAATGACCTACCAGCAATTAACACCGGCTGAGTATCGTATTCAAGAGCATTATCAGCTGGAACAACTCAAAACAACCGGCCGGTATGGCCCCTATGAAACTGAGTTTATTCGCCAAGATCAGTCGCGTTACCCGGTGCTGCTGAGCGGCGTCTTGATCACAGACCCCAGCGGCAAAAAACTGATTTGGTCGATCGTTGAAGATATCTCCGTGCGCAAAGAAACCGAAAAAGCACTGCGCGATGCCAAAGCCCTTGCAGAAGCCACAGCGCAAACCAAATCGATGTTTTTAGCCAATATGAGCCACGAGATCCGCACGCCGATGAATGGTGTGCTTGGCATGTTGGATTTACTGGCAAAATCCAGCCTGACGGCCGCCCAACAAGAACAGTTGCAGGTGGCGATCCGCTCGGGTCGCAGTTTGCTGGCGATCCTCAACGACATCCTCGACTTTTCAAAAATCGAAGCGGGCAAAATCACCCTCGAACGGATCCCATTTAGCGTGCCGGAAGTGGTCGATGATTGTGTGAAGTTGCTGTCGCAATCCGCCGCCGAAAAAGGCCTCGATATCGAGTTAAATCTGGCGCGAGTGCAGCACCCGTTTGTAATTGGCGACCCGGTACGCTTTAAACAAATTCTGAGCAACTTGCTCAGTAACGCCGTTAAATTTACGCAACAGGGGCATATCCGCGTCGATGTCCAAACCAAACTGAAGAACCATCAAGTACGCATTGACGTGGCGGTCGCCGACAGTGGCATCGGCATTTCCAATGCGCAACGCGCTCAGCTGTTTAGTGCTTTTAGTCAGGCGGATAGCTCGACAACCCGCCGTTTTGGTGGCACTGGTTTGGGTTTGGCGATCAGCCAACAGTTGTGTCGCTTGATGCATGGCGAGATCAGCGTCGAAAGTACGCCAGGCGTCGGCTCGGTCTTTCGATTCCATTTGCTGTGTAAAGCCACAAAAAGCATCGACAAACCGAAAGTGGTGGCCAGCGCCGCTGCACCTCAGTTGCAAGGCGCCCATGTGTTGGTGGTCGAAGACAACCCCGTTAACCTGATGGTCGCGCAAATGATGCTGCAAGAAGCCGGGTTGACCGTTGCAACAGCGACCAACGGCCTCGAAGCATTGCAGCTACTCACCGACTGGCCCGCCGATGCCCCCAGCAGCCCACAACTGATTTTGATGGATTGTTTAATGCCACAACTCGATGGTTTTGCGTGCAGCACGGCGATCCGCCAAGGGCGAGCTGGCGCGCAGTGGCAACAAATTCCGATCGTCGCACTGACAGCCAATGCGTTAACCGAAGAACGGCAGAAGTGTCTCGATGCCGGTATGGATGACTTTTTAAGTAAACCGATCCAGTCCGACACCTTGTTACAAAAACTGGCGGATTTTCTGCACACCAATGCGGCAAACGGTATTGAAGCCAGCACGCAGTTGCCGATTTTTGACCAGCAAGCCCTCAACGAACAAATGGGTGTGCTCAAGCACATGATCCCCAAACTGCTGCGGGTGTTTTTAGATCAAACCGCCAGCAAAAAAGCCAAGATCCAACAAGCAATCGATGATCGCAATATCGCCGAATTAAAGTTGATTGCACATACGCTCAAAGGCTCGTCGAGCCAAATGAAATTGCAAGCGCTGCGCGAAGTGGCCGCGCAACTCGAGCAACTGTGCACCCAGACCCCTACCGCGCCGGAGATCCCTCGGTTAGCGCAGCGTCTTTGCACTGTGCTCGATCAGACCCACCAGCAAATCAGCCATTTAGCCCAAGAGGCCAGCGCACCTAGTTAGAAACAGGAATATCACGCTCTTGACAACACTGCTCTAAGCGAGAAACATCAAGCAGCTCAATGAAATACTGACTCTTGACATCTATCAGCTGCAGTTGCTTGAGTCGAGTAAATGCGCGACTCACAGTTTCTTCACTTATCCCTAAATAACAGGCAATATCCTTTCTGGTCATAGGTACAAATAATTCGTTACCAAAGTTACCCATCCGCTGGAAATCGAGTAAAAAGTAACAGACTCGTTGTACCGCCGTTTTCTGACCGAGCATGTATAAGTTACTGATTAAAAAACTTATAATTCTGGTCGCTATCTCATAAAATAGCCGCGCAACCGCCGGATCTGTACGCATCAGTTGGTCAAGATGAGTTCGTTTTATCCGCAATAAACTAACCGGCGCTAGAGCTTTAACGGAATACGGATACCTACTTTCACTGGATATGCCAAACAAGTTTCCAGGGAAGACAAACGCATAGACGTGGCGGAAGTTAGAACTACTTGCCCGCTCGATTAACATGACCCCAGAAGTTGGAATAAATAAATACTCCGCATCAATCCCTTCTTGCATCACATAATCGCCCGCCTCCGCCGCTATTTCTTCGGCATGCTCCGCCAATAACTGCAGCAACGATCTCAACTCAAGGTTACTCAATACATCGGGGCCGAAACAAAATTTCAGCGCGGTATGGATATAAGCCTTATGCAAATCAACTGCCATAGTTTGTACCAAAAAAGGGAATACCGAGAACGGGGACAACCGTGGTTTTTTATATAGTTATTCATCTAAAACTCGATGCAAAATCTATTTCGGGAAAAATTGATAATTATCAATTTTCCGTTTGAAATCGCTGATTTTTGCCGCAATAGTGAAATTATCCAGCCTCCGAGGTGCGTAAATCTGACGTGCCGCTGTCAGTGAATACCAAAATAACCACTTGATTTATGAGGATATTTCAGCGGATGAATGTACATCCACACGCTGTGGCCGACACGATTGTTGCGATAGGTGCTTCTGCCGGTGGTCTTGAAGCGCTTGAGCAGTTTTTCCGTAACTGCCCGACAGATTTGGGCATCACATATGTTGTGGTGCAACACTTGTCGCCAGATCATAAAAGCATGATGGACGACTTACTGGCGCGTTACACGCAGATGCCCGTCGTCATGGTGAAAAGTGATGTCGCGCCCCTGCCAGATACTGTGTATTTAATACCGGCAGGCACTCACATTGAAATTGAAGAAGGCCGTTTTAAAGTCACACAAAAGCTGCCACATACCTTTTCATTACCCATTGATATTTTCTTTAAGTCGGTCGCTAAATCGTTTGGAAATAAAAGCATTGCCGTGATTTTGTCGGGTACTGGTTCAGACGGCAGTCTTGGTATTGCTGATATCAATGCAGTCGGCGGCTTGGTGATAGTGCAACAACCTACAGATGCAAAATTCGACGGGATGCCAACGTCAGCCATTCACACCGGTGCCGTGCACGATGTGTTACCAGTCCGTGAAATCCCTACCCGTCTAAAACACTATCTGGAAAATCCTGGGGTTGGCTTTAACAACTTGGATATTGAGCCGCAAACCGAGCTGGAGCAAATTGCCGCACGTGATGACATTTTTGCGATATTAAACAATGAGTTTCATATCAACTTTGCCGATTACAAAGTCGGCACTATTGGCCGACGGATTGAACGTCGGATGCAACTCAAACATCTTAAAAATCTGCGTGAGTATGCCAACTTGTTGCAGGTCAACGCGGCAGAGTTGGACACTTTGCGCGGCGAGCTGCTTATCCCAGTGACTAGTTTTTTTCGCGATCGCAGCGTCTTTGAGTTGCTAGCACAAGAAGTGATCCCTGAAATCATTGCACATGCGAATCCGCTGCAAGGGATCCGTTGTTGGGTTGCCGGTTGCTCCACAGGTGAGGAGGCCTACAGCCTCGTCATGCTGTTTTTGGAGGCATTTGAGCAGCGCAATGAATGGCTACCACTCAAAGTGTTCGCGACCGATATCAACCAAGATAATTTGGACATCGCCAGTAACGGCCACTATCCAGCAACCATCTTGTCGGAACTTAGCACTGACCACTTAAACAAATTCTTTGATGTGGACGTGGATGGCTACCGAGTAAAACCGCAACTACGCCAAGCGGTCGTCTTTGCCAAACACAATTTGCTGCAGGACGCCCCTTTTACCCGAATGGACTTAGTCAGCTGTCGCAACACATTGATTTATTTTAAAAATATGGCACAGGATTTGGTGCTACAAAAACTACAATACGCCGTAGTTCCCGATGGCTTTTTGACCTTGGGGATCAGTGAATCAATGACCATCAACAGTAGTAGCTTTCATTCACTCGACACGAAATTGAAAGTGTTTCAACGCAACCATACCCCACTCAGTCACGAATTACGGGGCCAGTTTGCGCTAGCCGCAAAACCAGCGATGGAACGTGTTGCTCATCCCCGCTTGGCGCGGGAGCACTTCAAAGACACTTGGGTTGAACAAGCACGAGAAATGGTACTGCAACAGTTTGCTCCGCCAGCTATGCTCGTCGATCATACGGGCAAAGTGATCCACCTTTATGGCGATGTGCAGTCTTTGTTGCAGCTGCGCCACGGTGCTGCGGAATTCACCCTCAATAAAGTGCTACCCGATAAATTGCAGCCAGTTGCCAGCGCATTGCTGCATAAATGCAAACGTGAAGGCGGCAACTACCGCTCGGAATTCGTGCGGTTTAATGACGCAAAGGGGCAAGAATCCAGCTACCAAGTGGTCGCACAAACACTAGAGCACAAACCTGAATCTCAAGTGCTGTTGGCGTTTGTCCGAGCCGCAATCGCGCCAACGCTACCCGCCACGCCGGTCGAGCTCAGTCATGAACTCAGTGACAAAATCAATGCGCTCGAAGTTGAGTTACAAGCCACACGTGAAAGTCTGCAAGCCACCATTGAAGAACTCGAAACCTCGAACGAAGAGCTGCAAGCGACCAACGAAGAATTGATGGCATCCAATGAGGAGATGCAAAGCGCAAACGAAGAGTTGCAATCCGTCAATGAAGAACTCAATACAGTGAACTCTGAATACCATGAAAAAATGGTCATTCTAAACCGGATCAATGCGGACTTGGATTCCATGTCCCGCGCCGCCGGCATTGCTACGCTTTTTGTAGATCAGAACAAAACGGTAACTCGGTACACACCTGACGCCATTCGACTGTTTAAAATTCGTGATAGTGATATAGGCCGCCCGGTAGATGAAATCGTCAGTCGTTTACAATACAACGAGTTTAGCCAAGATTTGGCTATCACTTTGAATCACGAGCGGACCATCGAGCGCGAAGTCAAATCAACGGATGGCGTGGAGTTTTTGGTGCGCATCCTGCCGTATCGGATCAGCAGCGGCGCGATTGGCGCCGTCGCCACTTTTGTCGATATTACGCCGCTTAAAGCCTCCCAGCAGTTACAAATTTTACTCAATGCCCTACCAGAACATGTGGCGGTGTTGGATAAATTTGGCCAAATCGTGTTGGTTAATTCTGCTTGGGAACAATTTGCTCGGGTTAATGGCGACCCAACACTGGCACAAACCTGTACTGGAGCTAACTATTTGGATGCGTGCGAACAAGCCGCAGAGCAAGATCCATTTGCTCGTCGCGCCTATTTGGGCATCAAAAGTGTGCTTGAAGGCAGCAAGTCGAGCTTTCAGATGAGTTATCCCTGTCATTCTCCAGCCGAAAACCGTTGGTTTGTAATGCACGCCGTGAGCGTCAAACATGGGCAATTTGCCGCTGTGGTTAGTCACGTCAACGTCACCGATTGGATCATCAAGGAACAGCAGCATGACTGACTCCTCACGCCTTGCCTTGCTGCGTCAGCAAGCGATGGCGACGCTCGCGCAGTATCAGCAACAGCCGACGGTGGACCCACAATTGCCCAACGAGCAGGTCCGGTTAATTGAAGAATTGCAGATTTACCAAACTGAATTAGAGCTACAAAACCAACAACTGCAACAAGCTCAACAGCAACTGGTGCTGCAGCGCGACCACTATCAAGGCTTGTTTGAAAATCTGCCCGTTGGTTGTCTGCTCCTAAGTGAGCACGGCAAAATTATTGATATCAATGCGCCGGCGTTGCAATTGTTTAGTTTTAAAACGGCGCAACAAGCCCTGAGATACAACGTATTTCGTTTATTTGATGATGCCAGTATCGCTTGGTTGCTCGATACGTTAAAACAAGCGATACCCAATTCACGCCAAGCGCGCTTGCAACTCCTTTCCGTGCAAAAACGTCGTTTAGCCGTGGATGCCACGTTTATCGCGCTACCGGCACAAAACAGCTTAAGAGGTGCGGCGCTGCTGGTGCTGCAAGATGCCAGTGCTGAGTCCAAACTGGAACAAGAGCGGCTGTTATTTGGTGCTGTGATGGAGCACAGTCCTGCGATGATTTTTGTGCTCGATGCCAACCTGCGCGTGCAACTTGCCAACAAAGAATTCATTTTGTTTCATCAGCTTGATGCAAAACGAGTCATAGGCCAAAGCGCGTTGGAGTTTTTCAGCGAAGACTCGATCAAGCGTCTGAATGGTTACTTTGACGCCCTGTATCTCCGCGGATTGTCACAAACATACGAATATGAATATTTATCGCCGCACAACAATAAGTTGTATTACCTACAAACCACTGCGTTTGCCATTCGAGATTCGCACGGCCACATCACCAGTGCAGGGTTTATCTCTACCGACATCACCTCCAAAATGGATGCCGAAACGCGGCTGCAAACCGCGATGCAAATTTTTAGCGAAGGTTCTGAAGGCATCATCATTGCCGACCCACAAACACGCATTTTGTCGGTCAATCGGGCCTTTGAACAAATTACGGGGTATGCCCAACACGAAGTTATTGGCAAAAAGCCTTCGATACTTTCTTCTGGTAAACACGATTCGCCGTTTTACCAAGAGATGTGGCACATCATCAACACTCAAGGCCACTGGGAAGGCGAGATTTGGAACAAACGTAAAACTGGCGAGTTATACCCGCAATGGTTAAATATTTCGCGCCTGCCGAAACTTGGCCCCGTGGTGAAAAACTACATCGCCGTGTTTAGCGACATCACCGAACGCTTGCAAAACCAGAAATTTATCGAAAGTTTGGCCTATTACGATTCTCTTACAGGCATGGCCAATCGGAACCTGTTACGCGACCGCGTCGAGCAGCTGATCAAAGCTGCGGAACGAACCTCAACACCCTTTGTTTTGCTGTTCATCGACTTGGATAAGTTCAAAGATATCAATGATATTCATGGTCATGACACTGGTGATCGTTTGCTGATCGAGTTGAGCCAACGGATGCGCGGTTTGTTTCGTGACAGCGATACCTTGTGTCGACTTGGCGGGGATGAATTTGTGGTTGTGCTGCCCGACGCGGACGCCCATTCAGCCATGCCCAAAGTGCAACAGTTGATTGAATTGATCGCCAGTCCAATGCAGCTTGCAGATCTAACCCTGAAAATCACCGCATCCATTGGCCTGGTCGAATATCCACGCGACGGCCGTGATTACCAAGAGTTACTCAAACACGCCGACTTTGCGATGTATCGGGCTAAGTCCGATGGCAAGAATAGGGTTAGCTCGTTTGATCACGCGATGATTGAACATTTGCAGCGTCGCTTGGCCTTAACCAATGCATTAGAACACGCCCTACAACGGCAAGAATTTCATTTGGTATTTCAACCCATTTTAGCTGTCGACCGCAGCACAGTTGGTGTTGAAGCCCTGCTGCGCTGGACCAGCGCCGAATTTGGCATCGTCAGCCCAGACGAATTTATTCCACTTGCCGAAGACTGTGGCCTTATCCAAGACATTGGCTTGTGGGTGCTACAACAATCGTTGCAACAACTGGCAGATTGGCAGAAACAATTTGCGTTGCCTCTGTATGTCAGTGTCAACGTATCGGCGCAGCAGTTCTGGAGTGAATCCTTTCCTGAAAAAGTCTACCAAGCGGTGGAACAAGCCGGCACACATTGTGCCAGTTTGCAGCTTGAGATCACCGAACGGGTGGCCATGCAAGAACCAGTGGTGGCGTCTCGGGTGATGAAACACCTAAAAGGGTTGGGCGTGAGTATTGCACTTGATGATTTTGGCACCGGCTATTCATCGCTGGCTTACCTAAAGCATCTGCCAATCGACGTCTTAAAAGTCGACAAATCCTTTGTGCGTGACATTGGTATCGACGCCGATGATGAGGAAATTTGTCGAACTATTATCAACCTCTCGAAGAGCTTGGGGTTAACCACGACAGCCGAAGGCGTCGAGGAAGAACACCAATTGCAATTTTTGACCGACAATGGCTGTAGCCACGTCCAAGGCTATTTGTTTGCAAAACCCCTACCCGCCGCCGGCTTCAGCAGCTGGTTAAGTAACTCACAACTGCAGGCTCTTGAATCCTAATGGTGTCATTGCTGTGGCCACGGCTACAGCGTTGACAGCTCGCTACGAAGCTACAAACCTGCAAGCGCTTTCATTAACAGCATTTTCGAATATAGGTAACATCGTCGCGCAATTAGTCAGCACATGATGCGAAAAATGCACAAAAACCGTACTTGGTTACGAAAAAAAAACGTTGGTCAATTAACAGCTTTCTGCTAGGCTGGTCCGAACAGTCTCTTCTATTCTAATAACTAAAGTGCATAACTATGAGCCTGATTATTTTTGCTATTCCGCTGTTTTTCGCGCTGATTTTGCTAGAGCTGTGGCTTGATTGGCGCAAGAAAACCAACACCTATCAATTCAACGACGCGGTCAATTCACTGAACTTGGGCATGATGAGCCAAGTCACCGGCGTGGCCTACAAAACCATTCAATTAAGTTTCTATGTGCTGGTCTATCAATACCTAGCGCCGGTGCATTTAACGGCTGAAACTAGCTGGGGTGTCTGGTTGCTGGGCGCCTTTGCCTTTGTCGCGTATGACTTTTGTTATTATTGGTTTCATCGGATGAGCCATGAAATCAACGTGTTATGGGCCGGTCACGTGGTGCATCACTCCAGCGAGGAGTACAACTTGACCACGGCGCTGCGCCAATCCAGCGGCGGCTTTTTAGGCTTTGTGTTCTACCTACCGCTGGCACTGATCGGCATCGACCCGCTGCTGCTGGTCACCGTCGGTTCACTGAATCTGATTTATCAATTCTGGGTGCATACGCGTCACATTGGCCGGATGTGGGGCTGGTATGAGGCGATTTTTGTCACGCCAAGTCACCACCGCGTGCATCATGCGCAAAACCCGATGTACATGAACAAAAACCACGGCGGCGTGTTTATCCTGTGGGATAAATGGTTTGGCACCTTTCAAGCAGAACTGGACGACGAACCGGTGATTTTTGGCGTGACCAAACCGCTGTTGAGCTGGAACCCTGTCTGGGCGAACCTCGATGTGTATTGGGCGCTGTGCAAAGACAGCTGGCGCACCGCCGCATGGCGCGACAAGTTCAAAGTCTGGGTGGCGCGCACCGGCTGGCGTCCGGCCGATGTGCGTAAACAATTCCCGAATAAAGTCTACAACCCGTACCAGCAAGTGAAATTCGACACGCCACTTACCTGTGCTCAGCAGTGGTACGCGTTTTTCCAACATCTGACGTTGATTGCCGTGGTGCTGTATTACCTGCTAAACGCCGGCCAAATGAGCACGCCGCAGATCCTCGCTGGCTGCGCCTGGTTGGTATTTCAATTGTTTTGTTTGGGCTATTACCAGCAACAGCGGCCCGGCTTTCAATGGCTGGAACTGATTAAAAACCTGGCGCTGGCGTCGGTCAGCTTCAGCGTCTTAAGCGCATCGGCCCTATTTGCCGAGGGCGCAACGATTTCGGCGTGGGTGATCCCCGCCGCTTGGTGGCTCATCGCCACCGTGTTACAGGGGTACAGCCGCACACAGATGCCGGCGTCAACAGCAATAAATTCTAATTAAAACAATACACTACTTAAAAAAGACAGGGGAGACTATGCGTCTTAATGCTCATACTCGGATCAGCCATGTGTGCCTTGCGGTGACCATGGCGCTGGCAAGCCACACGGTATTTGCCCAAGAAACATCAGAAGATAAAAAAGATGCCGGCCTTGAAACCATCAAGGTCACGGCGCAAAAACGCTCTGAAAACATGCAACAAGTGCCGATCGCACTGACCGCTTTTAGCGCTGACAGCGTGGAAAAAATGGGCTTGGTCAACGTCAACGACTTAGGCCGCATCACGCCAGGTTTAGAGACCAACAACGCCACCGCCACCCAAACTATTTTTAACATCCGCGGTATTTCCACCAACGACTTCGGCATCGGTTTAGATGCGGCCGTGGCTGTGTATGTCGACGGTGTGTACGTCGGTCGTCGCGGTACCTCCAACATGAACTTCAATGACGTGGAACGCGTCGAAGTGCTCAAGGGCCCACAAGGCACCCTGTTTGGTCGTAACTCTGCCGCCGGTGCTATCCATATCATCACCAAACGCGCCACCAGCGAAACTGAAGGTCAGTTCAAAGCGACATTAGGCGCGTACGGCAAAAACAAATTAGAAGTCAGCGCTAACGCACCGATTAACGATCACTTAAATGCGCGTTTGAGCATGGACCGTAACCGTCGCGACGGTTATTTGGACGTGAAAAACAGCGATACGCGGTACGGCAATCAAAACGATTGGTCGATGCGCGGTAGCCTCGAGTGGGCTTTAGCCGGTGGCGCCGAGTTTATCCTACGGGCCGATGTGTCGAAAATCGATCAACAAGCGCGCCCAGCCGTGACGCTAAACACCGCCTTTGGTAGCGGCGATCCGTTTGCCCCGATCGAATATGACTTCGAAGGCCATGAATCACGCAATGTCGCTGGGTTAAGCGGTGAATACACCCGCGATATCGCCGGCATGCAATTCACCTCGATCACCGCGTATCGCCAATTTGACCGTGGCAACGCGATGGAAGATGACGGCTCGGCGTTTGCACAAGCCTACTTCATGTCGAACCTGATTGAAGACCAATCGCAACTCAGCCAAGAGTTCCGCTTAAGCAAAACCACCGACACGCTGAAGTGGACGCTTGGCGCTAACTGGTACCGCGAAGATATCGATCAAATTACTCAAGCCACTTTTAACACGGTCACTTTCGACTCGCTCGCCGTGGTGCAACTGGGCTTAGATCCACGGTTAGTGCCGTCACTGCCGAAATACACAGGCGTTGCGGGCGCTTACATGACCATGGGCAACACCGCCGCTAAACAAGCGGTGGGCGCTGAGATCATGCGCTTGCTGGGTTTGGGTTACACCATGGCACAAGCACAAGGCCAAGTTGGTAACGCGCTGGTGATGGCGAACTGGGACAAGATCGATGGCAAACACATGGAGCAATTTGACAACAACGGTCAAACCGAAAGCTCTGCCATCTATTTTGATGCGACCTATTCGTTAACCGACAAGTTAGATATCACCTTGGGCGGCCGTTACACCTACGACCAAAAAGACTTCTACTTGCACAGCGAACCGCAAAACTTCTTCAATATGCCGTACGGCAACGTCGGCAAGGTGCCGTTAGCGGTGGCCTTTATGCCACAAACGGCGGATCAAACCGCCAATTGGTCGAAATTCACGCCACGCGCTGTGATGGACTACCAATGGACCGACAACGTCATGACGTACGCGTCCTACTCGGAAGGCTTTAAAGCCGGTGGTTTCAACACCTTAGGTGAATCAGCGCCGGTGAAAGAAGAAACGGTGAAAAACAAAGAAATCGGCGTCAAATCGACCTTCTTTGACAACCGCTTGCGCGTCAACATCGCCGGTTACCGCTACGACTACACCAACTTGCAACAGTTGGAATTAGTCGGCGCTCCAGGCACAGTACCAACCTACAACCTGCGTAACGTTGATGCACAAGGCAAAGGCTACGAAGCCGAAATTCAATGGCAAGCCACGCCAGATCTGCGTTTAGGCGCCAACTTCGGTCACTTAAACACTGAATACACCAACTGGCAGTACTTCCAATGGGAAACCAGCGGCAGCAAAGTCGGTCAACCGATCTCTGGCATGCCAGAAAATCAATCGGCTTTCACCGCGGATTATTTCTTTGATGGCTTGAATGGCCAGTTCAACTGGAACATCACCTATAGCTACACCGGCGATCGCACGCAAGGTGTTGACGGTCCTGCACTGGCGGTATTGCCGTTTGAACAAGGCTCAGTCGAAGGGTTGAACAACGACGCGCTGAACTCCATTTCGGCCTTTAGTTTGGTCAACACCAAACTGACGTGGCACAGCAACAACCATCCGTTGACATTAGGTTTGTACGTCAACAACTTGCTGGATGAACGTTACATCATTCAAACCGGTGGCCAAGCGATGGCGGTGGGTTCACCAATCGCCACACCTGGCTTACCACGGATGTGGGGCTTGGAAGTCGGTTGGACTTTCTAAGCTAGCCAAACGCAACTGCGGCGACTTGTTTTGCAAGTCGCACTTGCCATGCCAGTCCTTTGACTGGCATTTTTATATGTAGCCAAGTCGTCGGCTGAAAACTAAGCAAAAAAGGAACAGGCATGTGGTTAGCAAGTCTCGGTGAACTGTTGTTGGTCGCAACCTTGGTGTGGACCAGCTACACACTGTGGCCCTTGTGGCGACGCTGTGTGCATTTGGCATCAGACAAAGCGGCGGCCATCGTGCATCAAGCGCTGACGCAAGCCGCGGTAAATTCGGCCGCAGACACAACCGAGCCTGCAGCTGCGCCAGCGGTTCGCAAAGGCTGGCAGTTGCCCGAACATAGGTTCGCCGTGCTTGGGCTGATCTGTGCCTTGTTGCTGGTTGCCCTGACCGCCACCTTTGGCGCCGTGCGTTACGCACTGCAACCGACACCCGACTTCACGACGGCGGCCACCGCCGCCCACTATGGGTTGCTGGTGACAGTGCACGACAACTTGTCGTTTATCTCACGCCAATTTGCCATGCCTTGTTATGTGCTTTGCGCCTTGTGGTTGTGGGGCCGCCTGCCGGCGCTTGCTGTCGTGGCGCTGGCGCTGGTCAGTCAGTTACCGCTGCTCGGCGCGCCTGGGATGGTCAACGATGCGGTGTTGCTGCTCAGTTTGTTACGTTTACTACAGCAAGCGACTAAGCGCCGACCGCTAGCACTTGGCATCGCCTGCTTACTGGGCGTGCCGCTGTGCAGTTTGCTGCTCCCAGATGCCAATATCGCGATGGGGCTGTTTCACCTGCTGCTGGCACTGCATTTTGTCGGTTTTGCACGGACGCTGCCGGCGCTGCCGCCACGCATTACCGCGTCGTCCGTTCGACTGTATGAAGTCAGCCAACCAAGACGACGCAAGCAGCACTAAGTGAGCAGACCTGTTGGCAATTCACCGGCAAACGCGGCAGTCACGCCAATACGCGGCGTATGCTTGCATAACTGCGAGCCCTCCCCCCAACAGCTTGGCTACGCGGTTTTGCCGACAACAGAGCAGCCTTCACCTGCGCACCTGCCTAAAATCGACGTTTTACACCTAAGCACGCGGCAGCAACTCAAGCACTGCAACCACTAACCAGTTGATCACCTCGTATTTTTTAACTGCTGTTGCCACTTCCCTTGCCACTGCTAGCACCCAAGAATGATCACTGGTTAGTTACAGATAAACAGCGCATCTATGTTTGCTTTTTTAGACCCATTGTTATATATACTTAACATCAAGTAATTTAAATCAGACATCAGAGGCGCATATGTTTAATTTCGACGACAGCAGCTGGCGCGAAAAAACCACCAGCTTGTATCTGCTAAGCCAAGCGATTTGTTTTGTGCCGTATTTTGTTTATCTAAGTCTGCAGCAAGACCAGCAACTGCCGGTGCTGCAACAGATCGTGGGATACGGCATCACCGCCATCAGCCAATTATTGATTCTGGGCTGCGGCTATTTGTGGTTACGGCGGCGCTTTGCCGATGAAGCACGGCAACAGCCGGATGAACGCGACCAGCTGATCGAGCAACAAGCAACTCGCGTGGCGTATGGCGTATTGATGACAGGCACTATTTTAGTCGGTTGCATCATGCCGTTTTCCGATCCACCGCAGCGGATCTTCCAAAGCGCGGTGTTCTTTTTGGTACTGAGCGAAGCCACTCGCAATATCCTAGTGCTGCGCGCCTACCGGCAAGGACGTGCCGCATGACAGGTGTGCTGCACAATCAAATTCGGCTATTGCGTTTTATGCATGGCGAAATGACCCAAGCCGAACTGGGCGAACGCGTCGGTTTAACCAGACAAACCATCGCCGCCATTGAAGCGGGCAAATACGCGCCAACGTTGAGTACTGCATTTCAAATTGCCGCGGTGTTCCAAGTGCCATTGGAGCAGGTGTTTCAATGGCAGCCGGCAGCAGCACAAGACAACTAACTCGCGTGCTGAACTGCCAAAATGACCAAGCCATTTGCGGACATTGATTCGCTATTGCTGAATTAGTCAGCACTAATTGCTGAAAAAACCTGCAATTGTCCCGAATTTGTGGGTTGAGCTTTCTGCAGTTATTTTTTACATTTGTGTAAAAACAAGGTAAACAAATGCTGCAATTCTTCATTTTATTATTGACCTGTTGGCTGCTTGGCCAAAATGCCACCCTCGGTAGCTTGTTTCGCCGCTGCGCGCTGGTGCACTTGTTGTATTTGGTTTTGCTTGGTCTTTGGCAAATCAGCCAATTTGAAATGGGTCTGCAACCACAATCAGCCGATTGGCTGGGCAACGCCGCATATTGTTTGTGTGCGTATGCGCTGGTGATGTCGGCGCTGGTCACCACGCGGTTGTTACGTCTGTATTGCCATCCATTGTTTGGCTCGCGCAAGCACTAAAACCACCACAAGCCGCTTGGCAGCATCGCCTATCTTTGAAATACTGACCCTTTGCACGTGGCTGAAGACCACGCCTGTTATTCGCGCCGAGGAGCGGCCATGCACGATTTAACCCAAGGGTCTATTTCCCGTCATTTAATCAAAATGTCGGTGCCGATGATGATCGGCATGTTCGTGCAAGGCTTGTACTTGTTCGTCGACATGTACTTTATTGCCGCGTTAGGCGCCGCCACGGTCGCCGCCGTCAGCGCCGCGTCTACCTTGATGTTTGTCGCGCTGGCACTGTCGCAAATGCTCAATATCGGCACCGTCAGTCTGATTGCTCGCGCCACTGGCGCTGGCGATCACCAACAAGCCAATATCCTGTTTCGCCAATGTATGTTGATGGGCGTCGGCCTGACGCTTGGCACCTTGCTGGCCGGTTATCTGGGCGCCGATCATTACATGCAGCTAATTAGCCAAGACCCTGCGGTGATTGCCGCTGGCCGCGAATTCTTGCATTGGTATTTACCCGGTCTGGCGCTGACGTACGTCTCGACCGCCATTGGCGCGGCGCTGCGCGCAGTCGGCGTCGTCAAACCGACCATGATAGTGCAGTTGCTGACGGTGCTGATTAACATCATCCTCGCGCCTGTATTGATCGCCGGCTGGGGTACGGGCCTTGCGCTAGGTGCCGCCGGTGCCGGCCTTGCCAGCACTATCTCCATTGCCATCGGCGTGCTGTTTTTGTGGGTGTATTTTCACAAGTCGGAACATCAAGTGCTGGATACCAGCGACGGCTGGCGTCTTGAACTGGCGCAGTGGCGACGCATTATGGCGATTGGTTTTCCAGCCGGCGCCGAATTTGCGTTGATGTTTGTATTCTCGTCACTGGTGTATTTTGTGATCCAAGACTTAGGCACTGACGTGCAAGCCGGCTTTGGCATTGGCATGCGCATTATGCAAGCCATCTCTTTGCCGGCGATCGCCTTGTCGGCGGCCATTCCAGCGATTGCCGGCCAAAACTTAGGCGCTGGCCACATTGACCGGGTGCGCTTAACCTTTCGCAAAGCCTTGCAGATGACCGTGCTGCTGATGGGCCTGAGCATGATCGCCAACCAACTGGCCGCCGCGCCTTTGGTGGCACTGTTTACCACAGACGCGGGCGTGATCGCCGCCGGTGTGTTGTTTATTCAAATCGTGTCGTGGAACTATTTGACCAGTTCTGTGGTGTTTTGCTGTTCTGGCATGTTCCAAACGCTCGGCAACACGTGGCCTTCCCTCATCAGTTCCGCCGTGCGTTTTGGCATTTTTGCGGTTGTGGTGTTGTACCTGCACAGCCAACCGGGCTTTAGCGCGCATGACGTGTGGATCACCTCAGCACTAAGTGTGTTGGTGCAAGCCGCTTTAAGTTATTGGTTCTTGCGCCGCGAATACCGGTTAAGGTTGCCGGCGTAACGGCGGGTTAATGTTCAAATACCGGCCTGGGGCGCTCGTGTAGCCGCCAAGGCCTGCCGGCAAGTGCGCAGTCACCTTGCAACCTTTTGGCGCGGGCGGCCGACATACCTAGACAAAGTCGCGCCTACCGCTGCGACACACAGCGCCGATGCTAGGTGTCGGCACTATAAATGAATCAAGGAGGTTTGATGAAGTTTCGTGTTCGCTCTTTGCTACAAGCCTGGTCGCTTACTGCCTTGGTGGTGGTGACGCCGGTTTCCGCCGTCGAACCCAGCAGCGCCGCGCTGCAGGAAATCCACCAATTACTGGATGTGCTTGGCAACTCGAATTGCCAGTTTAATCGCAACGGCGAGTGGTACACCCCAGCGGAAGCCGTCAAACATCTGAACAAGAAATTTGACGTGCTGGTCGGCAAAGGCAAAATCGGCACCACCGAGGACTTTATCCGCATCGCCGCCAGCGAAAGCAGTGTCAGTGGCGAACCCTATCAAGTGCAATGCAGCGGCGCCCCCGCCGTCAATTCCGGCCCCTGGCTGACCGACGCCTTGGCGAAGATCCGCAGTGGGAATAAACCGCTGTAGGGTTTGGTTTCGCGCGCTGGTTTTGCTGTTTTATAAAACTTATTTCGCCTGCGCGGCGGGCGGGTTTGCCTGCCGCAGGCGTAGGTTCGCACGCTGGTTTTGGATTTTGTTTTTAAATGGTTTTCGCCTGCGCGGCGAGCTTTTTAAAAGCTTTCGGCGT
>DMYW01000030.1:52808-53866 GCA_003482455.1 Rheinheimera sp. | reverse complement strand
TTCTAATACATGTGAATTATCAACATGTTATAGATTTATTACACGCTGTAATACAGTTCGTATTCCAGTGGGTGAACAGCCATAGAAACGCGTTTTGCTTCAGCACGTTTCAGCGCGATGTACGCATCGATCATGTCGTCTGACATAACGCCGCCTTTGGTGAAGATAGCGCGGCTTGCATCTAATGCATCCAGAGCTTCGTCCAGTGAACCACATACTTGTGGGATCAGTGCTTCTTCTTCTGGTGGCAGGTCATACAAGTCTTTGTCCATCGCTTCGCCCGGATGGATCTTGTTTTGGATACCATCTAAACCAGCCATCAACAGAGCAACGAAGCCCAGGTATGGGTTGGCTGCTGGATCTGGGAAACGTACTTCGATACGACGAGCTTTCGCGCTTGGTACCACTGGGATACGGATAGACGCTGAACGGTTCTTCGCAGAGTAAGCCAGCATCACTGGAGCTTCGAAGTGTGGAACCAAACGTTTGTACGAGTTGGTTGATGGGTTGGTGAACGCGTTGATTGCTTTCGCGTGCTTGATGATACCGCCGATGTAGTACAGCGCAGTTTCTGACAAGCCAGCGTATTTGTCACCCGCAAACAGGTTAGTACCGTCTTTGCCTAATGACATGTGGCAGTGCATACCTGAACCGTTGTCACCAACGATTGGTTTTGGCATGAAGGTTACAGTTTTGCCGTACATGTTCGCAACGTTGTGAACAACATACTTCAATACTTGGATTTCGTCGGCTTTTTTAGTCAAGGTGTTGAAACGGCAAGCGATTTCGTTTTGACCAGCAGTCGCAACTTCGTGGTGATGCGCTTCAACCACTTGGCCCATTTCTTCCAGCACCATACACATAGCGCTACGGATGTCGTGGTGTTGATCTACTGGTGGTACTGGGAAGTAACCGCCTTTAACACCTGGACGGTGCGCTTTGTTACCATCTTCGTATTCAGCGTCTGAGTTCCAAGCCGCTTCTGAAGAGTCCACTTTGAAGAATGAACCTGACATGTCGTTTTTGAAACGAACGTCATCAAACATGAACCACTCTGG
>DMYW01000030.1:0-52636 GCA_003482455.1 Rheinheimera sp. | reverse complement strand
TGTCGGCGATGCCAGTTGATTTCAGGTATTCTTCAGCGCGTTTAGCGATTGAACGTGGGCAACGGTCATAACCTTGCATGGTTGCAGGTTCTAACACGTCACACACGATGTTGATGGTGGTTTCTTCGAAGAATGGATCCAACAGCATAGTGTCAGCTTGTGGCATCAGTACCATGTCTGATTCGTTGATGCCTTTCCAGCCAGCGATTGAAGAGCCATCGAACATTTTGCCGTTTTCGAAGAAATCTTCGTCGATTTGGTTCACTGGGATAGTGACGTGCTGCTCTTTACCTTTGGTATCGGTAAAGCGTAAGTCGACAAATTTCACATCGTTTTCTTTAATAAAACTGAGTACGTTCGATGCAGACATGCATTCCTCCGGATTCAACTCAAACTGTTGGTTCTGCTGCGGCACGCCGCAAGGTTGCGCAACTAATGCTAAAGCTGTGCCAATAGTATAAGTTATTGAATTTAAAGTATTCTATTTGATGTGCTTGTTTTAAACGTTGCACTTATGCACCAAAATAGTGCGTTAGTGCACCAAAGTGGTGTTGGCAAAAGGCATTTGCCCCACTTAGGTGCAGGCATAACGATAGCAAGAAACCATGCTACAAACATGACGGCACTTAAAAAAAATTCCACAAGCCTGTTACCATAAAAAAGAACTCATGGCGGGCGTGTGTTGCATCTAGGCGGTGTATGCGTTTATTCAGACTTTTAACCATCCTTTGTATGACTTGGTGTTTGCAGGTGCAAGGGCAAGTCGCTCCTGTGGTCGGTCAGCTTGGCGATTATTATCATGAGCATTTCACCACGCGTGACGGATTACCTCACAACACCATCAATACCATTAGCCAGACCCAAGACGGCTATTTGTGGTTTGCTGGTTGGGAAGGCGTGAGCCGATACAATGGTCGTACATTTGAATGGTTGAAACGAACTCAACTCGATAATTTCGCCGATTCCGGCGTGATGAAAATGTTTCGTCGCGCTGATGGCACGCTAGTGATTGGCGGGATGCGTGGCAGCTTGGTGTTTTGGCAACATGGCAAAGCCACGGGCAGCATTAGGTTGGAGGGCGTCATCAGTGATATCGACGAGGATGCTGCAGGTGTGCTTTGGGTGACGACCGAAGGCAATGGTCTGTTTCGAGTGCAACCGGACGGAACGGTTCGCCGCTTCGGGCTGTCGGATGGGCTGCCGTCGTTGCAATTACACCAAGTTGAACATTCACGTGATAATAAAATGTGGTTTGCCACGGTCAAAGGCTTGTTTTGGGTTGACCCTGCGTTAGAAACGCCGCGTTTTCAACCCGTCAGTCGTTTTCGCGATATCGATACGTTAACTGTTGCAGAATCTGCCAGCGGCAGTTTGTTGGTCGGCACTGTGCAAGGTGCTTTCAGTATGGATTTGCAGCAAATTCAGCCGTTACATCCTGGTCTTGCGAATACTGCCGTTAGTGCGTTTGTACAAGATAAAGAAGGTCCATTGTGGATTGGTACTCAGGACAAAGGCTTATTCCGGCTATCCGGTGAGGTACTAGAGCAGTTATCCCAACAAAATGGCTTGCCGGACAATCGAGTCTTGAGTTTGTTTCAAGACAAAGACTTGAATATATGGGTCGGCACCAATGTCGGCTTGTATCGGATGCGCAACACGGCATTTCGAACTTTAACCACCCACAACGGATTATCGGATAACTATATCCGGACCCTGTTACGCACGGCTGATGGCGCCATTTGGATTGGTACGGCAACGGGCCTCAATCGATTTATTGATGGGGTGATAAACCAGTGGCAACCGCAGCAGCCGATGCGCATCCAATCGTACCGAAGTTTGGCGCAGGCTGCCGATGGTGATATTTGGGCAGGCACCTTTGCCGATGGCGTGATCCGTATCCGTCAAGGTGTAGAAATTGAACGGTATGGACGCAAAGACGGACTGGTGTCGGATCTGGTCACGGCGATTTTACCGCAAGCCGATGGACGCGTATGGTTTGGCACCAATGCTGGATTGTCGTTGCTGCAGCATGGCCGATTTCAGACATTTCATATCAGTGACGGTCTGCCGGGCGAATTTGTAAGTTCGGTGCGTCAGGATAGCCAAGGCAACATTTGGATCTGCACTAACGGTGGTGTTGCGGTGTACCGCCAAGGCAAGTTTGAAATCATTGCGCAAAAACAATTTGCGCCTGCACAACAAGTGTTTGATGTGTGGTTCGAGCAGAGTTCATCGCGAGTTTGGTTTGCCACAGATCGCGGATTAGCTCGGTATGATCTGTCGACCCAACGCGGACAGCTGTTATCGCAGGCTCAAGGATTCCCAGTCGAAAAAATTTTTGCAGTGTTGCCAGACGAGCAGGGCTCGCTGTGGATGTCCAGCAATCACGGCATAGTGCGAGTCAGCATCGCAGATGCGTTGCAAGTGCTGGACGGCCAAAAAGCTCAGCTGACCAGCGCCGAATTGTTTGGCGTCAGCGACGGTATGCGCGATGCGCAATGTAACGGCAGCTCGATGACGGGGGCGATCCGTTTGCCGGATGGTACTTTTTGGTTCGCCACAGCACAAGGCGTCGCGCGTTTACAGCCTAGTGACTTGAGCCTGTTTCAAACCAGTGCGCCGCAAGTGGTGATTGAAGATGTGCGGGTCAATGGTTCTTCGCAACAAGGTCCGCTGGAGCTGCCTTCGGATTTTAAACGGCTGGAAATTGATTACACAGCGCTAAGTTTTCAAATGCCGACACGCATTCGTTATAAAACAAAATTGGATGGTTTTGATACCGATTGGGTGGAACGTGGCGCTAAGTTAAGTGCCGAATACACCAATTTAGCCGCAGGCACTTATCGATTTATGGTAGTCGCGGCGTATCCGGGTGGCGCTTGGAGTGAACATCCGGCCGAATTGGTGGTGGTGGTGCAACCTATTTGGTGGCAACAACCGTGGCTGATCAGCAGCGTTATCGCATTTTTAGTGGTGGTGGTCATTGCCTTGCATCGTTGGCACTTGCGCCATTTGGGACGGCATGTCTCGCAATTGCGCCAGCAAGTGCGGTTACAAGACTCAGAGCTGCAAATTCAAGCCGAGCAACTGTGTTTGCTGGAACAAGACCAAAGCCGGCTGGCTAGTTTACTGGTGCATCCGGCATCGAAAATCAATCCAGATACTGGACTGCCCACTATGGAGCGGATGTTGGAGTTAGTCACCGCCGAATTCAGTCGCTGTAAGCGTGCTAATCAGCCGTTATCCTTGGTGTTATTGGATGTCGAGCATTGGAACGAACTCCAGCAGAAGTTAGGGAAAAATAATATCGATCTGTTGCAACAATTGGTTGGTCAGTTATTGCACCAGCAATTACGGGGTGGGGATTGGGTTGGGCATTGGCATAAGCATCAATTCTTGTTGATATTGCCACAAACACAGCTGCATGACGCTGAAGATATTGCCGAACGGTTGAAAATTGCTTTGCAACATTTCCATGAAACTCAAGCATTTGTGCCTGAGTTATCCGCGCAATGCGCGGTATTAGCCTTAGGGGAAACCTCTGATCTCGATGAAAGTTTAGCGACGTTGGCCACGCGGCTGCTGTAAGCCGCGTGCAGCAGATTTGCCCAATAGCGCTGGCGAATATCGACGTCTTGCCACATCCAGTAGATAAATTTCCCAAGACCCCGCAAAAAAGGTAGAATGCGCGCAATTTTTTTCCACAACCTGACGGTTGCTGAAAAAAGCAACAGTCGAACCCCTTCTTTATTGAGTGAGCATCATTTAAATGGCAAGCGATATCAGCAAGTTACGTAACATAGCGATCATTGCGCACGTTGACCACGGTAAAACTACCCTCGTGGATAAGCTGCTGCAACAATCCGGTACCTTTGACAGCCGGACTAAAGTGCAGGAGCGTGTGATGGACTCAAACGACCAGGAAAAAGAGCGTGGTATCACGATCCTGGCGAAAAATACCTCGGTCCGTTGGAACGGTTACCATATCAACATCCTGGATACACCGGGCCACGCCGACTTCGGTGGTGAAGTAGAACGTGTTCTGTCAATGGCAGACTCAGTATTACTGTTAGTTGACGCTGTTGAAGGCCCAATGCCACAAACACGCTTCGTGACCCAAAAAGCCTTCGCCCACGGTTTAAAACCAATCGTGGTCGTGAACAAAGTTGACCGTGACGGCGCGCGTCCAAACTGGGCTATCGACCAAGTATTCGACCTGTTCGATAACTTAGGCGCGACCGACGAGCAATTAGACTTCCCAATCGTTTACGCATCAGGCTTAAACGGCTGGGCTAGCCACGAGTTAGAGACTCGCAAAGAAGACATGACCGACTTGTTCGAAGCTATCGTCAAGTACGTTGAGCCACCAAAAGTGGACGTCGATGGCGAGACTCAGCTGCAAGTGTCGCAGTTGGACTACTCAAGCTACTTGGGTGTGATCGGTATCGGCCGTATCAAACGCGGTACTTTAAAACCAAACCAACAAGTGGTGATCGTCGGTGCTGACGGCAAAGAACGCAAAGGCAAAGTAGGCCAAGTGTTTGGTTACTTGGGCCTTGAGCGTTATGAAACTGACGAAGCAAGCGCTGGTGACATCGTGGCATTCACTGGTTTGGGCGATCTGAAAATCTCTGACACCATCTGTGCGCCAAGCAAAGTCGAAGCCTTAACGCCGCTGACAGTTGATGAACCAACAGTGACCATGACGTTCCAAGTCAACACCTCACCATTTGCGGGTCAAGACGGTAAGTTCGTCACCTCACGTCAAATCTTAGAACGTCTGCAAGCTGAGTTAAAACACAACGTTGCACTGCGCGTCGAAGAAACTGAAGATCCGGATAAATTCCGCGTATCAGGCCGTGGTGAATTGCACTTAGGTGTTTTGATCGAAAACATGCGCCGTGAAGGCTTTGAACTGGCTGTATCACGTCCTGAAGTGATCATGAAAATGATCGACGGCGTGAAAAACGAGCCGTACGAAAACGTCACCATCGACTTGGAAGAACAACACCAAGGTTCAGTGATGGAGAAAATGGGTGAGCGTAAAGCGGACCTGACCAACATGTTGCCAGACGGCAAAGGTCGTGTACGTTTGGACTACGTGGTGCCAAGCCGCGGTCTGATCGGTTTCCGCAGCGAATTCCTGACACTGACCTCAGGCACAGGCTTGATGTACAGCTCATTCTCGCATTACGGTGAGCACAAAGGCGGCAACATCGGTAACCGTATCAACGGCGTATTGATTTCTAACGCCCAAGGTAAAGCGCTGGCGTACGCACTGTTCAGCTTGCAAGAACGTGGTCGCTTGTTTGCAAGCCACGGTGACGAAGTGTACGAAGGTCAGTTGATCGGTATTCATAGCCGCAGCAACGACCTGACAGTGAACTGCTTGAAAGGTAAACAATTAACCAACATTCGTGCGGCTGGTTCTGACGAAGCGTTGACGTTAACTCCACCGATCAAATTCACTTTAGAGCGTGCTCTGGAATTTATCGATGACGACGAGCTGGTTGAAGTAACACCACACTTCATCCGTCTGCGTAAGAAACTGTTGACCGAAAACGAGCGTAAACGCGCGGGTCGTTCAGAAGGCTAATTGCCTGATTCGTTGATAAAAAGCCGGTTTCGACCGGCTTTTTTTATCGGTGAAAATTGCCAGACAACCGACTGCCATTTCCTAGAACACCTTATTCCGCGCGCACGCAAATCTTGTTGTTCTTATTCGGTTAAGCCTTGTTTTTATTCAAGTTATTCCATTGATGTATGCGCTTGAGCTGGAAAAAGCCTGCATCCATGTGTATTGTTTCGGAACACTTGGACGGCGTTGGTACAGACGTGTTGCAGGCATGAGCAATCGAGCCCAGTTTTACAAAAAGCACAGTATTTTGGTGGTGGATGATTCCGACCAAATTCGCAGCTATATGAAAAGCACCTTGGCGCTGCTGGGTTTTGAAGATATCTATTTGGCGCGTGATGCGGACATGGCGTTGCATCTGTGCAAACGCATGCCGTTTGATTTTATTCTGGCGGATTTGCATTTAGGCCGTGGCCGCGACGGTTATCAATTGTTCGAATTGCTCCGGCAAGAACGTCTACTCAAACCGACCTGTTGTTTTATTGTGGTCAGCGCTGAGCGGCAGCGGCATGCCGTCTATGGCGTTATTGAGTTTGAACCGGATGACTATCTATTAAAACCTTTCAGTTATGCCGAGTTAGAGCGGCGGATCAGTCGCGCTTGTCATTTGAAACTTGCACTGAAGCATGTGTATCAGGCGATCCATCAAGGTGATTTTGCCGCTGGAGTACAGGCGTGTGATGCTGTGGTCGCGGAGAATTCGCGTTATGCCATGCATGCCAGTCGGATGAAAGCTGAATTGTTGATCCATTTAGGTGAGTATCAACAAGCCGAGCAATTGTATGAGTGGGCACTGACGGTGCGCGAGTTTTCGTGGGCGCGTTTAGGGTTGGCGGTTACTTATGGTTATCAAGAACGCAAACCGGAAGCCGAGCGCCTGTTGCATGAACTCAGCGCTCAAGCGGAAACCCGGATTGAAGCACTCGATTGGCTAACCCGTTTATACATCAGCGAGAAAAAGCCACTCGAGGCCTTAACCGCTGTGGAACAAGTCGCGAAAAGTTCACCGCGCAATTATCTTCGCCAACATGTGCTGGCGACACTTGCAGGGATCGCTGCACAACGCGATGTGGCGGTTGAAGTCCACCACAAACTCCTGAGCGCCGCACGGTTCTCGATGTACGACACGGCGGACAACATGCTCAACTATGCCAGGGCGTTGGTGGAGCAAGCCAAAGATCTCCAAGGCAACGAGCTCGCCGCGCAAATCGAGAAAGTAAAAGATTTTATCTTCAACATTCGCCGGCGCTTTAACCCAGCAAATTTTGCGCATGACCGCTTGGTGGTGGAAGCGCGTTTGTTGTCGTTGCAAGGCCAAACGCAAAAAGCTATTGAATTACTGGAACAAAGTGAACGACTGGCCCTTGATAAACCACAAACGGCAGCGGCAGTGTTAGATCGGGCTCGCGCCTATTTTGATGTCGGCAATTTGGCGATGTGTGATCACTACATGGGTACTTTGTCGTCGCTGACGCAAGGTGAATCCTTGTACAACAGCGCCTTGCAACTGATGATGGAACATGAACAGGCGAAACATCAGGCGATGCGTCAACAGTTGATGGAACAAAATGCCGCCGGTATGGATGCGTATGGCAGTGGTGATTTTGTCATGGCCATCGATTATTTCCGCTCTGCACTGCAAAGTATGCCGGCCAACGTCAATATCGCGCTGAACCTGCTGCAAGCTTTGAGTATGCGCAAAGTGCTCGATAAAGAATACAAAGCCTTAGCGCAGCATTGTATTTCGGTGATTGACGCGGGTGGAGTTCCGGATGATCAACAAAAGCGTTACGAGGTGATTCGTAATAACCTAGACCTGTAGGCTGGCTGGCAAAAACGCAGCGCTTTCAGTACACTGCGGCACATCTTGTTTTGGGAGTGTGTTGTATGTCTTGGCTTCGTTTGTTTCCGATTGCTGTTGCCGTGTCTGTTGCGCTTACCGGCTGCTCACAGCCTGAGCAAATTCAAAAAATCGCTGGCCCAGCTCAAGGCTCAACCTTCCATATCAGCTACTGGTCGACGCAAAGCGTTAACCACCAGCAACTGGAACAACAAATCCAACAAGAATTAGATCGCATCGACGTGGTGATGTCGAACTACCGCCCAGATTCCACCATTGAAAAGTTTAATCAACAACAGACCACAGAAGCACAAACTGTAGGCGCAGAGTTGGTCAGTCTGGTTGAAGAAGCTCGCAAGGTTTACACCGAAAGTTCCGGTTGTTATGACCTGACGGTGAAGCCACTGTTCGACTTGTGGGGCTTTAAGGCGGATAAGTTTAATCAACCGACCGCAGAACAACTGCAACAAACGATGCAATTGATCGGCATGAACAAAGTGCTGGCGAGCAACACGACACAATTGCAAAAACAAAATCCGCATATTCGAGTCGATGTTTCATCGATCGCGCAGGGTTACACCGTCGACAAACTTGCCGATGTGTTACGCCAAGCGGGCATTGATAACTTCTTGGTCGAAGTTGGCGGCGAAATGGTGGTGCAGGGCCATAAACCTGAGCAAAAACCATGGCGCGTCGCGATCGACAAACCGCTGCCTGGCGAACAATCGCTGCAGAAAATCATCGCCATCACTCAAGATGCACCTATGTCTGTGATGACGTCAGGCACCTACCGTCATTATTTTGATGAAAACGGCCAACGCTACAGTCACGTGCTGGATGCGCGGGTTGGTGCTCCGGTGAAACACCAAACGGTGTCGACAACGGTATTGATGGATAACGGCACACAAGCGGATGCCTGGTCGACGGCGTTTTTGTGTTTAGGCAGTGCGGAAGGTCTAGCTGTTGCCAACAAGCTGGGCATCAAAGTCCTGTTCATTGATCAAGATGGCGAGCAACTGATTGAAAAATCAAGTGAAGCGCTCAGCGCATCTAGCAGTATCCAAATGACCAAACCTGAATAACCGGCCCACAGTTGAATCGATTGACGGCAACTACCGCAGTTGCCAAGATGTTGTTTTGCATGGATAGATAGAACTGCCTCATGACGGTCACTGTATTTGAATCTCTCAAGCAACGCCTGCTGACGCTATGGTTGGTATTGCGTCTCTATTTACGCCGCTGCCAACACGACCAAATCGGCATGGTGGGTGGCTATTTGGCCTACATCAGCTTGTTGTCGCTGGTGCCGCTGCTGGGGGTGGCGTTTTCCGTGCTGAAGGCTTTTCCAGTATTTGCGAGCCTGCGTGAGCAACTCGAATCCTTTTTATATGCGAATTTTATTCCGTCGAAAGGCGAAGAACTGCAGAACTACATCAATGGTTTTATCGACAACATTGGTCAAATGACCACAGTCAGCATTTTGGTGTTGGTGTTTGTCGCGTTGATGTTATTGCACAATATCGATAAAACACTGAATAAAATTTGGCGGGTGCGCAAACGGCCGCGCTTGATCATCTCGTTGTCAATTTATTGGATGATTTTGACATTAGGTCCAATTCTGTTGGGGGTGTCGATTGCGCTGACGTCTTACATAGTGACGTTGACCCATATGGCGGACAACTATACGGCGGGATTAACCAGTCACTTGCTGGAGCTGGCGCCTTACGGCGTGTCGTTGCTAGCGTTTTTCATGTTGTATCAATTGGTTCCGAACATCAAAGTGCGGATCCGTGATGCATTTTGGGGCGCATTGCTGGCGGCTATTTTATTTGAAATGCTCAAAACCGGCTTTGCGACTTACATTACCCATTTTCCAACCTACCAAGCGATTTATGGCGCGCTGGCGTTAGTGCCTATTTTATTTGTGTGGATCCATTTGTGCTGGTTGGTGGTGCTGCTGGGTGCGGAGCTCACCGCGTGTTTGCATGAACATCATCAGCAGCGAGTACTGCATGAGCAGAACCGCGTATTGCAACAGGAGTCGACTGATGTGGCCAGCTGAAATTCCGGAAGCCTACCAAATCGATTTTCTGCAGCGCCCTGATGGGCATCGAATTTATGTCGAACAAAGTGGCAATCCGCACGGGATCCCAGTGCTGATGTGCCATGGCGGACCGGGCGGCGGCAGTTCGCCTTTCCAGCGCAGTTTGTTTGACAGCTCGGTTTATCGAGTGGTGTTGTTTGACCAACGCGGATGTGGTCAGTCAACGCCGTTTGCCAGTTTAGAGCACAATACCACCGCCGATTTAATCGGTGATATCGAAGCGATCCGCCAACATTTGCAGATAGAAAAATGGGTCGTCGCCGGTGGTAGCTGGGGCAGCACCTTAGCGCTGGCGTATGGTCAACAGTACCCAGAGCGTTGCTTGGGGTTTATTTTGCGTGGCATCTTTTTGGGACGCGCGGAAGACATCGATTGGTTGTATCGTCCAGGTGGCGGCGCCAGCCAACTGTTTCCTGACTATTTTGCAGACTTTATGCAGGCGATTGCCCCGACGCATGGCTTGGATGTGCTGGTGGCGTACCGTGAACGCCTGCAAGGCAGCGATTCGGCCGTGATGCTGGCAGCCGCCCAAGCGTGGAGCTTGTGGGAAGCGCGGGTCGCGACCTTGTTGCCCAATGCGGCAATGCGTGAGGGCGCGGTCGAGTTTGAATCTGCGATCCCGCTGGCTCGCATTGAAAACCACTATTTTTTACATCATTGCTTTCTTGCACCGCAGCAGCTGATGCAGCAACTTAAGCGCATCAGTCATTTGCCTGCTTACATAGTGCATGGTCGTTACGACGCTGTTTGTAAATTTGAAAATGCGTGGAGCTTGCATCAGGCATGGCCTGGTTCTGTTCTTGCGACAGTGCAGCAGGCGGGGCACTCGGCCTCGGAACCGGATATCGCCCGCGCCTTGTATCAGGCATCGACTGAATTAGCTGTACGCTTAGGAGCTGTCGTATGATTGGATTGATCCAACGCGTGCGTCGCGCCAGTGTTGACGTGAATGACCAAACCGTCGGCGCCATTGGCCACGGCATCTTATTGTTGCTTGGCGTTGAAGCTAATGACGGCGTGCTGCAACTGCAGAAACTTGCTGATAAAGTATTGAAATACAGATTGTTTAATGATGAAAACGGCAAGATGAACTTAAATCTGCAGCAAGTAAATGGCGAGTTGCTCGTGGTGTCGCAATTTACACTCGCTGCCGATACCAATTCAGGCTTGCGGCCGAGTTTTACCCCAGCGGCAGTGCCGGCAGTTGCCGAGCCGCTGTACCAAGAATTTGTTCGATATTGCCAAGCGAAAGGCGTAACGGTCGCCACAGGTCAGTTTGGCGCGGACATGCAAGTGAGTTTGATTAATGACGGCCCAGTGACATTCTGGTTGCAGGTGAATTAATCTAACTTACTGAACCACAATAAGTTTTTATATCCAGACGGTTGGTAGACCTGACCGGCGAAACCATGGCGTGTCAACCATGCAAGCACGGTTTCAGGCGTTTCAGCAGTAATGTTGATTGCCATCCAGCCGCCCTGATGCAGCCTAGCCAAAGCCAATTGCAACAGCTGCTGCCAACAACTGGGCCATGGATACAGATCGATAAACATCATGTCATAGCGTGCTTGGCTTTGTTGTAAAAATGCCAAGGCATCCGCGACATCATAGTTTTGCAGCGGCAACTCAAAATACTGCACCAACCATTCCAGCAGGTGAGCCTGATTATCGATGGCTGTCCACTGTTGGTGTGGTCGTTGAGCATTGCAAAATCGCAACCAATCGCCACCGCCGATGCCAATTAATAATCCTTGTTCTAGCTCCGCCTTGTCACTGCTAACGTCGGCTAGCCAGCGCAAATGCGGATAGATCAAGGTGTTGGGTTGCATCAGCTGCAGTTGACTCTGGCATTGCTGGTCCATATATAAGGAGCGAACCTGCTGTTGTTGCCGAACAGTCCAACAGCAGTCGTCCACCCAACGTAGAGCCAACAGTTGTATAGTGTCTTCTACAGCTTTATTCATGCGTCGAGTACTCAAGGAATATCAATGACATCATGGCAGCTTAGCACGCCAACTAGCCCGCAGCAGTGGCAGGACTATTACCAGCTTCGTTATCAAGTACTACGCCAGCCGTGGGGGCAACCGGAGGGAAGTGAACGTGATGAACTCGAGGCACAGTCGTACCATGCGATGGTTGAACAAGCTGGACAGGTGCTGGCGGTCGGACGTATCCATCAACTGGGTGACGGTCGAGCGCAAGTTCGTTACATGGCCGTTGCGCCGCAGGCCCGCGGCAGTGGCTTTGGCGCTATCGTCTTGGCTGCACTTGAACGACAGGCAGAGCGCTGGGGCTGTAAAGCGATTGTGCTGAATGCGCGCGAGCAAGCCATTGGTTTTTATCGTAAAGCGAATTATCAGTTAGGCGACGTCCTTGAGCCTTTGTACGGAATCCCACACCAACAAATGACCAAGCAGTTGTGTTTGGCTGGAACACCGCAGGATTGGCTCGGTTGGTCAGCGACCTTGCAGCAAACCTGGCATAACACCATTCCGCTGTCGGCTTTTATGCAGTTGCAAATCGCTGAATTTGACGGCTATCAGCTGCGTTGTACTGCGCCATTGGCGCCGAATATCAACCTGCATCAAACCATGTTTGCCGGCAGCATTTACACCTTGCTGACCTTAACCGGTTGGGGTCTGGTGTATTTGCAGCTGCAAAGTTTGGGGTTGCATGGTCATATAGTGCTGGCAGATGCAGAAGTTCGTTACCTCAAACCAGTGAAAGATGGTGCCGTGGCTGTGGCTCGCCTAGCAGCCACCGATGGTTCGTTAGCAGGGCTGGCGCAAGGGCGACGCGCGCGGCAACAGCTGCAAGTCGAGTTATGTTCTGGGGATGAGGTGTTAGCTCGGTTTAGTGGGCGCTTTGCCGTATTGCCAGAAGGTGTGGCATGAACAAATTAGTCATTGTCGGTTGTGGTTGGCTCGGTGAACAGCTGTTTGCGCATTTTGAAGAATTAGGGTTACTGCAGGACTGGCAGTGGTATGCCACGAGGCGACAGTTCACTGCGCCGGCACAATTGCCGGATAAAGTCAGGCGACTGAGCTGGCTAGGTGAACAAGATTCTGCTGATTTAGCCAGCTGTTTACAGGATGCAGTATGGTTGGTTGCCATATCGCCTGGGCGGGATCGGCAAGCCTACCAAGCGAGTTTGCAGCAGGTGGTCCACTGTGCAAGCGCATGGCAATGTCGGCAGTTATTGTTGTGCTCTAGTACTGGCGTGTACAGTCAATTGGCTGGCGATGTGAATGAACTCAGTGTTCCTGTGCGCTCGAACAGCCGCGTTGCCGGATTGTTGGCGGCTGAACAGCTGGTGCTGGAGTATCCATCAAGCACAGTATTGCGATTGGCTGGCTTATTTGGGGAAGAGCGCCACCCAGGGCGTTTTTGTAAAAGTGGCCAGCTAGCGGGGGCCGAACTGCCCGTGAATTTAGTGCATAGTCACCAAGTTGCGGTGAGTATTGCTGCTTGGCTGACGCAACCAAGCCCGCATCAAATAATCAATGTGGTGCACCCAGAACACCCGACTAAACAGCAATTTTACCCTGCGGCTGCGCGGTTATATGGCATTGAACCGCCAATGTTTGTGCCGGCAGACGAACCAGCACGGTGCGTCGATTCCATAGTGCCATCGGCACAGGTGTGGCCATCTTTGCTGCAATATCTACAAAATATCAAAAATTTATAAGATTTCGGTACAATTTTTCCGGCGTCAACTTGGCATAGTGCTTCTTCGAACATCCGCATGCGGAGGCATTATGCAACGTCAGCACTCATGGCATTGGTTTTGGTGTTTAGTGGCAAGTACTAGCTGCACGGTCGCGTTATTGCTGTGGCCGGTGGCGTACGAGTTTGATTGGCGAGCATGGCTCATTACATTGTTGCTGATCGGCGCTTTGACAGGACTGTTGCTGCAAGAGTTTTTTCCGCGCAACCAGCGCAATAAACGAGTGACCGCGGGCCAATCGCAACGATTTTTACAACAATGTCTGCAGCTTGATGAGTGGCGGCAAGGTCGGCATATCGGCGCCGACGTGGCCTGCCGTCGCAGCCCGGACCGGGCGCTGGTGTATGTACATCCACATGCCAATTGTTCTGTCGATTTACCTTTGTTGCGGCAACTGGTGTTATTGATGTGTCGCTATGATTGCGACAAAGTGCGCATCTATAGTTATGCAGGAATGACGGCAGCGGCTCGTAAGATTTCTGAACAGATCCAACTCGAAGTTATTGATCATAAGCAATTTTTTTCAGAATCTTGACCCTAAAAAGGTGACACTGGTTCCATTTTGTGTACAATGTTTTTAGCTACTGCTCGGGCAACTGAGCAGACCAGCGTAACGCAGAAGGAACGACAGCTAGACCTTGGAAGGTCAACACGCCTGCCTGGCTGGACATTGTCCAGCCTTTTTTGCTTTTGGCAGGGTGCTTTTGCGTTAGATCTTGAAGGAGCTGATCGAGCCAAGCAGCTCGTCAGCGTTTTCGGCAACCGCAGAGCTATGTTGTTGCGTATTTTCTGCTTTTTCGGCGCTTTGCGCAGCCAAGTTCACCATGAGCTGCATGCTTTGATCAATACTATCGCCCAGTTGCAGCTGTTGTTGGGTGGCATCCGCAATGCTTTGGCTGATGGTGTGCATTTGTGTGATAGCTTGCGTGACTTGAGTTAACGCGAGCGTCAATTCATTGGTGTGACTGACACAATATTCGGCGTCGGCTTTGCCGCGGGTGATTGACGACATGGCCGAGGTACTTTCTTGTTGCAGCGTTTGGATCATGTTACGAATTTCATCAACCGCGGATTGACTGCGTACAGCCAGCGATCGGACTTCGTCGGCAACCACAGCAAAGCCGCGCCCTTGTTCACCGGCACGCGCCGCTTCAATGGCTGCGTTCAGCGCCAACAAGTTGGTTTGTTCAGCAATTCCGCGAATGGTTGCCAAAATGCCACCAATGTTGTTCGACTGCTCGTTGACTTTGGCCATGATACCGGCGGTTTGACTTAACTGCTGCGCCAATTTGCTAATCAGTTCATTGTTTTCATTAGAAATTTTGTCAATTTGATCGCTTTGCTTCAGTGCGTTTTCCATCTCGCCAACGGCTTGGCTGGCTTGACCGGTAATTTGGTGCGTGCTTTCCGCGAGTTGGTGCGTCGTTGAATTCACCGCGCTGATTTGTAGCTGCTGTGTCATTAACGCCGCAGAAATTTCCGTGACTTCTTGTTGCGATAAACTAGAGTTCTGCTGCAAATGCTGCGCGTTTTCGGCGATGCGATGAATGAGCTGACTTAACGAATCGATCAATCGGTTGACTCGTTGTGACAAGGCGCCAAATTCATCTTCTTGCACGATTTTCAAGCGGCGGGTTAAGTCGCCGTCAGCAACCTCAGTCAGCACTTTGTTGATGCTGGCAAGCGGACGTAACATGGCGTTGATGGTAAACCACGCAGTACCCGCGGCAAGCCCAACTAATACCACCATAATCAACAAGGTGCGAACTTTACCAAAGGACAATGAAGACGACACTTCGTTGGACAAGGACGCGAATTGCTTATCCGCCGCGCCGAGTACTAAGTCCAAGGATTGCACTGCTTGCGTGACATGGGACTCAGACGACTTTAATTCATCGCGTGCTTTTTGCAACGCGGTTAATTGCTCAGTTTTCAGTGACACAAGATTGGGTGTGGCAGCAACGCGGTCTTTCACTGCTTGCATTTGTTCAAGGAAGGTCGCCCAGCTTTCCTGTGCGCCAACTTCGCCAACCAGTTTCGCGATGTAGTCCAAATTGCCTTGCATGTCGCTTAACGCAAATTCAATGTTTTGCTGGCTATCTGCCAGTTTGTCGAGTTCGGTGTAGCCAGCGGTTTCCTTCACTGTTTGCATCAGGGATAACATTTGGCCATCCACCCGTGATGCGGCACCAGCGATCAGTTCCAACGTGGCTTTTTTATCAGGATCTTCTAAAAACGAAATTTCTACCAAGGTAGCGCCGGCGTCATCAATCAACTGCACGAGCGTTTTAAGTTCGGCAGCTGTGGCATCGGCGCCTTTAATCGCTGCGAGTTTATTCGCAAACATGGATTTTACTGCAGCAACGTAAGCGTCGTAATGTTGCGTCGCATCGGTTAGTGGCTTATTCAGTGCTGCATCGTTTTTGACTAACGCTGCTAACTTTTCGGTTTGCACGTGGTATTGCTGTTCAGTCGCATTGAACTCTTGCTGATATTGCTCAATGGCTGCGCTGGTCTCGGCGGTAAAGCCCAGTGCCGACAGCTTAGCTAGCTTTAATAATTGGATTTGCGCGTTGTTACTTTGTTGTTGAGCGGGTACTGCAACTTGCTGTACGACTTCCGAAGCATCCGAGATGGTACTGAAGCTTCGCAGCGCGGACAGGCTTGCAAACAGCAGCAACAGTGTCATAAACCCAAAGCCAAAAATGACTTTGTGGGCAACGGTTAATTTCATATCTAGTCCTGTTGTCTCATTTGTCTTCGTCATTTGTCTGATTTTAGTATTGACGAAGTTCTTTGCACGTCAAAGAAGCGGTTGAAATTAACAGAGAATTTATATCTGGTCTAGCCAGTAAATCAGGCTTTATGAATGTAATAGCACTGAATTTAAAGGGTTAAGCGATAGCTATACGAATTTACCAGTTTGCGGGATTTATCAAGTATCCAGTTCTTTGGTTGGGCACTGACTTAATCGAGCAAGAAATCTTTACAGCGTTGCAAAACCTTAGCGTATGTAGGGCAATTTTGCGTAATCCAGCGGCGATTTGTTGCGCAGTTGAGGTGAGTAGCAACAGGTTACCGCTGCTGCTTTAGTTGGCGGTTGTCGGGCGCGTGTTGATATTTAAGTGCCCGCCTAAACGATAACGGCTGCCAGCTGAGGTTAGATAAGCAAAACTGACCGCGCCGTCACGACTAAAAGTGCGACGCGTCAGACGCAAACAAGGCTCAGTAGGGCCGATTTTCAGGTGTTTACAGGTAAACTCATCCGCTAGTACGGCTTCAATAATGTGATCTGCTTCAGTTAATGGCGCGACTGCGCTTAAGTATTCATGTGGGGTTTGGCTGTTAAAATCTTGCTGCAAATACAAAGGCACTCGGTGCGGATTCACGTAACGCGCTTCTAATTGCAGTGGTGTTTGATTGTCATAATGCACAATCAAGCTAAAAAACACCGGCTCGTTGCGGATCAGGCCTAATGCGCTGGCAACCACAGTCGGGCAGGGTAGGCTAGTGAGTTGCACCAACTGGGCGCTGTGGAAATGGCCGCGCGCTTGGATCTCATCGGCAATGTTGCGAATTTCCAGCAAGGCGGATTGTGATTTGGGCGAAGCGACAAAACTGCCAACGCCTTGGGTGCGGTATAACACGCCTTGTTCGGTCAGTTCTTGCAGAGCGCGGCGAGCCGTCATGCGACTGACGGCAAATTGTTCGGACAGCTCGTTTTCCGAGGGCACGCGGCTGTGCTCTGGCCAATTGCCGGTTTCCACCTGACTTAAGATAAACTCTTTTATCGCGACAAATTTTAAAGTGCCGCTGTCGTTGCTGCGTTGCATGGGGAGCCTTTGTGGTTTTTTATCGCAGACAGGTCGCCTTTCGCAGTGCGAACTTAGCCTGCTTCTGTTGTATAGACAAGTTGTGCAGTAGAATTCAGTAACAAAATTCAGTAACTAACAGCAGCGTCCCGTCATTGCTGCAGTATATCCATCGAATTAGTTGAGCAGGAACAGCCTATGCATTCATTTGACGCCGTATATTACAACGTCCACCTTGCCACGATGGACCCGTCGCGCAGCAATCCCTATGGCGCCATTGAACATGCTGCTTTGGCGGTCAAAGACGGCGTCATTGTATTCTGCGGCGAGCGCAAGGATCTACCTGAATTTGATAGCCTAGTAACGCCGCTAATTGACGGCAAAGGTGCGTGGATCCTGCCCGGTTTGATCGATTGTCATACCCATCTGGTGTATGCCGGCAGCCGCTCCAATGAATTTGAAATGCGCCTCAATGGTGCGACGTACCAAGAGATTGCCGCAGCGGGTGGCGGCATTAAATCAACGGTGGCAGCGACACGGCAAGCCAGCCACGAAGAGTTGTTTGTGCTGGGCAAGAATCGCCTCAATGCATTGCTAAGCCAAGGGGTGACCAGCTGTGAAATCAAATCTGGTTATGGGCTGGACCTAGCCAGTGAACGCAAGCTGCTGGAGGTAGCGCGTCTGCTCGGGGCACACCATCCTATTGCTGTTAGTACCACTTTTTTAGGCGCGCACGCTTTACCGCCTGAATTTACCGGGAATAGCGATGGCTACATGGATCTGGTGGTCGATAGCATGTTGCCCACTTTGCACCAAGAGGGCTTAATTGACGCCGTGGACGTGTTTTGTGAAGGGATCGGTTTTTCGGTGGAGCAGAGTCGGCGCTTGTTTGAACGCGCACGCCAGTTAGGTCTGCCGGTCAAAGCGCACGCGGAACAGCTATCGAGTTTGGGGGGGGCTTCGTTGGTGGCAGAATTCGGTGGCTTGTCTGCCGATCATATCGAGTATTTAACTGAAGCTGACGTCAAAGCGATGGCCCACGCTGGCACCGTGGCAGTGCTGTTGCCTGGGGCGTTTTATTTCCTACGTGAAACCAAGTTGCCACCGATTGAATTGTTGCGTCAGTATCAAGTGCCAATGGCTATTTCGACTGATTTAAATCCTGGCACTTCGCCGCTGTGCAATCTACCGTTGATGCTGAATATGGCTTGCACCTTGTTTAAGCTAACACCAGAAGAAGCCTTGCAAGGTGTGACTTGTCATGCGGCTAAGGCGCTTGGTCTGTCAGATCGTGGTTACTTGGCGGTCGGTCAACGGGCGGATTTTGGCTTGTATCAGATCCCACGGCCGGCGGAACTTTGTTATCAGTTTGGCGTCTCATGTTTACAAGAGCTGGTGATCGCTGGTAAATCACAGAATTTGCGGCTGATTTAGCGGCAAAACCAGCAATTTCGGCTTAGGCTGTAAGGAATAACGAGCCAGCGAGGTTGTCGGATGTCGTGGTTTTCACAATGTGGTTGGATCTTCGCGTGGACACTGGTCGTCAGTGACGTGATTGCCAAGGAAAGCGCCGAGCAGGGGAATGTAATGCCTCAGAACAGCTGGTTGGCTTTTGATGCCGCACATGGGGCCGCGATTGCCGTTGCTTTATTGTTAGTAGGCTCGCTGATCTATTTGCGACTACAGCTATCAAAAACACGGCGTCAGCTGAAAAAAGCCTTAGCACAACCCTTGCCTCGCGGCTGGACCCACGATGAGCTGACTGGCCTACCAAACGCTCGGCTGTTGCAAACACGTGTGCAACAAAGACCACTGCCAGGCAGCGCTGGCGCTGTGGTGATGTTTCAAATCCGCGAGTTTGAGCAGGTCAACCGCTTGTTAGGTTACCAGCATGGTAATTTGGTACTGACGCAAATCGCCTTTCGACTCAATGATTTGCTCGAAAAATATCCGCAAGTCTTAGTGTTAGAATCCCATCCGCAATTGGCTCGTCTTGCCCATGTCGGCGGCGTCGAGTTTGCCTGTTTTGTGGATTTAACCGAACAAACCCATCTGGCTGACGTGCTGGTACGCGATTTGTTGCGTGCCGCGCCAGAACCTTTAATGCTACATGGCGGTGTCATTGATTATCGGGTTGATGCGGGGATCGCGTTAATGCCGCAACATTCTGCCGACGTCACTCAGTTACTGCAGCAAGCGCGGATGGCACTGCATCAGTCGCGTTGGCATCAACTGGCCGGCAACATGGAAGAAAGTTGTGTTTATACACCGGAATTGACGCAGTTTAATCAGAATCGCTTGGCGATGATGGCGCAGCTGCAACAGGCTGTCGTGCAGCAACAGCTGCAACTCGATGTCCAACCGCAAATAGATTTAATGACAGGCGAGCTCAAAGCAGGCGAAGTGCTGGTGCGGTGGCAACATCCGACCCAAGGCTTGTTGTTACCTAAGCAGTTTATTCCGCTGGCGGAAGAGCTGGGGATCTTATATCCGTTGACCTGTTGGGTGCTCCATCAAGCGCTCGACGTGTTGCAGCAGTTACATCAAGCGGGTGAACAGATCCAAATTGCAGTGAATGTCGCCAGTAAAGATCTGATGCAACCTGAGTTTGTTGAATACGTGGTTGAACAACTGACGTCACGCCAGCTGCCGCCCAAGCTGTTGGTGCTTGAATGCCGCGAAGATGCACTACTGCAAGATCCGCCGCGCGCTCTTGCCATGTTAAATCGATTCAGTGAGCTGGGTATTACTTTGTCATTAGATGATTTTGGCACTGGCTACACCTCACTTGGCATGTTGCGGGAAATGCCGATTGATCAAGTGAAGGTGGATTGCCAGTTTATCAGTGATATCCACCGCTCAGATGCCCAAGCGGCCGTCACAGGCGCAATCATTGATATGGCGAAAAACATGCAATGGCAAGTGGTTGCCGAAGGCGTGGAAGAACAAGCTGCGGCAGAAACCTTGGCGCGCATGGGTTGCCAGCGCGGCCAAGGTTATTACTTCAGTCGGCCATTTGCTTTAAAAGGCTTTTTGCCGTGGTTGCGGCAATATCAGCACCATCACCCGGCCAATTCGCCCCAAACTAATGCGTTTGGGCCGCAATAAACGCCAGCACTAACGCACTGAGGATTTGACCCGCTTCGCTTAAGCCGATTTTTAAACCGGCTGGATGCATGGCCGGTGCTGCTTCCGCTAGGTGCAAATAACGTACACGTGGAAGTGAAGCCAAGCGATACACAAAATATTCAGCGTCGCTGACGCTAACGCCAGTATTGGTCATCGCACTGACTGGCATACCAGAGATACTGTCAGTATCCAGTTCGATACCCAGCGGAGAGGCTGCGTTTGCATCGATAAAGGTCAAAGCATCGTCGATGGCTTGCGCGAGCGTGATGCTGCGTGATTGGTAGATCTCTTGATAGCTGCGATAGCCAACGCCGGCTTCCCGCATTTGTTGCAAGGCAGACTGCGAGTTCTTTTGCTCGTGCAACCCCAGCACAAAGTAGCGGCGCAGCCAACCTGCGCGATGCGCGTAGCTAAAGCCATTGCCGCTGTGGCGTCCTTCCAGTAACCGGAAATCACAATGTGGATCCAAATTGATCGCATCGGCGGCTTCACCGGTGCAGGTGGCTAACGCTTGCAGGATCGGTAATGCGTTGTTGTGCCCGCCACCGATCACGATCGGGATCAAGCCGGCGGCAAACACGCCCTGTAGCACGTCGGCGACTCGCGCATCGAGTTGGGTACACAAACCCCGCAGCTGTGCTAACTCCGCGGGTTCTGCCGGCGATAAATTTCTGCTGGTGTGGAGCAAATCGTTGCAATGCACTGAGCCTAATAACAGGATCTGCTGTGGCTGAATGGTTTCGTTATGTTGCAGGTTTAAAAAGCGACTTAAAAACGCCTGAAAGCCCAGTTCTGCGCCGCCATTACCAAGGTTGGCGCGCGGTCCTATGTCTTCAGGGATGCCAACAATGGCGTACTTGCAACCTTGAGCAACCGCGTTTTCCAATGCATCAGCAAGCGGTAGCAATGGATTCAAAAATTGCAGGGATTCACCTAAACGAGTTTCGCCTTCGCGGAGTTGTTGCAGCGGCGACAGATCCGCCGCTTGCAACAGATCAAGCCATTTATTCAAGATCCAGCGGCTCCGCAGATAAGATAATGCCTGTGCTGTCGGCGTAAATATGGTCTTCTGGTAGGAAGGTCACACCGGCGAAATTCACGGGCACATCGGCTTCACCAAACCCTTGGTCATCGGCACGTACTGGAATTGCATTGACGGCTTGAATGCCAATATCAAAGTCTTCCAAGGTATCGACATCGCGCACGCTACCGTAACAAACAATGCCTTCCCAGCCATTTTCCATCGCCAGAGCTGCTAGCTCGGCGTCGATCAGCGCGCGACGGCTAGAACCGCCACCATCAATCAACAGCACTTTGCCTTGGCCAGGCTCACTGAGCATTTGCCGGACCAGACCGTTGTCTTCAAAGCATTTTACCGTGTGGATCATTCCGCCAAACGAACGACGGCCACCATAATTGGCGAAGATAGGTTCGACCACGTCGATCATATCTACATATAAATCACATAGTTCTGAGGTGTTGTATTCCATCGCAGGCTCCATCGGTAAGTCATTGATCGCAAGCACAGTATAAACCTAACTCATTGAAGCTCAAGCACAGTGATGCTTTTCGAGGGTTGCTATCGCCAAGCCCTGCAGGCTGTGTTAACTTCTATAAGTATCTTCTTGTATAGGAACAGCGTTTGAATACTGAACTGTTTCTTAGTCGCTTAAGCCTCTATTTTGTCCAAGCTGGGCTCGCTTTGACCTTGGCGATGGTGTTGTGGCATTTCTATCGTGTGTACACACGGCACTATTTAAAGTCTTGGTCTTTAGCTTTTGGCTGTTATTCCGTCTACTTGGTTCTGGTCAGCATCAACGCCAATATGGGGGTATTTCTTCCAGAAGACCGCTTGTTGCGCCCATTTATCGAATTTAGCTTTATTGCGAGCAGTTATTTTTTCGCGATTTATATGCTTATTGGAGTGCGCGAAGCCGTGCTTGGTGAGCGCATCGCCAGCCGGTTGATCAATCAATTGCTGGGATTGGTAACGCTGCTGTCACTCAGTTCTGTGCTGATTTTCCTGAGCGAAAGCGGCCCTACCTTGTGGAAAGCTGCGCTGCAAATCAACTTACGCTTGTTGTTTATCGGTGCCACTTTGCTGGTGTCAGGTTTCTGGTTGTTCGCATTGCCGCGACAATTGTTTGTGACCAAGTTGGTCGCCTGGAGCGTTATTTTATGGGGCGCCCAACTGGTCGCAATGGCGCTGTTTGTCAGTTGGTTTGGTGAGTCGGTGTTTTATGATCGGGTGACTATGCTGGCCAAACATCTTGAGTTGTTTTACATGGTGTTGCTGGGGATGGGCTTGCTCGTATGGTTGCAAGAGGACGAGCGCACTACAAATCAGGCATTAACGGCCAAAACCAAATACTTAGACACGCATGACTATCTCACCGGCGCCTTAAATCGTGATGCGTTTTTACAAGAAACGCATCAACAATTGCAGCAACCACAAACGCCGTCACTGCTGGTGATGATCGGGCTAGATCGCTTTAAAACCATCAATGAAACCGTCGGGTTGAAACAAGGTGACCGCATTTTGCGCGAAGTGTCACGTCGTTTAGAAACCAGCGTGTTAAAACCTCGGTTACTCGCCCGTACAGGTGGCGATATTTTTGCGTTGTTGCTCGATGAGGTAGTCAGTGACAAACAGCTACAGTTCAGTTTGCAGCATCTAGAGCAGCTCGTCGAAAAACCATTTAGTTTTGACACAGGACCATTAAAACTGACGGCAACCCTCGGAGTGGCGCGATTTCCTGAACATGCGAATTCGGCAGAAAGCCTGCTGCAAAAAGCCAATATCGCGTTTCACCACGCCAAGCGGATGCAACAGCGGTGGTATCAATATCATCCAGGCATGGAAGACGAATCTGCGCGGATGTTGCAGCTGGAAAAAGAGCTACAACAGGCGATCAAAGGGCGTGAATTTGTGCTGTTTTATCAGCCGCAGTGGAACATTCGTGAACAACGGATTGACGGTTTTGAGGCGCTAGTGCGCTGGATCCATCCACAAAAAGGTTTGTTGATGCCCGGCGCATTTTTACCGCAAATGCAGCAGCTTGGCTTGATGAAAGAAATGGATTTGATGTTGCTTGAGGTGGCGGTCGAAACCTTAGGACGCTGGAAAAAACAGGGTTTAACGCTGTCCGTGGCAGTGAATATGTCGCCGATCCATTTTGAACAAGATGGCCTGAAACAGCGGATCCAGCAGTTGTTGCAAACCTACGATGTGCCGCCAACCATGCTGGAGCTGGAAATCACCGAAGACACCGCGATGGGTGACATGGAAAAGGGCCGCAACTTTGTCACCGAACTGCAGCAAATGGGCATTCGAGTGTCTATTGACGATTTCGGTACCGGTTATTCGTCACTGGGATATTTGCGTAAAATGCCGATCGACAAAATCAAAATCGATCGCAGTTTTATCATGGACATGGCCGGTAGTGACTCGGACATGATGATTGTTAAAACCATGATTACCTTGGCGCATGGGCTAGGTAAACGGATCCTCGCGGAAGGCGTTGAGGATGTGAATCAGCTGCAACTGTTACGGCACCTTGCTTGTGATGCCGTACAAGGTTACTTGATCGCCAAACCTGTGCCTGAAGAGGCTGCGTTGAAATTACTCGAACAACCGCTGAAATTTTAATCTTGTCATGTTGATGTCACATGAGCTCAGCACACTGGGACCAGTCAGTGGAGGGCGGCATTATGGCACTAGCAAGTTTGCATCATCTCGACCAACAACTGTTTTGTTATCTGTTTCGTCGGTTTGCGACCGACAAAATGGCGCGCACCAGCTATTGGGTGTCCAAAACGGCCGACGGGCCAGGTTACGCGCTGATTGCTCTGGCGCTCTATCTGCTAGATAACCAGCAATTTCAAGCGCTGTTGATCTTGTGGTTAACCGCTTACCTCATTGAATTGCCAAGCTATTTATTGCTGAAAAACCTCATCCGCCGGCAGCGTCCGTCAGATCGACTTGCGGACACGCTCCAAGCTTATATTCAACCTTCGGACAAATTCAGTCTGCCGTCTGGGCATACCGCGGGCGCTTTTGTGTTTGTTACCGCCTTGTTACAGGTCTCACCTTGGTGTGGAGTGCTGCTATTACCCTGGGCGCTGGCGGTCGGAGCTTCTCGCGTCATGTTAGGCGTGCATTATCCACTAGACATAGTGGCGGGCGCGCTGCTGGGGTCGTCGGCTGTTTGGTGCGCATCAAGTTTGCTGTAGACGGCGTAGTTTAAGTCGGTAAAAAAATGCGATAAAAAGCAACGCGTTCCTGATTTGTCTCTCCTATGCTTGAGTTTGGTTTGCAAAGGAGGCAAAAGAATGCTGAGAAACTATCCGATTAAGCAGCGGTTGATGATCAATGGGGTTGTGGTTGGTGTCGCGATGCTGGTGATGTTAGCACTGTTGATTATGCAAAATCGGCAGTTGTCTAACTTAGCGAATTTACGTTTAGAAGTCACTGAGTTAAAAGCAGGCGTTTTAGAGCTGCGTAAACACGAAAAAGACTTCGTGATGCGGCAAGACAAAAGTTACCTCGACAAATTTAATAGTAGCTTTGAAGCATTGCAAAAAAACGCCAGCGTGATGCAAGACGACCTGAAAGAACACGGCCTAGACACTACGCCGCTGCAGCAATTCCAGCAACAAACCAAAGCTTATCAAACACAATTTATTGAATTGGTTACTATTTCTGAACAGGTCGGCTTAGACCCGCAAGCTGGTTTGTATGGCGGCTTGCGCAAAGCCGCGCATAGTCTTGAAGCTGAATTCAAAAAAATCGACAGCGACAAAATCATGGTCAGTTTGCTGCAACTGCGCCGCGCCGAAAAAGATTTTATGTTGCGGCTAGAAATGAAATATCTCGACTCTTTTAATAAAGAATTCAGTAACTTCCAATCTTTGTTAAACCAAGCAAATGCTGCACCCGAGCTGTTAACTGCTGCCGACGGTTATGCAACAGCGTTTCGGAAGTTGGTTGAAGGGAAACAGCAAATTGGCCTTAAACCGGACCAAGGTGTGATGGGCAAAATGCGGGAAGCGATCCATCAAACTGAATCGAGTTTAAAAGCCATGTCGAGTAGTACTAGCGAAGAGGTGCTCGCTGCTGAAACTCAAGCGCGCTGGATTGCTATTAGTTTGTTCCTCGCTGTGCTGATTTCCGTGTTGACCTTGTTAACTCTCACCAGTCGCAGCATCATTGAGCCGATCCAACGGGTGTGTCAGACCATAGGTTTGATCCGTCGCGACAATGATTTCCGGCAGCGCGTAGTGGTGGATGGCCGTGACGAGATGACGCAGTTAGCCGTCGATTTCAACCAAATGCTCAACGACTTCCAAAACCTCGTCAAGAGCGTCAATCAAGCATTGGAAATGCTAGATAATGCCACCGCCGAGTTAGCGAAATCGACCTCAGAAACCAGTCGTGGCATGCATCAACAACAACTCGAAAGTGACATGGTGGCGACAGCCGCGACAGAAATGGGCGTAACCATCGAAGAAATTGCCAGTCATACCGAAAATACCGCCAATAAAGCAGGCCAGACGAACCAAAATGCGTTGGAAGGGCGGCGTGAAGTCGAGCAAACCGTGGCTCGGATCAGTGCGTTGTCTCAAGATTTAGAACAAGCGACCTCTGTGATGACTGAACTTGAGCGCGACAGCCAAACTATAGGTTCAGTGCTTGATGTGATCCGCGGTATTGCCGAACAAACCAACTTATTGGCGCTCAATGCGGCGATTGAAGCGGCTCGCGCGGGCGAGCAAGGCCGTGGTTTTGCTGTGGTGGCCGATGAAGTGCGCTCGTTGGCGCAGCGTACCGCCGATTCGACGCGACAAATTGAACAGATCATTCGCGGCTTGCAAACCCGCACCCGTGACATAGTGCATGTGATGGCCAGTTGCCGCGAGCAAGGGCAAAGCGGTGTTGAACAAGCAGGTTTGGCCAGCCGCTTGCTGGTGCAGATCTCAACCGATGTCGACAATATCATGCTGATGACTACGCAAATTGCCACGGCGGTGGAAGAGCAAAGTCATGTCGCGGCGGAAGTGAACAAGAATGTCGTGCGTATTCGCGATATTTCTGAGCAATCGCTGAAGATCGCTGATCAAAACGCGCAAATCAGCGAAGAAGTCGCCGAACAAGCCGCGAAATTGCATCAAACCGTCGACCGCTTCCGCGCCTGACCACGGTTCGCGTATCCGCATGAAAAAAAGGCTCCGTTGGAGCCTTTTTTGTGTTCAAGCGACCTGCGCAAGTCATGCAGCCATCGTAATAGCCAGAATTATGAAAAACTCATCTTGATGGCAAGCTTGGCATCTCGCACTGCGTTGGCATCGCTAAGCCGCTGCAAGTAGTCTTGCCACAAGGCTTCAGCATTGTCATGCAGCTGGCGCAGGTAACTCCAACTGTAAATACCGCTGTCATGGCCATCATCAAACACCAACTTCACCGCGTATTGGCCGATCGGCAGCATCTGCAGGATGGCCACGTCGCGTTTATTCGCCACTAAACGCGGGGTGCCGTGGCCACGCACTTCGGCACTTGGCGACAGTACGCGCAGAAATTCTGCGCTGAACTGCGCGGTCACACCGTCGCTAAACAGCACGTCTAGTAACTTACGTCGTTGATGATAATGCAGTTTTTGTACCTGCTGCATAACAACCTCTTACAGAATAAACCGGCTCAAGTCTTCGTCTTGCACCACAGAACCTAAGTATTTGTCGACATAGGCTGCGTCAATCTCAATCCGTTGTCCACTGTGATCGGCGGCATCAAACGAGATCTCTTCTAATAGTTTTTCCAGCACAGTATGCAAGCGACGAGCACCAATATTTTCCGTAGTTTCATTAACTTGCCAAGCGGCACTGGCGATGCGTTGAATCGCATCAGGCGTAAATTCAATCTGTACGCCTTCGGTTGCCAGCAAAGCAATACATTGTTCGGTCAGCGAGGCTTTCGGCTCGGTCAAGATACGTTCGAAATCGGCCGCCGTCAGCGCTTGTAACTCGACGCGGATCGGCAAACGCCCTTGCAGCTCTGGGACGAGATCCGACGGCTTGGCCATTTGGAACGCGCCCGAGGCGATAAACAAGATGTGATCGGTTTTGACTATACCGTGTTTGGTGGTGACGCTGCAGCCTTCAATTAACGGCAATAGATCGCGCTGCACCCCTTCACGGGAGACATCCGGGCCGTGGCTTTCACCGCGTTTACAGATCTTGTCGATTTCATCGATAAACACGATACCGTTTTGCTCAACGGCATCGAGCGCCTTGGCTTTCAGCTCTTCATGGTTGACCAACTTCGCGGCTTCTTCGTCAATCAGCTGCTTGAGCGCATCTTTGACCTTCAGCTTGCGTTTTTTGGTGCGATCCGAGCCCATGTTTTGGAACATGCTTTGCAGTTGCTGCGTCATTTCTTCCATGCCAGGCGGCGCCATAATTTCAACGCCCATCGCCGGCATTAACAGATCTAACTCGATTTCTTTGTCATCGAGTTGGCCTTCACGCAGTTTTTTGCGGAAAATTTGTCGGGTGTGGGAGTCGCTGTCGCTTTGCTCGACTTCGCCCCAGTTGTTGCGCGGTTTTGGCAGCAACACATCCAGGATGCGTTCTTCGGCGGCTTCTTCGGCGCGAAAGCGATTGCGCTCTACTTCACGCTCGCGCACCATTTTGACGGCGATATCAGTTAAGTCTTTGATAATGCTTTCAACTTCTTTACCGACGTAACCCACTTCAGTGAACTTGGTCGCTTCGACTTTGATAAAAGGCGCGTTGGCCAGTTTGGCCAAACGACGGGCGATCTCGGTTTTACCGACACCGGTTGGGCCTATCATCAGAATGTTTTTTGGCGTCACTTCGTGGCGAAGTTGTGGCTCAAGTTGCATGCGGCGCCAGCGGTTACGCAGCGCAATGGCTACCGCGCGTTTCGCGGCTTGTTGGCCAATAATGTGACGGTCCAGTTCGTGGACGATTTCGCGAGGGGTCATTTCCGACATAACAAACCCTTATTTTAATTCTTCAATCGTGTGGTGCTGGTTGGTGTAGATACAGATATCTCCAGCAATGGTTAAGGCTTTTTCCACCACGTCACGCGCTGGCAGCTCCGTGTTTTCAAACAAAGCGCGCGCTGCTGCTTGGGCAAAGGGGCCACCTGAGCCGATCGCAATCAAGTCGTTTTCGGGCTGAACGACATCGCCGTTGCCGGTGATGATGAGTGAGGTGTTGGCGTCCGCTACCGCCAGCAGCGCTTCCAGTTTGCGCAGCATACGGTCGGTGCGCCAATCTTTGGCCAGTTCGACCGCGGCACGCAACAAGTGGCCTTGGTGCATCTCGAGTTTGGCTTCAAAGCGTTCGAATAAAGTAAAAGCGTCGGCGGTACCGCCGGCAAAGCCAGCCAGCACTTTGCCATGGTAGAGACGACGAACTTTTTTGGCGTTGCCTTTCATCACTGTGTTGCCAAGGGTTACTTGGCCATCACCGCCGAGCGCAACTTCACCATTTCGGCGTACAGATACAATTGTGGTCATTGAATTCTTCCAGCTTGGGTCAATAGCTGAGAGATGGGGGAGGCGCGACGAATTTCAAGGGGCGGTGCGCTGGACTGCCAGCGCTTGCCGCACGTTTACGGGATCCAGCAGTTGGCGACTTTATTGCGCTCGAGTTTGTTTTTGTCGGTTTGCGCCATCCGTTTACTGGCATAAGGGCCGACGGTGACACGATATCTGCCGTCACTTTCTTTCAGTTCGGCGGCGACGCCTTCAAAGGCAATTTTGGCTTTTAGTGCTTGGGCTTCTTCTAGCGACTTGAAGGTGCCGCAATACATAGTGGCAGGGGCTTTTTGCACCAGCTCTTCAGCTTGCACTTTGATTTCTTTGTTTTTCAGATCTTCGATATAGGTATAAGGCTCTTTCACCGGTTTCGGCGGCAATTCGGCGGCGGCTTGTTCTTTCGTTAATTTTGCTTTTTCTGCGGCTGCTTGTTGCTCCATGGCCATTTCGGCAGCGCCTGGACGATGTGAGATATGCCACAAAAAATACCCAAACCCAATGAGCAACAACAACACGGCGGCAAGCAATGGCACCGGCAGCTTTTTCTTCGGTGGTTGTTTCTTGCGACTGCGCGGGGCAGGTTTGGCGGTTTTCACGTAGTCTTGCTGAGGCATGGGAGCTTTTGCTGGCAAAATAATCACAGGTAGTTAAAAGTCTTTGGGCATTGTAACCAGTTACGACGCGAAAAGGGAATTGTTCGACGCTAGTTTAAGTCGAGCGGGTCGACATCCAATTGCCATTTCAACTGACGGGTCAGTGCATGCTGGCCAAAGTCGTTGAGTAAGAGCGCTAAGGCCTGATGCAAAGCTTTGCGATCACGGGCGTACAGCTGCAACTGCCAGCGGAACTTACCTGCTTTGCGCTCTAGCGGTGGTTGCACTGGGCCAAGCAGCTGCACCGGCAGGCCTGCTTCGCGCACGGCGTTGGCGAGCAGTTGCAGCCACTGTGGTCCCACTTCCGGTTTTAAACTTTCTGTTTTAAACAAAGCCAAATGCAGGTAAGGCGGTAATTGAGCTTGTTGCCGCTCCAATAAGGCGCTGCGGGCATAAGAGGCGTAACCATTTTGGATCACGTCTTGCAGCATAGGGTGCCCTGGGTAATGGGTTTGTAGCAGCACTGTGCCTGGTAAATGCGCTCGACCGGCGCGTCCGGCGACTTGGGTGATGAGCTGCGCCAGCTGCTCACCAGCACGAAAATCACTGCTGTACAGCGCGCCATCCACATCGACGATCACCACCAAGGTGACATTGGGGAAATGATGGCCTTTCGCCAGCATTTGCGTGCCGACGATCAGCTGACAAGCGCCGTCATTGATGTCATTTAAGCGTTGTTCTAACGCACCTTTGCGTCGGGTGCTATCCCGGTCCAGACGGCTGATGGCGATTTCTGGGAATAGCTGGCTCAGCTGCTCTTCCAGTTGCTCTGTACCTTGACCAACCGGCGCGAGTTGCGTGGAACCACAGCCGCCACATTGCCGGGGGACAGTGCGACTGGTGCCACAGTGGTGGCACACGAGTTGACGACTTTGTTTGTGATAGGTGGTAAAGGCGCTGCAACGCGGGCATTCGGTGAGCCAGCCGCATTCGTGGCAAATCAGTGCCGGCGCAAAGCCGCGACGATTCAAAAACAGCATCACTTGCTCACCGCGCGCTAGGTGTTGCTTGACGCGAGCAATGGTGCCGCTGGCAAGACCATGGGTCAGCACTTGCTGTTTTAAATCCAGCAGTTCAATTCGTGGTACTTGAGCATTGGTCGCGCGTTCGGGCAACTGTAAATGGGCAAAGCGGCCTTGTTGCACATTGTACAAGGTCTCTAAACTAGGCGTTGCTGAACCCAGCACCACAGGGCATTGCACTAAGCTTGCACGTTTAATGGCTAAATCACGGGCGTGGTAACGGAACCCCTCTTGTTGCTTGAGCGACGCATCATGTTCTTCATCGATGATGATCAACCCTAGCTGTTTAAAAGGTAAAAACAGCGCAGAGCGAGTGCCGATCGTAATGGCGGCGGCTCCGGTTTGACTGGCTTGCCACGCCGCCAACCGTTCGTGATCCGTCATATTGGAATGCCACACTTGCATCGGCACAGCGAAGCGTTTGGCAAAGCGGCTTAAGGTTTGTGGCGTTAAACCAATTTCAGGAACTAGCACCAGCACCTGCAAGCCTTGTCGCAAAAAAGGCGTGATCGCCTGCAAATACACTTCCGTTTTGCCAGAACCGGTGACGCCTTCCAGTAAAAACCGACTGAATTGTTGTTTCGCTTGATGAATCGCTGCAACGGCTAGCGCTTGCGCTGGATTGAGCGGCAGCGGCGCTTGCAGTTCCGCCTGATAGGAATAAGGTTCGAGCGGGCACAGTTGCCACTGCACTAGCTGTTTATCGACGAGCGCCTGCACCGTTTGGCTTTGGCCAATTAACAGTGTTTCGGCCAAAGGCCCTTGTTGCAGTTGTTGCCACAAGGCCAATTGTTTTGGCGCGCGTTTCAGGCCTGCCGTGTCGGCGTCTGGTAGCGCAACCAGTTGGCGCGCTTGTACGGCATCTTGCGCACGACCTTCGCGCAACAACGCAGGTAAGGCTGTGGTATAAACTTCGCCGATGGGGTGGTGGTAATAGTCGGCGGCGAAGTTCAGCAGCTGCGTCAATTCCGCATCAATGACTGGGGTGGCATCCAGTAATTCGCTGACGACTTTTAAAGCAGTAAGGTCAAAACTATCCGTCGGGTTGAGTTGCCAGATGATGCCAATCAGTTGCCGAGAACCAAAAGGCACGCGCACCCGCAGCCCCAGTTGCGGGTTTAATGCATCATCAATTTGATAATCAAAGGGTTGGCGCAGCGGTACCGGCAGCGCAACACGGACAATCATGCAGGGCAATCCAAAGCCGAAAAAAGTTAAGTGTACGCAGGCGCGGGGCGAAAACCAACGCTTTTTGCCACAACAGCACAGGTCAGCGCTGATGAACCAACCAAGTATTTCGCTGGCGGTATGCAACAGCTTTTGGCAGATAGGACCGCTGGATAGACTGGTATTGAGTTAAAAACAGCTTTTGCCAGCTGAAAAATGATCAAAAAATGCGCTTGAATAATGGCGCTGGCGATCTTTTTTATTGAATCATCGAATTGATTCCAGTAAGCTACGCGCCCTGTTTAAACTGAAATTACGTATGGTGTCTGACAGATCGGCTGATCAGATAGCGATACGACCTGAAGAGGCATCCCATGAAACAAGGTATCCATCCAGAATACAAAGAAATCACTGCAACTTGTACTTGCGGTAATTCTTTCAAAACTCGTTCAGCTCTGTGCAAAGACATCCACTTGGACGTTTGCTCTGCTTGCCACCCATTCTACACTGGCAAACAAAAAGTTCTGGACGTAGGTGGTCGTGTTGACCGCTTCAAAAAACGTTTCGGCGTTCTGGGTTCAAAATAAGCGAACCCTTCCCGATAAAGGCACCGCAAGGTGCCTTTGTTGTTTCTGCAGCTGCCGTTTTTGTTTTGCTCAAGCGTGCTATTCCCCTTCCTGCTGATGTCCGTCATTTCGCTGTGCGCGCCCACGTTGAACTGCATGCAAATCGTGCCTGTTGCGCCTCTCCCGATGCATGCCAGTGTATGAATGACAGCTCACCTGATGGCAACTCTTTGTTGCCACAAACAATGACTGCATAAATCGATTGCTTATTATTCACGCAGATTGTTTGCTTTATAGGTATAAGTGGTTGAATTTAAACAATATATCAAATCTATGAATTCTTGTTTTGCATAAATACTTGCTGGATTGCATTTTCTATGTGGTTGAATATGCAGTTTCATTGCATAGGCCAAAAAAAGATTACTTCTGGTCATACCAGTAAGGCTTTTTTGGCTTGGCAGCGCGTCGGAATCTTGGTATAACCGAAGTGGTTGATTTCTGTGCAATGGCAGTCTGGATGTTTATTCCGTCTAAAAAAGTACCAGTAAAGCACGACGCGTGCGTGATAAGTGCTTGGCTGGACAGAGGTACGATCAGACAGCTTTTCATAGGCATCAACTAGTTGGCTCATTACAATGAGCCGCCTTGCCCGCACCGTACCCGCGTGGCAAATGGATAGCACGATTGGCACATGAACTTATAAGCCCAAAAAGGGCAAGCCTCAGGACCTCTTACCATGACAGATTTCAGACAAGCAGCGCTGCAATACCATGCCGAGCCCAAACCCGGCAAAATCAGTATCGAGATCAGTAAACCCGCTGAAACGGTCAAGGATCTGGCCCTCGCTTACAGCCCAGGTGTGGCCGAACCGGTGCGTGAAATCGCCGCCGACATCGACAACGTGTACAAGTACACAGCGAAAGGTAATTTGGTTGCGGTCATTAGCAACGGCACAGCGATCCTTGGTTTAGGCAATTTAGGCCCGATGGCCTCTAAACCAGTAATGGAAGGTAAAGCCTTGTTATTCAAGCGTTTTGCCGGTTTAGATTCGATTGATATCGAAGTGACGCATCGCACCACCGAAGATTTTATCAATACGGTTGCCAACATCGCGGATACCTTCGGTGGCATCAACTTAGAAGATATCAAATCACCTGAGTGTTTTGAGATTGAAAAAGAGCTGATCAAACGCTGTAACATCCCAGTGTTCCATGACGACCAGCACGGTACGGCAATTGTCACCGCCGCAGGTTTGCTCAACGCCCTAGAAATTCAAGGCAAAGATATCCGCAAGGTCACCATCGTCTGTATGGGCGCGGGTGCTGCTGCGATTGCCTGTATGGAATTGCTGATTAAGTGCGGTGCCAAGCGTGAATATATCTACATGCTGGATACCAAAGGGGTGATTCATACCCGCCGTGACGATTTGAACAAATACAAAACCTTGTTCGCCAATAATACCGACAAGCGTACGTTGGAAGATGCCTTGGATGGCGCAGATGTGTTCGTTGGCGTGTCAGGCCCGGACGCCTTACCACCTGAAGCTATTAAACTGATGGCTGACAAGCCGGTGATTTTTGCCTGTTCCAACCCTGACCCGGAAATCCGGCCAGAAGCGGCGCACGCGCAGCGTACTGACCTCATCATGGCGACCGGTCGTTCGGATTACCCGAACCAAGTCAACAACGTGTTGTGTTTCCCATTTATCTTCCGTGGCGCTTTGGATGTGCGTGCCAGCGTGATTAATGACGAGATGAAGATCGCTGCCGTGCACGCCATTCGCGCTATTGCGAAAGAACCGGTGCCCGCGTCGGTGCTGCATGCGGCGCAAGTTGATGCGCTGGAGTTTGGCTCAGGTTACATCATTCCAAAACCGATGGACCCACGTTTGTTGCCACGCGTTGCCCGCGCGGTGGCTGAAGCCGCGGTAAAGTCTGGTGTGGCGCGCATTCCAATGCCTGTGGGTTACATGGAATCGTAAGCCTAGGTACTGTTCATCAGCCAAGAAAAAACCGCGCTAATGCGCGGTTTTTTTGTACCTGTTGATCTGTAGTTGTTCTCGAGACGCCGCGTGGGGTTTTTATCGTTGGTCGACGGCGTATCGCGATTATTCTTCGTCGGTGTCCGCCGCTTGAATATCTGGGATTGGTTTTCCCATGCTAGTCAGAATGTTGCGAACTTCGATTGGGATCTGGTGCGGGTTGTCTTTCCGCAAGTCTTCGTCTGCTGGCAACGGCTGACCGGTGAATGCATGCAAGAAGGCTTCGCATAACAATTCGCTGTTGGTCGCGTGACGTAAGTTATTGACTTGACGACGAGTTCTCTCATCAGTGAGAACTTTTAACACGTTGAGCGGAATAGAAACGGTGATCTTTTTTACTTGTTCAGATTTCTTTCCATGCTCTGCATAAGGGTGAATGTATTCACCATTCCACTTAGCCATAGTTGTACCTTGATTTATATGTATGTTGTGCTTTACGCAATTGGCCCGAAATTTTACTCATTTATACGCCTAGAAACAAATAATGCGCAAGAAATAATCATGATAGACGTCTAAATGTTTTGACTTCTATTTTTACGTCGGTATACTTTTAGACGTCTAAACATCCGAATGTTTCGAGGTCCATTATGTCAAATCGTCACTCAGCTACCATTTCTGCCCGCGCCGGTATCGCGCAAGACCCTGCTTTTGGTGCCGTGACGCCACCGATGTACCTGACCTCCACCTATGAACTCGAAGGCTTTCGCAAGCCCGGTAAATACGATTATTCGCGCTCGAACAACCCAACTCGTGATTTATTGGGTGATGCTTTGTGTGAGCTTGAAGGCGGCGCTAAAGGCCTCGTCACCAACACCGGCATGTCCGCTTGTGTGCTAGCGCTGCAAGTGTTAACGCCAGACGACACGCTGGTGATCCCGCATGACTGTTATGGCGGCAGCTATCGGTTGTTTACCAACTTATCGGCCAAAAAACGCGCCTTTAAGTTAGTGATTGTCAATTTCCAACAAGCCGATTGGGCTGAGCAGGTCAAAGCAGCCAAACCAAAACTGATTTGGTTAGAAACGCCCAGCAACCCACTGCTGCAAATCACTGATATTCGCGCTGTGTGCGACGTGGCAAAACCACTAAATGCGTTGGTGCTGGTCGATAACACCTTTTTATCGCCGGTGCTGCAAAACCCTATCGCCTTGGGCGCCGATTTAGTGCTGCACTCGACCACCAAATATTTAAACGGCCACAGCGACATCGTTGGCGGCGCCTTGATTATCAAAGACGCTGCGCTGGGCGATGAACTGAAATGGTGGGCGAACTGCTTGGGCGTCACGGCAGGTGCTTTTGATTCGCACCTAACCTTGCGGGGCATTCGCACCTTGTTGCCGCGGATGAAAGCGCACCAAGAAAACGCGGCGCAAATTGTCGACTATTTAGAAACGCAGCCGCTGGTGGCGAAAACTTATTATCCAGGTCTGAAATCACATCCAGGCCATGAGATTGCGAAAGCGCAACAACATGGCTTTGGCGGTATGGTCAGTTTTGATTTAGCCGCTGACGAAAAATATCTGTCGGTATTTTTTGAAGCGCTGCAGTGCTTCACGCTGGCGCAGTCACTCGGTGGTATCGAAAGTTTGATTTGCCACCCAGGCAGCATGACGCATGCGTCGATGAACGCAGAAGCGCAAAAAACCGCGGGTATTGGCCCAACGCTTATTCGTTTGTCAGTTGGTATTGAAGACCCACGCGACTTGCTGGCGGATCTGGCGCAGGCTTTTGCCGCGGTGCAACAAGCGTTATCAGCCGACGGTGCGACCGGGACAGGCAAAACAGCGGTAGCAGCTTCCGTGGCTTCAACAGCGCAAGCCGCCGCGGCAGCGCCGCAAAGCACGACTATAGTTTCTGAAAACAACCAAGCCAGTTTTCGCGCCAATCCCGCGCTGGCCGCATTTTGGTAATTGATGTATGAGCCTTGAATTCACCCACAAATCGAAACGCGTCGTGCATAAATTTGGTGGCAGCAGCTTAGCTACCGCCGAGCGTTTTCACGCCGTTGCTGACATTTTATTGGCGCAAAACGACGGTCCTGCCGGCGTCGTAGTGTCCGCACCTGGCGATACCACAGATCATTTATTGGCACTAATTGATGCTAAAGCCGACCATGCAGCCTTTGATGCGCAGTGGCAACAGCTAGCGGCGCAGCTGCGTTTGCTGGTTAGTCGCACGTTGCAACCGGCCAGCAGTGTCGAGGTGACGAATTTACTCAACCATTGGCTGGCGGATATTCCAGCTCGACTGCAACAAGCGCAGTACAACGACATTCTGGCCATTGGCGAACGTTTATCGAGCCAGCTGCTGGCGGCGCTGCTGCGCGACCGTGGTGTTGCAGCACAAGCCATTGATGCACGTGAGTTTTTACGTCTGAAAGTACAGCCAACCGACGGCGCGCAAGTGGACTGGCAGCAATCCGCTGCACTGTTAAAACCACTGCTAAGTGATGGTTTCCAAGTGGTGACTGGGTTTATCGCCCGTGACCAACAAGGCCAAAGCATCACCTTGGGCCGCAACGGTAGCGATTATTCGGCGACAATTTTAGGCCGTTTACTCGATGCGCAAGCCGTGCATATTTGGACCGACGTTGATGCCATTTACAGCGCCGATCCGCGTAAAGTGCCGTCGGCGCGCGCTTATCGCCAAGTGCCGTGGGAGCTGGCCATTCGGTTAGCGGAACTGGGTAACCCAGTGCTACACGCGAAAACCTTAAACCCATTAAAAGAACACCCAGCAGAACTGGTGGTGCGCTCTAGTTACGAGCCGGACCAACCAGGCTGTCGGGTCAGCCGTCAAAGCGCGATTGAAGTGCAATTTGTCACCGATGTGGCCGATGTGGTGCTGGTCACCTTGCCGGCGACCAACAGCATTGCTGCAGCACAAGCGGCTAACGCCTTGCAGTTTAGTGTGTACGAAGCGCCGGGGGCGCAGGGTAAGCAGTGGATTGTCGCGCAGAAAAATCTCGACGCCTTGTTGCACTTTTTAGGTTCGCAACAAGTGTATCCGCGTGTCTCATCCGAGCATTTTTATGCCGTGGCTTGGGTCAAACCGGCGGCGCGTCAGCAAAGGCAGTTGTCACTGCAAGCTAGCCACTGGTTAGAGCGTCAGCAACCTGTGTATAGCTTTCAAGACGAAGATGTGGCGTTGTGGTTATTCGCACCGGCACTGACCGCCGCTGAACTGACGGAGTTTCACCAGCTGTTATTGCCAACCACAGTGCGCCTGAACATTGTGGTGGCTGGCACGGGGAACGTCGGTTCGGAATTTTTGGCGCTGCTGGCCAAGCAACAGCAGGCCTACGCTGGCCAAATCGAATTGCGCTTAGCCGGCGTGTTTAATTCACGGAAAGCCTGTTTTTCGGATCAAATCGACGTCCACCAATGGCAAGAGGCGCTGGAGCAAGCGCCAGCGTATCAAAAACAAGATTTGCTGGATTACCTAAACGGCTTGCCAGACCCGAAAGTGCTGGTCGATATCACGCCAAGCCGCGCCTTTGCTGAAGATTATGTCGAGTTTATTCAAACTGGTTGCCATTTGATTAGCGCCAATAAACAAGGCGTGACGCTGCCATTAGCGCAATATCAAGCGATCACCGCCGCCGTGGCGCAGCAGCAAGTCAGCTGGCTCAGTAACACGACGGTGGGTGCGGGTTTGCCGGTGCAACGTATCCTGCAAGAGCTGCAAGGCTCAGGTGATACTGTGCATCAGATCAGTGGCATTTTCTCGGGTACTTTGTCGTGGTTATTGTGTAGCTATGACGGTTCTGCGCCGTTCTCTGAGTTTGTGCTCAAAGCCCAAGCCGAAGGCCTGACCGAACCGGACCCGCGCGATGATTTATCTGGCAAAGACGTGCAGCGTAAGTTATTGGTGTTGTCGCGTGAACTGGGCTTAAGCCTGGATATCAATGATATTTCGTTAACACCACTGCTGCCGCCAGGTTTAGATCAAGGCAGCTGGCAAGATTTCTGGCAACAGCGCCAGCAGCTGGACGACTTATTGGCAGATAAATTCGCCACCGCCAAAGCGGCGGGGCAGGTGCTGCGTTATGTCGCGACATTAAGCGTGACGCCACAAGGGCCGAAAGCCTTTGTTGAATTGCTACAAGTACCACAAGATCACCCATTGGCGGCGATTAAAGCCTGCGACAACGTGTTTGTGATTGAAACCGACTGGTATCAAACCAACCCGTTGGTGCTCAAAGGCCCTGGCGCGGGCCGCGCTGTGACCGCGGGTGGTATTCATGCCGACTTAGCCATTTTAGCGCGTCAGCAAATTGCGGCGGCCAAAGCGGCACGGCACAGCCAAGCGCAAGCGGCGGCATGGGCTAATCAGCGCGCTTAAACGCAAAACACGCTTGGATTAGCACAAAAAAACCACGGCAAGCCGTGGTTTTTTGTTTCGCTATGTAGTTACTGCGTCGGCTTACGGGTATAAGCGCTGCTTTAGTAGACGCAGAGCTGTGGTAGACGCTGAGCCGTGGTGCGGGAAGTCGGCTAGCTTGGTCGGTGCTTCGCCAATTTACGTTGCAAGGTGCGGCGATGCATGCCGAGCAACTTAGCGGTCATACTGATATTGCCTTGTTGCTCAGCCAACACTCGCTGAATATGTTCCCATTCGATTTGATCGGTGGACAGCAGATTGAACTCGTCTGATTCTTGCTCAGCGGGTTCTGGCGTGTGGTCATCAACCAGACCCAAAGCCAGTTGCAACAGGCTAAAGTCGACAGGTTTAGTTAGGTAATCGTCTGCGCCAAGTTTCACTGCTTGCACGGCAGTGGCGATGCTAGCGTACCCGGTTAACACGACGATTTTGGCGTGCGGGAATTCGCGGCGCAGCGGCTCTAGCAGTTGCAAACCGGAGTCACTGCCAAAGCGCAAATCGACTAAACAGCCATCTGGTTCAATAACGCGAAGCTCAGGCCATGCCGGCAATCGGCTGAAGCTCCATACCTGATGACCTAGTTGGCTGAAACGGCGTTGCATGGTTTTGAGTAGCAGTTCATCGTCATCGAGCAACAGCAATTTCATCGCTTAGTTCCTGCAAAAATAATCATAGTGCGTAATCCTCGCGGCTGATTCTGTCGATACAAGCGCCCACCCAGACGTTCAATGCTGCTGTTGGCAATCAGCTGACCCAATCCCAATCCTTGCTCACTGAGTTGTGGTTTCTGGCCCAGTTCATGCAATAATTCTTCTGTCAGGCCAGGGCCAAAGTCTTGAATAATCAGATAAAACTTACCTTGATGTAGACGCAATTGCACGGTTAACTCTGCGGAATGTTGGCTCAAGCTAGCATCAGCGGCGTTGTCCAGAATATTAAAAAGCGCCGCATGAAACGATAATGCATCGTGCAAAGGCAGCGGCTGGTCGGCTGCGTCTTGGGTGATGTGCACCCGAATATCAGGCCGCGATACCATCCACAGTTGCAGAGCTTGCAAGGCACTGCTGAGCATATCTTGGCTGGTTTGTGGTTCACGCAATTGTTGGGCGTTGTGGCGCAATTGCTGGACTATCTGTTGGCAACGTGTGACTTCGTGTTGCAAGTCTTGCAGCAACGGGTCGTCGCGATCAGCACTCGCCAACTCGTCTGTCAACAACGCTATATTTTGCAGCGGGCTGGCCAAATCGTGGGCCGCGTTGGCAGCGTAGGTGGCGACCATCAGCATTTGCTCTTGTTGCGCCTGCCGTTGTAGCAATAATTGCACTCGTTGGTGCGCGGCCTGCATTTTGTTGGTTTGGCGACTTAGAAACCACACCAATACCAACACAGACAGGGTAAAGCCCCAACTCATCTGCTGTAAATGCGTGCCGTAGGCTTGTTGCCACACCTGTACATGATGCATCTGGTGGTTGGCTTGTTCGTCAAAATATTGACCCAGCTGCAACAATAACAAATTACTGGCGATCGCCAGCAACGCCATCAACCAAGCTGCAGCAGTAGGCAGCAATACTGCGCTGGCCGCGACAGGCAACAACAACAGAGCGACCAGGCCATTGCTGGCTCCACCGCTAATGGCCAGTAACACCGATAACAATAAGATATCTATCAACAAGGCCAGGGTCGTGTAGCGCGGGCCAAATCGCGCGAAGTCGGCACCACGCAGCAATGGCCAAGTGGCCCAATGCAATGCAAATACGGTGCAAAACAATGGCCAGGACATAAGTGGCGTGCTTACAAAGTAGCCGAGGATCATCGCCAAGGTTTCAAGGGCGAGTAACATCAAACGGAATCGATGGAGCGAATCAAAAGATACTGCGGATTCTGTGGCTGAAGGCGTCATAGGGTTCTTAAAAAAATCGGGCGCCAAGCGCCCGTTGCAAAAAACTCATGCTTGTAGCTTATCGTAATCCGCGTCAGCGGGGCCACACGAAAATCTACCCTTGCAGAGTACTCGTCATCCTTGCGGATCGCTATGTGGCAAATTGCCGCAGCGTGCGTCAATTATCAAACATTTTCTTTGCTGGTGGATTTGAATGCCCTCCGGCAAAGGGGGCGGCAAAAACTGGTCTGTCAGCGGAAAAAAAACGCCACTTCAACCTTGAGCAAACGCTTCGCTAGCAATTCAGAGATATGTTGCTAACAGGTCAGATCGGTCTGGATCGGTGATTGATCATAGGTGATTCTGTTTTAGTCGTGCAAATACCTATTTAAAACAATTGGTTACGCCAGTTTTCTGCGGCGTCATTTTTTTGTCAAACGATCTTGGCACCGCCTTTGCACCTTTCAACGTAGGCAACGCTGGCAGACCCTCTCTCTCCACTGACAGCGTTGACATTTAAAATCCAAAAACAAATAAACTTTACAAATTAGGGATTTACTCAAAATGCAATTCAATGCAAAATCGATCTTAATGGCTGTTTTTACTAACAATAAATCCAACACCCAAACTTCAGCCCTGCAGTCACAAATGTTGACTGAAGAAATGGCAGCTCATGTGAGCGGCGGTGCAAAAGATACTTACACCTCTACCGCAATCGGCAGCACACAAGGCCCAGACTGGGGTGATTGGATCAAGCGTTAATCGCTTTAGGATCACAATTGACCAGACAAAACTCGACCGCTAAAGAATGGATCTGTCTCCTAGGCTGCATCAGTTCGTTAGCGGTTAGTTTTTTTTATCGCCAGTACAACGATATCGCCGTCAGTCTGACCTTCGGCATCATTGTGTTGGTTGCTGTATTAGATTGGAAACAACGTACTGTATGGCCGTTGTTGCTGATCATAGGTGCCGCTAAATTATTAGCGATCCCAGTTGAGCTAATCCTGACTCAGCTCAGTGGGGAAGTGGTCTACGGCCCACTGATGTTTTACCTCAGTTCTGCTCTGATTGATGTCGCTATGTTGTTGTGTATCACGGCGTATCACAAAGACAGCACAGTGTTGGGCTGGTTCAAGATCGACAACCCAAAACCTTTCCCACAAACGCAGTTGATGTCGGCGGTGCTGATGACCTCTGCTTTTTATGCGTTTGCTCAAGCCACTGAATGGTTGGTGTACTTCCTTGATATGGCCAATGGCGGCAAACTGCCGTTTTTATTTGGCATGAAGTTACCCCTGTTCTACGCGTTCCAAAATGAAGTGAAACTAGCACTGAAATTAGCCTTTGATCTGCTTCTGTGGTCATTGTTGCTTGATGCCGATCGCTGGAGTGTATTACGTCGATTGCAACGTCGCGCTTGATGGTAGTTGCAGTAGACGAAAGTTCAAGTGACACAAAAACTTAGCTATGCTCCGATAGGACAGTAGCATTCGTTTATTTCGTCGTTTGTCGCCACGGGAGGGTGTATGCCCCATCGTCAGCACTTATTTTCATTACGAATTGGCCATGCGCTGCGTGAAACTGCTGCAGAAGGTTATGGCATTGCCGAACTTAAACGCGATCTGCTTGCCGGTGTCACGGTTGGCATCATCGCCATCCCACTGGCAATGGCACTGGCGATTGCCAGTGGCGTGCCACCACAACATGGTTTGTATACCTGTATTATTGCCGGCTTTCTGATAGCCCTGTGTGGCGGTTCGCGCCTCAGTATTTCTGGCCCTACTGCGGCCTTTATTGTCATTTTGTACCCGGTCACCCAGAAGTATGGCTTGGCGGGGTTGTCGCTCGCGACTGTGTTGTCCGGCGTGTTGTTAATCGCCATGGCGATGGTCCGGTTAGGGCGATTTATCGCTTATATCCCCGAAGCGGTGACGCTTGGCTTTACCGCAGGCATTGCTGTGGTCATCGCCACATTACAACTCAAAGATGTGTTTGGGTTGCAAGTCGGCGCTATGCCTGAACATTACCTCGAAAAGCTGCATACCTTGATGAAAGCAGGCGACACGGCCCAGTGGCCCTCGATGCTGGTCGCGGCGGCCACCTTGTGGTTGATGTGGTTCTGGCCGAAATGGCAGCCGAAGATCCCAGCGCATTTACCGGCGATTTTATTCGGTTCTGTATTGGCCTTGGTTCTCGCCAAATTTGGCTATGTGGTTGATACCATTGGCAGTCGCTTTCAGTTTACCAATGCGCAAGGCGAGTTGATGTTCGGGATCCCCGACATGCTACCGGGGCTCAGTTGGCCGTGGGACTTGCCCGGCGCCGATGGCAAACCCTTAGTGTTTAGCTCTGAACTGGTGAAAGATTTATTTACCGCCGCCTTTGCGATGGCCATGCTAGGTGCCATTGAGTCTTTGCTGTGCGCCGTGGTACTCGACGGCATGACCAGTAAACGACACAGCGCCAATAGCGAGTTATTAGGACAGGGCATTGGCAACATAGTGGCGCCATTTTTTGGCGGCATCACCGCAACGGCTGCACTGGCGCGCTCGGCGGCGAATGTGCGTGCAGGCGCTGTGTCGCCGGTATCGGGTATGGTACACGCCTTGGTGGTGCTGGCGGCTTTGTTATTGCTAGCACCGCTACTTAGTTATGTGCCGATGGCCGTGATGGCGGCTTTGTTGCTGGTAGTGGCGTGGAATATGAGTGAAGCGCCCAAAGCACTGCATCTGATTAACACGGCGCCGAAAAGCGATGTCTGGGTGTTTACCTTGTGTTTTAGCCTGACCGTATTGTTTGATATGGTCATCGCGATTAGCTGCGGTGTGATGATTGCCGCCTTGTTTTTTGTGCGCGACGTTGCCGCAATGACTCGATTGCAGGATATTTCGCAGCAACAAAAATGGGGCATTGGCGACCTACAGCCTGAGCAACGAGTGTTTCGGATCAGTGGTCCTTTGTTCTTCGCCGCTGCCGATCGGATCTTTGCCGAGTTATTGCATCAAACCAAGGAACAAGCGCAGTTAGTGGTACTGATGGACGCGGTCAGTGTGCTCGACGCGGGTGGGTTGTCGGCGCTAGAGAAGTTTTTAAGCCACTGTGAAAAACACAACAAGCAACTTTATTTAGCTGAATTGCAATTTCAACCGCTCAAGACCCTTGCTAAAGCCCAGATCAAACCGGTTGATGGTTTATTGTCGTATCACAGCAACTTGCATGACGCCTTGCAGTTGATGCGCCAGCACGAAGTCGAGCGATTGGGTGTGCGGCAAGAACCAACGTTGGATTTGGCAGGACTTTAACAGGCGTTCGTTAGATTCCCTCAAAGCGCTGACGTAGCGATAGCTGCAAGGCTATGCAGCGCTTCGCACGGAAAGCACGCCTCTTTACATGCAGTTCTTGCGACACACAACTCGATGTAGAAAGTCGCCTCGCTATAGGTGCTTCGTTATCAGCGCTGCGCGATATCTGCGAGTTTTCGCGACAAATGTCGCCGGTACGAAGGTTCCACGACGTGTACCGCAGCAATGCGACTTCACCCAGCATTCGCCATCGTTTAATTTCTGCTCAAAAAACCGCCACACTCAGAGTTCAAGCCACACAGCTGCAGATTTTCATATTCATGCAGGTCTGAGTTTGCGACAATATCCAAGTTAAATTCATGCGAAGGCAATCGATGCAAGTGCAAGCGCTGACTTAGGATTTTTGAATTTCCGCATAGGTAATCGATAAAAATTCATAAAAACAGCATAATAATTCTTGAATCTGCATGCGAGCCTAGGTACACTGGCCCCAGTTTTCTGGCGTGGCCACCATTTGTTTGTTTTTGGAGACTGACCACACATGTCCATCAAGTCTGAAATTGCTCAAGCAACAGCACCTATTCGCGCCGCGGTGTTAGGCGCAGCCGGTTATAGCGGCGCTGAATTGTGCCTGTTGTTAAGCCGCAATCCGCATTTTCAACTGTGCTACGCCTATGGCTCTGCCGGTCGTCAGGCCGAACCTTTTGCGTCTTTGTATCCACGTTATGCCAAGGATGTGACGATTGATGTAGGCGCGTGGACCGATGATGAAATTGCCAACATTCAAGGCAAAGTTGATGTGGCGTTTTTAGCACTGCCGCACGAAGCATCCGAGCATGTGGCGCCGAAGTTAATGGCGGCTGGCATCGTGGTGGTGGACTTATCCGGCGCGTTTCGCTTAAAGGACACTAGCCTGTATCCAAAATATTATGGCTACGAGCACCAGCATCCAGAGCTAATTGAACAAGCCGTGTATTCCTTGATGGAGTGGTTGGATAAACCATTGCCGCAGCTGATTTCGGTACCGGGTTGTTATGTGACGGCGGCGTCACTGGCATTGCTACCATTGGTTCGCGCCAATCTTTTGACTGATGACGCCATCCCAGTGATTAGCGCCACCAGTGGTGTGTCTGGGGCGGGCCGTAAAGCCGCATTGAATACCTCGTTTTGTGAAGTGGGCTTAAACGCGTACGGCTTCTTTAAACACCGTCATCGCCCTGAAATTGAACAGAATTTAGGCCGTAAAGTGGTGTTCACGCCGCATTTAGGCGCCTTTAAACGCGGCATTTTGGCCACTAGCGTGGTGACGCTCAAAGCCGGCACCACACTGGAGCAAATCAACCAAGTGTTTGCTGCGGCCTATGGCGATAAACCTTTGGTGCGGTTATTAAAAACCTCGCCCAATGTAGCCGACGTTGCGGGCACGCCGTATTGCGACATTTTTTGGCAATTAGACGGCGAGCAGTTAGTGGTGGTGTCGACCATCGATAACTTACTCAAAGGCGCAGCCGCGCAAGCGATGCAAGCGGCCAACGTCAAATTTGGTAAACCAGAAACGGCCGGTTTGTTTGCGGGAGTCTGCCATGAATAAGTCACCTTTAGTGCTGAAAATGGGCGGGCGCTTATTGGAAGACATGCAAGCGCTGGACGCTTTATTACAGGTTGTCAAAGGCTTGGCTGCCGAGTATCCGCTAGTGCTGGTACATGGTGGCGGCGCGCAAGTGGACAGTTGGCTGGCAACCTTTGGTTTTACCACCGAAAAAATCGATGGCCAGCGCGTATCGCCCGCTGAGCAAATGCCGGTGATCGCAGGCGCGTTAGCCGGTGCCGTGAATGGCTTGATGGTCGCACGTGCCCAAGTAGCCGGTTTAAACGCGGTTGGTTTAACGCTGGCTGCAGGTCACAGCTTGAAGTTTGACATCAACCACAAGCTCGGGGCTGTGGGGATCGCCAGCGCCAACGATGGCAGCTTGGTCAACAGCTTGCTGGAAAAAGGCTTTGTGCCGGTATTTAGTTCGATTGGTCAAAGCAGCGACGGTCAGCTGCTGAACGTCAACGCCGACATCGCCGCCGCGGCGATTTGCCAGTTAGTGCAAGGCACGCTGGTGCTGTTGACGGACGTGCCGGGCATTTTGGATGGCAACGGCCAACTGATTAAAACGCTTAATCGCGAGCAAGCACAGCAGCTAGTCGACAGCGGCGTGATTAAAGGTGGCATGAAAGTCAAACTCGATGCGGCGCTGGAAACGGCCGCCGCGCTGCGACGAGACATCATTGTCGCAGGGTGGCAACAACCCGAAGATCTATTGAAGTTGATGCAACAGCAGGAAGTCGGCACTTGTATCAGCTGGTAACCCCGATGAAATCCGCTTAACAGGATCAGGCGCACTGCCTGACTCCGGGCAGATTTCCCAAAAAGGAAACCGCAACGCGGTCAAGCAGTGTGTATTTATGAGTTCGTTAACGCAGTTATTAAGTCTTACCGATTTATCCAAATCGCAGCTCGAGAAACTGTTGGCGCTAGCCAGCGACATCAAACAAAATCCAGCGCGCTATGAAAACGCCCTCAAAGGCAAAAGCATCGCGTTGTTATTTGAAAAACCGTCACTGCGAACCCGCGTCAGTTTTGACGTTGGGATCTACAAGTTAGGTGGCCATAGCGTCTACCTCGACCAACAAAACGGCGCTTTAGGCGTGCGCGAGTCGGTGGAAGATTTTGGTAGCAATTTGGCCTGTTGGTGTGATGCGATTGTCGCGCGGGTTTACTCACAGCAAACGCTGGTGAAACTGGCTGCAAGCAGCAAAAAACCGGTGATTAATGCGCTCAGCGACATTTATCACCCGTGCCAAGCCTTGGCCGATTTGTTGTCATTACAAGAAATGTACGGCGATTTAAGCCAAGTACACTTGGCCTTTATCGGGGACGGCAATAACGTCTGCCACTCCCTGCTGATTGGCTGCGCTATTCTTGGCATGCAGTTTACCGTGGTGACACCACCAGGGTATGGCCCGGATGCGCATGTGGTGCTGAAAGCACAGCAGCTCGCAAGTGAGAGTGGCGCTAAGTTAACCTTTAGCCACCATGTGTCGTCAGCAGCCGGCGCCAATGCGGTCTACACCGATACCTGGCTGTCGATGGGCGTAAAAGCCGACCCGGCGCAAATTGAACGGGATTTTGCGCCGTATCAAATCAATACCGCTGTGATGCAGCGGCTGGGCGTGTCGCATTTTATGCACTGCCTGCCTGCCCATCGTGGCCAAGAAGTCACCAGCGAAGTGCTGGATAGTGAATATTCGTTGGTGCTGCGCCAAGCGGAAAACCGCATGCACGCACAAAACGCTGTATTAGTTAGTTTATTTTCTGAGGTTCTGTCATGAGTGAGTTAAAAAAAGGCATTAAAAAAGTGGTGCTGGCCTATTCAGGCGGCCTGGATACATCGGCCATCGTGCCATGGTTAAAAGACAACTATGACTGCGAAGTGATCGCCTTTGTCGCCGACGTTGGCCAAGGTGCAGAAGACTTGGAAGGCGTGGAGCAAAAAGCGCTAAATTCAGGTGCTAGCGCTTGTTACGTGGTTGATTTAAAAGAACAGTTCGTCAAAGAAGTGATCTATCCAACCATCAAAGCCGGTGCTGTGTACGAAGGTCAATACTTGCTCGGAACCTCCATGGCGCGGCCAATTATCGCCCGTGCCCAAGTCGAATTGGCATTAAAACTGGGCGCTGATGCGCTGTGCCACGGCTGTACCGGTAAAGGCAATGACCAAGTGCGGTTTGAAGGCGCGTTTGCCGCCTTAGCCCCGCAATTAAAAGTCATCGCACCATGGCGCGAGTGGGAATTTAATTCACGTCAGTCGCTGCTGAACTATTTGGCGGAAAAAAATGTTCCGACCACGGCGACGGCCACCAAAATTTACAGCCGTGACGCGAACTTATTCCACATTTCGCACGAAGGCGGCGAGCTGGAAAACCCATGGAACGAGCCGTCTGAACAAGTGTGGATGTGGACCAACAGCCCAGAACAAGCGCCAGATAAAGCCGAATACGTGCAGTTGAGCTTCGTCAAAGGCGAGTTAACCGCCATCGATGGCAAAGAGGTGGCTGGCGTTGAAGCGATTGAGCAGCTGAACAAAATCGGCTCGGTGCACGGCGTTGGTCGTATCGATATCGTCGAAAACCGCTTAGTCGGCATGAAATCACGCGGTTGTTACGAAACCCCTGGCGGTACCATCATTGTGGCGGCGCTGCGCGCGTTAGAATCGCTGGTGTATGACCGCACGTCGCTGAAATACCGCGAAGAAGTCGGTTTAGAGTTCGCACAATTGGTGTATGACGGTCGTTGGTTCACCCCGCTGAAAGATTCGTTACTGGCAGCAGTCAACGCCTTGGCCGATCAGTTAACCGGCGACATCGTAGTGAAACTGTACAAAGGCCAAGTGACAGTGGCAAAACGCCGCTCACCGAACAGCCTGTACTCAGAGGCATTTGCGACCTTTGAAGGCGATGAAGTGTACAACCAAAAAGATGCCGCAGGTTTCATCCGCCTGTATTCATTGGCTAGCCGCATTCGTGCTTTGCACAGCAAAGATGGCCAATAACTAAGCGTGGTGTCAGTGGCCGCACGGCGACTGACTGTAAGTTTCAACCTGTGTTGGAACACCTAAAAGCGCTGCTCTGGCAGCGCTTTTGTTAGCAAACAAATTTGTTAGTTTCATGCGCATAAGCGCGACAATACAAGGATCTTTGCCATGGCGATGTGGGGTGGACGGTTCCAACAAGCGACGTTGGAAGAATTCCGCGCGTTTAACGACTCACTGGTTTTTGACTATCAATTGGTACAACAAGACATCGCCTGCTCGCGGGCGTGGGCGAAGGGCTTACTCGAAGGTGGCATCATCACGGCCGACGAAGCGGACCAGCTGGATCAGGCCTTGGCTGAACTGGCTGCCGAAGTCAGTGCCAATCCGAAATTGCCGTTAGAGACACAAGAAGAAGATATTCACAGCTGGGTGGAATTAAAACTTGGCGAGAAGATCGGCATTATCGCGAAAAAACTGCACACAGGCCGTAGCCGCAACGACCTCGTCGCCACGGACTTGCGCTTGTGGGCCAAGCTCAACGCAGAGCAAGCACGCGCGGCACTGCTGGCGAGCATTGAAGCTTTGTTAGTGTTTGCCCGGCAAAATCTAGGCCCGGTGATGCCAGGTTTTACTCATTTGCAGCGCGCTCAACCTGTGCTGGTCAGTCACTGGGCGCTGGCCTATGTCGAGATGTTTCGCCGCGACTTGAGCCGGTTGGATGATGCATTAAAACGTTTGGACGTATGTCCGCTGGGCTGTGGCGCTTTAGCTGGCACTGGCGTGGCGATGGATCGGCAAGCACTGGCCGAGCGCTTAGGGTTTGGCTTGGCGGCGCGCAATAGCCTCGATGGCGTCTCCGATCGTGATTACGTGGTGGAGCTGTCTGCGGTCGCTAGTTTGTGCATGACGCATCTGTCGCGGTTATCCGAAGACGTGATTTTCTTTTGCTCCGGTGAAGCTGGCTTTTTCCGCTTAGGTGATGCCATTTCAAGCGGGTCATCTTTGATGCCGCAAAAGAAAAACCCCGACGTGTTTGAACTGCTGCGTGGCAAAACTGGCCGGGTGCTTGGGCATTTAGTGGCGATTTTGCATATCTTGAAAGGCCTGCCACTGGCGTACAACAAAGACATGCAAGAAGACAAAGAAGGTTTCTTCGACTTGATGAAAACCTGGCAACAATGCTTGCAGATCTTAACCACAGTGCTGCCGCATTTGTCGGTCAATGTCGAGCGTTGCCGTCAAGCCGCCGAGCTTGGCTATTCCAACGCCACCGATTTAGCCGATTATTTAGTCAGCAAAGGCGTGGCGTTTCGCGATGCGCATGAACTGTCTGGCGAGTTGGTGCTGGTAGCTTCCGCTAAAAAAGTCGCGCTTGAGCAGTTATCGCTGGCCGAGATGCAACATGTCAGCGCGCTGATCCAAGAGGACGTGTACCCAGCCCTGACTATCGAAGCGGGGCTGGCCAAACGCGCGGCATTGGGTGGCACCTACACCGGCCAAGTGACCACGGCACTGGTGGCGGCAGAGGCGTGGCTACAGCAGCAAAGCGAATAGCTCGAACTTGCCTTGGTGGTATTATGCTGCAAAGGACTGTGGATACTAAAAAGGCGCCGGTTGGCGCCTTTTGGTTATTCATGTCCGCTTAACGGAAAATGTCGATTTCTTGTGGTTTGGTCTGGTCCGGCTGCTGCGGGTTGGCGCCATTGACGTATTGCGTCGGTTCAGTGCCTTGCTTGAAGAATTCAAATGCACTGCTGTCGTCGGTGGCTTGAGTCAACAAGCCGCTAGCGATATCGATCCGCACTGAAACAATTCCTGATGGCGGCACTGCGGCCTGTTCAGGTTGATTGGCCAGCGCTACTGTCATCAGCGCTTGCCATGCCGGCATCGCCGTCACCGCTCCAGCTTCGCCGCCTGCGACTTGGTCATTGCCCAAGTTGCTGTTCCAGGCGGTGCGGCCTAAGACGCTGTCGGCATCGTCGAAGCCGACCCACGAGGTGGTCACTACATCAGGCGTAAAACCGCTAAACCACGCATCTTTGACATCGTTAGTGGTACCGGTTTTCCCTGAAATATCATGGCGTTTCATGCTTTGTAGCTTCCACGCTGTGCCTTTCCAGTTTTTACCGCCCCAGACGGCACTCTTCATCGCTTCTTTGACTAAAAAAGCGTTTTCAGCGCTGATCACGCGTGGTGCAAACTGTTCAGTAGGTTTAACTGGAGTGTCCGTTGTTGTGGCGGTTGGCGTGGTGGCGAGTTCGTCACGGCAATCGTCGTCACAGACGCGGATTGGTTTGTGTTCATAAATGACATTGTTTTCATCATCCAGAATTTTGGTGATGACATACGGCTTGACTAAATAACCACCGTTGGCAAACACCGCATAACCGGTCGCCAATTCCAATGGCGTTAACGAGGCAGAGCCCAAGGCTAATGTATGGTTACGTGGCAAATCATTGGCGTGGAAACCAAATTTCGCCAAATGTTTAATCGCGTTGTCGATGCCGATCCCAGTCATCAAACGCACAGACACCACGTTTTTCGATTTAGCTAACGCTTCACGCAAGCGAATTGGACCATCATATTCCTCAGGCGAGTTTTTTGGCCGCCATGCTTGGCCTGATGATTCGTCCCATTCGTTAATGGGCGCATCGTTGACAACGGAAGCCAGCGTATAGCCATGTTCCAATGCTGCTGAGTAAACAAACGGTTTGATGTTTGAGCCGACTTGACGGTTGGCTTGAGTGACTCGGTTAAACTGGGTTTGGCTGAAACTATAACCACCAACTAACGCCCGGATCGCACCATCTTTTGGATCTAGTGAAACAATCGCGCTGGTTGCCAATGGCAGCTGGGCCAGCCGAAACTCGCCGGCAACTTCGCGCACAAAAATCATCATACCTGGCGCCACAACTTGGCCTGCGTGTTGCGGCGGATTGCTCTGCCGCTCGTTGGTAATGTATTGCCGCGCCCATTTTAAGCCGTCCCAACCCAACGTTACTTGACGGCCACCACTGAGCATTACTGAAGCATTATTGCGGCTCACCGTCAGCACCACAGCAGGCGTTAATTTTTCAACACTGTCTTGTTCATCCAATGCAGCAATGATCGCTTTCTCATCCAGCCGGTCTTTTTCTTCAAAGCGGATCGAGCCATCGGCTGAACTTGCTAAAGTTGCGGACCACAAGGTTTTGATTGGACCCCGATAGCCATGACGTTCGTCATAGGCGTGTAAATTGTCCTGCAGTGCACTGACTGCAGCAGTTTGCACTTTGGCATCCACCGTGGTGAACACTTGGAAGCCCTTAGAATATGCTTCTTCTTCACCAAAGCGTTCAATCACTTCCTGGCGAACCATTTCGGCTAAATAGGGCGCTGATGCAGTGACTTGGGCACCATGCAATTTGGATTCAATCGGGGCTTGCAGTGCTTCGTCATATTGTTCTTTGGTGATGTAACCCATCGTCAGCATCCGTCCCAACACAATATTGCGACGATTCCTAGCGGCACTGGGCGAACGAACTGGATTCAACACTGAAGGTGCTTGCGGCAAACCTGCGATGATCGCGATTTCCGATAAGGTTAAATCTTTGATGTCCTTGCCAAAATACACTTGCGCAGCGGCGCCCACTCCAAATGCACGTTGACCCAATTCAATCCGGTTCAAATACAATTCTAGAATCTCGTCTTTGGTCAGCGATTCTTCGATTTGTAGTGCTAAAAAGATTTCTTTAACTTTGCGGATTATTTTCTTTTCGCGCGTTAAAAAGAACAATCGAGCCAGCTGCTGGGTAATGGTCGATGCCCCTTGGCTTGGTTCACCTGTTGCCACGACAACTGAGACAGCACGCATCACCCCGATCAGATCTATGCCTGGGTGCTCATAAAAACGAGAATCTTCAGTGGCTAACACCGCTTGAATTAATAAAGGCGGCATTTCATTGAGCTTGAGTGGTATACGACGCTTCTCACCAAACTGTGAAATTAATTCCCCATCTTGGCTAAATACCCGCATTGGGGTTTGCAACTTCACATCCTTCAATGTGGCGACGCTTGGCAAATCATCTTTCACATAGTAATAGGCGCCAACAATCGTTAAAACACCCAATACTGCGAGAATTAGAGTGACTATTAAAATTTTTTTAATCCAAGACACTGAATTGCCCCATTTTTTGCTGCACTTTACTGAAAGAGATTGCTAGTATAAATTCATTAGAGGTTAATGAAGCATCAAA
>DMYW01000012.1:4964-76412 GCA_003482455.1 Rheinheimera sp. | reverse complement strand
AGGCGAAAAACGATTTAGAAAAAAACAAAACCAGCGCGCGAAACCACGCTTGCCGCAGGCATACACGCCCGCCGCTAAGGCGAAAAACGATTTAGAAAAAAACAAACCCAGCGTGCAAAATCAAATCCCCCACCTACCACCCTTCGCCATTTTTGTGCAAAAACAACCAACTGTTGTCGGGTTGTTGGATGGCTTGTAGGTCGTCTTCGGGGTATTGCACTTGATCGCCGGCGGTGCGGTCGCCGACTTCTAGATACACCAGCGGTGCGTTACTGCGGTTGAGGATTTGATGGCCTACGCCAGTGCCTGCGGCAAAGCCGATACAATCACCGGCTTGCATTCGATGCTCCTGGTCGCCTACCCGCACCACAGCTTCGCCTTGCAGCACCATCACAAACTCATCTTGTTTGGCATGATGGTGAAACAACGCCGAGGCTTTGCCCGGCGGCAAGGTGGTGTAATTCACGCCAAAGTTGCTTAAACCAAACGCATCTCCAAGTTTGCGTTTACTGCGTCCGGCGACCACGTCGGCAAACGGAGCGGGATAGGCGGATTTTGTAATTTCTGGGACATCTACAGCAGCGCAAGGCGTCGCTGGATTTGCGGGTTTACTCATAGCAAAACCTTCAATGGTTAGTTATCCAGCAATTTAATAAAGTATTTTGGCGATTCTTCATAGTCGTGTTGCAGGTAAAACTGATGTGCTTGAGCGCGCCTGCTGTGGCAGTGCAACTCAATCCGGTCGCAATTACGGGCGCGGGCTTGGATCTCAGCGGCTTGTTCGAGCAGCGATCCGACGCCAATTGAGCGTTCATCTTCTTCAACACACAAATAGCTGATACGACAAAAATCACCGGCTAGCGCCAGCTGCGGGATAAAATTCAGCACCATAAAGCCAAACACATGGTCGCCGCGGTGCGCCAATAACACCGCCGAATTGGGCTGCTGGCTGAGCTGCTTGATGCGTTTTTCCATAAAACCGGCCGTATCTGGGTAGCCTAACTGCGCGCACAACCGGCTTAAAATTGGTGCATCTCGCACCGTCGCGGGACGAATCCGTACATTGCTAGTGACGAGATTCGCCACCGCTGGGGAAATATCGACTCCATCGAAATCCATCATGCCTCCTTGGCCAACGCACTTTGAAATGGCGACAAAACACTGTCAAAACTCAGCCCGGCTGCTCGACTGAATTGCTAACAATCAACTAACACTGTGTCTAAGCAATTAAGACTAGTTTCTGCAGACTGTCCAGTGCAATGGCTGGCCAATGCCGCAAGGCTCGATGCACCGCTTTGACAAAACTGGGATTTTTGCGCGACCACAACCGCCTAAATTAGCCAGAACAAAAATCGACTATCTAATTGATTAAATTCAGCTTTTATTTGTGTTCTAAATTTTTTCTAAATCGATTAAGTTTTTTCCTGTACTCCTGCGAAAAACTGGTGTAAAAATTACTCAAACGAGCCAAGCAACCAGACGTAATTTGTCCGGTTGACTGCGAGCCATCACACTCGACAAAGCGATAGACGGATACACCATCATGCCAAAAACCATCGATATCTTATTGGCGGAGCCTCAGCTGTTAAAACGCGAAGCGGAGAAGCTGCAAAAGCGCTTATCACCCGCGTTAAAAACGGCGGCCAAGCACGCATGGCCGGATTTCCAACTGCGCTTAACGCAGGTTTTGCCCGAGCTGATGGCGCTGTATTTGGATTTGTACGGTGACCTGTACGACTGCTATTACCACCTTGAACAGCTGCTGAAACAGCTGGCTAAAAGCGCGGCGGCGCGCCCTGATTATTTGCAGGCACAAGACCGCGGCCCGCAAGATTGGCACAAAGACCAAACCAGCTTAGGCGCTGCTTGTTATGTCGATTTATTCGCTGGTGATTTCCAAGGCCTGAAGGCGCGTATCCCCTATTTAAAACAGACTGGCATCAACTACTTACATTTGATGCCACTGTTTAAAGCACCCGAGCCCAACAGCGATGGCGGCTATGCCGTGTCTGATTATCGCAGCACCATGCCCAAACTTGGCAGCATGGCGGAACTGGCTGACTTAATGCACGAACTGCATCAACAAGGCATTCGGCCTGTGCTGGATTTTGTGTTCAACCACACGTCGGATGAACACCGCTGGGCAGAAAAAGCCAAAGCCGGCGATCCAGAATTCCGTGATTTTTATTTCTTTTTCACCGAGGCTGAACGCGACCGCTACGCGCCGACCTTACGCGAAATTTTCCCTGAGATCCGCCGCGGTAGTTTCACCTTAGAAGCCAAATCGGGCTTGTGGGTTTGGACCACCTTTAACAGTTTCCAATGGGATTTAAACTACGCCAACCCGGCGGTGTTTAACGCCATGGCCGATGAAATGCTGTTTTTGGCCAACCAAGGCGCGTCAGTGCTGCGCTTAGACGCCTTGGCTTTTGTCTGGAAACAAGCTGGCACCAACTGCGAAAACCTGCCCAAAGCCCACACGGTGATCCGCGCCTTTAATGCCGTCACTCGCATTGCGGCGCCGGCGCTGCAGTTTAAGTCCGAAGCCATTGTGCACCCTGACGAAGTGGTGAAATACATAGCGCCGCAAGAATGTCAGCTGTCGTACAACCCGCTGTTGATGGCGCTGTTGTGGAATAGTTTGGCGACGCGTAAAACCCGCTTGTTGACGGAATCGTTGCAACGCCGTTTTGCCATTGAACCGCATTGCAGCTGGGTCAATTACATTCGTTGTCACGACGATATTGGCTGGACCTTTGATGACCAAGTGGCGTGGCAACTCGGCATCAACCCAGACCATCACCGGCAGTTTTTGAATCAGTTTTACACCGGCCGGTTTGCTGGCAGTTTTGCTAGCGGTGTGCCGTTTCAGCTCAATCCCGTCACCGGCGATTGCCGCGTCGCTGGGATGTTGTCGTCACTGGCAGGGGTAGAAAAAGCGCAAGCCGAACGTAACGCGCAGCATCTAGAGCACGCCTTGGCGCGGATCTTCTTACTTAACAGCGTGATCTTAAGCATCGGCGGCTTGCCGCTGTTGTACATGGGCGACGAGTTGGGCATCCAAAACGATTACAGCTACAGCCAAGATCCAGCGAAAAAAGACGACAGTCGTTGGGTGAACCGCGTGGCGGTGGGCGACAGTGATTTGGCCAAAGCCAACGACACCAGCAGCCTGTCTGGACGGATTTACCAACAATTGCAGCAGTTGGTGCAAACCCGAGCGCAGCTTGCTGTGTTAGGTCATGGCAGCACGCAGATCTTAAACTGCAGCAATCAGCACCTGTTTATGTACCAGCGCGAGTGGCAAGGCCAACGCCTGGTATGTGTAGTGAACTTCAGCGAACATGCGCAAAGCTGCAATGATTTACCTGGCCAGCAATGGCGCGACGAATTAAGCCAACAGCCAGTGCACGGCAGCCGCCTGCAACTTGCAGCGTACCAAGTGTGCTGGCTCAGCGCTGTCTAAGTGACCGTTTTCTCTCGACTGTGGCGGCGTTATGCCGCCTTTTTTTTCCGGCCATTGGCTGACGCCGGGGCAACTGTCATCTGCCCGACATTTTTCGCGCCTAGGCTGTGGCAAGATCCATCGGCGCGTCACTGCCATACGTATGAATCTTGATGACGCTATAGATTTATCCACGTATGATGCTAAAACACCCGCAATAACTCAGCATTTTCACAAGATTTTCTGCGGACTTGCCGCGAACTTCCGCAATATTGATTTTTCACAGGATATTCATGTCGACTGAACCGACCAAAGCCCCAACCCATTACAGTCCCATTGAAGAATGGGGTCACAGCTTAAGCCATGGCGCGGGTTTTATCGCCAGCATCGTTGCGCTGGTGGTGATGCTGCAAGCCTCTGGCGATGATCCTTGGCGTATCGCCAGTAGCTTAGTGTTTGGCATCAGTATGTGTTTGTTGTACGCCAGCTCGACCATTTACCATGCAGTGCCGCCAGGCCCTTGGAAGCTGTGGCTGCGCAAAGTCGACCACAGCGCGATTTTCTTATTAATTGCAGGGACTTATACCCCATTTACCTTAATCAGCCTGCGCGATGACGGCGGCTGGTGGCTGTTTGGCATTGTCTGGGCCATTGCGCTGGCCGGCGTCATCTTGAAGATTTTCACCGGCGCTAAATTTCAAAAACTATCGATCGCGCTGTACCTGATGATGGGCTGGTTAGTGGTCACCATGGGCGAAACCATGCTGCGTTTGGTGCCGCATGAAGGCTTGTGGTGGTTGTTAGCCGGTGGTTTGTGTTACTCCGGTGGCGTGGTGTTTTACGTGCAAAAGAAATTGTTTTTCCACCACGTGATTTGGCATTTGTTTGTGCTGGCCGGCTCGATTTGCCACTTCTTGGCCATTTATTGGTATGTGCTGTAACTGCAGCAGTTGGCATTAAAAAAGACGACCTCGGTCGTCTTTTTTAATTGGGGAAACCTTGTATCCAGCGCTGTTTAAGCGGCCACTGGCATACCGTGCGCCAACCTACTCAACAGATAGCTGCCGTGCCACAACAACCAAATACCAGCGCCGATAAACGTCAGATGCTGGATCACCATGCCCAGCGCTCGCGCCGGTAGCACGCTGCGTAGCATGCCAAACGCATGCAATAACCGACTGATCAAAAACGCCATACCGACACTGGCCACCAGCGGGTGCGCAGCGCCTGAACCTTCCATCAAGGCGATAATCAGCAGCATCGATGGCGCGTATTCAATAAAGTTGCCATGGGCGCGAATACGTCGCTGCAACTCGAGGTCCGCGCCACCATCGGCGGCCGCGTTTTGCGTGGCGCGACGGCGCAGTGAAATCGGCAAACTTAGCGCCACCATCAACAAGGCAAACATGCCAGCGATCATTAAAGTAACCGGTAACTGTAACATCGTAACTCCAAGGCTTAACTGACAAACATTTAACCTATCTGCTGGTCACTCGTTGTGCAAGCGCGGCTTATAAACCAAGATCCGACAACGACGGATGATCGGCAGGACGCACACCCAAAGGCCAATGAAACAAGCGTTGGTCAGCGCGAATCGGCAGGTCATTGATGCTGGCATGGCGCTCGGCCATCAAACCATGCTCGTCAAATTGCCAATTCTCATTGCCGTAACTGCGAAACCACTGCCCCGTGTCGTCATGCCATTCGTAGGCAAACCTTACAGCAATGCGATTTTCGCTAAACGCCCACACTTCTTTGATCAAACGGTATTGCTGCTCACGCGTCCATTTTCGTTCTAGAAACGCCACGATTGCGGTGCGGCCACTGAAGATCTCAGCGCGATTGCGCCACTGGCTTGCTTCTGTGTAAGCCAGCGCAACTTGCGCTGGTTGCTGGCGATTCCACGCATCTTCGGCCAGCCGGGCTTTTTGCGCGGCAGTTTCGGCGGTAAAAGGAGGAAGCGGCGGTCGTGCGGTAGTCATCTCACAGGTCCTTCAAGGCAGCCCAACGCTGCACTAATTGATTGATTAATTGCGGATCGGGTTGCGCCACAGCGAATAAAGCACGCTGGCCAGTTGGTACGGCGCGCCAATGGCGACCTTGCTGGATGCTGGGCGCACTGACTGCCGGCCCTTCTTCTTGCTGCCACTGCAATTGGGCAAAACATGCCGGGCAAGTCACTGTCTCGCCATCAGAAGTGTGCTGGGTGCGCACAAGTGTCGGCCCACACGCCGGACACACACCGAGTGGTATACCATCGTCGCTGTGACCGACTATGTGTTGCCAGGCGCCGGCTCGGCCCAGGTCTACAAACAAGCGGCCTAACGTGGCGTCAAATTGCTCGCCTAGCTGCTGCTCGATGATCTCTAATGCTTTTTCAATCGGCATGCCGGCGCGATAAGGCCGCGTACTAGTCATCGCATCAAACGCATCACAAATACCGACAATTCGCGCATCCAGTGGAATGGCATCCCCACGCAGCTGCTGTGGATAACCACGGCCGTTGGGCATTTCGTGATGCCACAGCACCGCAGGTTCGACCAAAGCCGCCAGCGGATGGCCAGCCAGCATCGAGGCGCCAACTTCCGGGTGGGTTTTGATCACCGCGAATTCATCATCGGTCAGTTTGCCTGGCTTGCGCAGCACGGCGTCAGGAATGGCTATTTTGCCGATGTCATGCAAAAAACCGGCGATACCAATGCGAGTGCTTTCAAGCGCATCCAAGCCTGCGTGCTCGGCCAAGGTCATCGAAAAGCGTGCCACGCGCCACAAATGCCCGCCCGTGTAGGGGTCACGCGCTTCCACCATGGCTGCGCTGGTCATCAAGCTGGTCAGCAGCGCTTGCCGATATTGCTGCAATTCTCGCTGTAACGCGGGCGATTGCTCGTGGCGCTGGGCAGCATCTAGCATGGCCGCATTAACCATGACGATGTCCTAGGTCGGCCGACGCCATTTTCTCTAGCGCCGCCAGCACTTGGTTGCCGGCGTGTTCCATCGCTTGAATGCCGCGATAAACGCCGTCATGGTCTTGTTGTTTATGCGCGTTCAGCACTTGTTGCACCGCTTTATGCAGCTCTAAATGCGGCGCGTCCATCTCGCGGTATCCAGGCAGGTGCGCATGATCATGCCCTTCGCCTTCGTAGTACCATTTGCCTAACCGGCACTGGGTGTGATCGACAAAATCGGCCGCTGATTCACTGGATAAGCCAAACAAAATGCGATAGACCCGCAGCTTAAACAGCAGATGGTCGATTTTCGCCACTTCACAAAAACCGCGCAGCGACGAGCTGGTCGCCGACTGTTCCAGCCCTTGCGACAGCTGCAAAATACTTTGCATGGTGCCAGCCGCCGCTTCGCCATTTTGACTAAATTCGCCCGCTTGGCCGGCCAGCGCTTCCATTTTGTTGCGACTAGCGCTGCTGTCTTCGCGCATGCCGGCCACCAAGGCTGAGATCTCGCCGGTTGCGGTCATGGTGCGTTTGGCGAGGTTGCGCACTTCGTCGGCGACCACCGCAAAACCGCGGCCTTGTTCACCGGCGCGTGCCGCTTCGATTGCGGCGTTGAGTGCTAGCAAGTTGGTTTGGTCGGCAATTTCTTTAATCAGCTGCACAAAACCGCCGATCTGCTGCGCCCGTTCATCCAGCTGGGTCACTTGGCGCGCTGCATCGGACGAATCGTTGGCCAAAATACCCAGCTGCGAGGCAATAGCGCGGAAATCGTCGCTACAGCCGCTGGATACTTGCCTCATCTCAACGGCGCGGCCTTGTTCCGTGCGCATGGTGCGCGCCAAGTCGCCCATGCTTTGCTGCGCTTGTTGCATCGAATTAGCCATTTGCAGCAGCTGCGTCAACACGCGTTGGCTGTGTTGCTGCTCTTGCACGGCGGCCTGGGTCGCTTGCTCGGCGGCACTAAGCTGCGCTTGCAGTTGCCGTTGTTCGTCATTCGCGACGGCCAACTGTTGTTGTAATTGAGTGATTTGTTGTTTGTAACCTTCAAGCTGTTGTGCGGACACCATGCCAAACATAAAGAACCTCAACTGGGGTGGGAATTGCCTTGGGCAAAGGCGTCAGGACAAGTTCCTCACGTCATTGCACGGTTTGTGTTGAATATGCAGTATAGTTCATCGTCAAATTCGCAAGAATTACAGCAGATATCAATTCAGTATTGCGATTATTGAAATAATGCCGGATGTTTAACGCTGCATCAGCGGTAAGTGCCATGTCCACTTCAGACATAGACTTCAGACATAGACTTCACACATGCACTTTACCCATGAAGTTTACGCAGCACTGCAACAGCATGGCGCAATATCTGGAATAGGATCAAAGGTATGGACCGTTTTTCACAAATGAGCATCTTTGTCGCCGTGGTCGACAGTGGCAGCTTTGCCAAAGCGGCGCAGCAGCTGCTGATGTCGCCGTCGGGGGTCACTCGCGCCATCGCCGCACTCGAGCAACGCTTGGGTATTTTGCTGCTGAGTCGCAACACGCGCCGGGTACAACTGACCGACGCCGGCCGGCGTTTTGCTCAGGACTGCAAGCGCATTTTGTTAGAACTGGATGACGCCAGTGAAGCCAGTCGCGGCGTGCAAGATGAACTCAGCGGTCCCTTGTTAGTCTCGGCGCCCGTGCTGTTTGGCGAGCAGGTGCTAACGCCCATTGTCAGCGAGTTTTTAGCCCAACACCCCAAGGTGCAGCTGCGCTTGCTGCTTAGCGATCAGCTGGTGAATCTGGCCGACGAAGGTATTCATGTGGCGCTGCGAATTGCGCCAGCCCAAAGCGGTTATGAACTCAGTGAAACCGTCGGTTTTGTGCGGCGCGTGGTCTGTGCATCACCCACTTATGTCGCCGAGCACGGCGCGCCCGAAACCCCGCAGCAACTGCTCACCCACAAACTGATCGACGCACAAACGGTCGGGCCTTGGGCCTTTGTCGAAGGACATAGTATGTTTCAATTGCCCATCACACCTTGGCTACGCGTCAACGCCAACCAAGCAGCACTCGCGGCTGCCGAAGCGGGCGCTGGCATTACGCGCTTGATGAGTTATCAAGTGGCGCCAGCACTGGCGGCTGGGCGTTTGCAGCTGCTGCTAACTGACTATCAAACCGCGACCATCCCGGTGCAGTTAGTCTGCCCCGCTGGGCGAAGGCCAACGCCGAAAACGCTGCGTTTTGTCGAATTCTGCGCCCGCCAGTTGCGCGGCCATCCAGCCTTGTTGACGGAGTAAGCCATGGATCCATTTGATCAAATGCGCATCTTTTGCCGCGTCGCGGAGCTTAAAAGTTTTGCCAGCGCGGCGCGGCAGTTAGAGCTGTCAGCGCCGACAGTGACCCGCGCCGTGGCGAGCCTTGAAGCCCGCATTCACAGCCAATTATTGCAGCGCACCACCCGCGGCGTCGCGCTGACGGCTGCCGGCGTGCAGTACCTGGCCGACAGTCAACGGATTTTGCGCGAACTGGACGACGCCGAAGCATCCGCCACCGGTGTGCACCGCAGCATTCGGGGCGAACTGGTCATAGCGGCGCCGTTTTTGTATGGCCAAGACGTGGTCATGCCGCTGCTGCTTAAGTTTTTGGCGGCACATCCCGAGGTGCAAGCCCGCGCACAATTGCTGGACCGCCCCGTGCATTTGTACGATGAAGGCATTGATGTGGCGTTTGTGATGGGCGAGCAGTTGGATTCCTCGTTAGTGGCGTTGCCGCTTGGCCATATCGACCGCGTGCTGGTGGCAAGCCCTGCGTATTTGGCCACACATGGCACGCCCACACAGCCAGCGGATTTAAGCCAGCATTGTTTGATCCAATCGCTGGCCGATAGTCGCAGTGCCTCGTGGCGGTTTAACCAGCCTGATGGCAGCCGCTTAGAACTGCCAATCGCCCCGCGCTTACAAACCAGTACCAACAATGCTGCCAAACAAGCGGCGCTGACTGGCTTTGGCATTACCCGTTTGATGCGATATCAGTGTCAGCAGCAGCTAGCCGACGGTGTTTTAGTGCCGGTATTAACCGATTGGATGCCAGCGCCGCTGCCGGTGTATCTGAGTTACCGCGAAGGGCGGAAAGCGTCGGCGCGGGTGCGCAGTTTTGTCGATTTTGCCTTGGCGGCGCTGCGCCAAGGTTCGGCTTAAATTGGGGGCTTGGCGCGTAGCGCTACCAGCATTGGCGCGGAGAGCGGCGGCTTGCACCTCGCCGCAACTGCAGCAGCGCCGTAACTATTGAGCCACCGCGGATCACCCACACATGGGCGACCGCCATAACATAGCAAAAAGCCAAGCTTGGCGGATTGTCCACCAAGCTTGTTTAGATGCGGTCCGATGCGTACTGCCAAGCCATCAAACGCGCGGCAACTTACGCCCGCACATGCGGGAAATCGATGTCAGTGCGAGCGACATTGTTGACGTAATTCGTCAGCACGTTCAGCGCCACGTTTAACACCAACTCCACCACTTCGCCTTGGTTAAACCCGGCAGCCAGCACCGCAGCGACACTGGATTCAGCCACTTGGCCACGTGTTGTCAGCACCTCGTTGACAAACCGCAGTGCGGCTGTGGTTTTCACGTCCATCGCTTCGAATTGACGCGCCGCGTGAATAGCTTCGTCCGACAGCTTCGCCACGTTTTTCGCCAAATAACTGTGCGCTGACAAGCAATACTCGCAGCCATTAAATTGCGCTACCGCTAAAGCAATGCGTTCACGCAGCGCCACCGGCAATAAACCTTGGCCAAGGGCTGCATTGAGTGACAAGTAACCTTGCAGCGCCGCCGGGCTTTGGCCAACCGTGCGCATTAAATTCGGTGTTACGCCAAGCGCCGCTTTGACCGCAGCAAACAGCTGTTGTTGTTCGGCATTGGCTTGTTGGTCGGTAACGGCATGTAATAACGTCATGATGATTCTCCACAGAAGTTGCAGCATCAGTGCTGTGGTTGCCACTGTATAGAAACACTGAATTGGCAAGAATCACCGAAAATGGCAATCAATAATTGCGATTATTGAAATAATACTGGTATGAAGTTGGCACGTTATACGGCGTAGCAGCATCGGCAAACATGCTGGTCCGTCCGCGTCAATGCTCCGCCGCCATGCGCTACCGCCCCTCTGGCAAATGGTCAATGCTGCGGATTCTGTGGGTGGTCGTCGGGATGCGGCCGCAGTTCACGCTCGATGCGTTTATCCGGCACCAACCACATCATGGCGACAATAAAATAAAACAATAAACTTAGGCCATGCACATAAAACGCGCTGATGATGCCCGCCAGATATAGCCAGGGCGACAACTTGCCTTTGACATCGTTGCCGAGTGCGCGCTTAAGCACAGTCTGCTGGCCTTCGGTGTAAATAATACATTGTTGCACCAAGTGATAAGCCACGGCGGCCATCAACAGCACAAACCCGTACAAGGCTGTCGGCAGCGGCGCAAATTGGTTTTCGCCCATCCAGCCGGTGGCAAATGGCATCAAGGACAACCAAAACAACAAATGCAAATTCGCCCATAACAAGGCCCCGCTGACTTGATGCGCGCTGTGCAGCAGATGATGGTGATTGTTCCAATAAATACCGACGTAGATAAAACTCAGCACGTAAGACAAAAACACCGGCCACAACGGCGCCAAATCAGCCCACTGCGCGCCGTGTGGCACTTTTAAGTTGAACACCATAAAGGTGATGATGATGGCGATCACGCCGTCGCTAAAGGCTTCTAGACGGTATTTATTCAAACTCCCCTCCGCCAACAAACGGGCTCCATGTCTCAGCTAACCCCACAAGCTAACTGGATCATAGCTGCCCGCCGTAGGACTAACTTATTGATGATGCTGCAACTTTGCTGAGATTTCCGCCGCTTGTACACCGAAACTAGCAAAGAATGCACAAATGCTGATTTAAAACAAAAGTCGCGCTAGCTGGCGCATCTATCCTCGTCTATCTTAAACCTTACAGTTATCCCCCTTTGCTGAAGTTTTTGCGGAGTCCCTGCATGTTCCATCAACTCAAAGTCGGCCAGAAAATTTTGGCCGTCGTGCTCGCCGTTGCACTGGTGCAACTTGTCACTTCGGTGATGACCTTCCAACGCTCAAATCAACTGAATACTGAACTGAACCTAGTGATTGAACGCGGCCAACCCGCGACCATGGCGCTGAAAGATATCGAGATGCAAATCATCCAAATTCAGCAATGGTTGACCGACATTTCCGCCACACGCGGTCAAGATGGTTTGGATGATGGTTACGCTGAGGCCGAAAAAGCCTATCAGCAACTGAAAACCGACATGACGGTGCTACACAACGAATATCAGCTGCAAAATAACAGCAGTGGTGACCGCGCATTAACGGCGCTGCAGCAACAAATCGATAGCTGGTATGCCACTGGCAAAAAGATGGCGCAAGGCTATATCGAAGGTGGCCCGGCCGTAGGTAACAAACTGATGGGCGAGTTCGATGGCCAATCGACGCAGATGCAACAAGCGCTGCAACCGATCCGCGAAACCTTCGCCGCCATGTCGACCCAACAAATTAAAGCGGCCCAAGCTGAAGCGTGGAGCATGGAAATGTTCGGCCTGATTGCTTCGGTCGTTTCATTGTTGATTTTGGGTTCAGGCGGCTGGCTGTTGTCGCACAATATTTCGCGGCCACTGAATCAAATGAGTGAAACCATGTCGTCGATGATTGAACGCAAAGATTTTCGGGTGCACTTAACCATTGAAGGCAAAGACGAAATCGCCCGCGCCGGCCACAGTTTTAATCAGCTGATTTCGATGCTGCAGCACATGATGCGCGACTTGGCCAACGATGTGACCCACATTGATAAAACCACCGTTGAACTGAGTAAGTCCATTCAAGCAACCTCGCACAGCGCCGACCAAACCAGCCATGCGGCGTCTTCGATGGCCGCCGCCACCGAAGAAATGGCGGTCAGTTTAAGCCATATGCACAGCAACACCGATGACCTGCGCAAAGCCGTCGACAACGCCAGCCGGCTGTCACACGAAGGCGCCGGTATTATTGAACAAGCTATTGGCGAGATGAGTAAAATCAGTGGTTCAGTCGACAGTGTTTCAAGTGTGATTGGCCAATTGGGCGATCAGACCAGCCGCATTAGCGACATAGTGCAAGTGATCCGGGATGTGGCGGATCAAACCAACTTGTTGGCCCTCAATGCCGCCATTGAAGCCGCGCGCGCCGGTGAACAAGGCCGTGGTTTTGCCGTGGTTGCCGATGAAGTACGCAACCTAGCTGTGCGCACCGCCAACGCCACCCAAGAAATCACCAAAATGATCCAAACGGTGCAACAAAGCGCCCGCCAAGCCGTGCAACAAATGGATGGTGTGGTCGACCAAGCCAACTCTGGCGCCCAGCTTGCCAAAGACGCCGGTGTGTCAATTCAGCAGATTCGCCAAGGATCAGATGACGTGGCCGCAGCATTTGAGGACATCGCCTTGTCACTTGGCGAGCAATCGCATGCCAGTGACGACATCGCCCGCCAAGTCGAACAAGTCGCCGCCGCCAGCCAAGAAAACAGCGAAGCCGTGCATATGACACGCGAAGCTGCCGCTGGCCTTGAACAACTATCCAGTGAAATAAAACGTTGGGTCGACCAAATTAAAGTCGGTTAGGCCGGCACCAATACAACCACGCAATGCCAAGCGGCAGCGCTAAGCTGCCGCCTACATAAGCGCCCTTGTGCATAAAACCAACCCACAGATAACTACGCAAATCGACGAGCCCGACCGGTACTCGTTTATGGGCAAAGGCGGTTAGATCTTGGGTTTGCCACACGCCAACCCCAAGCCCGATCAATGACGCCAGCAGACAGCCCGTGAGCAACCAGGGCAGCAATCGCCAAAACGCCACTGCGGCTTGTTCGCCATACCAACGTGTCGCCGCGACTGCGAGCCCTAATCCCAGTAGGATGCCCATCCACCAGGTGGCAAACACGCCAACCAGCGCAGCTTTGACCCGTAGCGGCAGCGCCCATTCGGTTAAATGAAACTGCTGGAATTTCAATAAGGTGAAGTACTCAGGTGACACTGAATAACTAATTTGATCATGCAAAGCCCCAAACAACGCGGCGGCAAGAATACTGCAGAGCGTGAGCTGGATGACTTGAAAGCATGGGGATACCGATGCCCGTTGGCTTGATTGCATTGCGTTGCAAATGACTGCTGGTGACGAATAACCGCAGCCTAGCATATTCAGCGCATGAGGCAAAAACATTGGTTCAATGCGTACTTTCGATAGTTACGATTCTGACATACATAATGAACAACTGACGAAACAACAATATTATTTAGCATCGAGACTAAAGTAAAAAGCCACCTCCATTGAAGGTGGCTTTAGGATTAAAACAAAAAATCTCGGTTTCCCGAGACTTTTTATTAATTGACTAAAATAATACAAAGATATTATTTAATTAAAAATGATATGAAACACCCACAGCATAGCGCGCATACGTCATATCAGCTTCAGTCATTTCAATCGCCGCGGTGTTTTTCGTCCAATCTGCACTTAACACGACATCAAAATTGTCGTTGATCGCGTAAAAGGTCGAGATACCTGCAATCAAAGCCGTACCACTGTCGTTACCCAGCTCTTGCGTTTCGCTCTGCGTGCCATCGGACGCGGTCCAATCGAAGGTGGTGTCCCACTTCGACACACCAACACGCCCACCAAAACCCCAACCACCGACACTTCTTTCCGTTGAATAAGCAGCAAACAGGTTGATTTGATTAGTGTCACTGGACACTGTATAAGACAACGACTCCTCACTCATGGTCAGTACGTCGGCATTACCGGCATCAGCGTACTGCAATTGCACCGACCAATTATCGGTAAAACTGTAACTAACACCAACCGCGGGAGCTGTTGCATGCCCAGATTCGTCATAACCAACACCTGCATCAGCAGCATCAATTTTAAAACCATGTGAGTTATAGCCAATATCCGCCGTCACGGCTAAACCCATACCAGACTGCGCATAACTAAAGCACGGTACAACAAACAATAAAGCAGCTATCGTAGTTCTTGAAAATTTCATTGAATGAACCCTTCCAAATTATATAACTTTGCATTGAATAGTTAACCTAATTTTAATTATCGCTTGATGGGCCAGCTACATCTCCTTTTTAAAGATATGATTCATAAACTGCGTTGGTTTAGAAAACGTAGCCCGCTGTCATGCATCGGTCAAATTAATCATTCAGAAAACTGCAGTTACGGCCGTGGGCACTCAAACACAACGAGTCAGCATGCAACCTGCTAATACAGCAATTGCACCGTGTGCAGGGCCATAATGGCGATTTTGCAAGGTCGTTGACGTTCGTCACAGCAAGTAGGTGTGCTGGTCTATCGGGGCTCCAAAGAATTCAGATGCATGTGTTCGAAAACCGCTGAGTAAAAAGCCCATCGAGTTGATGGGCTTTATCGTGTATGGCTTTTAACGAGCGCTCCACCTGATTACGACGAGTTCCACGCAGTTTTGATACATAGTCCTCATCAATTTCCTAAATAGCGGATGCCTAAGTAAGGGATCCACGGAATAATCCAAATCAATACATAGATTTGCCAATACGGCCAAATATTTAGAAAAACTAGAACATTAACAAGCGTCATGACGAAGAAAATCATGTAATCAATAAAGGTCGGAGATCGTATTTTTTTAAAAAAGACATATCCGTCTATCACTAAAATAAAATTCATACATAGACATAGCAGCATGCCAGTTACGCAAAAAAAATAATTCCAACTAGAATCATAAAGAATTATTCCTAGACCAACCAGAAGAAAAATTATCCTCGTCACTGAACTTGCTTTATCTGTATAGAAAGCATTTACAAACTTTTCTCTAAACAGTTTTGGTGGTTTGTTAATAGCAGCTTCTCCCATTATTTAAGACTTTTCAGGTCGCGCCAGTTACTTGGGACATTGAATTGGAGCCTGCCCAACCAGCGACAGCTTCTGCAGTCTAGGGGGCATGAGCTAACGAAGCAGATGTATTTTGCGCTCGCTCAACTTGAATATTTCTTGCATCTGCCTTGCCTGCGCTTCAAGCAGCAATTTGATACAGGGGGCAGTTTTTGACCGCTTTGGCAACGGCATCACCTGGTAACGTCCATTTATCTACTATTGCTACTGCGGCTATTTACGACTTAACACCATATTTAAATGACAGCACAAAAAAACACGTCAGACTAAAGATCGATAAAAATGCCAAAGATATCGCTTTGCGTCTCTGGTATTCATCAATATCGCCTATTGACTTTCCGTCTACCAATATCTGTAAAACAAGCGATTGTTGACTATCAGTTTCGTCCAAAATCAAATCAAGCGTGCCTTTTCCTGCTTTATTTTGAATAAAATTTTCTAGAAATGACAAAACCATTTTCTCGTCTTGTCTGGCGTATATAAAATATCTAGTTTCATTGTCGACAACCACCTTAAACGAAAAGGAGCCATCTAACACCTGAACTAGCTCAATATCGCGACACGATACAATTACATTACTTGTGTCTGGAAGAGCGGTCATTCTATTTACAAAAAGAACCAACGCAATTATTGAAAGCGATAAAAAAACAAATTGAAACCATAATAAAGATATTTTTGACACACGTCCCTCTTCAAAAACACATGAAATTTACACAGTGATATTAAAAACAATCAAAATAAAAACCAGCATGATCAAGTTTCTTTAGACAAACAGACTCTCTAGGTTGCCAATTCCGCATTTTCAATACTTGTTGAGCAAGATCACGAGCCAGGTTCAAAGTATAAATGTTCACCTTTTTAATTTTGTCTAGCACCGGAACCGCTTGGTCTGAAAATTAGTGCTATAGATGCCCAGAAGTTAACAAATAAACCAAAACATAGCTACAAATTGCTAATTCGCGATCCGGCACTGCTTTTCAAACCAACCTAAATAATTTTCCGTGAACTTGCGCTAAGAACGTTTAAACCAGCGCTTTTTGGCAGAGGCTTGTCCCGCCTCGCGTCGTTTGCGGCGATCGTGATTCTTTTGTCTTTGTTTTTCCTGTTCTATGGATGCCAGTAGCTCGGCTTCGGCCGCTTGTTTGTCGAGTTTCTGGCGTAGCTGAGAGCGACGGTCCAGTGTTCGAAAGACCACAATAAACAGCAGAATAGGCCAACCCAAATACCCAAAGAAGTAATCTTGCCAGGTGTATTCCAGCGTGGGCAGCGGCGATGGCAGCAAACCATCTCTTTGATAGGCGGCGATCTGTTGTTCGCTAATGGGGTAATAACCTCTGCCATTTTCATCATCGACAAGGATCATCACAGGGCCTAAGTCTGTGATATGAAGCCCGGCGAAGAGCCTAAAGGTGCCCACTTTATACCCCAGAGCTAAGCGTTGACCGATTGGGCCTTTGACGTCCAAATCTTTGACGACCCGCAGTTCTTCAGCAACTCCAACGTGTACAAAGTAGTCAACTAAGGCCATCTCTTGGCCATGAAATAACGCAGAATTTGGGTCATCGGGCAAGAATGAGACCTTGGTAATCAAACGACCGAGATGATTTTTAAACCCGTCGATGCGGATATATCGGCCGCCATGACTTGGGCTATCGGCTCGCAGACACCAATCAGCCACCCCAAACTGTTTAAATCGTTCGCGCTTTTGATCTTCAACATATTGATACAAACCTAGGACTTTATTGCTACCACCACCATAACAATGCAGCTCTTCGCTGAACGGCTCTGATGCCGTCATAGCTATATAAAATCTTGTAACGCCATCAGAAAAAGTATATGCAAACAATGGAGGAATAATTAATGAATGGCACAAAGCCCCCATTAATAATCCGAAATTCTCTCTATCCGCAGAATCATTCCACATCGACCTTAAAATAAAAAACCAGACTACAAATGAAAGACCTCCGTAAACCCAAAAGCAAGAGGTTACAAAATCAAATGTTTTTTGATAAACCATAGTGAGTGGATAAAACGGTTTAACCAAAAACCATCCCAAGACACATACCACAAGTAAAAAAACTACAGAGTAAATAGAGTACCTGTGGACTTTCTCAATATTGTTCATTTTTATTACACCTAGATTTCCAATAGGTATTGTTTTATCTTTATATCCTGCTTAGCTTCATTCTGTTGGTGTTTTTCGCGGGATCATCGAGTTACGCGCGGCACAGCAAACAATGACAGAACGTTTGAAGGATAAAAATGAGTGGTTAAATAAACCACGTTAAATATCCACATACAAAATGGCCGGTTAAAGCATCTGCAAACTAGAGTCACACAAAAAAGATATCACTGTAAATCTCGGCCATTGTCATGTAAAGGTTACTTTTATCACTGATTAGTTAAGAAAACCAAAGTGGCGGCTTGTAGGAACTATCTTTTTTGTGCTTGCTGCATGGTCACTGGAAATAAAAAACAGCCATTGAAACAGCGACTTAATCAGCAAGGGCTACGTGGTTGATCTTCGCGTTCAACCACGTTGCCCCATTGAATTACCCGTGTAATGCCTAAGGTTTTGGCGTCAACACCACGGCGGCGCCGCCGCCTGGGGCGAGTTTGAGAGTCAGCACGTCGCCGCGGCGGGCGCTACGTTTGACGATTTGATAGGCCGCGGGGTTGGTTTGCCAGTCGGCGTCGGCGGCGTCTTGGTAGATGGTTAACTGATAACCTTGGTTAGGGCTTAAAAAGTCCAGCGGCACGTTAAGCTCGCGAGCCTGCTCGTTGCTGGTGGCGCCTAAGTACCAAGTGCTGGAATGGCGGTCTTGCCGCGCGACCACTAAGTATTCGCCCACTTTGCCTTGCAAGGCTTGGCTTTGCGCCCAGTCGGTCGGCACTTGCTGTATAAAAGCAAATGCTGGGTGGTTTTCATAGTTTTCGGGCAAGTCGGCGGCCATTTGCAGCGGGCTATACAGGGTGATATACAAGGCCAGTTGGTTGGCCAAGGTGCTGGGCACCCGGTTAAAGGGCCGATGCTTTTGATAAGCAAAGTTGAAAATACCTGGGGTGAAATCAATCGGCCCGGCCAAACCACGGGTAAAAGGAATGATCACCGTGTGGTCCGGCGCATTGCCGGTGTCCGGGCTGCCGCCGTTGTATTCCATGCCGCGTACGCTTTCCCGCGACATCATGTTGGGGTAAGTGCGGCTTAACCCGGTGTCTTTGACTGTTTCATGGGCATTGACCATCAGCTGATGTTTAGCCGCCAGTTCCACCACATGCTGTTGATGCTGCACCATAAATTGGCCGTCGTGCCACTCGCCAGTACCGTCTTTGTTTAGATCGGCATCCAGCTTTTTGCCGACATACCCGGTTTTAATGCTGTGAATGCCGCGGTCTTGTAAAAACTGGTAGGCCTCGTTCATCCGAGCTTCGTAATAACTGACGCCTGCGGCTGTTTCGTGGTGGGAAATCAGCGCCACGCCGCGGGCTTTGGCGTACGCCAGTACCTCGTCAAAAGCAAAACCTTGCACGGGTTTCGTAAAACTAAAGGTCGGTGGCCGTTGCCACCACTGCCCTTCCCAGCCTTGGTTCCAGCCTTCGATCAGCACCGAATCAATGCCATGTTTGGCTGCAAAATCAATGTATTGCTTGGCACGCGCTGTGGTCGCGCCTTGGATTGGTCCCGGCGACCAATCTTTGTTGCCGATATGCATCTCCCACCAAATGCCGATGTATTTGCCGGGCTTGATATACGAGGTGTCGGTGCCTTCTGGCAGCGGGTCGTTTAAGTTTAAAATCAGGTCGGAATTAAGCAGCGCCACTTCGTTTTGGCCCAGCGAAATAGTCCGCCACGGGCTTTGAAATTGCTGAGTGCCACTAAGCGCGGGGCCTTTGACCGCTACGCTGCTATGCGCACTGTTGCCACTAGGCGCACTGTTGCCACTGGCTACCGGGTCGGCAGTTTGGCCATTCCATCGAATTAAATCGGCGCGAAAGGCCAAGGTGTTGTCGTTGGTCGCTTGAATCGTCATCGCGGCATAGTCAGTTAAATCGGCTTCGTGAATGCTGACGGCTACATCGCGGCCTAACAGCAACAGCGGCGTGTGCGCGTTGTCGATGCCACTGAGCGCCGACATCTGATACGGATATTCGTAACTAAGTGAGCGCACCGGCAGCCACCAAGCTTTAAAGTTTTGCGCAAAGTTAAACTCGGTCAGTTCACGTTCCAGCTGCCACGGCTGGCTCAGCGCCGGTTGCGCCGGCAACAGATACCGAAATGCCACGCCGTCGTTGTAGGCGCGAAACAGCACCGTCAACTGCCGCGCCGCTTTGGTGCGCTCGTGTAGCTGCAGCGTTAGTTCATTAAAGTGGTCGCGGATCTGCGCGCGTTGCCCCCACACCGTCGACCAGCTGCTGTCGCTGCTGCGACGACTGGCCTGCCCTTGCAGCTGGCCTTGTAGTGGCGGCTGCCCTTGCAGTTGCAGGCCCAGTAGCGACGGGCGCAGGATGGCTTGTTGCCGATAATTCACCGCATAACGCAACCCCGCCTCATCCAGCGTTAGCGTCACTTGCACTTGCTGGTCGGGCGATTGCAACTGCCACTGCGTGCTGGTTTCAAGCGCAGTGCTGGTTTCAAAGGCAGTGCTGGCCGCCTGTGCATGGCTGACAGTGAATGCCAACAGCAGCGCCAGCATAACAAGGGCGCTGCCGGCAACTTTGTGGGCCAAGCGGCGAGGAATTAAGGCGGCGCCGGTGAATGTCAAACGCACGCGCGGTGCATCGAGCAGTCTTTGCATACAAACTCCAACATCCAACGCCGCTTTCGGCGTCAGGTTAAGCTACTGGTGTAACGGCGCAAAAAGTCATCGTGCCCCGTCATTTGCGTTAATGGTTGCCATTTGGCTTGGCGAATTTGCTCTAAGCTGCTGAGCAAAGCAGCGTCAGGAATGGCGTTGACGCTGGGGTGGAAATCCAGCGGCATCACGCCTTGGCCAAGCATCACTTGCAGCCAAGACGCATCGCGGAAGATGTCGTTGGCGTCGTTAAACACATGGCCCGTTTGTTTGAACAACTGAATTTTTTGCGCCAACCGCTCCGGCACCGCCATGTGGCGCATCTGATCCCAGAACTTTTCGCCGCGGCGCTCGTTGACGTGGTAATGCAAGATGATGAAATCGCGAATCGTTTCAAATTCGGCTTTGGAATCTTGGTTGTAATACTGCTGCAAGCTGGCATCGATGCCATGGTGCGGGAACACCTTCAAAAGCCGCACAATCGCTGACTGGATCAAATGAATACTGGTCGATTCGAGTGGCTCTAAAAAGCCACTGGACAAGCCCACCGCCACCACGTTTTTGTGCCACTGCTGCGTGGTGCGGCCCGTGGTAAAGCTGATTTTGCGCGGCTCGGCCAAGGCTTTGCTGTCGAGGTTACCCAGCAAAATTGAGGCGGCTTCATCATCAGATAAAAAGTCCGAGTTGTAGACCATGCCGTTGCCGTTGCGATGGGTCAGCGGAATGCGCCATTGCCAGCCTGCGTGATGCGCGATACTGCGCGTATAAGGTTTGGTGTCGGCGTGACGCTCGCTCGGCACCGCCAGCGCCGAATTAGCCGGTAAATAATGGCTCCAATTTTCGTACGGCACTTGCAGCGCTTGTTTGATCAACAAGCCGCGAATGCCTGAACAATCGACAAACAAATCGCCGTGAATTTGCCGACCATCGCGCAGCAGCAGCGATTGCACATCGCCAGTGATTTCATTGACTTGCACATGTGAAATCATGCCTTCGCTGCGCACCACACCGGCTTTTTCCGCCAGTTTGCGCAAATAACGGCCGTACAAGGTGGCGTCAAAATGATAGGCGTATGGCACTTCATACAGCGGATTCGGCGTTTTGATAATGTTGAATTTTTCTTGCTGGCAGCACAGGTAATTTAAATCAAAATCCCAGACCGACTGCGCCAGACCAAGCTGCTTGGCTTTCAGCCAATGATGCTGGAACGAGGTAAAGCCCAGCTGCGTGCCGGGCGCGCCAAAGGTGTGATAATAACTTTCACCTTGCACCCGCCAGTTTTCAAATTTGATGGCTAACTTGATGGTGGCGTTGGTCTCTTTTAAAAACTCACGTTCATCAAAGCCCATGTATTGGTTGAAGATTTGGATCGGCGGTATGGTGGCTTCACCGACGCCAACAATGCCGATCTCTTCGGATTCGACCAGCTCGATGTCGACCGTGTTCAGCAAGACCTTTTTCAATAAGGCCGCCGCCATCCAACCGGCCGTGCCGCCACCGACGATCACGACTTTTTTTATGCTGTTGTTCATTGCATCACTCCATCCGGGCTTTGTTGCAATTGACTGTACCTTGAGTTCCGCGACACGCCCAGCCATTGCGACAAAAAGCGACTGAAAACCTGACCAACATCAAACACTAAGCGCCACTCACAACAAATTGCGGGCAAAAAAAAGACCCCGGCAGTGAATACCAGCACCACTGGGGTCTTTGCACCGGGGTCGTTATCAATAGAAGGCGTAGTTGAAGTTCAGCATGTAAGTCGGGCCAAACTGACGACGCGTCGAGACGATGCCGTTGCTATCCACGGTTTCTTCGTCCACATCGGTCAGGTTGGTGCCTTGCAGCGACACACGTAAGCCTTTTAATGAGCTGTAGTTACTGTCCGCAAAGTCGTAGCTAATTTGCGCATCGACGAGCGTGACCGCGTTACGGCTGGCCGTTTCGATCTTATTCGAACCACCACGTTGGTAGGTCAAGAAGTCCGAGCGACGGGTACCGGCGACGCGGAATTCAAAGCCTGCTTTTTCGTAGTAGGCGGTCAGCGAGTAGGTGTTGTCAGATTGACCTGGGATGCGTGAGCCATCTTCCAAGGTGGCATCAAGCACTGTGGCAGAACCTGCGACACCAAAGCCATCTAATACATCAGCAACCTTGTTCAGTGGCACGTTGGCGGTTAACTCAGCACCTTTGACTGAACCTGTTAAGCCGTCTTCGAAGAACGAGTACCAGCCGAATTTTGGTGGCGTCACTTTACTACCGGCGGCATAAAAGATTTGCGCTGGGCCATAAGTGCCTGATTGGTCGACGATGCGGTCATGGAAGCCAGGGATAAAATAGTTGGCACCGCTGTTAGTTTCATCGTTAGTGAAGTTGATCAGCTTTTTGCCGTCGCGCGTCCAGTTGACTAAGTCTTTGTAGAACACCGCCAGCGACACATAGCCTTCTTCTTCAAAATAGCGTTCATAACTTAAGTCGAAGTTGTTTGATTCCAATGGTTTAAGCATTGGATTCCCTTCGAATTTGGACCAAGGTGAACCGTATTGTTTCACCGCAGCTTCGCTATCAGGAATGGCAATCAAGTCGATGTTTTGGTCAAACTTCACAAAGCCAGACGCTTTCATCTGGTCGATACGAGCGCGGCTGATAGTTTTGTTCGCAGCAAAACGCACAAACTGGCTGTCGGCCACTTCCATACTGATGTTTAAGCTTGGCAATACGTGGTTGTACGAGGTTTCAACGTCGCGCACACAGCTTGCGTCCACTTGTTTGTCATTGTTGGTGTCACACACGGCAAAGTTTGAACCAACGATCCCACGGTAACCCAGCGAGCCTTGTTTTGATTTGACGTATTGCACACCGACGTTACCAGTCACTGGTTTGCCGGCGATCTCGGTTTCAAAGTCGCCTTTGGTATACAGCGTGGTGACTTTTTCGCTAACGTCGTAAGTATCACCCAGACGATCTGGCTCTAACAAACCGGCATCGTTTAAGGTGTAGAAACCATCGCGGTACGGTGCAAAACCATCATAGGCCACAACATAACCAAGGCCAGCCCAGGTTAAGTCGGCTAAACCGTCATACAGGTATGCCGTTGGAATTGGGCCTGATGATGGATAGGTTTTGGCGGTGGCAAAAAAGCCTTTGTTTTGTTTGTCTTTGAAGCGGTCGCTGTAGTTAGCACCCACGGTTAATTTGTGGATTGGGCCTAGTTCGACTTCACCAGTAAACTCAGCGCGGTAAGTGTTTAATTCTTCGCTAAAGTCGGCATAGTTTAAGAAGCCGTCTTGCGCATTTAAGAACGTGTATTTTTTACCATTGGCTTGCAACACGTCGGTTTGGAATTGGCTCGCGATGTTGGCCATACCACCACCCCACACTTGTGGGCCGGTCAGTTGCAAGGTCGCTGGGTTGGAAAACGCCGACAGGCCGGTTGAGCCAGTGAACATGATGCCGTCTGGGCTCATCACAAACTGACGTGTCCCAAACTGGGATGAATTCAACGCACCTGAACGCGCCAAACCTGCATAAGACTCGCCGCGCAGGTCGTGTTTGCTTGATTCGCTGCGAGCGATATCGACGACCGCTTCCCATTTGTCATTCAGTTGGTATTTCACATTCAAACCAAGTGCCGTTAAATCACCGTCTTTTTGCAGTGGATCAGTCCGCAGTACTGGGTTGGCTTCGATTTGAGTGCCGGTCGAGTTCATGCCAGAACCGGTCACATTGGCCGACGAGAACGGCTCGATAAAACCGCGTAACACGCCTGAATCGGAGTAGTTGATGTCCAGCACGTCCACTACCATGTCGAATTTTTCATTCGGCTGAAATTGCAGAACGGCCGACACAGTGTCGCGTTCTAACTTAGTGCTGATCGATTGGGTATCTAAACCTGTTGGTAAATATTGGCCCGCATCGTTTTTGCTATAACCCCAAACGCCGTATTTGCGTTGGTTGTTCGGAGAATCTGTGGTAGCCGCGGCAACCGCTAAACCCAGTTTGTCATTGGCAAAATGCTCAACAAACGACACCGAGAAGCGTTTGCCCTTGTTGTCGTATTCTGGGTTGTCCGAGTCACGTTGGTTGACTTCGTACACGCCGTTTAAAGTCAAAGTTTCTTTGGCTTGCAGTGGGCGCGCGGTGCGCAGGTCTACGGTACCGCCGATGCCTTGCACTAACAAAGTTGCATCGGTGGTTTTGTAAATGGTGGCGCCTGTCATGATTTCTGACGGATACAAGTCGTATTCGACGCCGCGGTTGTCGCCGATACCAATCAGCTCACGACCGTTTAATGAAGTACCGGTGAAGTCTTCTTTAAAGCCCCGCACCGAAATACCTGAGGTGCGACCGCCAACGCGTTCACCGGCCAAACCTGGCAGGCGTGACAGCGATTCGGCAATCGATGAATCTGGCAATTTACCGATGTCCTCGGCCGAAATGGCTTCGACGATCGAGGTGTTTTCCATCTTTTCAGCTTGCGCTCGAATGAGCGAGCCACGAATACCACTGACTTGAATGACTTCGACGTCAGCTGCTTTTTCAGCTTTTTTCTCTTGTGCGGTCCCCGGTACCGCCCAAATTGCGGTCGAAACGGCAATTGAGATCAAGGCTGGTTTGAAGAGTTTTGTGCTCATCTGGATATCCCTTGTCGACTTGTTGTGTTTACGGTGTTGCTGGTAGAAGGCGTTTCGCAAACCGACTAGCAGAGCTTAGTCCAGACTTTTCATGTGCCGGGGTTTTGCTCGCCTTAATCGTTTAAGTTATGTCTCCAAAAAAAACAGCAAGTGCTATTACGGAGCGTTCGCTGTTGCTTTTTTCGACGGGTTATAATTTTTCAACCTTCTTAACTTAATCGTTTTACCTCCAATTTTTAAAGGCGTCAAGGCTGGACAGAAAATAAACACAAAGTTTTTATCGCTGCATTTTTAGACATGCTGTTTCCAAACCGTCGCTTGCGAGCGGCGGCTCGCTCAGGCAGCCTGTGGTTACCGCTAATTGACGAATGGAGCTGCAATGCGCATTGGTATTTATCTGTACCCCGAGGTGGAAGTTCTGGACGTGGCCGGCCCGTTTGAGGTTTTTACTACCGCCAATCGTGTGGCCAATCGCCTGGCCAAAAGTGTGCATGGCAGCGAGCAAGTGCCCGCCCCCTTTGAGGTGTTTTTGCTGGCCAATCAGCCGGGCGTGGTCGCCGCGCGCGCCGGTTTTCCGATGACCGCCGCCGTAGGCCTTGATAATTGCCCAGCACTGGATTTGTTGCTGCTGCCAGGCGGGTATCATCTGGATGCAATGCAAGACCCAGCGCTGCGGGCGTTTATTCAACAGCACGCGGCGACACAAGGTCAGATCGCGTGTGTTTGCACTGGCGTGTTTTTGCTGGCGCATGCCTTGCCGCAGTTGGCCGTGCCGGTGACCACGCACTGGGAAGATCAAGCCGAGTTAGCGCAGTTGTTCCCGGCGCTGACTGTGCAAAGCGAAGTGCGGTATCTGCATGCCAGTTGGCCACAGCCACCCACAGCTGCGGTCAACACCTTGCAGCTGTGGAGCTCCGGCGGCATTTCGGCGGGCATTGATTTGAGTTTGGAATTGGTGGCGCACTTTACCAACGACGCACTGGCCGCAGCCACAGCACGGCAAATGGAGTTTCGTTGGTGCCGCGAACCGCAGCGCGGCTGAGTTCTGTGCTCTCCAGTGCTGGCTTGCATGGCTGACTTACAAACCGCTGAGCGCTGCGGACAATCAAGCTTTATGGCCCGCCGCAGCAAGCTCCGCCAATAACCGCTCGCGTTGCCAACGCGCAACCTCTTGCCAAGGAATACCGGTCAGCGCCGATTCCAGCGCCCACAACAAATTCAAACTAGCCTTAGGGCACACAGCTTTGACCTGCCGGTACGCATTGACCGCGCCAAGCTCGTGCAGCTGCTGATAACTAAAAATACCGGCATCGTGCAGCATCTGCTGCGATTTAGGGCCTAAACTGCGTAATTCTGCGAGTTGCATTCGCTACATCCTGTGTATTGGCTGTTGGCTGTTGGCTGTTGGCTGTTGGCTGTTGCCAAATAGCATGGTAGCTGATGGTGCCAAATCGCAACGGCTGATGGTGTCTCATAGTCCACTGCAGCATCTCTGCGGCAGGTTTAACTCCCCAGCCACTGCCCCACCGCCGCGGCAAGAGCCACCAAGCCCCACACCGGCAACCAGCGTTGTTGCAACAGCCAAGTAAGACTGACCAAAGCGAACACAGCAGCGCCCAGCGACGCGACAGAGCCCAGTAACGTGACAGAGCCGTTTGCCAGCAGCGGCGATGCCAGCAGGCTTGGCCACAGCTGCAACCAAGCCACCAGCAACAACCCCACCACCGCCGCATTCACTGCCTGCAGCATGGCTTGTAGCCGCGGTTGCGCGCGCAGCTGTTGCCAATACGGCATGGCGGCCAGCACCAGCAACCAGGCCGGTAAAAACATCACCAGCAGTGCCCAAATGCCGTAGCCGAATGCCTGCCACGGACTAGCCCCTGCCGCTAAACTGCTCGCGGTACCCAGCAGCGCCGACACACTAAACAAGGGCCCAGGCATGGCTTGGGTCATGCCATACCCGCTGGCAAGCAGCTGTTCACTGACTAGGCCACTGCCAACAAATTCGCTATGCAGCCACGGCAACACCACATGGCCACCGCCAAACACCAAGCTGCCAGCGCGCAACAACCTATCGGTTAGTTGCAGCAATAAACTCTCAGGCGATTGCTGCGCCAGCCATGGCGTCAGCAGCAACAAACCACCGAGTAACCCCAAACAGAAAATCGCCAGCCGCAGCGCTTTGTTATCGCGTGATAACGCTTGTCGATTGACCGAGGTTGCTGCTTCAACGCACCGCGCCTTGAGATTGGCTGGCGCCACAGACTCAGTCAGCGTACTGCGCCGCACTCCAAGCAAATACCCACCCAGCAGCGCCACACCCAGCATCAACAACAACTGCCACAACAACCCGCCGCCAGTTAGTAGCAAACATCCAGCCACCACCAAGGCAAGCCCCCGTTCACGTAAGCCCCTGCATAAACTGCGTTGCATACTCCAAAGCGCCTGCGCCACCACCGCCATGGTCACCAGCAGCAGCCCCAACTGCGCCCCGGCATTCAGCACGGCGCCATGCAATAAGCCAATGGCCGCGGCCATTAGCAACAAGGCCGATGGCAAGGTGAAACCGGCAAACGCCAGCAGCGCGCCGCGCCAACCCGCTTGTTGCCAGCCTAGCGCCATGCCGACTTGGCTTGACGCAGGCCCTGGTAAAAATTGACACAAGGCCACTAAGTCGGCGTACGCACTGGCGCTTAACCAGCGCCGTTTTTCGACAAACTCGGTTTGAAAAAAGGCCAGATGCGCCACAGGCCCACCAAAGCTGGTGCAGCCTAAGCGCAAGAAAATTAATAAGATCTGCCAAAGACTTGCTGCTGTCGCCGTATTTGTCTCTGCTTCAGCTGCAATTACGGTACGGCTTGGTGATGTGTGATTCTCTGGCATCCGCGTTTTATCCGTTCAGTGATTCACTGTCGACCGGCAACCGACTTAGCCGCCAGCTCGCCAGTACCGCCACCAGCAACATGGCGCTACTAACCCAAAGCACCGCCGTAAAACCCGCCGCTTGCAGCACGGCGCCTGAAAGTAAGGTGCCAACCAGCCGCCCCAAGGCATTGGCCATGTAATAAAAACCAACGTCGAGTGACACGCCATCACGCGCGGCGAATTTGACAATCAAATAGCTGTGCAGCGATGAATTGATGGCAAACACAGCGCCAAACAGCAACAAGCCGCCCAGCAACAGCAATTCGGGGGCGGCCATGCCAGCAAGCACAACATCCGCAGGCGTTCGCTGCAAACCCAGCGCCAACAGCGCTGGTATGCCGCACAGTGCCAGCGCCCAACCAAAGGCGCCGTGGCTGTCGAGGTGGGTATTCGCTTGAGCATGCGCTGCGCTGGCTGTGTCGCCTGCCGCACCTCGGTGGCCGGTGATGCTTGGCGCCAAGGCTTGCACTACGCCATAACCAATCACCCACAGCGCCAAAAAACTACCGATACTTTGCTGCGACCAGCCAAATTGGCTGGCCAGCGTCACCGGCAACGCCACCACAAACCAAACGTCACGCGCACCAAACAAAAACAACCGCGCCGCCGACAGCCAGTTAATGGCCGCACTTTTGGCAAACAACTCGGTAAACTTGGGTTTGAAGCGTTTGCGGCCTAAGTCGTTGGGCAGCAGCCACAAACTACCAAGCCACACCAGCGCAAGTGCGCCCGCCATGCCGGCAATTGCACCTTGAAAACCAAACGCCGCCAATAACACTCCGCCCAAAAAGAAGCCGATGCCTTTCATGGCGTTTTTCGAACCGGTCAACAGCGCGACCCAACGATACAAGCGGCCTTGCGCCTGCTCGGGCAGCAGCAGCTTGATCGCGCTTTTGGCGCTCATTTTATTCAGGTCTTTGGCGATACCCGACAAGGCTTGCGACAGCATCACATAGGGCACCGTCAGCCAAGGCAGCGGCGCCAATAACATGCCAAGCGCCAGCACCTGCAACCCGAGGCCCAGCTGCATGGTTTTATTCAGGCCAAGCCGCGCGCCTAAGTAGCCGCCCACCAAGTTGGTCACGACGCCAAACAGTTCATACAACAGAAACAAACTGGCAAGCGCCAATGGCGAATAGCCTTGCTGGTAAAAAAACAGCAGCACCAGCATACGCAGCGCACCATCACTGAGCGTGAAGCTCCAGTAATTAGCGGTCACCAGCAGATAGTCGCGCAGGCCAGTTGCCGGTGGCGTGTTTTCAGGTGACGCTGGTGGCGTATTTGTCGGTAGTGTCGTTCGCGTCATCAAGGTGTGATCCTGTTGCTTGTCATCGGTCGGCGGCTCGCTCGCACCCGCAGTTGGCACAGCGCCGAGACTGCAGCGCGTTGACGTTAACCCGCCAGCCCAACCAAACGCGCCAGCTCAACCGTGCGGTTCGAATAGCCCCACTCGTTGTCGTACCAGGCGTACAGTTTTAACTGAGTGCCATTGACCACCATGGTCGACAAGGCATCGATAATGCTCGAACGCGGGTCGGTTTTGTAATCAATCGACACCAAAGGCCGCTCTTCGTAGCCCAAAATGCCACGCAGTTCACCGTCGGCGGCGGCCTTTAATAAGCCATTGACTTCCTCGACGGTCACCGCGCGCTCTAGCTCAAACACGCAGTCGGTCAGCGAAGCATTGGCCAGCGGCACACGCACGGCGTGGCCATTTAAGCGGCCTTTCAGCTCTGGGAAAATCTCGGTAATGGCAGTCGCCGAACCGGTCGTGGTTGGAATTAAACTGCTGCCCGAGGCGCGGGCGCGGCGCAAGTCTTTATGCGGCGTGTCCAAAATCGATTGGGTATTGGTTAAATCATGAATGGTGGTGATCATGCCGTGGCGAATGCCAATTGCTTCATGGATCACCTTCACCACCGGCGCTAAGCAGTTGGTGGTGCAGCTCGCGGCGGTGACAATCCGATGGCTGTTGGCATCAAATAGCTGATGATTCACCCCCATCACCACGTTGAGTACGCCCGGCTCTTTGACAGGGGCGCTGACGACGACGCGTTTGACGCCTTGCGCTAGGTAGTTGTTGAGCTGCTCGGTGCTTTTCATCTTGCCGGAGCATTCCAGCACCAGATCGCAGTCCGACCAATCGGTCGCTTCGATGGTTTTATTGGCACTGACTGCCACGCGGTGCCGGCCAACAACGATGGTATCGCCTTCGCTGCGCGCTTCGTGCTGGAAACGGCCATGCACCGAATCAAAGGTCAGCAGGTGAGCAAAGGTGGCGGCATCGCCAGCGGGGTCATTGATACGCACAAAGTCAAACTCCGGCCAATCACACGCCGCGCGCAGCGCCAAACGGCCGATGCGACCAAAGCCGTTAATGCCGACTTTGATGGTTTTTTTCTCTGACATCACACTCTCTCCAATGGCGGTTTTGTTATGCCGCAGGTCTAACTAGAACGTATTTTTGTCGAATCTTGGGGCGTAGCGGCTTTAGCGAGTTTGCTGCACGCCGGCGAAATAGGCTTGGTGCGCCGCGTTGGTTAAGGCATAGGGGCGTAATGCTTGCACCTTGGCTTTGGCATCGGCGTCGCCGCGGGCATCCAGTAACAAGGCACACACCAACCCAGTGCGGCCCGAACCTCCTTTGCAATGCACGGCGATTGACTGCCCTTGGTCGAGCAACTGCTGTACCTCGGCGGCGATCGCTGGCCATACCGCGGCAAAGTCGTGTGCAGGCGCTGCATCATCGTCAATCGGTGCATGCCACCAGCGCAGACCTAACTGCTGACAAGTCTCCCCCAGCGCTGCCACTTGCAACGCTTGCAGTTCATGCGTGGGCATTAAAGTTAACACGCCAACCGCACCGGCCTGTTGCAACTGCTGCAACGAGCTCTGCAAGGCCACACCGCGAGTGCCGGGGCATGGCGTTAACAATAAGCTGGCATCACCCAGCGCTAAAGCATCAAACGGATGCGTCATGGTTTGCTCCTGTTAGCAGCAGCGCTGCGGTCGGTCGCCCATGCGGCACAATTGCTGCTGCATGGCGCTGAGTTGTTCGGTTTGGCCTTGGCAGGCCTGCTGCAATGTCGCCAATGCCCAGGCGGGGGCGGCCTCATTTAACCGATAAAATACCCATTGGCCTTGGCGACGGTCGAGCAGCAACTTGGCGTCACGCAATAAGGCCAAGTGTCTGGAGATTTTCGGCTGCGACTCGTCTAACGCCGTCATCAGTTCGCAGACACACAATTCGCCTTCTTGCACCAACAGCAACAAGCAGCGCAAGCGCGTGTCATCGGCCAGCAGTTTGAAAAATTCCAGAGGAGTGAGCATCAAGAGATCCAATCGCCAACATATATGGCTAGCAATATATTTGATTTGCCATATATGTTCAAGGGGAGGCAGGGACGCGCGACCAGCTTCGAGCGCGGTTCTGAGCTAGGAGCAAGACGGATATCGTGGTTAGCCGTGGTGATTATTGGTCAATCCCTACTAAATCCAGCACGGCGCCGCCACGATGCACGCCACCTTCCAGCTGCATGGCAGGTTTACTGCGCAGCAGATACCCGGCGTAGCTGGCCACGGCCGGTTGCATGGCCTGTTGCACAGTCGGATGCATAGCCGCGACGCCCGTGCCGTCTAAGCCCGGCGAGGCGCTAAAGATGCCCAGCTCAGAGATGACGGCGCTGGGTTCATGCCATTGCCCATGGCGTAGCCAGCGTTGTGGGGATTGGCGCTGCACACTGTGAATAGGCGCCATCAACAAATCCGCAGCATCGGCTTGCGCCGCCCAGCGCAGCGCATCGTCACCTTGCGCCACATTGCCACCACCTTCGTCTTGACGCTTGTACCACCAGCCGGCGGCCAGCAGTTCGGCCAACGTTGCGGCGTCCAGCTGCTGCACCAGCCGCTGCGGCACACAGGCAGCGGCAAGCAGCTCCAGCCGCGACACTGCAATGCCTAACTGCTGCGCCAGTTGCACTCGTAATGCCTTGTCTAACAGCTGTTGACTGAGCCAAGCTTGCACATATTTGCTCGACACCAACTGCAGCGCCATGGTCGGACACTGGGCTACATCGGCGTTTTCCAGCTGCTGGCGCCATTGCCACAGCGGTTGCGCCGATGGCTGCGGATAATCGCCAGGATTGTAGCCCGTGCGCCAATACAGCAAGTCCAACACGCTGCCATCGGGGTGACGCAGGCGCTTGAAGGCGTCGAGCTGACAGCTCAAAAGCTCAGCGCAGGTCAGCCGGCGCACGGTCACGCCATGTGCGGCAATGGCACTGGCGAGTAGCTGCTGGTCATACAGATTGTCTTCATCCGCCGTGACGACAAACACCAGCGTAGCGGCTTGCTCTGGCGTTGCTGGATGGCGTTCGTGGTGATGCTCGTCGTGCTGACGCGCTACTTGACGTCGCCGCGCTTGCCGCCATGCCGCCGCCGCAAGCAGCGCCCCTTGACGCTCTGCCGCAGGGTTTGCCGCCGCGCTGGCCGTGGTATCAGGCAATAACTGCTGCGCCAGCTGTAACCAGCGCTGATTAAGTGGTCCCATGCCAGCGGCAATGCTATTGGATTCTACCCAGCGCCACTGACCTTGCTGATCCAGCAACAGATCATGGCGCATCAAACTCACGGCCGTGCTTTGCAACCTGGAGCCGGCAAAAAAGCCGCTGGCCGATAAGCGACGCGTCAATTCGCCAGGCACGCTGTGACTTCGCAACAACCCGGCGCACGCATCGGCAAACAGCTGCGGATTATCGGTCAGTTTTTGCAACAGCTCCGTCAAGCCAGCGGCGATTTCAAGCGCCTGCGACCAAGCACTCGACGTCAGTTGCCATGGCGTGAATGACACGGGCGCAGGCAAAAATGCCCCCGCCTCGCCCAACAACCCCAACTGCCAGTCGGCCATCTGCTGCTGGATCTGTTCAACGCTGTCACCTAGTCGATTGTTCATGCAAAGATCCTAATAAACTGCGCTGGGGAGCATGCCGCATAGGCCTCACCCAGAAGGCTCAGAAAATAAAGCCCACGAAGCCCCACTGACGACACAACACTATGCAACAAAGTATACGCAGCCACGCGGTACTGGCGCCTACATCGCTGAAAGCTGTCAGCATTCTCACGCGCAGCAAACCTGCATGTATTGCGGTAGATTAAAAAAACCTGATATTTCGATAAATATCGAAACGATAATAATTCGACAAACTTCGAACTGTCAACGAATATTTCTACAATTCTGGAAATATAGAAGCTAGAATCTCCAGCATAGCCCCGATACACTGAGACCACGCATCCCGTTTTGGAGAACACAGTGCAACTTGAACTTGCCGCCAGTCAATTGGCCGAACTCGGCCACACCACTCGCCTGAGTATTTTCCGTTTGCTCGTGCGCGCGGGCCGCCAAGGCATGGCGGTAGGCGATATTCAAAGCCAATTGGATATTCCGGGGTCCACCTTGTCACATCACTTAAGTCGGCTCAGCCAAGCCGGCTTGATGACCCAACAACGCGACGGCCGTACCTTGTATTGCCAATTGAATTTTGCACAAATCCAGTTGTTGTTAGCTTTTTTAACTGCCGAATGTTGTGCCCTCGACACCACAGCGCCACAGCCAAGCGAACCCTGTTGTTAAGCTGACTGTTAGCAGCCTGTAAGGCAGTCGAAAATTTCATCACTTTGAAATTGTACTATTGTTAACCTTCTGATTTATTTGTGGTATTGCTAGAGAACTACCGAAGGAATAGGTAGCATCAAGTAACTAAAGGCGGAGGTTGTGCATGCAAACGTGGCGATGTAAAGGCGGTTGGCGGTGTTGGCTGCAGCGAATGGTCACGCTTGGCGGCATACTGTTTGTCACCTTGCTGAGTGCCTGCCAACCCGCGCCAGAACCCACGCTGCGTATTGGTACCAATGTCTGGCCCGGCTATGAACCGCTGTATTTAGCCCGCGACTTGGCGGTGTTTCATCAACCCAATGTCCAACTCGTCGAGTACCGCTCCGCCAGTCAAGTGATCAGCGGTTTTCAAAAAGGCGTGATTGACTTAGCCGCCGTCACTCTCGATGAAGCCGTGCGTCTTGCCGCAGCAGGCGAACCGATTGAAGTGATTTGGATTTTTGATTTCTCTGACGGTGCAGACCAATTGCTCGCCCGAGCCGATATCCCGTCTATCAATGCCCTCAAAGGCAAACGCATTGGCGTGGAAGAAAGCGCTCTCGGCGCTTTTGTGCTGCAACGGGTGATGGATTTAAACCAGCTGACAGAGCATGACCTCACTGTGGTACCGCTGGGCGTGTCCGAACATGCGCAAGCCATGGCGCAAGGCAAAGTGGATGCGGTGATCACCTTTGAGCCCGAAAAATCAGCCGTGGTCAAACTTGGCGCCAAAACCTTGTTTAGTAGCAAACAAATTCCCGGTGAAATTGTCGACGTGTTGATCGCGCGCAAAGGCGAGCAACGCGGCTTTAGCGACCAAGATCTGATCCGCATGTTGTACAGCTATGAACAAGCGCTCAATCGAGTGAAAAAAGACATAGGCGCACACCTGCCATTGTTAAATCGTCGGTTGAAGTTGTCCGACAGCGAGTTGGCGTTAACCTTCGCCGAATTGAATATTCCGGGACGTGACGAACAATTGCAGTTTTTCCACAACAAACCGCATATCCAGCAGCTACTCGCCCATTACCAACAAGCGCTAACAGCCCGTGGTTTGATTGAAAAACCATGTCAATGCGCTGATTTGCTTAACAGCAGCTACCTTGAGGCTTTGCCATGAAGTTACGCTTTAGCCAAGTCCCTGTAGTGGTTACTGCTATCGTATTAATCCTCGGTAGCGCCTTGTTTTATTGGTTGCATGCAGGCCACACCCGCCAGCATTTACAACAGCAAAACCACGACACTTTGACTCGTTACCTGCTTGAACAACTGCCAACGCTGCAAGATGCGATGGCGCAACAAAACATCGCCTATTTACAAAATTGGGTGGCCCTTAAAGCTGAACGCGAAGATGTCGAGCAAGTGCTGGTGTTTAGCCATGAATACCAAATCATCGCCGCGTCGCAAATTGCGCTGGAACAAGAATCCTTAGCCCAACATAACATGACTCTGATGCGGCAAGTGCAAGCGCTGCCTGCAGCACGTGCCGGGCAAATTTATCTGCTAGAGCAAAACGACCCCGAACACACCGGCGTGCTGATGGCACTGCCAGAAATTGGCAGCACCGAATTATCCAGTCGCCATGCCTGGTTGTATCTGAAAATCGATTTAAGCTCCAGCTATCGTTTGGTCAATGAAATAATCATCAATGACTTTGTGGTGTATGTGCTGAGTATGTTACTCAGCGCCACGGCAATATTCTTGTTAACGCGGCAAAGTTTGCATCGGCGCTTGCACAACCTCACCGCAACGCTGCAGCAATTTGCTAGAGGCGATGGGCGAGCCCGCGCTAAAGTCAGTTACAACAGTGAGTTTTCGGCACTTGAAGCCCTGATGAACAGCACTTTTGATGCCCTTGAGCAGCAAAAATCTATCAGTGAACGTGAACAAATCTTTACCAATCAAGTAGTTGATAGCACTACCGACGGCATTGTCAGCATAGATGGCAATGGCAAAATCGTGATGATTAACGACCGAGCAGTGCAGATGTTTGGCTATCAACACAAATCTGACTTGTTGTATCAAGACATGCAGATCTTGGTACCGCCAGCTTTTCGCACTCAGCATGATGGCCACCTATTTGAAACCAACCAACAAAAATATCGCCACGGTGTCATCAACAAATTACGACACATCGAAGGGTTAAAACGCACTGGCGAAACCTTTCCGATTGAAATCACCATCGCAGAGAACATGCGCGGCCAGCAACGAGTCTATACCGCGTTCGTGAAAGACAATTCTGAGCAGTTTGCCTATCGCGAATCCATTGAAAAATTAGCATTTTATGACGACTTAACCGGCCTGTTTAACCTCAACGGTTTTAAACGCCACCTTGAATTACGCGGCTTTACTGGGCAGTTGTTGCTGGTCAATATCGACAGCATTCGCACTGTCAATGATTCGATGGGGTTTGCCGCAGGTGATGAGTTAATTAAAGCCTGCGCCCAGCTGTTAAGACAGCTGCCACTGCATGACCTGCACGCCTGTCGTTTATCCGGCGGCGAATTTTTATTAAGTTGTATCGACAATCCCTTGGTGATCCGTCAACAACTGCCGGCATTTTTGAGCCAAGAAGTACAATTAGACCGCCGTCGCTACCAACTGTCGTATTGCGCCAGTTTTGTCAGTTTTGCCGTGCCCGAAGATCTGGATGAAAAACACCGGCAGCTGGAATTGGCGATGCGCCAAGCCAAACAACAAGGCCGCGCTAGTTTGATTGAAGTGAATATGGCGTGGACTGAACAAATTCAACGTAATGCGTTACTGAGCCATCAATTGGAAGAAGCCATTCGGCAAAATGAGTTGTTCTTCGCCTTTCAACCGAAATTTGATGCCAAAACCTGTCACCCAGCATCGGCCGAAGCGTTAATCCGTTGGAACAATAATGGTCAGTGGGTATCGCCCGCCGTGTTTGTGCCCCTCGCCGAACAAAGCCATTTAATGCCGGCGCTGGATCGTTTGGTGATTGACCGTGCTTGTCGCACGATTCGGCAATGGCTCGATCAAGGTCTGACCGTACTGCCGTTGTCGATTAACTTGTCAGCGCGTTATTTGTGTGACGAAAAAACCATTGCCACGATTTTTGAAAAGGTCGGCGAATTTGATATTCCACCGAGTTTGCTTGAAGTCGAAATCACTGAGTACAGCTTAATCAAAGAGTTTGAACGCACCACCACCAACATGCTGCGGTTACAAAAAGCCGGTATCAGTATCGCCGTCGACGACTACGGCACCGGTCACTCGAACTTAGAAGCTGTGCTGAGTTTGCCAGTGCAGCATTTAAAAATTGACCAAAGTTTTATTCGCGTGGGCATGAGCTCAGACAAAGGCCGCGCCATCTTAGAAAACATTCTACAGCTGGCCAAATCACTGCAGATGACAACCACAGCCGAAGGCGTTGAAACCCAAGAACAACTGGATTATTTAGCCGCCGCCGGTTGTCACTATATTCAGGGTTACCTGCTCTCCAAACCGTTACTTCAAGCCGACTACGAAGCGTTATTGGCGCGACTTAAGGCGCACTAAACGCGGGCTGCAGGCACAAAAAAGCCAACCGTCAGGTTGGCTTTTTTGTGCCTGCAGCAGAAAGTTAGCAGCTTTCACCTTGGCGGATCTCATACGGCAACCATTGTTTTTGGTCGCTATCGGCCAAGAACGCTTGCACCGCTGCTCGGCCTTTGGCGTCACTGAACTGCCAGACCGACGTCAGCGACGGGTTGTAGCGCACGCCTTCCTCAATGCCGTCAAAACCGACGATTTTCACATCTTGCGGAATACGCAAGCCTTGCGCCAGTGCCACCCGAATGGCACTTAATGCGATCAAGTCCGACATACACAACAGTACGTCTGGCCGCGGTTGTTGCTGCAACGCACTCAGTGCTGCTGCTTCGGCAAAATACTGGCTGCTAACCGGAATATGCCAAATCTGTTGGTTGGACAAGCTGACGCCCGCTTCTGCAGCAGCACGTAAATAACCATCTAAACGACGGTGGGCAATCGAACTTTCGTTGTCCCACATCGGCGTATCGCCGACCGGGCCGCTGGTATCCGAATCAATCAAGCGTAACCCCAATACGGTCGCGCGTGACACAGGCGTCAATACCCGACGCGCCACTTCATAAGCCGCTTGTTCGTTGTCGATATTCACGGACGGACGTTCTGGCAAGTCAAAGTCCACGGTCAACACGCGTTTGCGCGCCCGCTTGAGTTCTTCAACTAAAGCCAAATTGCGCGGCGCACCGTAGCAGATAAAACCATCCACAAAGTCGGCAATCGAATCCAAACTGGCGGCACTACCTGAGAACAACAACAAATTCAGTTTGTTACGTTCAAGTTCTGTGGCGACGCCTTTTAAGAATTGGCTCGCAACCGGGTCACTGACCATGTATTCCAAGCTATCAGACAGCACCACAGCGATAATGCCAGAACTGCCTTTGCGCAGCGATTGCGCCGCTTTGTTCGGGCCCATGTAACCGACTTCGGCGCAAGCGGCGAGGATTTTTTCACGTAGTGTCGCCGACAGTTGGTCAGGTCGGCTAAAGGCATTGGAGATAGTTGCCGTCGACACCCCCAGCTTTTGGGCGATGGTTTTTAAGGTTTGCACAGGTTTGGTCATCACTTCTCACCAGCTCAGGCTTTTTAAGCGTTATACACAATAGCGCAGAATCCGCCAACTGTTTAACCGTAACTGGGTGTAAATGTGAATTATTCTCAATTTTTTCTACGGTTTTTTCGCAAGAATTTTAATTTTCACTCGACTTGCTAACTAGCTTTGCAGTTAAGCAATTCCTGATGTTCCAACCACGTCGACTGGCGTTTTATGTCTTGTTGGCTAGGCTTAATGCAATAAGACGTCTCTCCCTCTTCAAAATTTTCAGGTCTAAGAAGGACTTATCGATGGCATCCTTTAAGAATCAGTTGCTACAGATTGGTATTGCTGGCGTTGCTGGCGCATTACTCGTTGGGATTTCGGCTTGGTATAGCGACAATGTAGGCAGCCAAGCACTCGACTTAAGTCAGCGTATTGCTGCCGCCCGCAGCAACTTTATTGAAGCCGATATGATGCACGATGCGCTGCGTGGTGATGTGCTCAAAGCCATGCTGACGGGTGCCGAGTTGCAGTTATCACCAACAGATGAACAACGCCAAAAATTAAATGCTCAAGGTGCCGAAACCAAAACCGAAGTGCAAGAACATGCGCAGCGTTTTCGTGACCTACTGCAAGCCAATGAACAATTGGACTTAGCACCACAACTTAAACAAGCAATGCAGCAGCTCAAACCTACGCTTGAAAACTACATCACACAAGCCAATCAAGCCGTCGAAGGCGCTTTATTGAATTACACGCAACAGCAACAAAAAATGCCTGAGTTTTATCAAGCCTTCGGTGATCTCGAACAGCGCAACGAGCAATACGCAGAATTGCTGGAAAAATATGCACACGAAGAGATTGCCGCGATGGAGGCCTCCACCGAGCTAGCAGGTTATTTGGAAGTTATTGCATTTGCGTTCGCTGCGGTTGCCGCCTTTGGCTTGGCGCTACGCACCGCCAACCGCGTGATGGCGCAACTTGGCGGCGAACCTGTGGTCGTCACTAAAGTCGCGCAAGCCATTGCCAGTGGTCGTTATGACATGGCGTTAGACAGTGATGTCGCCACCGACAGTTTGCTTGGTCAATTGGATGTCGCTCGTAGAACGCTATTAAAGAATCAACAAGACGCAGCGGCGGCAGAGGCGCTACGCCAACAAATGGACGCCGACAAAGCCCGGCTGATGACCGAAAGTTTGCGGATCCGCGATGCTCTGAACAATTTAGACGTCTGCGTGATGATTGCGGATGTCCATCACAAAGTGGTGTTCTTAAATCCAGCGCTGCAGAATTTGTTCCGTACGAGTGCCAATGATTTACGCCAAGATTTACCGCAATTTGATGCCGAACATATTCTCGGCAGTTCAATGGATATCTTCCACAAACAGCCGCATCACCAGCAGCAGCTGCTGGCTAACTTGCAGACCACCCATGTCGCCAATATCAAAGTCGGCGGCCGCTCATTCCGCCTGAAAGCCAGCCCAGTGTTTAACGATCAGCAACAACGTATCGGCACCGTGGTGGAGTGGTTAGATAGAACGTTGGAGATCCAAGCGGAAGAAGAAGTCGCCCGCGTGATCCAAGCCACGGCGCAAGGCGATTTTTCTTATCAAATCAGTGAACAAGGCAAAGCTGGTTTTATGTTGCAAGTCGCGCAAGGCGTCAACCAAATGACCAGTCTGGCGGGACGCAGCCTCAATGACATCAGTAAGGTGCTGCAAGCCATTGCCGACGGCGATTTAACCCAACGGGTCAGCGGCAGTTATGCCGGTTTGTTTGAAGAACTCAAACAAGCCTGTCACCAAACCGCCGACCGGCTTGGTGAAATGCTCGGTGACATTCAAACTTCTGCCCTGACCATCCAACAAGCCAGCTCTGAGATCAGTCAAGGCAACCAAGACCTGTCTAGCCGTACCGAACAACAAGCATCGAGTTTGGAACAAACAGCCGCCAGCATGGATGAATTGACCCAAACAGTACGCATGAATGCCGAAAACGCTAAAGTCGCCTACCAATTAACCGAAAATACCCGGGAGATCGCCGAAAAAGGCGGCAATTTGCTGAATGAAACCATGCGCACTATGGCGGGCATTAATCAATCGGCCGAAAAAATTGCCGATATTATTTCGTTGATTGACGGCATTGCGTTCCAAACCAATATTCTAGCGCTGAATGCCGCCGTCGAAGCGGCACGCGCCGGCGAGCAAGGCCGTGGCTTTGCGGTTGTGGCGGGGGAAGTGCGATCATTGGCGCAACGCGCCGCCAATGCCGCCAAAGATATCAAAGAACTGATTTCCGCATCGGTTGAGCAAATTGGTCATGGCAACACGCAAGTGCTGGAATCTGGCGAAACCATGCAGAATATTGTGGATGCGGTGCGCAAAGTAAATGGCTTGATGTCAGACATCGCCAATGCATCGAATGAACAAGCGGTCGGTTTAAGTGAAGTCAGTAAAGCGGTTGCGAGCATGGACACTATGACGCAACAAAACGCTGCGCTGGTCGAAGAAGCAACTTCAGCGGCAGTCAGTCTGAGCAGTCAAGCTGACATGCTGAATGAAAAAGTTGCCACCTTTAAATTATCCGGCCAAGCGCAGCTGATGCCGCCACCGCGGCAAGCGTTGCCGGCCGGTTACAAAGCGCTGCCTTCTAGCAACTCTCGGCCAACGCGAGGCTTACCAAACCGGCGCGGTTAGTCTGTAACACTAGAAGCGGTGCTGCTTGGCGCCGCTTCACTGCGCAGCAGCCCAAACACCCAATCGTCATGCCAACGCCCCGCTAGCCAGTAGTGCTGACGCAAACAACCTTCTTGCACAAAACCATTGTTGACCAGTACCCGGCGCGAGCCTTCGTTGCCTGCGGTCACTGTGGCAACAAGCTTATGCACTGTGGGTTCTGCCCAAGCCTCGGCGATAAGCGCCTTGACCAGTTCGCGCCCTACCCCTTGCCCTTGTAGTTCTGGCACTAAGATAAAACCAAGCTCAGCTTTGTGCTGATCTTCGTCCAACCAAAAACCAGCAAGCCCTGCAAAACGTCCATCACTCAGCCACAAACTGTAGCTACGTTGTAAGTCCGTTGACGCTAGTTGCTGCTGAAAGCGCACGGCAATAGCCACTTCCGATTCGATGTCACGAATGAACCGCATCACAGCTGGATTTTGTTGTAACGCACAATAATAAGGCCAGTCGGTTTTATCTAACCAACAAGCGTGCAAACGAGCCGTGGTAAAGGCTAAACGCGAACACTCTGTCATCGCCGTCTCCAAAAAACACAGGCGCCCGCAAGCGCCTGTATTGCCGATCACTTTGCAGACCTAACCTTAGTTGGTTTTGGCCGGCGTTACACCCATGTTGTACAGCGTGAAAGCCCAGCTATCCGCCGCTTGTTCGACCATTTTCGACACTGGCGTACCCGCACCGTGACCAGCATTGGTTTCAATGCGGATCAGTTGTGGGTTGGTACCGCCCGCTTTGGCTTGCAACTCAGCGGCAAACTTAAAGCTGTGTGCAGGCACCACGCGGTCATCGTGATCACCCGTGGTGACCATGGTCGCTGGATACGCCACACCAGCTTTAACGTTATGCACTGGCGAATAGCCTTTTAAGTACTCAAACATTTCTTTCGATTGTTCACTCGTACCATAGTCATAGGCCCAACCGGCGCCGGCGGTAAAGGTGTGATAGCGCAGCATATCCAACACGCCAACGCCAGGCAGCGCGACTTTCATTAAGTCAGGGCGTTGCGTCATGGTGGCGCCGACTAACAAGCCGCCGTTGGAGCCGCCTTTGATCGCTAATTTGCCGCTAGCGGTGTATTTCTGGGCGATCAGGTATTCACCGGCGGCGATAAAGTCGTCAAACACGTTTTGCTTTTTCAGCTGAATCCCTGCGTCATGCCAGGCTTTGCCGTATTCACCACCACCGCGTAAGTTGGGCACCGCATAGACGCCGCCCATTTCCATCCACACCAAGTTCGACACGCTAAACGCCGGCGTCAGGCTGACGTTAAAGCCACCATAGCCGTACAACATGGTTGGATTGTCGCCGTTGAGCTGCAGGCCTTTTTTGTAGGTGATGATCATCGGCACCTTGGTGCCATCTTTGGATGGATAGAATACCTGTTTGGATTCATAGTCGTCTGGGTTGAACTTCACCGCCGGTTGGAAGTGCACTTTGACCGTGCCGGCTTTGGGTTCAAATGCATAAATGCTGCCCGGTGTGCTGTAGTTGGTGAAACTAAAATATAGCGTGTCGTCTTTGCGTTTGCCGTCAAAGCCGGTGGCAGTGCCAAGGCCTGGCAAGCTGATGTCACGCACTAACTTGCCGCTGTAATCGTATTGCTGCACTTTGGAAATAGCATCGACCATGTAGTTGGCAAAGAAATAACCCGCGCCTTTGCTCACCGACAACACATTGCTGGTTTCTGGGATCACGTCTTGCCAGTTGGCTTGTGCTGGCTTGGTCATATCGACCGCAATCAAACGTTGATTCGGCGCTTTGAAGTTGGTTTGGAAATACAACACATCGCCTTGCGAATCGATAAAGGTGTAGTCCGAGCTCCCTTCGCCATCCAGTGTCACCAGCGCGCTGTCGGCTTTGCTTAAGTCTTTAACAAACAACTTGTTACCAGACGTGGCATTGGCGGCAGAGATAATCAGATACTTGCCGTCGCTAGTGACCGAACCGCCCACATAACGATGTTTTTCAGCCTCAGTGGCGCCAAACAACACCACGTCATCTTTTTGCGCCGTGCCAAGCTTGTGGTAATACAGCTTGTGCTGGTCGGTTTTGGCAGACAGTTCGCTGCCCGTTGGCTTGTCGTAACTGGAGTAGAAGAAGCCTTCATTGCCTTTCCAGCTGATGCCAGAGAACTTCACATCCACCAGCTCCGGTTCTAATTTAGCTTTGCTTTCGGCGTTGATAATGATCACTTTTCGCCAGTCACTGCCGCCTTCGGAAATGGCATAGGCAGCCAGTGAGCCATCATCGCTAAACTGCAAATCGGCCAGCGAGGTGGTGCCATCGGCCGAGAAGCCGTTTGGATCTAAAAATACCTCGGCTTGGCCACCGGCTTTTTGCCGATACACCACATATTGGTTTTGCAGGCCGTCGTTTTTGTAGAAATAGGTGTAGGCACCTTCGGTGCTAGGCGCCGAGATCTTTTCGTAGTTCCACAACTCGTTTAAGCGGTTTTTGATTTGGTCGCGAAATGGGATCTGTGCTAAATAGCCAAAAGTCACCTCATTTTGCGCTTTGACCCAAGCGCCAGTTTCTGCGCTGCGGTCATCTTCCAGCCAACGGTATGGATCGGCGACTTTACTGTCGAAATAGTTATCGACGACCTCGCCTTGTTTAGTCACTGGATATTGCACTTTGCTCTCCGAAGAAGCGGCACTTGCCGTTGCCGCTGTGGGCGCAGTGGCGCTTGTGGTATCAGGTTTAGGGCCACAGCCAGCTAACAATGACAACATGATGGCGGAGGCGAGTAAGGTCTTATGCATTTTCGGGTACCTTGCAGACAAAAAAACCAGCTTAACAAGTTTTTCACGTCTGCCAACTGCTATTGGTCGCAGCTACTTCGCCGTTGGTAGGGCTTGTCGGTGCTTTAGGTACTCAAAAGCTGCTTGTTAAGCTGCCTGAGGTGCCGGTAGATTGCGCCATTGCCGCAGCACTGTGTTGACGATCATGCCGTGGTCGGCGGCGACTTCGATATGCTGATGCGCAAACTCTTGCGGCCAGTGCTGCCACCAGCCACCAACACGCGCCACCAAATTTGCAAAATTAGGCCGAGTATCCATCGCCACATAATTGCGCCAGTGCCCGCAATAACGGCGCAGCAACACGCCGTCGGGCTTGCGCCAACTGACCGGGTCTAAGGTGACTAACTCGGTGACACGATGACCTTGCGCAATTAATCGGGTAATGGTGCTGGCACCGTAACTATGCGCAATGATCAAGGTTGGTTTTTGCGGATCTGTGAATAGCCACTCACGAATAGCTTGCTGTTGGTGCCATTCAAAATAATGCTGACCGGCTGGTACATGCATTTTCACCAATCGGGTTTTGGCATCCATGGCGCCACCAATCCACGCCACACGCCGCAATTCGGCAATTTGACTTCCCACAGTCACCCCCCTAGTGCAAACTCCAACCAAATTCTTGCAGAATTTTTAGATGCTCTGGCGTGCCGTAGACCTCACTCCACGCTTGTTTTAAACGCTGGCGCAGCTCCAGCGGCACGCCTTTTTTACTCGCCACTATGTAGACCGGATTTCGGTATAACGTCAGCATCTGCACATAGCGCTCGGCTAAGTCTGGGTAAGTGCGGCTCCACTCTAAAAACTGGGTCTTATCTTCAACCATGCCGATGACCCGACCGCGCTGCAGCATATTCAATTTTTGCGTCAGCGAACCGGCAAATAACAAGCGCTCGCTAAATTGCGGATCTTTGAGCAGTGCAGCAAATTCATCGCCATAATACGCATCGCGCAACACGCCAATCGAACCTGGCAGCAGGATAATATCGCGCAGGTCCTGCACCTTGCCGACGTATTGCTTATCCAGCACTAAGACCGATTCTTCCATGTAATGCGGACCAATAAAATCCGCAAACTGTTCGCGTTCTTTGGTGTAAGACATGGTCAGCATCAAATGGATTTCACCCCGTTCTAACAAAGCCAGCGACCGTGGCCAAGGGCTGCCCACCACGGTGAGCTGGCAATGCGCACGATCAGTCAGCAACTTCAACAAACGGTGATGCAAGTCGTACCAACGTGGTAGCACCAGCCCAGCTTGTTGCACTTGGTCTGGCGACTCATTCAGATGCGCGACGAGGTGACAACCTTTGGTTTGGGCGTGGGTCAGCGGGGTCCAGCTCAACAGGCAGACCAACAGCAACCAACAACTAGCGCCAATCCATGTTTTAACCACTAAGACTCCGGGTGGATTTGCGTCGACAACGGTAATTCCAGTCGCGCTTTTTCCAGTAACTCTGCATCTAATTCGTGTTTCACCGCGACGCCAAGCTCGCGAAATTCGGCCGCTTGTTTGATCAAGTTGCCTTTGCCGCTATAAAGCTGCGCTAACGCTTTGTCGTAATGCTCGCGCGCTTTGTCCAGTTGCCGCCCTACACCTTGCATACTTTCCAAAAACGTACTGAGCTTTTGGTAGAAACGTTCGGCGCGGCTGGCCAGTTCAGCGCTATGCTGACTTTGTTGTTCAAACCGCCACAATTGCCGCACTATGTTCAGGCTGGTCAACAAAGTGGTTGGTGTGGTGACCAACACATTGCGCTCCAGCGCCCATTGATACAGCTGCGGATCATGCTTGAGCGCTTCCACGTATGCGGACTCTATCGGTACAAACATAAACACCACTTCAGGGGAGTTTAGCCCATCCAGTTGGTAATAGGATTTATCCGCCAGCTCTTTGACCCGCTGCCGCATCGCGTCGCAATGCGCTTGCAGCGCTTGTTGCCGCGTCAAATCATCGTCCGCGTTTACATAATGGGTATAGGCGATCAACGAGGTTTTTGCGTCGACCACCAGCTGCTTATGTTGCGGCAAATCAACAATCACATCGGGGCGACGGCGGCCTTGTTCGGTGTCAAAGCTGACTTCCCGCCGGTAATCGATACCTAGGCGCAGGCCGGAGTTTTCCAGCACATTTTCTAGCATCAATTCGCCCCAATTGCCTTGCAGCTTCTTTTGGCCTTGCAAAGCCGAAGTCAGGCGCGCCGCTTGATCTGTGATGGCGGTATTGAGTTTTTGCAGTTGCACCAGCTCTTGTTTCAGTTCAGCGCGTTGTTTTAGTTCTTCGGTGTGGATCGCTTCGACCTTGTCACGAAAGCCCTTCACATCGTGCTGCAATGGGTGCAGCAACTGCTGCAAACTTTGTTGGCTCAGTTCGCGAAATTGTGCGCCTTTGCGCTCTAAAATCTCTTGCGCCAGCAGTTCAAACTCTTGTTTGAGTTGCTGTTTACTGTCTTGCAGTAACTGCATTTGTTGTTGATATTGGCTTTGTTTTTCGCTGAGCAGCACCTGCAGCCGGTCGTGCTTTTCTTTGAGGCGCAGGTAGTCTTGTTGCTGCTGTTTTTGCTCGTCTTGCAGCTGCGCTTCGCGCATTTTTAAATCCAACACCTGCGCTTGCAGTTGCTCGGTTAAGGTTTCCAGCCGCGCTTGCGCTAAGCTAAGTTGCTGTTTACGCTGCAACAACCACATTATTGCTAGCAACAAGCCTGCCGCCAGCACGACCAATCCCACGATAACCAGCGCGCTATTTGACTCTGTCATGTTCAAACTCCTTTCACACCAGCGAGCCGTCACAGGCACGACGCGCATTCTGGCGATCTGATAAAACACTGGATTACTATACAGTATTTGTAACTATATGCTGCGGATGAATTTTTTGCAGCTCCCGCTACGCGACTGCCGTGTCGCGACTGAGTTGAGGCAGCCTTGTAAATCGATGCAAAAGCCCCTATAACGGCAACATTCACTTCGCGGCCTTTTGGATATTTTATGACCCAGCATTTTGATTACATCGCCATTGGTGGCGGCAGTGGCGGTATTGCCAGCGCTAATCGCGCAGCCAGTTACGGCAAAACTTGTGCAATTGTTGAAGCCAAAGCACTGGGCGGCACCTGTGTAAACGTCGGCTGCGTGCCGAAAAAAGCCATGTGGTTTGCTGGGCATATCGCCGAAGCCATGAAACTCGCACCGGATTACGGCTTTGCCGTCGAGGCGCCTGCGCTGGATTGGCAACAGCTGTGTCAAAGCCGCGACGCTTATATCAGCCGCATTCACGCATCCTATGAACGGGTGCTCGGTAAAAACCAAGTCACCGTCATTCAAGGCTTTGCCAAATTTATCAATGCCAACACCATTGAGGTGGATGGGGTGCAATACACGGCCGACCATATCAGCATCGCCACCGGCGGGGTGCCGACGTGGCCGACTATTCCTGGCGCCGAGCTTGGCATCGACAGTGATGGTTTTTTTGCGTTAACCGAGCAGCCCAAACGGGTGGCTGTGGTGGGTGCTGGCTACATCGCCGTAGAAATTGCCGGCGTGATGAATGCGCTCGGCAGCGAAACGCATCTGCTGGTGCGCCATGACAAGCCGCTGCGCAATTTTGACGCCATGTTGTCCGATACCTTGACTCAGCTGATGCAACAGCAGGGTGTAATGCTGCATTCACACAGCGAAGTTAGTGCCGTTGAGCGCCTCGAAGATGGCAGTTTGTTGGTCACGCTGTCGAGCGGTCATGCGCTGCAGGTCGATTGTTTGATTTGGGCGATTGGCCGCACCCCCAATACTACGAACCTCAATCTTGCAGCTGCCGGAGTCGAAACCGATGAACACGGCTTTATCCCAACCGACAAATTCCAAAACACCAATGTGCCGGGTATTTACGCCATTGGTGACAACACTGGGCGCCTAGCGCTCACGCCGGTGGCGGTCGCGGCTGGGCGGCGCTTGGCCGAGCGGTTATTTAACGGCAAGCCCAATGAACATCTGAACTACGACTTAGTGCCAACCGTGGTGTTCTCGCACCCGCCCATTGGCAGCATTGGCCTGACCGAAGCGCAAGCGCGCTTGGAGTTCGGCGATGACGCCATCAAGGTGTATACCAGCGAATTCACCGCCATGTACCGCGCTTTAACCTCGCACCGCGAACCGACGCGGATGAAACTGGTCTGCGCCGGCGATGAGCAAAAAGTAGTGGGCCTGCATGTCATTGGTTTTGCAGCAGATGAAATGCTGCAAGGCTTTGGCGTGGCTATCAAAATGGGCGCCACCAAAGCCGATTTTGACAACTGCGTGGCCATTCACCCGACGTCAGCCGAAGAATTTGTCACCATGCGCTAAAGGCGCTATGCCAGCGGCTGCCGGCTCGCTTGCCCAACCAACACCAGCGCTCGTCGCTGGTTGTTTGTTTCTATAACAGGGTTATTTACGCTGGTCAGGCCAAATTTTCCGGCAAGCGCCAAGTTCACCGATTAAGCTGTGCAAAGGGGATGTACGCTAGGTGACGCTTATGGCTGCTGTCCAAACGCCTACACGGCTTGAAGCTGCAATGGCGCTGGTGCTCGAACTAACTATGCAGAGTGTCCGCTGCCGCACCATAGAACACTATGTCAGTTTGATGCAGCAAGGTTTGCAACAGATCTTGCAGCATCAACGACTACGGCTATTTTCACTGCAAACGCCAGATGCCATCCAACTTGCCGACCACACGTCGGGTTTAGTCTTGGTGACCCAAGACTACCAACCAGACGCTTTTTTACGTTGGTTTGCCAATCATCCACAACCCTTGTATCTCGACGGCCCGGGCCATACAGCCAGTGCTTTTCCGGCCGTTGACTGTACTGGCCTTGCTGCTTATTGCCTGATTTGCCCGCTGTATTCCATGCAGCAGCAGTTACTCGGCTGCTTACTGGTAGAGCATCAGCAAAGCAAGTTTTCGGCATCCGACTTGGCATTGCTGCAAATTCTGGCACAACAGCTCAGCACCACTTGGTGCAGCTTGACGATGCAAGCACAGTTAAATCAAGCCATTACCGAACGCACGGCGGAACTCGAACGCGAAGTAGCGCTGCGCACTCATGCCGGTAATGTGCAACAGGTGCTGTTTGAGATCTCGTCGATGGCGGGGCAAGCGCCAGATCGAGCCACTTTGTACCAACAGTTGCATCAATCGATTGCTAGCTTGTTGATGGCCAAAAACTTTGTTATCGCCCTGTACGACAGCGACCTTCAAACGATCACGTTGGAATATTTTCGTGACCAATTTGATGTCGAGCCACAGCAAAAAACCTTCCCCGTAGGCCAAGGTATGACCTCGTATGTGATCAGGAGCAGACAGGGTCAATTGATCAGTCCACAGCGGTTGCAGCAACTGATGGCCAGCGGGGCTATCCAACAAGCCTTGGGCAATACCACTGACCTTGCCAGTTGGATGGGCGCGCCAATGCTCCTTGGCGATCGCGTCTATGGTGTGGTGATCATTCAAAGTTACCAAGCCGACGTGCTGTATCAGCAAAGCGATCTAGAGCTGTTGATGTATCTGGCACAACATATAGCGTCCGCACTGCAACGGTTTTTTCAAGACGAAGAACTGCGTTATTCCAAAGCGGAATTGGCGCGGCAAAATACAGAACTGCAAAAAATGGTGACCTCGTTACGACAAGCGGAAGCCGAATTGGCCCGACGAGAAAAACTAGCCGCAGTGGGTCAGATGGCGGCAGGGATCGCCCATCAAATCAATACACCACTTGGCTTTATGCATTGCAACTTGGAACTTGAACAACATTTCCTGCAACAGCTGACATCGCATTGCCAACCGGCGGGGCTGGCCATCTTGCAAGAGATCCAAGAGATGCAAGTCGAAACGATGCAGGGATGTCAGCAGATTGGGCGTATTGTCCGTGAACTGCGGCAATACACAGAACATGCGGACGATCGATTTAACACTTACCCGATCGCCGACGCATTTGAGCATGTGCGGCACTTGTTATCCGCCGAGCAACAAGCGCGGCTGCAAGTGCCAGCTCCCATTGCCGCAATAAAAATCTACACCAGGCCCGCGGTGTTCGACCAAGTATTGCTTGCCGTGTGTCAGCACCTATGTGAGCACTGGCACGAACCAACTGTGCTGCAACTAAACGCCGAGCGGCAGCAACATACATGGCGGTTGAGTTTTCAGGCCTTCATCCAAGGACAACCCGCGGTTTTGGATATCAAAATGGCCACCGAGTTTTTTGCTGACAGCCAGCAGTTATTGAGTTTGTCAGTCGCCCAACATCAAATGCTGCAAGCCGGTGGTGAACTAACTTGGCTGGGAGCTCCGCAGGCGTGCACTGGTTTTGCACTGCAAATGAAAGCGGCGTCTCACGACGCCGCTGATTTTTCAATTTAACACACCTTCGGCGGCACGCTCGCTACACAACCGTTAAACGGGTGTGTTGTCGGCCTTATTGGCTGCGTCTTTACTGGCAACCGCAGCAACGCTAGGTGTCAGCACTTTCGGCGCACTTTGTGGCCAAAAACCCTGCACTGTCAGTTGCTGCCAACACCAAGGTAACCAACGCAAAATGGCACTGGCCAGCCACAAGGCCCACAGCAGCATCACCAACTTGTAACTCCACTGCGGCAAGCTAAAGGCCCAGACGGCAGGTGATTGCGTCACCCCATCAGCAAACCAACGCAGGCCCATTTGCCAATCGTCGGCGGTATTGACTAGGTGCATGTCCGGTGCCGATAGCAGCGCCATAGGCACTGAGCTGCACAGACCAATTAAAGCACCGGCGATAAAGACCAATCGCGAGGCCTGCAGCAATTTTGCCAAGCCACCGACGCTTGGCGCCGTGGCACGCCCAGCCGCTCCAGCAATGGCCAGCGCCGCCACCCACAGCACCGGCACCCACACCGACATGGTGGCAAACCCAATAAACAGCAGCAAAGAGTCGCGCAAGGTTAATGGTGTTAAGCCCAGGCGCGTCGCCGCAAAGGCTAGGATCAGGCTAAGCAGCACACCACCCCAAAACAGCAACACAGTCACCAAGGTGGCATCACCGCCTAAGGCCAACAACCAGCGGTCATCCGGCAATTGCATCGATAACGACAAGTTATTCAAAGGCACAGGCGCGGTGATCTGCGGCATGCTGTAACGCGTGGTTACGCCGTCGTTTTGACGAAAGCTCAGCGCGACAGTGTTGTTGCCATTGGCCAGCGGCAGGTTGACCGTGTCCGCCATCAGCTTTAACGCCAGCACTTGGCCATTGATGGTCACTTGTTGCAGGCTGGCGTCTTTTGGCAATTGCAGCGGCATGGTTTGCGCTTGACTGGTTAGCAGTGACAACTCCAAATTCCAGGTAGACGCTTGACCACTCACCTCGCCACGCAAAGAGCCATGTGACACCGTTAACGTGTCGCCTTTTAGCGCGGTCAGTCGACTTAACTCAAACGTCAGTTGCTGGCCCGGCCAAGGTAAGTAGCTTGCATATAAAGGTTCGTCGCGAGCTATGTCACGACGCTCCAGCGGCAGCTCGGTGCCGGCTTGTTTCACGTCCACATGCCAATCAGCAGCCGGCAACACTTGCCATACTTCCAAATAATTGTTGCTGCCGGTGATCGGCGCCGCCTGTAAGGTCAATGGTGTTTTTGGCTGCCAATCAGATTCGAACTGGACCTCAGTTTCGCCCGGATTTAACTGGATCACTAGCTTACCATCGCGTACTGGCCAGCTATTTGCTGGCCGCTCGCCGGGTAATAACGGATACTCCAATTGCACGGCTTTATCGCTAGTTGTCAGGCGAGTGACTTTCGTTGTGATCGACGAGCGCAGCGACAAATAGAAGCTTCGCTGAACTTGCAGCAATTCACTGACGCTGGCTTCTTGCTCCGCCTTTGTCGTTGCAGTTTCATTTTTGGCCACGCGTTGCAGCAACAATGCATAAGGGCCTCGGTTGTCTTGCACATTACTTGGTAACTGCAGTTGCCAATCGGCTTGTTGGTTGTCTAACAAGTGCCAGTATTGATCAAACGACAGTTGGAATTGCTCGACCGGTTGCTGCAACCAGATTTGCACTTGATGCACACCCGTCTCCAGCGCCAGCCATAAGCTGTCGCCGCTGCGAACCAGCAACGCCGGTTTGTTATCCACTAACACTTGTTGCGCTTGGTTTGCCGGGGTTGGCAATTTGAACAACTGTTTACCACTGGCGTGTACCAGTAAATTCAACTCAGGTTGGCCTTGGCGGGACAACACCTGTAAGCGCTCGATGCTGGTGCAGTTCGGCGCGCAGGCAGGTTCTGGCGTTAAACGTTTTTGCAGCTCCGCTAACAGTTCAGCGGACGGGTATGCTTGGCTGGAAGCCGCGTTGGGTGCTGTTTGCTCTTGCGCTTGCACAGATGGCGCAGTCGGCAACAGCAACAACACAATCGCCAGACTCGCCAAGGGTTTAAACCAACGCTGTAACGATTGATGAAGTGGCGAGGTCAACCATAACAACAAGACCAATCCCAACACACCCGACAGCAAATCGCCCAGGCGAGTAGCCCAACTTGGGATCAAATACAACTGCCATGGCTGCTGTGCTACTAGTTCCCCATGCCATGCCATGTTGACCGTGCGCCCTCTCCACTGCGGCACTGCTGGTCCAGTTAATAACTGCGCCGACAGATCTGGATTGACTTCCACCAGATCTACATGTCTTAACCGGGTCCCTGTCACTTCAATACGCTCCATCTTTTGCTTGCTACTGGCATCTGATGCAGACGACATCATCTCGGCTTGATACCGCTCTGCAACCGCGGTCGGCGCTGGCATGCCGACGGCGACCGGCTCACGGTAATCCTCTCTCGATGAAAGTACCCCTGAAAAATCGGGTGCAGACAAATCATACGCAGGCAATTGCGGATAAACACTGGCGCGCAAACTGTGCGTGATATAAGGCAACATGGACGCCGCCAGCACCAGCAGCGCAAAGCCATAATAACGGGTCGACCACACCTGCCAACGCATGGCAGACGACGCGGTATTAGTTTGGTTCTTGCGCAGCAAAGACATAACACCAAGCGCCAGCAGCGCATGTAACCAAGGGCCAACCGGCGCCGATTGTTGATAACTAAGGACAAACCACCCGGCTAACAAAGCAGTTGCTGGAGCGCCGACTAGGCGCCAACTTGCGGCGCAAATCAGCAGCACAATAAAGATATCCCACAGTTGCCACGAAGATAACCAGTCACCATTGCTCGATTCAGCGCCTGTGACGGCCAAAGCGCGCCAACCCGCCGGCAAATGCACAGTCGTTTGCACTTGCTGCAATGGGGTATCAAAGTTATGTAAGGACAGCGGCGCATCCGCTGCTTGAGTGCCGATCAGTCGAAGCTTGACATCACTGTCTCGCAGCTCCACTGCGTTGACGTCCGGTTGGGCTGTGGTGCCAATCAATACACCTTGGCCATCAAGTTCCACTCGCCCTGGCAGCAGCGGCGGCAATAACGGCAATTGCATTTGGCTAAGGCGCTTGCCGCTGAGTTGGTCTTGCACCAGCCAGCGATCACGTTCAGGTTGTAACCAAGCATGACGCTGCAAGGATAATTCATCACGCAGTTGCATACCGGTTGATAACACCGACAAGGTCAAAGCTTGTTGCTTGGAAAGGCGAAACAGCGGGAAGTCCGTCCAGGCGTGTGGCGCTGTCGTCATCGAAGGGTCAACCGCCGGGGCCGCGCCTAGCACTTGCCGTAAATCGGATTGTTGTAACGCCCACACTTCTTCGTCCGGCCAATCGCCTTGGCTTGGCGGTAAGGTAAACTGCAAGGCTTCACTGCTGCGTACTGCTGTTAACGTCAAATCGCTAGAGTCGACTGAGATACTCAGTTTCAACGACCCATCCTGCAGCAGCTTGTACGGCATATTGCCGCTGATACCACTCAACACAAACCCCTCAGGCAGGCGCACGGGCAACAAATATTCACGCGGTTTGCCACTGACCTGCAGGTCAATTTGCGTAGTCAAGGTTTGTGGCACGCCATCTTGCAATAATCGGCTGACGTCCAAGCGAATGCCATCGGTTTGATCGCCAACGCCGTTGGCACTTAACACTAGGCTTGCATCGTCCCATCGCGGGGCGGGTACCGATTGGCCGTCGATAGTCAGCTGCAGCCCTGGCGGTGGTTCCAGTTGGTCAAACGGCAAGACGCGCGGCATGCTCTTCCACACAAAACGCGCTTGTATTTGGTAAAAGCCAGCCGGCAAATGCAGTTTTGGACCACCATCGTCCGCAACTGTTGCCGGCACAACCGCGCCACTGGCGACGTCGCGCACTTGCACTTGTTGCGGCCACAGTTCTTTATCGCCTGGCAAAGTGACCACATCGTCGCGCCCAAGCTTGACCAGCTGACTAAAACTCGCCCCTTGCGCCGTCGCATTGACTTGCAAGTCGCCGACCAGCTGGCACTGATGATTATTAAACTCGCCTTGCCAGTAACATGAGTAGGCGCTGTCTTTCGCTAGCACCCACCCTTGCCAATCTTGTAGTGCTTTGGGGATTTCCGCCGGCGTATTGGCATACGCCGCTTGTCCCAGCACTCCTGCTACTACCCCACCGGCAAGCCCTGCCCACGACACCAGCATGGACACGCCGAACAGCAAGGCCTGACACCTTTGAAACCGCATAGCCGACTCCTTTCTAGATATTTTTCATTACGTTAACACAACAGACCGCGAAACCAAGCGCGCCGCACTGTGAAAAAATGTCATCACAACAACCTACAGTGGCGGCCTTTATCTGAGTGGCGCCTGAATATGCTTGACCCAAACACACCAGCGCTTGGCAAACAGTCGCGCCAAGCATATAATGCGAATCATTATCATTTGCAAACTAAGTGGAATTGATGCAACGGATCGAATGGTGGATCGCAGGTGTTGTGTTGGCCGCACATACAGGTGTGGTAGTGGCTTTATGGCAACAACCCGCCGCCAAAGCAGAACCCGTGGTGATGCAAGCTGTCTTGCTAAGTGCTGCGGTACCTGCGAATACGCCTGTCGCTGCCGCAACTCCTGCCGTGAAACAACCGCCAACGGCCAAGCCGCCAATACAAGCCAAGCAGCCAATGAAACCCAAGCGGCAGCCGCGCCATCATCATCGGCATGACCCACCAAAACCGACGGTAACAACGCCAGCAGTCTCTGCGGTGACACCTGCGGCGCCAAGCAGTGCCGCATCCAGCAGCGCTGCAACACCTACAGCGACTGCGCCGGACACGCCATCAAGCACAGTGGCGAGCTATCAAGCACCCACAGCCGAAGCGCAAGGTTTGCAGAACGCCGCTCCCACCTACCCACCGACGTCCCGCAAAAAACGTGAGCAAGGCGTGGTGTGGTTTGAAGTGCATGTCGGTGCCAATGGCGAGCTGCTGGAGCTGAAGTTAAAAACCAGCTCGGGGTTTCGCCGCTTAGATGATGCGGCCGAGCGCGCTGTCAAACAGTGGCGCTTTCAACCGGCGCAACGCGCTGGCCAAGCCGTCGATGCTTGGTACGACTTGCCGGTGCGGTTTTCGCTGACCGATGTCGCAGCAACATAACCACTGACCTATTTATTCGTTTACCACACAAGGATTTTTTTCATGATGCAAGACAACCCCTACGGCATTGCTGCCTTATGGCTGCAAAGTGACGGCGTGATCAAAGGCGTCGCCTTGATCCTCGCCTTGATGTCGCTGGCCAGTTGGTGCGTGATCGCTATCCGCGCTTGGCGTTTGTGGCAACTGCGCCAACAAGCCCGCGCAGCGGCTGAGTTTTGGCATGCACAAAGCTTTAGTGCAGGCGTGCAGCTGCTTGGCGATACCCAAAGCCCACTCGCGCCGTTTGGCTATTTGGCCGAACAAGGCCAACAAGCGGCACAACATCACGCCACACATAGCGAAGATTTGCACGGTCAGTTGCCGCTGGCCGATTGGCTGACGTCAAGCCTGCGCGGCGCCATCGACGAGTGCAACGAGCAACAACAACGCGGTTTAGCGATTCTGGCATCAACCGGTTCGGTGGCGCCTTTTATCGGCTTGTTTGGCACCGTCTGGGGTATTTATCACGCGCTGGTTAGTATCGGCGCCAGTGGCCAAGCCGATATCAGCAAAATTGCCGGCCCAGTCGGCGAAGCCTTGATCATGACTGCCTTTGGGTTAGCCGTGGCCATCCCAGCTGTACTTGCGTACAACGCCTTTGGCCGCGCCAACAAAGCCAACAGCGCCCGCTTTAATCGGTTTGCGTTTCAACTGCATGCGTATTTATTAACGGGCGCAGCACCGGCGCAAAAGCAACCGCAGCGCAGTGAACGTCTACAAGGAGCCGCCTAATGGCCTTTGGCAATGATTTTCAAGACGACAACGAGCTGAGCGAAATCAACATGACGCCGCTGGTCGATGTCATGCTGGTGCTACTGATTATCTTTATGCTGACGGTGCCGGTGCTCACCGATGCGGTGAAAGTGAATTTACCGCAAGCCAGCGCCGCCCCTGCGCAGGCCAAACCTGAAACCATCGCGTTGTCTGTCGATGCAACTGGCCAGCTGTTTTGGCACCAAGAGGCAATTAGCCTGAGCGAATTAGCGACGCGCTTACAGCCGCTGGCAACGCTACCCGAACAACCCGAACTGCAACTGCGGGGCGACAAAGCCGTCCCCTATGAAAAAGTGGCGCAAGTGATGGCGGTGGTGCAACAAAGCGGCATGCAAAAACTCGGGTTTGTGATGCAAGAAGGCGCAAGCAGCCACTAGGATGGCCTGTTTTGACCTCAAATGTGTCGGCGATTACAGCCTGTTACAGATAAAGCCGTGACGCGCAGATTTTTTGCGTTAAAGTCACAAAATAAGGCTTTGAACATTTTTAAGGAGATAGCCATGGCAGAACAAGGTTCCGGCGGTAATGTGATTGCCGCATTATGCAACATTCCATTCCCTGGGCTTGGTCAATTGGTCCAAGGGCGTTTACTCCCAGCAATTTTGTTTTTCTTAGTGTGTGGCGTGGGTTATTTCTTGTGGATTCTCATAGTGCCTCCAGTCATCGCGGTCGTGGTGCACTTGTGGTCGATTTTAGATGCGGCAACGTTTAGCAACCGCCGCGAACGCTATTAGCAGCAAGCCGGCAAGGTCAGGAACCGCACGGTAACACGCACTGGATTAGCACAGCAGCCATCGGCTCGTGGCAGTCCCGTGAAAAACAACAAACCCCAGCGTGCTGGGGTTTGTTGTTATAAAGAGGTTAGACATAGCGCAACGTAGCACAAGGTGCTGACGGGCCAGGTCGCTTACACCTTTTTCACGAACTCAGATTTGAGTTTCATCGCGCCAAACCCGTCGATTTTGCAATCGATGTCATGGTCGCCATCGACTAGCCGAATGCCTTTGACTTTAGTGCCGATCTTCACCACTAACGACGAACCTTTGACTTTTAAGTCTTTGATCACAGTGACAGTATCACCGTCTTGCAGCACGTTGCCGGCAGAGTCGCGGATCACTTTGGCATCGTCAGCGGCGGCTGTCGCACCGGGTTGCCATTCGTGACCACATTCTGGGCAGACCAACTGCGAGCCGTCTTCATAGGCATACGGCGATTGGCATTGTGGGCATGGTGGTAATTGGCTCATGGCAAGTTCCTTAACGTGACGGGGATACCCCTAAAAAAGGTGCGGGATTATACAGGCTGCGGCAATTGCTGTCTGCTTTTTCTGCAGCAAAGCATATGCAGCCACCGCCTCTACTTGCTGATTTATTCACCAATTCTTGTTCCGCGTTGTCAAAGATCTGACAAAACCTTGATAAAAATTTGATGAATTTTGTTCGCTGTTGCAGTTGCCATCGAAACCGCGTTGACTGAAATCGCTGCTTAGCAGCATGGCTGTGTTCCCGGCCTACACATAACTCATCAAAAGGAAAACTCGATGAATACTCTGATCCGCACCGGTTTACTGGCATGTGCCCTGCTTGGTGGCAGCGCTATGGCCGCTCAATTAACCTGCAAAGTAACTGCCAAACAATCATTCGGTGGTTACAGCAGCAACTGTTTTGGTATGTCGATGGTCCTCAACAACAAACCAACGACAGTCAACTTCCGCATCGAAAACCTGGCTGCGCCGGTAAAACAAGTGCTGTGGAGCAACGCGCCAACATGCTCAGCGACGGCGACAACATGTGCGTTCCCGCTGTATCCATATTCACCGTATGAACTGACCGCCACCATTTTGTACCAAAACGGTACTTATGAAGAAACCAGCGCGACCGCTATGTACGAAACTGGCTTCTAATGTTTTTGGGTGCTGTGAGCGAACTCTCCCCGACCGCTCACGGCATCTTTCCTCAGCACTTTGACTGTCGCTTTTGCCCCATCCCCCGCCTTCTTTCCGACGTTTGGTTATAACCTTGCTCCCAAAAAGTATTTAAAGTTATTAAAAACCTCTGTTTAAATGCGCAGGCATATAGATGTCTAAATGGAGACAAGCATGACCCAAGCGCAACTTCAACAATGGTTTACTCATTGGTGCAGCTGGTTTGATCAAGCGCTGCAACGCGCCGAAGGCTTAGTCACGTCCACAGACACCCACCGTTTTGGAAGCAACTGAGGCCAGCATGAGTATTGAAGTTCAGCAACTGCGGAAAAATTTCGGCGATTTCAAAGCCGTCGATGACGTCAGTTTGACCATTCAAAGTGGCGAATTGACCGCGTTGCTTGGCCCATCAGGTTCAGGCAAAACCACCTTGTTGCGCCTGATTGCCGGTTTAGAACAAGCTGACAGCGGCAATATCCTGTTCCACGGCGAAGATATTTCACAGCAGCACGTCAGTGAACGGGGCGTCGGTTTTGTGTTCCAGCATTACGCCTTGTTTAAACACATGACAGTGGCGGAAAACGTGGCGTTTGGTCTGACGGTGAAACCGAAAAAATTTCGGCCATCCAGTGCTGAAATCACTAAGCGCGTTAAACGTTTACTCGAGCTGGTCCAGCTGGATTGGACTGCCGATCGCTACCCATCACAACTGTCGGGTGGACAACGGCAACGTATCGCGCTAGCGCGAGCATTAGCGGTTGAACCGAAAGTGTTGCTGCTGGACGAGCCGTTTGGCGCCCTCGACGCCAAGGTTCGCGCTGAGCTGCGCCGCTGGTTACGCCGCCTGCACGACGAAATCCATGTCACGTCCGTGTTTGTAACACACGACCAAGAAGAAGCCTTAGAAGTGGCCGATCGTATCGTGGTGATGAACAAAGGTCGCATTGAACAAGAAGGCACGCCAGAGCACGTCTATGACCACCCGGCGAACCCGTTTGTTTATGAGTTCTTGGGTACCGTCAATTTGTTCCACGCCCGCGTGCGCAGTGGCGATCAACTGATCCAGCCAAGCGCTGCGGACCAACCGGCCAGCGATGCGCACATCGAACAACCAGGGTTGGCGTATGTTCGTCCACACGAAATTGACGTCTTGCACCACGCTGAAGACGAAGCCATCGCTGCACGCTTGGATTTAATTACCGTCGTTGGCCCGACGGTGCGCTTAGAACTGCAATCGCTGAGCGATGACCAACTGATCCACGTCGAACTGGATAAACAACGCTTTAAGCAGCTAGGTTTATCCACCGGTCAACACACCTATTTAAAACCGCGCTACAGCCGGGTGTTTTTAGGTGAAGGCATTTAACGGCCGCTGACCCATTCGCCACGACCACGCGTCACCACTACAGCACAAGGGCCAATCGGCCCTTTTTGTTTTTTATGCAGGACCAATGTGGGTTGCAGGCCAAGTTTTTTATCCCATTTTTTAAGCAGTTGCACTTATTTGGTAAATATTTTGTCAACACTTCTATAAACCGATGCTACAGTAACCAAACACTTTAGTTTTCGGAGAGAGCCCGTGCAGATCACATACAGCATTCAGTTTCGCGCCATCGCTCTGTTGTTTTTATTTGTGACTTGTTTTCCCGCCTTGTTGTTATTGCAGTTAATCCCAGCTGAAAGTGCAAATATTCAGTATGTCTACGCCTTTGTGCTGCTGTGCTGCCTGCTGTTTTTGTTACTGTCGTTTAGTTTGATGCTGAACAAGGTTCGCACGCGCGGCCAGCAATTGCAGGTTCGCTCTGGCTTTTTTAGCTGCCGTATACCGCTATCGGATATCCAACGCGTAGAACACTTGAGTTGGGCCGAATGGCTGTGTAACCAAAGCCAGCCGATGCAACGTCGTCGTGGTATGGAATTTTTAGATTGCCAAACCGGTTGGTTTGAACAAGCCGATGGTCGGCTGGCATTTTTGATGGTGTTTGCCGATGATGTCGATATCACAGTGCTACACGGTGCCCAGTTTGATGTGGTGCTCAGCGGCCATCACCAGCTGGCATCTGCACCAACTCGGTTGCAGGCACAAAACGCGTAAAGTTCATTGCAGCAGCATTTTCATCAAGTTTTTGACGTTATTTCGCGGCACAATTGACGGCATCCAGAGCCCAAATACCGAGGTGCCACATGCCTGTTAGTCGTTTTCAGCAACGTTTGCCGCTGGTGTTAGAAGCCATGCAAACCCAACCCGAGCTCACACTGAACGAGCTTGCCGCACTGGCCCACTGCGCCCCTAGCCACTTTCAGCGGCTGTTTTCACTGCATACGGGTCTCTCCGTTATGCGCTATCGGCGCTTGTTGACCCTAGATCGTGCAGCCAGCCAACTAGCCTTTCGCGCCAGCTCAGTGTTAGACATAGCGCTTGAGGCCGGCTTTCAATCCAGCGAAGCTTTTACGCGGGCATTTCAGCAGTTTGTCGGGCAAAGCCCGCGCGCATTTCGCCAACACCCGGACTGGCTGGCCTGGCAAGATGCCATCACTCAATTGACCAACAGTCGTGCCAGTAGCGCTGCTTCGCCCTCGTACGAGGTGCAGCTGGTATCACGGCAAGCGACGCCGGTGGCTTTGCTGGAGCACCGCGGCGCACCTTGGCAACTAGGCAACAGCATCCGCCAGTTTATCGCCTTTCGAAAGCAGCACCGCCTGCCACCTAGTATCAGTGCCACCTATAACCTGTTGTACGACGACCCGACGCAATGCGAAGACGGTGACTACCGTTTTGGTCTCGCCTGCGAATGCGCCGCTGTGCCAAGCAATGACCAAGCGGTGCGCGCAGCAACGCTTGCTGCGGGCTGGTACGCTAGCGTGCAGATCCACGGCAGCGATGCCAACATAGAGCCGGCCGTGCGCTGGCTATTGCAGCAATGGCTGCCAAAGCAAGGCTTGCAACTCGCTGACCAACCTATCCTGCTGCAACGATTGAAGTTTTTTCCAGATGTGCCGGCCGACCAAGCCGAATCCTTGTTGCTGGTGCCGCTACTGACGGGCGACGAGGGTGAACTCAGTACAGACCCAATTGCCGCTTCTCCCCAGCAACTTTGATGTAAGTCACATTGCCAACAGGGATTTGCATCTACACTGGTGTCTGTTCCTCTTTTGCTAATCTGACGGCAATAGAGCCCCGCTTTCGCTTCGATAGCCAGTTCCGGAGAACCCCCGATGAAAATGACCAGCGCCGAACAAGCCCTGAATTTAATCCAAGACGGCGACACCTTGTGGTGCCACTCGATGGCCGCTACGCCTTATTCGCTGTTGGACAGCTTGGCGCGTGTCGCGCTTGATAAACGCGATCTAACCTTACTCAGTTTGCACACCGAAAAAAGCGGCGCTTTATGTGACCCCGCGCTGCAAGGCCATCTGCGGCAACGGGTGTTTTTTGTCGGCGGCCCCACGCGCCCGGCCATTAACTGCGGCATGGCCGATTATGTGCCGATCTTTTTATCTGAGATCCCGAAGTTATTTCGCAGTGGCGAGCAAGTGATCGACACCGCCATAGTGCAAGTGTCGCCGCCGGATAAACACGGTCTGTGCAGTTTGGGCATCTCGGTTGAAGCCACCCGCGCCGCCATGCAAAAAGCCAAACGGGTGATCGCGCAAATCAACCCCAACATGCCACGCACCCACGGCGATTCGTTTGTGCACTTAAACGACTTTGCCGCTTATGTCGAAATCGACTCGGTGGTCCCCGAGCATTTGCCAGCCGAGCAAGACCCTGTCACGCAACAAATTGGCCGCAACGTCGCCTCGCTCATTCGGGATGGCGACTGCTTGCAAATGGGCATTGGTGCTATTCCTGACGCGACACTGGCTTGTTTGGGCGATCGGCAACATCTGGGCATTCACACCGAAATGTTTTCTGATGGTGTGCTGGCACTGTTAGAGAAAGGCGTGTTCACCAACCGCAATAAGAAAAAACACCCAGGCAAAATCGTCACGACGTTTGCGATGGGCAGCAACAAGTTATACGACTTTGTCGACGACAACCCAGAAGTGGTGTTTTTAGACGTGGCCTACACCAACGACACCGCGGTGATCCGGCAAAACCCGCAAGTGGTGGCGATCAATAGCGCCTTGCAAGTGGATTTATCCGGCCAAGTCTGTGCCGATTCACTCGGCACCAAGATTTACTCTGGGGTTGGTGGTCAGATGGACTTCGTGCGCGGCGCATCGCTGTCGGAAGGTGGCCGCGCCATCATCGCCCTGCCCGCCACAGCCGCCGGTGGCAAAGTGTCACGCATTAGCTCACTGCTAAGCCCTGGCGCAGGCGTTGTCACCACGCGCGCGCATGTGCATTACATAGTCACCGAATTTGGTGTGGCGTATTTGCGCAACAAGAGCCTGACCGAGCGGGCACAAGCACTGATCAACATCGCCGCACCGCAGTTTCGAGAGCAGCTAGCGCGCCAAGCCTTTGACGATTGGGGCCTGCGCGTCCGTGCTTAGTGATTAAATCTGTAGTGGTAACGTAACTAGTGACTAAGTGTGTCGCGACTAGGTGTGTCGCGACCGAGCTGGTCGCTGCGAAGTGTGCGGTAGCACAAAGGGTTCTACCGCACATCCTGTTGCAGCAAGGAAAGCGCACATCGCCTTGCGATGCAGCCTTACCACATCGACATTAATGCGTACTGCGCTGCTGTGATAACACGGCTTGCAGCTGCGGTGACATCTCGACTAGATACAACAACACCGCGTGCACTAACGCCTCGCCGTCCGGCTCACCGCTGACCACCCACACATCCGCCGCCGCTTCTTCCATCGACTGCACGCCGGTAACCGCGCTAATGGCATTAGCAATACCTTGACGAAACTCGCTGGCGAAAGGCTCTTCGGTGACAAACTCGGCCACATTGATGCACAGGCTCCATGGATACTGCATGGCTGGTTCACACAAGGCCGAAAAACCAAATAAATCAACATCATGAGCGCTGACTTCCCAGTGCTCGCGAATAGCGTCATCAAAAGGTGGGATTTGCAGAATTTGGATACCGAAGTCTTGCATGGTGGGAACTCATTCAACCTGAAAGGTCGCATGATACGTCAGCATTGCCGTGGATGCTATCAAGGCAGCGCAACGGCTGCCTTTAATGCCCAATTGACTTCAATGAAAACCAGCGCCTATTTAACCGATTCGAATAACAAACCGACCATAGAAATTTCGCGGACAAATTTATTAAACCCTGGGTTATCACCCACCCGCAAGAAACGAAAATCCAGGCCTTTGCCATCACTTTTGGCTCGCTGCAACGTCATTCTTGCAGCCGCTGGATGTGCATACGATGCCGGCTTGGTGAAAATATACAAAGTATAAGACGTCGGGTTGACGCGGGCGTTGGGTACTTTGATGCTGGTCTGAATGCTTGATTCTTCGATTTCAGCGCCAGGGATCGCTTTGGCGTTAAACAATTCCTGATTAAATTGCGCTTCGCTGATTTGCTGCGTCGGCTCGCTACCTTGCCAAGCCACCACAGGTTCGGTACTGGCGCAGCCGATCACCAACAATGCGCTAGCGATTAAAACTACCAATGATTTCATCTTAAAGTCCTTTCAATCCAAAAGTTAAATAAAGCAACCGAACCGCCAATCGCCATCCAAATATCCGTAACTTACCAGAATTTCCACCAAGGTTTGGCGGCGCTTGGTGCAGGCTCTGTTGCTGTGGCTGCTGCAGGTGTGTCGACTGCGGAGTCAGTAGCGTCGGGCGCTTGCTCATAATTAAATGTGACTTTAAACGACCATTCTTGTGCTTGCTGGTAAAAATACACTTCGGCGCTTTGCCAGAGATCACCGGCTTGGCGCATCGTCACATACAACTGTTCACAGAGCTGACGTAATTCATCAGAGAGCTGCGCTTTGTCGGTAACGTCGTGGTTTTTCAGTTGATAGTTAATGTAAGAACCATCGCATTGAATGCCTAAAGTGCCATGCAACCAACTTTCCGGTGTACAGCGAATAGACTCGCCCACCAGTGCTTGCAGGATTGGGGTGTATTGTTCAAATTTGGAGTCCATCAGTCGTCCTAAATTGGATTGTTACAAAACAATAAACGTTGCTGTGCGTGAACAAAACTGGCAGCCCAAATCTGGCGGACAACAACAATGTTATCGCCGGCAGGTCATAACGAGCTTATTCACTGAAACTGGCACTTCAAAACACGGCCACAACAATCCAACATAAATGCAACATCACCAATTGTCCATGCAATTATTCGTGCACGAGGTTTGGTAGATAAACACCGGTAAAAAGCGAGATAGGTATCGAACGGTTTAGCAAACATAGGTAACAGACTAACGCCAGCAACGAGCCAACACGAGCACGCTGTGCATGTTAATCAGGCAGTTGCAGCAACGCTTGGCGCTGCTTACTCAAGCTCATCACTCGCCAAGCACAGCCCAACATACAGGGCAATGACAGTCCTAGCATTAAATAAACCATCAGAGGATCGGCCATAAACTCAAACAAAGGTTGTGACGGCTTCGTCACAATGCTGTGCAAAGCCACGCCAAAGATCATAGTCGGGATCGCATCCAGCACAGAGATCAGCAGCATTTGCTGTTGATTTTGTTTTAAAAGTTGTTGTTTCGACACCATAAATTCCTTGTATTGAGCAACTACATTGGTTCAACGCAGCTGCAGCGCTTTAATCAGTAGATAAGCCCACAGTGGGTCTACGGCTGAGTTTGACCACTAGGCTCAGCCCAACTATGCCGCCGCCCACCGCGCAATACCACAGCTGCCACTCGCCCCACGGCCAGGTCATCATTGCTGCGACCACACTGCCGCACAACAAAGCGATAACCGCAATCAGCCGACGCCGCGACGGTGCAATCGCACTAGCCACTAGCACCACCACACAAGCCGATGTAGCAGAGACCACCATAGCCCAGCAATACAACCAATGTGCGACACGGCTATCATGGCAAAAGCCAGATACCCAAGCGTTGGCCGGACATAACAAGGGTATAAGCAATTGCTGCCCAAACACTCCGGCGACAAAGATGCCATACCAGCTGAGGATAGCGCCTGGCAGCAGTAATAACCATCGGCCTATCGTCTGCTGTGTTGACTTCATAGCACATGCTCACAATGTGTTAAAACAGGCTGAAAAACGAAGTGGCCCACCACCAATCATGAGCGCTTAGCCACACTCTCGGCCAGCACTTGACCAGCTACCATGCCCACATCAGCCCACCGACGAGATTTTGCTCTGGCACCAAGCCAAAATAGCGACTGTCTTCGCTGTTGTCGCGGTAGTCGCCCATCACAAAATAATACCCAGCCGGCACCAGCCACTCACCTGTTGGCAACCCAGGCTGCTGATAATAATGCTTAATAAAATCAGTTGCTTGCTGAATGTGTTTGACGGTGTAAACGACATCGCCAAGCGATTCGCGGTACCAAAGGACTGTGCCACGTTCCTCCGATGTGGTCTCAGTCAATTGATGCGTCACGTCAATGGCACCTGTACATGCGAGCCCTTCGGCATTGCATCCTGTCTGTAAGCGCAAGGTTTTGTCGTGATAGCTGATTTTATCGCCGGGTAACCCAATCACCCGTTTGATATAATCAACCGTCGGCTTTTTCGGGTGCTGAAACACCACAATATCCCCACGCTGGATAGGTACAGTTGACGCTGTTTTAACAATCTGTACGCCAAACAGTCGATAGTTGCCATACCCCCATTTCTTGACCATCACCAGCTGCCCAACCTGCAGCGCTGGGCTCATCGAACTACCTGGGATCGAAAAAGATTCGACGCCAAAAATGCGGACACTCAGCAGTGCACACACCCAAGCCACAAAAGCCAGTGGCGGTAGCCACCAACGCGCATACCAACGCCGCATTTGTTGCACATCATACCGACGCGACAACAGGTAGCCGTGCACAGCGGCACTCAATGCCAACCCATATGAAAGGTAATACCCCTGATACCAATAATCAGCCGCCGTTGCCGTCGATTGAATAGCCAAATCCACAATGGCTATAACGATCGATGCCAACAAATACTGAAAAAACAAACGACTATGGTTAGCATATAAAAAGGCAAACGGTTGCAACAAAAATCCATAAAAAATAAGCAACCAGCCTTGCGGACGCCATCTTGTTTTATTTACATCGGAGTTTGCCATGGCAATAAATTTAATCCTTTTCTTTTGCCGAGATCACTAAAATTTCAGTTATTCCAAACCATCAACTGCTTGAATTATTAGCCAACTCCGTTACTAACAAAAAACAATAAATATTTTTAATATTCAAGGAGCTAGAACCAAGGCCACCTTACCCTTTATTGCGACTTTTCTAAAGATAGACACTAACCAAGGCAAAAAATTTCGATATCAACATAAAGGTCAATGAACCTATTTAGCAAAAAACAGATTCATTGACCTCCCGTATCAAACTACACAACTTAAATTACCAATTAACATTTCCAGCTGAAAAATGGCAATAGACAGATCATTACTGTTGACAATGTTGCGGTAGATACATCTTTTCGATGGTCTGACTCATGCATCCCCACACGATTTGTTTGTTGGAATCCACCGAGGGGACCAGAAGGATCGTTTTTCCATCTAACTGTGGAGCACTTAGCGTAATAGTCACAACACCATTGTCGCGATTAATCGTGATATCCTGCACAAAAGCTGGCAACGCTGTAGTAAAACCAGCTTGTTGTAGGTTTGCCGGGATTTCCTGATGTTGATTGTAATAACTGGCAACTGAATCAGCGGCTTGACTCCCAACCTTCACCGCCTCAAACACGCGCGCCTTCATGGTGTACGATTGATAAGCTGGCAGCGCAACCGCCGCTAAAATCCCCACTCCGAAAACCGCAAGTAACACAACAAAGATCAGTGCAATACCACTGGTGCCGCCTTTCCTTGTAAGCTCACTAAGCTGCCGTTGCACATCATTGGACGAGGCTTTTTCGTGGGCAATTTTTTTCTGACAATGATTGTAATAAAACGAATTTGCATACATTGGTAGCAAAACAAAGATACCGACCAAATACGCTATGAAACAAAAAGCACTAACGATATTTGCTGAGCTACCCGCCATAGCCGCTGCAAAACTTGCTGGAACCATCATCATCGTGGGCAAGAAAAAGTAAACGAGGGCATGTAGCCACATTTTCCGGTAAAGAAACCAATAAAAAGTGACAAAAAATGCTGGCCAATTCCACGAGGCGCCAGCACTACCACGCTGATCAAAACGAGAAAACCGCTGTAGATAATAGTCTTGGCTTTTGGGGCCCACGATGGCCTTGTAATAGTCATCCATACTGATCTGATGCGTAGCTGTGTTTTTTCCTTGCAGCTCGGCACCACAGCTGGCACAAAACTTTGCTGAATCCTCGTTTGCGCCACCGCATTGTGTACAAAACATGATTTTTCCTTTTTTATTATTGACTCGCCATGTCTTATCGACATTGATTGGCTTCTTTGAACTTTAAAACCAAACCAACATTTGGCCCACGCGTATTGCAGTACGCCAGATGTTGCCACGTAATTTGTAGGTTAAAGTGGAACTATCAGAAGGGAGACGAAGAACACAACACGGCAACACAATAAAAATTGAGCGAAGTATTGCTAAACAGCGCCATCATCCTTGATGAATTAATTAACCACACACATTAAAAACGTCGAAAATCGACATTCGACCAACTATACCGCAACTTAATGATCAACCCAACTTATGCGTACACAAAGTTGAGCGGTATCTATCGCCAGTCACTCATTTTATGAGTTAGATAATCGAAGGTGATTACTGCGAATATCTGCGATGCCAGACCAACGAAACAATTGAATATGCTTGCCAAGCACCTAGCCAATGCTTTGCCACCGCTGGATCAAACCAAACCTCAAGTTTCCGTTCTTCTTACGACACTGCCACTTTAGGCTGACGAACCAGCACATACGCACAGACAAGGAGCAGCGAGACACGCAGCACAATGGTGGCAACAGCAGCCGCTTGGTCAATCGCCAGCAGTGCGGCGTAGGCCTGAACCACCAGCACTGGCGCTAACAACAATCCATAAAACACCCAATGGGTGGGCTTTAGCCATTTGCGGCAACTAAACGCCAGCCCCGCAAATACTAGCAGCAGCGGCAGGGTGATGAGCGCGCTATCCAGCACCAACAGATCAAAGCCAACAGATACTTGCTGCAGAGTCTGCACCAGCGGCGCCGGAATACTTATCGCGGCACCAAACCCAGCGATCACCACCGCCAATGCGGCAAAAGCACAACCGAGTACCACAGCGATAAAATTGTTTTTTAGGTTCATTAGCAATGTCCTTTTCATACGATTTAGTTGTTCCCAACTATCAAAATTCGTGAAGCCACACACCTTTCGAAATATACGTATAGGTCTGGCGCATGGTATAAAATATCAAATGGCATTGGACGCCGGGCGAGACTAATTTAATGCCATTAATCCACCTTAGCACCAACAGAATCAAAAAATTCGCTTACAAACCATGCATTTATTATGTCAAAATGCATGACCAAAAAAAATCCGCAATTAAAAGAACTATTTAATGTCGCTAGAACTTCGTAATTTTAAATATTCTTCAATTTCAATCCGATATAATTCATCGACATAGACACCTTGCCGACAAAATATCTTATCCCCATCGCGCCGCCAAATAGACGCGGGAAACAATTCCTCAACATACTGATCTGAATAATGCGAAATATCATGATAAATAGCTGGCTGAAATTGTATTTCTAGTAACTTTGCGGAACTTACAACGTTTTCACCGCATGTTGCCCACTTGCCGTCTCGAGTGCGGTAAACCTCGTAATTTCTATACTTCTCACTAACAAAATTTTCTTCATTTTTTGAAACAAATATGAGTGCATATTTATAATTAGCAAAATCAGGTCTACCGTAATGGTTGTATAGGTAAAAATTAATCACCGGCCCTGGAGAAACACCATGGACCGACTCAATTACACGGTATTTGGCATCTAATTTTCCATCTAGCGTGATTTTCACACATCGTGTGCCAACCTTTTCCAGACATGAATCTTGATTAGCCGCCTCGGTTACCGATATTTTTTGACCTACAAAAACGAATAAATTATCTTTATTTTCGTTCGCAAAAGTAATTGATGAAAAAAAACAACACACAAATTAGCTTCAACAATTTACCCATATGGCGATACCTTATTACCAGCTATAAGCTTATTCACATAAATGATGTGAAGCTTTCAATATATATTGTCAATTTCGTCTATTCATTTATAAAAGTAGCCTTAACTCTTGTAGAAATGAGCATATACGGCACCCAAACAACCACAATAAACAATGACCGCAAAAATTCCTTCAGAGTATCAGAATCAAATGCAGGTTCATCTGGGATCACCAACTTAAGTGAAAAGGCATCAGCAACAATAAATATCAAACTTAATACAGCAACACTTATATACCACTTCGGGAATGCTGATTTTTTACAGAAAAATAGGTATGCCATATACAAATAAGCAAAGAAAATCACACCATTAAACAGCATTTCACCGATAATTATTGGCGCCCACAGTGGGTTATACGCGTCACTTCCCTGCGTTGTAAGAGCTCCCCATGCTTCTGACAAAAATATTCCAGAATACGTTGTCATCATCAGAATCAAAACTTTAATCGGAGTAAAAACGATTCCGATCGCAATCAAAATTAGCCAGCCACCGATTGCTGGAGCCTTTTTATCTTCGTTTTCCATATATTTTATTTATCTCCTGACTATTTCTTATTTATTGAATAATAACTTAGCGAAAATTTAGCGAAGGTGGATTAGAAATCCGATACTCTTATTGGCTCGATCATTTGTTATCTATCTTTATATCTCAAAAATAAGTAGATACCAAGTGTGCAAAAAATCACTTGCATAGATATAGATGCGGGATTTCGCCCTTGTAGCAAAGCATACAGACCGAGAGCCAGTGTTTTTTGTCTATAGCCATCACCAATAGCCACTATACAAGGCGAGCAAAGTACGCCATAGACGCATTGTTAGCAGTGTTTAGTAGAGCTGACATGACCAGCGCCATTCGTCACTAGGAGAGCGAAAAAAATACCCAATACCATTGTCGGCCCACATCCAGTTTACCTTTTCTTCTGACCCGACTTGAAAAACGAAGTCATCCAGCCCAGCGCCATGCTGTATTTCTGTTGGGTACCCGCCAACCTTTGTAGATGAATACCGCATAAAATCTTCAAAGAAAGAATCCGATGCTGACTCATCGGAGTTAACAGCTGAAAGGTCAATAATATCCCAAGCATCTTCCCAGCCGGGGGCGTCGTTCTCTACCCGCGACCAGCTTATGGGAAATGGCTTGTAGGGGATTGATAAATTCGGAAGAGGTTGCAGGTTATCTAGGTTTTTGTATTCACGAATTAGCCAGCCTTGGCCGTGAGGTAAATCAAAAGGGTGGCTGCGAAGATTGTGAAAAAGAACCAATAGAGCAATATGCTTAATTTGTTCTGGGACAAAAGGTAGCTCGCTCACCCGAATTTGAAAGAGAGGGAACATTGGCTCACCTTGCCACAGAGGCAGGGATTCTGAAGGGAGGCTAACTCCCCGGCAAAACCAAGACGTGAGAGGGTAATCACCCCATAAATTAACTGACGTCAAAAGTAGAATTTTCTCGTACCATAAACGCAGGAGATTCTTTATGAAAACATCAAAATTTACCGACAGCCAAATCATGGCGATCCTCAAACAAGCTGAAGCGGGAACGCCAGTTCCTGAGCTGTGCCGTGAGCATGGCATGAGTTCGGCGACTTTTTACAAATGGCGAGCCAAATTTGGCGGCATGGATGCGTCGTTGATGGCTCGTTTAAAAGAGCTAGAAGCCGAAAATGCCCGGCTGAAAAAAATGTACGCCGAAGAGCGCTTAAAGGCCGAAATCATTCAGGAAGCGATGGCAAAAAAGTGGTGAAGCCGTCGCAGCGTAAAGCGATGGCACAGCACGCAGTGGCCAATCGGAACGTGACTATCCGCATGGCCTGCGCGGCATGTTGTATCAGCGAAACTTGCTACCGATATCAGCCGATCAATGACGATGAGAATGCGCAGATCGCGGATTTACTTATTGATTTAACTGAGAAAGAAACGGATTGGGGGTTTGGCCAGTGTTTTCATTACCTGCGCAACGTGAAAGGTTTTGGGTGGAACCACAAGCGGATTTACCGAATTTACTGCGATTTAGCGCTGAATTTGCGCATAAAACCACGCAGACGACTCAAACGAAACGCACCAGAACCGCTGAAAGAACCCACTAAATCAAACCAAGTGTGGTCGATAGACTTTATGCATGACCAGCTCGCCGATGGCAGAAGTTATCGATTGTTCAACGTCATCGACGACTTCAAACGTGAAGGTTTGGCGATTGAAGCAGGATTCTCACTGCCAACAATGCGCGTCATAAGAACGCTAAATCAGCTTCTTGAATGGCGAGCCAAACCGATGGCGATCCGCTGTGACAATGGTCCTGAATTTATCAGCCACGAATTCACCGAGTGGGCGAAAAAACTGGGGATCCGAATTGATTACATTCAACCTGGCAAGCCACAACAAAATGCATATATTGAGCGACACAACAAAACAATAAGATACA
>DMYW01000012.1:0-4659 GCA_003482455.1 Rheinheimera sp. | reverse complement strand
GGTTAAAAATGGGGGGATTACCTATCAGAAAATAAAATTTTAGGACACTCCAGCTTAAAAGCCTTTGTTCTCTCTACTGCCTTTTCAAATTCTAATTTGTACACGATGCCTCCTTGGCATTTAACATTGAAGCTGAGCCACGAACGGCGGCTTGCCGACGCGAGTCGGCTCGAGCGACTGGTTAGGACTCATCTTCATAGTGGCCAGTTTTTTCTGAGTTGAAGCAGTTGGTCCTGAAGGCGCTTCATATCCTCCAGCAGCTTCTCAAGGTCCGCAACTTCGTACAGAACCTCTCGCTGTTGTGCTGATGTTGGAATGCCCAGCACATTTACGATCTTTCCTCTAGCACCGTCAGCAGCCCACCGACTATGAACGAACTCGTTCCTAAGCAGACGGATCGAATCTGTCTCCCCTGTCCATTTGAGATAGGCGCTGTGCCCGAGGGAACCAACCGGCTGCGAGTTATCGACTGCATTCCTAAGGCGATCCAGCTTCTCCTTGAATGAAAGCTTCAACACCTCATCCGTGAATTGATCCATTTTCCTTCCAGCGCCAACCCAAACAAGGCAAAGATCTAGCGCCATCTCCAAGCGCCCAAACTCAAATAGCACCTTCCCAAGCAAGGTCGCAGCCTGTTCTTCGAGAAGCTCTCTGGCTCTCCAAATCTCGCCCGCTGTTAGTTCTTCCATCTGAGTCCTAACGATTTGCCGTCACAGCAGCTGCGAGTAGCGCGCATTGTTAGCCGGAGCTGAGAAACAACAAGGCAAAGCCGACACACAAACCACAACAACAACGCCGCACACGTGCAAGTAAACACTAAACCAACAAACACTTAACCCTTGCAGCAACGCTGCCCACGGATGTTTATTGGCACCTGTAAAATTTAAGTTAAAGACAAACTATCAGAAGGGACGCAGCGAGCACAACTGTCTATTTAAACTTAGCGCAAGCAAAGAACTGCCAAACAACGCCACCATCCTTGATGATTTGCCTTACCGGCGAAAAACATAAAACCCGAACACAGGCTAAGTATTTGCTTCGTGGTGCACAGTCGCGCACGCGGCGGAACGAAGTGAAGCAAACTTGAATGCTTTGCTGGGTCCTTTCACCTTATTTCTTTTACATCCATGACGATCTTGCGTACATGCCATGCGGTGTGCTCATGAAAGAGTTCTCCTTTCACGGTTACCTTCCGGTCGCGTTTTTCAGCTATGGCAGTACTTATGCTGGAGTCGTCGCTGAAAACCTGTATTTCGCTGATGCTTTCTTCCCTGGTATTAAATTCGTTGTCGCTGTCAGCTGCAATGGAAACAGGCTTTGCAAGCTGAATTAGGCAGAAATCAAAGAGCTCTCCGTTTGGGTGCTCGCGTTTGCCGCAAACTATTTGCCCAGTAAGCTCAACCTGTTTGGGACCATATTGAAGCTCCCCATCTGAGCATGCGCATAACAGCGTTGTTAAAAGTGCGAAAACTAAATTGCGTGGCATTGTGAGTTGATATCCGAAAGTGTGCATGGAACCCAAAGTTGAGCAAATGGGCGCCGCGTAGCGGGTTAACGTCGAAGCCAGCGCTTGTTGCTGGCGATAAAATTTGTTGGTTAGCATTTGTTGTTATTACTTCTGCACAAAACGGCTCGGTTCATGCCCATCATAACGTGGAAGTTCAGCATCTAAATCATCCCAGTTTGCTCTTGAGGACACAAAGTTATGCGATATCGGCCTTTCTTCAATACATGAATCCAAAATACCGAGCCTTAAACGCAGTAGCTCAGGAGACGACTCATTACTGCTAAAAATCGGAGATGCACAGACTTTGCAAAAGTGCCGCTTTTTGCCTGGCGAAGTTTCATAGAAACTAATTTGTTCTTCACCTGTTTTTATAATTAAACCAGCTTTTTTTATAAAACCATTTGTTGCGTAAGCAGTGCCACTACTTTTTCTACACTTTGAGCAATGGCAGTGGATAATTGAATCAATACCACCATGTACCTCGATGGTTATAGCTCCGCAAAGACAGCTTCCTTGATACATATGACGTCCTAATGCTAACGCTTGGTGAATTGGCTGGCTGTTGCGGAGGCTTTTTAAAACCGAAGCCGCAGACTGACCAAATACACTATAAAAGATTGAACCGATTACTAATGCATTTAATAAAAAACCAATGAGTTCGCTTCGTTTAGAGCGCTCAAGTAAAAGGGTGTTTGAATTTCTTTTTTTTATTTTTAGTGATTTCACGAAAACTCCGATGAATTCCTAACGCTGCAAGCAGCGGCGAGCGTTAGCGAGCACAGCGCCATAGGTGCTATGCTGACTTGTCTTATTATGTTTTTCATCTTTCATAAATTGCAATTACATGGCATGGATTGAAAGTAACTGACTGCCCGCAGACTACACAATCACTGTTTATAGGGTCATTGTCTAAAGTACCTTTATAAAAAGGAAGGTTTACTTCTGTTACTTCCACCCACATGCGCTCAACTGATATTTCATCCGAGCCTTTAGTTTCTTCCATGCGGAAAATAAGCTTAACAATATCACCAGGCTTTAGAGATTCTCTTTTTGCCGCCTCAGGGATCCAAAATGAATCTGGATTTTCACAGTGAATGTCTTCTCCGTTGTCTAATTCATAATGATCTTTTTCGTATGAAGGTAATTCCATTTATTTCCTAGTACACATGTTGTGGTTTTATGGAATTTATCTGCACAGTAATACCACAAAACTGCGAATTACAAACTGTTCAATAGCGCGAAGCGGAAAGGGTGTTTGACCACATTGTTAGGCTTCGATAGCACATGAAATGTTTTAGACTACAATGGGATTGTTACCACTAAAAACTATGACCTCAGGATACTGCTGCGGCCAGAATTTGAAAATAACCGCCCCTTCTTCTCTTAGCCATGATTCCGTTTCATTTGGTGGAACTTTAGCAACAAAATACCGAAGCTTATATTTTTTGATAGCAACCACAGTTTCGGCCCAGAGCCCATTGCAGTTCTCAGAGTCAATAGGAAATGAACTGTATTCTTCAGCTTCAAAAAGTTTTTTTCGCCAGTACGAATTTTGGCTAGCGTCAACAACTCCCATATGTAGCCATAATTTGTGAAGTTTTTTGTCTAGCCTTCGTTTTCTCATTTTCAGACTCCAACATAACCCCCCACTTTGGGGCCAAAACACACGGCTAAATTTCGAGCAAAGCGAGACATCCCATGTGTTTGTCCCAGCAAACTTGGTGTCCTGATTTATTAGATCACTACACGTCCTTCTTGCTTTTTTTGTTAAAATCTCTTTATCTCATCTTTACTCTTAGAGCCATCTGCCTCTAACCAGCTCAATGACCAGTGATTCTCACTGTCCTTTATTTTAGTGAGCCTTTCCGTAAGAACCCCTGATTCAATATAAAACGTGACTTCTGGCTCTTCGTACCAATCAGGCAGCTCTTCATCACCAGGGTCTATCCAATACTTAAAGTTAATATGACTAGAGCAAGTAAAAACTGAGCTCTCATCTTCTTTAATTATTTGTGAGCAGCCATAAGTAATTCGTACTGTGTCAAACCGTGGCCTATCGAGGTCTTCAAACCAAGTCTTTGGTACTACAGTCTTATTTCCGTCAAACACGAACTCAAAATATTTAATTTTTCCGGTTTCTAAATTTCGTTTTAGTTTAACTGAAACGTCGTCATTAGCCTCTATGTGTACCGAATTCCATTCGTAAGGAATATCAGCGGACGCAAATAAACCAAAAGACCAAAAGTAGATTAAGATGCTGAGCTTTTTCATAGTTTTAACTACCTGCGCATGCGCGTGAACTTGTAAGCGCCGCTGCAGCCAAAGGCTGCAAATGACGCGGGTTGTTATAAGCTGCCCGATTGTAACGCATAGCTTGCAGCCTTTATTTTTATTACATCGCCACTTTGCATTTGAATAGTAAACTCTGTGCCCGACGCCTTTGCATCTAAGATCGAGTTAGATGCTCCCCACTCATTGAACCGGGAGCCTTCAAACATAGTTACCGATGAAAACCTTAATAAATAAGGGACTGCCGCCTCGCCTTTAACTACAAAAGCAGACACAGACAATATGATTTCAGCACTGCCCCAATCGACAACAATTGTTTTTAACACGGCATCATGCAGCGGTAATTTATCAAAACTCAAGCCGTGCTCCTTGGCTTATAACGAAAAAAGTTACGCAGCCCGACGCAGTCGGGTCCGCTTGAACGAAGGGTTAGGCCGCGATAGCTCACAGTAAATCAGCTTCTATATGGAAACCGAGCGCTTTGGCAAGAATTGAGACAGCGATGCCAATGATAAGGATTGTGATGAGGGAAAGCAGAAATTGATTTCTAGGTTTCATTGACTTTGTAAACCAGGCGACCATCACTACCACAGTTAGCCACTGCACAATTGCAGCCACTGCCGCCCAAGGAGCTGGGAAGACAGCCTTGGACCCATAAGCTTCACGGATTACATACCAATCGTGGGGGAAAACGACCACCTTCCAGGCGACCAAGATGTACAATCCAGCGTGAAGGCTAAGAAGAGCTAACGAAACCAAAACTGGCGTCAACAGAATTGAGGCACTGATTCCAATGCTTCTTCTAAATCCTGGAAGATGCTCGCTGAAATACATGAAGCGACCTAACGCCGTGGTAAGGGGCA
>DMYW01000051.1 GCA_003482455.1 Rheinheimera sp. | reverse complement strand
TGCTTATTTCGTGAGCATATTTGCGGGCTTTGACTACACTTTGCAACAGTCAAGCTCCTGACTGCATAAATTTGTCATTTATCATAGCTGGCTTGCGATTTTTAGTGCTAAAATCGCCCGCTGGTACGTGTATCTGTTGAGATCTGGTTGATTTATAGCCAGTTTTCACCAGGTGCGCTGCGAGGCGAGCAGCCGAAAATCCAGGCCCTGTTTCTTCCCATTAAGTAGTGCAAGTACGTATGAAAAAAATCAAAAAAGGATTGGACATTCCCCTGTCGGGCAGTCCTAAACAAGTGATCCATGATGGTCCATCCATCAAGTCGGTCGCTTTGCTGGGTGAAGAGTACGTCGGAATGCGCCCAACTATGCTGGTTGAGTTGGGTGACAAAGTGAAACGCGGTCAGGCACTTTTTGAAGACAAAAAGAATCCTGGTGTGTTTTTCACTTCCCCGATCTCTGGCACAGTGAGTGCGATTAACCGCGGTGCAAAACGTGTGTTGCAATCAGTGGTCATCGATAAAGATGGTTCGGATGATGCAGTACAATTTCAAAGCTTCAGCGCAACAGAATTATCTTCACTAGAAGGTCAGGTAGTTCGTAAACAACTGCTTGAATCTGGTCTGTGGACAGCATTCCGCACCCGTCCTTTTAGTACCTCGCCTGCTGCTGATAGTCAGCCAAGTGCAATCTTTGTTACCGCGATGGATACCAATCCATTGGCAGCTGATGCGACAGTAGTGATTGCTGCTAATGCAGAGGCGTTCCAGTATGGTTTGACTGTATTAAGTCGTTTGACTGACAAAAAGGTCTACGTCTGTAAAGCTGCGGGTGCAAACGTTCCAACAGTGGCTTCTGTCGCGACAGAAGAATTTGCGGGACCACATCCTGCAGGTCTGCCGGGAACACACATCCACATGATCGACCCTGTGTCACTGAAAAAAGTCGCGTGGCATATCGGTTATCAAGACGTGATTGCGATCGGTAAGCTGTTTACTTCAGGTCAATATGTTGCTGACCGAGTAATCTCTCTGGCTGGTCCTGTCGTAAAAGAGCCACGTCTGATCAAAACTGTGTTGGGCGCATCGCTTGAGCAAATCGTAGCTGGCCAGCTGCAGGAAGGTACGAATCGTGTCATTTCTGGTTCAGTGCTCAACGGTAAGCAATCTGTGGGTGTTCATGCATACTTAGGCCGTTTCCATACGCAAGTATCTGCACTAGCAGAGGGTTATGAGAAAGAGTTTTTAGGCTGGTTAGCTCCTGGCTCAAACAAATTCTCGGTGACTCGCGCTTATCTGTCGCACTTGAATCCAAAACGTTTGTTCAGCATGACCACCACGACCAACGGTTCAGACCGCGCTATGGTCCCAATCGGTAACTATGAACGCGTTATGCCGTTAGATATCCTGCCCACATTGTTACTTCGTGACATTCTGGTTGGTGACACTGATGGTGCTGTGTCCTTAGGTTGTTTAGAACTGGACGAAGAAGATTTGGCGCTGTGTACCTTTGTATGCCCTGGTAAATATGACTACGGCGTAGCATTGCGTAACTGCCTGACGACGATCCAGAAGGAAGGCTGATAATGGGTTTAAAACATTATTTAGAAAGTATTGAGCCGAACTTTGAAAAAGGCGGCAAATACGAAAAGTGGTATGCACTGTATGAAGCTGCAGCCACTATTCTGTACACCCCAGGTAAAGTAACTAAATCCAGTACGCATGTGCGTGATGCGATTGATTTAAAACGCATCATGATCATGGTTTGGCTGATGTTATTCCCTGCGATGTTTTTCGGTATGTTCAACGTCGGTCACCAAGCGGCGGCCGTGTTGTCAGAAACCGTCAAGCTGCCAGATACTTGGCAAGTTGCTTTATTCCATGCATTCGGTGGTGAACTTACAGCCGATTCTGGGTGGGGCTCTAAAATGTGGTACGGTGCCTGCTGGTTCCTGCCAATCTACGCGGTAACTTTTATCGTGGGTGGTTTCTGGGAAGTGCTGTTCGCGACAGTCCGGAAACATGAAATTAACGAAGGCTTCTTTGTTAGTTCTATTCTGTTTGCGCTAATCCTTCCTGCGTCCATTCCGCTGTGGCAAGTTGCTTTGGGTATCACCTTTGGCGTGGTCGTAGCTAAAGAAGTGTTTGGTGGTACAGGTCGCAACTTCTTAAACCCGGCGCTATCAGGTCGTGCATTTTTATTCTTTGCTTACCCAGCAAATATCTCTGGTGACAAAGTTTGGACAGTTGCAGATGGATACTCTGGCGCTACTTGGTTGTCAAAAGCTGCCAACGGTGAAGTGTCAGACTGGTCAATCAACCAACAATGGTGGGATGCTTTCTACGGTTTCATTCCTGGTTCTGTTGGTGAAACCTCGACGTTAGCTTTGATGATCGGCGGTTTCGCTCTGATTTACCTGCGCATTGCGTCTTGGCGTATTGTTGCCGGCGTGTTTGCGAGCATGGTCGTTTTCTCAACTATGTTCAACATGATTGGCTCCGAAAGTAACCACATGTTTGCAATGCCTTGGTACTGGCATGCAGTGCTCGGTGGTTTCGCTATCGGTATGTTCTTTATGGCAACAGACCCTGTATCTGCTTCATTTACCAACACGGGGAAATGGGCATACGGTGCTCTGATTGGTTTTATGGTCGTGATGATTCGTGTAGTGAACCCGGCTTACCCAGAAGGCATGATGCTGGCAATTCTGTTTAGCAACCTGTTCGCTCCGTTGTTCGACTATATGGTTGCTCAGGCAAACATTAAACGGAGGCTGGCACGTAATGTCTAAAAATAACGAAAGCATTGGAAAAACGTTTTTTGTCGTTATTTCACTGTGTTTGGTGTGCGCGATTTTCGTTGCTGCTGCGGCAGTTGGCTTGCGTCCTAAACAAGCTGAAAACAAAGCCTTAGATGCGCAGAAGAATATTCTGATCGCGACTGGTTTGTTGCAAGACGGTGATATCAAGGCGCAATTTGAATCTAAAGTTCAAGTGCGCTTAGTCAACCTAGATACTGGCGAGTTTGTAGATCAAGACCCAATGTCTTACGACTATCGCAAAATGATGAAAGACCCTGCCGGTAGCGTTGCGTTGGCTGAAGGAGACGACATCGCCAAAATCCGTACTCGTGCAAACGTAGCGCCTGTGTACTTGGCTTATGTTAACGGTGTTGAATCTAAAGATGTTTCTTACATTGTCCTGCCAATTCACGGCTATGGCTTATGGTCAACAATGCATGGCTTCTTAGCATTGGACAAAGACGGCACTACGATCAAAGGGTTGAACTACTACGAGCATGGTGAAACGCCAGGTTTAGGTGGCGAGATTCAAAACCCGAAATGGGTTGCACAATTTGTCGGTAAGAAGTTCTTGACTGATGATGGCCAAGCCGCGATCAAAATTATGAAACCAGGCAATGCGCATAAAGACTCCCCATATGAAGTGGACGGCTTATCAGGTGCAACTTTAACTAGCAATGGTGTTGCACACACGTTCCAATTCTGGGGGGGCGCTAAAGGTTTCGCGCCGTTCTTGAGTAAAGTTCGTCAGGGAGCACTAAACAATGGCTAATGCAAAAGAAATGAAGGCACTGGTTTTTGGACCTGTGTTTGCAAATAACCCGATTGCATTGCAAGTACTTGGTATTTGTTCTTCGTTAGCGGTTACAACCAAGTTAGACAAAGCAATTGTAATGGGGGTTGCATTAACTCTAGTTACAGCTTTCTCTAGCATGTTCATCTCAATGATCCGTAACCACATCCCAAGCAGTGTGCGGATTATCGTGCAAATGACAATTATTGCTTCATTGGTAATCGTTGTTGACCAAATTCTGAAGGCTTACGCCTACAACGTTGCGAAAGAACTTTCGGTTTTCGTTGGTTTGATCATTACGAACTGTATTGTTATGGGACGTGCTGAAGCATATGCAATGAAGAGCCCACCATTGATGTCGTTCTTGGACGGTATTGGTAACGGCTTAGGCTATACAGTGTTGCTGGTTATTGTCGCAGTCATCCGTGAATTGTTTGGTTCAGGCACGCTGTTGGGTGTGGAAATTCTGCCCCTTATCAGTGCAGGCGGTTGGTACCAACCAATGGGGCTGTTATTGATGCCACCAAGTGCATTCTTCATTATCGGCGGTCTGATTTGGGCTCTGCGTACTTGGCGCCCAGAGCAACAAGAGAAGCACTAAGGAGTCGCTTGTGGAACATTATCTGAGTTTATTCGTCCGGGCAGTGTTTATTGAGAACATGGCTCTGTCGTTCTTCCTGGGGATGTGTACCTTTATCGCGATCTCCAAGCAAGTGAAAACTGCGTTTAGTTTGGGTATTGCGGTAACTGTGGTTCTTGCATTGTCAGTGCCATTGAACCAAATCGTCTTTAAACAATTTCTGGCACCAGGCGCTTTAGCTTGGGCTGGTTTTCCTGATACAGACTTAAGCTTTTTAGGGTTTATCGCCTACATAGGTGTGATCGCCGGCTTGGTGCAAGTTTTGGAAATGTTTTTGGACAAATACGTTCCATCGTTGTACAACGCTTTAGGTATATTCCTGCCGCTGATCACGGTTAACTGTGCGATCTTCGGTGCTGTTGCCTTCATGGTTGAGCGTGATTACACATTAACAGAAAGTGCTGTATTTGGTGTGGGTAGCGGTATTGGCTGGACTTTAGCTATTACAGTGATGGCTGCTGTAAGTGAAAAGCTCAAGTATGCTGACATTCCTGTCGCACTGCGTGGTTTAGGTTCGCGTTTCTTCATGGTTGGTTTGATGAGTTTGGGCTTCTTGTCCTTCTCTGGTGTTCAACTGTAAGTAACGGATGTAAAAGGAAAGAGCAATGCAAGAGATTTATCTTGGCGTTGGTATGTTCACCCTGCTAGTTGTTGCGCTGGTCGTTATGATCCTCGCAGCCAAAGCCAAATTGGTATCGCAAGGTGAAGTGACCATTAATATCAACGGCGATCCATCGAAGGCGGTTAAAACGAATGCAGGCGGTAAACTGCTTGGCGTTCTGGCTGATAAAGGCATTTTCTTATCATCCGCTTGTGGTGGTGGTGGTTCATGCGGTCAATGCCGTGTGCACGTCCATGCCGGTGGCGGTGACGTGTTGCCTGTTGAAATGGGTCACTTAACCAAAGGTGAGCGCCGTGAAGGTTGTCGTTTAGCTTGTCAGGTTTCAGTAAAAACTGACATGGACATTGAAGTTGAACCAGAAATTTTTGGTATCAAAAAGTGGGCTTGCACTGTTATCTCTAACGATAACAAAGCCACTTTTATCAAAGAGTTGAAGTTACAGATCCCTGATGGTGAGTCTGTGCCTTTCCGCGCTGGTGGTTACATTCAAATTGAAGCCCCAGCACATCATGTGAAGTATGCGGATTTTGATATCCCTGCACAGTATCGTGGTGACTGGGAACGCTTCAAGTTCTTCACGCTGGAGTCAAAAGTGGATGAGCCGACAATTCGTGCTTATTCAATGGCGAACTACCCAGAAGAAGAAGGCATTATCATGCTGAACGTACGTATCGCTACGCCACCACCAAACAATCTGACATTACCTTGCGGTAAAATGTCGTCATACATTTGGAGCTTGAAAGCCGGAGATAAAGTCACTATTTCAGGTCCATTTGGTGAATTCTTTGCCAAAGATACTGATGCCGAAATGGTATTTATCGGTGGTGGTGCGGGTATGGCGCCAATGCGTTCACACATCTTTGACCAACTCCGTCGCTTGAAGACTCAACGTAAGATGACCTTCTGGTACGGTGCTCGTTCGAAACGTGAAATGTTCTATGTTGAAGATTTCGATATGCTGCAAGCAGAAAACGAAAACTTCAAGTGGCACGTCGCATTATCAGACCCACAACCTGAAGATAACTGGACTGGTTACACAGGCTTTATTCATAACGTCATTTTTGAGAACTTCTTGAAGAATCACAAAGCCCCTGAGGATTGTGAATACTACATGTGCGGTCCTCCAATGATGAACAAAGCCGTTATCGCTATGTTGAAAGATTTGGGTGTAGAAGACGACAACATCCTGTTGGACGACTTCGGCGGTTAAGCCCCCCCTGACAACAAAAAGCCAGCGTCTAGCTGGCTTTTTTTTCATTCCAACTGCACTGGCACTTGGTCATTAGTCTGCAGCAGGATAAAATGATCCATCTGCGTGAGAATTTCCCGAGGTTCGCGATGGAAGTATTTGTACTGACGTTTGTTATTTTTCTGATAGTGATTGCAGCGATGGCCATCGGTTACATGGTGCAACGAAAAACCATTGCAGGAAGTTGTGGTGGTTTGGATGCGTTGGGTATCGAAAAAGCCTGTGACTGTGAAAATCCTTGTGAAAAGCGTCAAGAGCGCATGCGCAAAGAAAAAGCGTGGCAAGAAAATAAAATCGTTTAATCAGATCGGGGCCTTGGTGCCCCGTTTTGCATTTTATCTATAAGGACGTTTTATGTCGTTTCCTACTCCAATTTCGTTATCGTCAATTGCTGATGCCAAAGCGAGCGGCTTTGATGCATTGATTTGTATTTTCTCTGAGATTGCTGCAATTCCTGAACTTACCCTGCGTGCAGAGATCGAAGCCTTACAGCCAGTTGATCGTCGCATAGGTAAAGAACCCGTATTACTGCACCTTGCCAGTGTCGCTGGTGGTCGGTTGATTTTGGTGCCAACAGGGGCGTTGCACCGTGATTTTGACGATGTCAGAGCCTTTAGCGACGCAGGAAAAGCGGCGGTACAGTTGGCCAAGGCGGCGGGAGCTATTCGTCCGGCGATGTGGGTTCAAGGCCAAACCGACGCGCGTTATATCAAAGCCATTGAAGTCGCGTATTTGGGAATTTGCCAAGCGCTCTGGCAACCATTAGAAGGCCGTGAAGCTCTTGGGGAGACTGCTGTCGAACCTGTGCTTGAAGTAGGGATCATTGGCTCGAATGAAACTGTATTAAAACAAGTCGCAGCAATTGAAGCAGGGCGCCGAGTTGGCCGTGATCTGTGTGGAGCTGAGCCCGAGCGGATGACTCCAGCTCGGTTTGCTGAATATTGCCAGCAAGTTTTCAGCGGTACCGCAGTTACCGTTGCTGTAACCTCTGATATTGCCAAGTTAAAACAAGACTATCCTTTGCTTATGGCCGTTGCGCGTAGTTCGCTGATGGTCGAACGTCATCATCCTGCCGTGATTCGTTTGGAATACAATCCAAGTGGGGCAGTCGAACAAACGTTGCTGTTTGCAGGCAAAGGATTGGTTTACGACACTGGCGGTGCTGATTTAAAGATTAATGGCGGCATGGCAGGCATGAGCCGTGATAAAGGTGGCGCAGCAGCTGTGGCTGGCTTTATGAAAACCATTGCCGAATTAGCGCCGAATAACCTTCGAGTTATTGCGGAAATCGGCGCGGTACGCAATAGTATTGGCTCTGACGCGTTTGTCGCGGATGAGATCATCCGTTCATATGCCGGTGTGCGTGTGCGTATTGGTAATACGGATGCAGAAGGTCGTTTGGTGTTGGCCGATTTGCTGGCTCATTTACATCGCGATGCACAAACCGCCATCAACCCTGTATTGTTCACCGTGGCAACTTTAACAGGTCATGCAGCACGGGCTGTTGGACCGTATACTGCACTCGTTGAAAATGGTGCCTCGACACGACTTGCTCTGTCGAGAAAGATCGCTGAAGCAGGGGAGGTTTGGGGCGACCCATCTGAGTTGTCTTCAAGTCGACGTGAAGATTTCCAGTTTATCCGCCCTCGGACTTGCGCTGATGACGTATTAAGTTGTAACAATGCGCCATCATCAATAACCGCCCGCGGTCATCAGTTCCCGATGGCTTTTTTGGTGGTCGCCGCCGGATTAGATCAAGCGTCAGCATTTAACAAAGCAGTACCTTACGTGCATATTGATATCGCGGGGAGCGGTGTTGATGGTGGTGATTGGCAGCATGGCAAACCATCTGCCGCACCAGTGACTAGTTTAGCAGCGGCATTTTTGTCACTGTAATAGGGATGTCCCACGAGCATAACCTTTTGTTATGCTCGTGGTGAAACAGTTGTCGACGCCTTTATTCGTCGATTATGCTGTGTTGTTTTCGGCAACTAGGATTTTGGTCACATAATTCATGCGCTTACGCGAGACTTTAGTCATTTACATGTTCCCATTGCTGGTGCTGCCAACCCTGTTATTTGGCTATTTGGCTTATAGGTACAGTGAAACGTCATTTTCGCATCAAGCGTACAATCGAGTCGCTCGGCATATAAATAGCCAGCAGCAGCGCATCGAAAACTTTATTGTGACCAACCAACAAATGTTGGTACAGCTCAGTCGAAGTCCGTTAACGATTCAATACTTACAAGATCCAGCAAAAGGATCTTCGCCACTGCAACAAGAATTCCAGCGATTTATTCAACAGTATCCGGATATTTCACAAATTAAACTGCTTAAGCTAAGCGGTGAAATGGCATTTGCCGTGCCTGAACATGACGTCAATCAACCAGGTCAGTTACGCTTTCGAGCGGATTATTTTACGTCGTTGCAAGGCATGATCGATGACGCAGGCATATTTATCGGCCGAGAAACGGAACAAAGTGCCTTAAAACTGGTTTTGGCTCAAAAGGTCTATTTGCCCGCGCAGTCGGTGTCGGAAATCAATCGGTTGTGGGGCTATTTGGTAATCAATTTGGACATAGCCGTGCTTGATGAGGTGGTTCAAAACCGATTATTGCCGTCCAACGTCAATTTGTTACTCAGCCCTGGTGGTGTTATTTCGTATTCTGATAAAGCAACGCTGATTGGTAGTGCGCTGGCACCGACCAATTTGGCGCAAGTTCAACAGGCTGTTGGCGCTGATAGCTTAAAATCGATTGTGTTGTTGGGGCGCCCTATGATGGTGCTTGGCGCAGCATTACCCGGCGACTTTATGTTGATTAGCGCCGTTGCAGAAGAAGAGTTATTCGCTGACCATAAATACATGCCGATGCTTTTATTCGTCGGCAGTTTAGTGTTTGCCCTTGGTTTACCGCTACTCTGTTACTGGCTGTTGGTAAAGTATATTTTCGAACCGATCAAAATACTCACAGAAGCAAAAACATCTGTCGGGCGGGGCGACTTAAGCACCTTACTTACCGTAAAAAAACAAGATGAACTTGGCGATATGTTTGCCGCCTTTAACGTGATGGTGCGTCAGCTAAGAGTCTACCGAGAGCGCGAACGAGCCTACAAACAGCAGCTCGAAGAAAAAGTACAAAAGCGTACGCAAGATTTGGCACGCGCCAATAGTAATCTTGCCAATGCTAACCAACAATTGACTACCGCGCGTGAAGCTGCAGAGCAAGCTAACCGTTTAAAATCAGTGTTTCTGGCAAATATGAGCCATGAAATCCGTACGCCGCTGACCGCCATCATTGGTTTCAGTGAACAAGCCATGGCTGAGCAAGACAAAGAGGCTATCGATGATTATCTTAAACGCGTGTTGCGAAGTGGTGATCATCTTTTAAATCTCATCAACGATATTCTCGACCTGTCGAAAATTGAAGCCGAAAAACTAGAGCTCGCCTCGACGCGGTTTAATTTCTTGCAAATGGTCGACGATATTTACCAGCAAACTAAAAATCAAGCGGAAGGCAAAGGCCTGCAGTGCTTGCTGCAAATGAACTATCCGCTGCCTGATTTCCTGAAAACAGATGAGTTACGCTTCCGGCAAGTTTTGCTTAACTTGACGAGCAATGCGTTGAAATTCACCCAGCGCGGTAAAGTTATCATTGATGTCAGTTATCTCACTGGTGACGAGCAATTGCGCATTAAGATTAAAGATACTGGTATTGGCATGACGCCGGATGAGCTGAGTAAGTTGTTTCAACCGTTTGTGCAAGCAGATGCGACAGTCACGCGAAACTTCGGTGGTACCGGTTTAGGGCTAGTGATTTCTAAGAAACTAATGCAACAAATGAACGGCGATATCTTGGTTGAAAGTGTCAAAGGGATTGGTAGTAATTTTGAAATTGTGTTGGCGTGTGACACGCAGCAAATTAGCTTAGTGGATAGTTATGTGCCAGAGAAACAATCCGCACAAGATCAGCCGGAAAACCAATGTCCAGAACAGCTACGGATTTTGGTTGCGGAAGATAATCCTGATAATCAATTGCTAGTAGCTGTGTTGCTCAAGAAGATTAACGCCAACTACACCATGGTGGCAAATGGTCATCAAGCAGTGCAAAAACTGCTGCTTGAAGATTTTGACTTGGTCTTTATGGACATGCAAATGCCAGAAATGGGTGGTGAAGAAGCTACGCATTTAATTCGACACGCAGGTGTCGACGTGCCCGTTATTGCCTTAACCGCCAACGTGATGCGCGAAGACCGCGAACGATATTTAGAAGCCGGCTGCCAAGATCTGCTGGCGAAACCCATAGTGCAAAAAGAGTTCTTCTCGATGATCCGTCGTTATGCCAGTGAGCAATACAGTCAGGAAGACGAATTGGCGCGTCGTTTAGAACAAGACCCGGCGATATTGGCCTTAAAAGAAGATTTCTCAAAACGTTTACCTGGTTTAGTTGAACAGCTAGAACTATTGCAGCAGCAGGGCGATTTGCAGAAGTTACAGTTCGAAGCGCATTCCTTAAAAGGTTGTGCTGGTAGCATGGGATATCCGGAGATCACTCAATTGGCAGCGGAATTAGAATTGAGTGCAAAGTCTGCCGAGGCCAAAGCTTGTGAGCTGATTATAGGTCGCATGCAACGTCATTTGGCTGAGCCGACACGAAGCGGGGTAGTCTGAGTATGAGTTTTGTGTTACATCCGCAATTGGCCAAAGACAGTGTGTTTATCCGCGATTTGCCGCTGTGTCAGTTGCGCTTGATTAATGACCAAAACTATCCATGGTTTTTATTGGTGCCACGTATCGACAAGGCGCGCGACATTATTGACTTGGATTGGCCGTCGCAGCGGCAACTTTGGCACGAAAGTGCATGGTTGAGTCACTGGATGCGCCAGGAGTTTCAGCCGCAAAAACTCAATGTTGCAGCTTTAGGTAATATGGTTCCTCAACTGCATTTGCATCATATTGCTCGATTTGAGAAAGATGTCGCTTGGCCCGCGCCTGTTTGGGGAAAATTTCCAGCGATTGCCTATACTCAACAACAGGTTTCGCAAATCCTTGATCGCTGGAGCGATTTTCCATACACGCCGGAGTAATTTATGTCAGCCGACAATGCCTTATTGACGCTTCTGAATGAAAAATTAAAGAACAATCTCTTGGTTCTGCCAACTCTTCCTGAAATCGCTGTACGGGTGCGGCAGGCAGCTGATGATCCTGATATTAACTTAAACTCAATGGCTGAAGTGATTTCGCGAGATCCAGCATTAGCTGCTCGTATGATAAAAGTCGCCAACAGTGCGTTTTTAGGTCGTACCATTAAGGTGGCGAACCTAGCTCAGGCCGTGACGCGAATTGGTCTAAGCCAAGTGAAAAACATTGCTACGGCTATGGCACTTGAACAATTGTTTGTAAGCCACAATCAAGAAGTCGCTACTGCGATGAAAGAATTGTGGTCCGAAACGATGGATGTCACCTGCATTGCAATGGCATGTCTAAAGCACTACATGCATGAACACAAGCATTGTAATTTGAACACCGATACTATGGCGCTTGCAGCGTTAGTTCACCGCATTGGTGTATTGCCAATTCTGGCGGAAGCGGAGCGCCATCCAACTGTGTTTGCTGAACCGCACTATTTAAAGCATGCAATCAGAGACTTCGCGGCCGAGATTGGTTTATCCATTGTGAAGAGTTGGCAATTTGCGGACTTATTCCATCCGGTTGTCACAGATTGGCTAAATGCTGACCGTCATGAGCAAATTAGTTATGTTGATTTTGTCCGACTAGGCTTGATGGCTCGCGGTAGTTTTGCAGCTGTAGAGCAACAAGCCGAGTTACTGGATTATTATATTCAGCAAGGGCTGGTTCCTGACGCAAACTTTATGGCTAATCCTGAGATTGCTCAAAGTTATCAAGACGCGCGGACAATGTTTGTCTAATAAAGTAAAGAGAGCTTGCAGTTTGCTGCAAGCTCTCTTGTGTTATGCAGGCATCACCTGTTTACGCAATGTGACCAACAACTGATTTAACTCTTTCGCCATCACCAGCAGATCTGCATCAAGTCTAAGTACCAAATCATCCCAACCTAATTCGTCGTTTTTGCCCGCAATCAGTTCGTGAAATTGCAACTTTTTCAAACCACCATCGTCAGCAATTTGCACATCAAGTTGTTCTGGTAAAGTCAGTGCAAGTTTGGTCACTAACTTATCTTCCAAATGACTTTGCACTTCAGGTGCGGTCAGTAAATGATTACTGAATTTTACTTTGGCGCCTTCTTCATCAGGAGCCTTGAGCTCTGCTTCATTACCGAGCACAAAACCGTCCGGTAATCCTTGATTGCTCAACCAGTGTTGCAGCGCTTGTCCAAGCTGATTGCTATCAATCCAAGGCAGGGCAGGTAAGGTGCCGAGCGCTTTGCGTAGCAGTGCTAACAAGTCCTCAGCTCGGCTGGCTGAACTGCTATTAACAAGCACCCAGCCATTCGCTGCATCAATGATGGCGGTTGTCACACTGGAACGTGAAAACGCACGCGGGAGCAGTACTTGCATCATCTCTTCTTTGATGGCTTGTTTTTCTTTGCGACTTAATGGCCGACCTTTTTCTGCCTCGAGCGCGTCGATTTTCGGCTGCATTTCTTCATTGAGCACGGCTGCAGGCAGAATCTTTTCCTGCCGTTTCAAACCCACTAAGGTCAAATTTTCCAGTTGGTAGGCATACTGCTTCACTGTTGGATGTAGCGCGTATGTAAAGCCCATTTTCACTTGATCTTGCCCCATGCATGGGGTGAATTTGTGTTCCGCCAGCGCGCGCTCTAACGCGTCACCTTGCAACGCTAACGGTTCATTGAGAATGTAAGCACGAAGATTTTTAAACCACATAGATAAACCCCAAACAAAAACGGCTTCCAGTATAACCAGAAGCCGTCATCGGACAATCGCTATTGCGTGACTTCGCGCTTTGTTGCGCTAAAAATCAGCGTTTTAAATTTTTTGGGAAGCGGATGTGATACGACAAGCCTTGGCCAGGTTCACTGCGAACTTGAATGCTACCGCCTAACGTTTGACGAACTAAGTTGTAAGTGATGTGCGTACCCAGACCACTGCCGCCTTGATCGCGTTTGGTGGTGAAAAACGGATGGAACAATTTCTCTAACTGCTCCGCCGTTAAGCCTTTACCATTATCACTGTACGTGATGTCGACGACATTGCCTTCGTCCACCACAGTGATATTGATGTTACCTTCGTCCATATGCTCAAAGCCGTGGATTAACGAGTTCATCAGCAAGTTAGTGAAAATTTGCGAGATTGCTCCTGCTGGACAGCTCAGCACCAGATTTTCAGGGCAATTGACCTCAATATGATGCTTGGTTTTCTTGAAATGCGGCTGCAGCGACCGAATGATCTCGTTTAAGTATTCCTGTAATTGAATCGTGCGGATGGCCTCGGATGTTTGGTCGACGGCAATTTGTTTAAAGCTGGCGATTAACTCTGAAGCACGCACTAAGTTGGTATTCAGCAGCTCAGCGCCTTGTTTCGCTTCGGCGATGAAATGTTCCAGCACTTTAGGGGTCAGGCTTTTGTCGTTGTAGGCATGCTCCAATGCTGTGAGTTTTTCACTGAGGAAGCTCGTTGCGGTGACGCCAATACCAACAGGCGTATTTACTTCGTGCGTGATACCTGCGACTAACCCACCTAAAGCCGCCATTTTCTCGGATTGCACCAGCCGGTCTTGCGCTTGACGCAGGTCGTTGACGAGTTTTTCTAGCTCGCTTTGTTTGCTGCGCAGCGCCTCTTCCGTATGGCGACGACGTTCTATCTCTTCGCGTAGCGCTTGTTGTTTAACTTCCAGCTCTTGTTTTTGTTGCTGCAAGTCCATCATGGCTTGGCTTAGGCCTGAAGTTTTACGGGCGACTTCTTGTTCCAGAATTAGGTTGTGCTGGTCAAGTTTTTCATTGGAGGCCAGCAGCTGCTTTTGGGTGTTTTCGAGTTGGCCTTTGTAATCTTGCACCCGAGCAATCAAGCGGTTAAATGCATCGGCCATAACAGACAACTCGCTGGTGTCGCCGTGCTGGATCTCGACTTTGGCGCCGTCGAGGTTGTCCATCTCCAACTCTTCAATCTGCTGGGTGAGTTCCGATAATGGCAAAGTCAGCTGTTTGCGGAATGCCATCAGGAACAGGATGATTAAGAAGGTCGTCTTGAGAACCGCGTTACCGATTAAAAAATAAATACCGATCTTGATCCGGTCTAACACGATTGAGCTGCTTGAAAACAGTGTCACGTCGCCGACCTGCGTGGCGCGCCCAGAGAATTCAAAAATCAGTGGAAAGGTATATCCGAATAACCCTGATTGTTGCTCGGTGAGCTGCACGCCTTCTTTGACCAGCTGGTTGCTGTATTTTTCTGAAATGTCGATGTATTGGCCAAGTTGTGTGATCACAGCGCCACTGTCATCACGCACTATGATACCTTCGATCGATGGGATCGCTAATAGTCCATCGGCGATAATCAAAGCTTGTTGGGTATTGAGTTCCCAAATGGCGCGGGTTAACGACCCCGAGATGGTCTGCTGCAAGGTAGCAAGTTCGCCATTGATATGATTTTTGGTATTAAAATACTCGGCGACAATCTGCCCAAGAGTCACGACAAAGGTCAAGATGAAGTAGACGGAGAGGACCTTAGTCAGGAGTTTGCGCGATAAACTTTTTTGCTGCATCGGACGACCTGTTATTGCCTAAAGAGGGCTGTAATTAAAATTAGCCAAAAACCGCTGTATTGAAAATAGCTTATCGAAAAATCTATGGCGACAATTTACCAGTTTATCGCAAGGAACAGCATCTTTGTTGAGGACAAATGAGTCTTTGATGGAATAATCAGCATTTGACGGCAGAAAATCGTTGAATGCACTGCGTTTCTAAGTCTTTCGCTTATTGCATTTATATTATCAGCTGGTTATATTTTTCCCACTTCTAACAATAACGATAATAAGTAGTTGAGGCAGTTGAATGGCTTTGCCAGTTTTAATCTGTGACGACTCCATTTTGGCGCGTAAACAGGTTCGCAAGAGTCTTCCCGAAACGTTCGATGCAGAGTTTAAAACCGCAGGAAATGGCATCGAAGCACTCCAAGTTCTCCGCACCCAAGAAATCGGTCTAGTGTTCCTTGATCTAACGATGCCGGAACTGGATGGCATTGGCGTGCTTGAAGCAATCAAAGCGGAAAGCATCGATTGTTTTGTCATTGTTATTTCGGCGGATATTCAACCGGAAATGCAACGACGCGTCATGGAACTTGGCGCATTGGCTTTTATTCAAAAACCCGTCAGTGAAGAAAAAATTGCTGGCGTGTTGAAACAATACGGATTGGTATGACAAATCTAGGCTTTACCGTAGAGCAAAAAGACTGCCTGCAAGAAATCATTAACGTTGCTATGGGCTTAGCGAGCGACAAACTCGCAAGATTCCTCAATACGTTTGTGCATTTGCAAGTACCGTCGATTGCTTTGGTTGGCGCTAATCATATTCCAGCGGAGTTTTCCGGTCGTTATGCAGACACGGAAGCGGCGCTGGTTAGCCAAGGTTTTTTTGGCGATGAAGGCGTCCGTGGTGAAGCCATCGTGTTGTACAAAATGGATAACGCCCATCGCATTGCTGAGTTATTGGGTTATGAACCCGGTGACTCATCAGAAATTGAGATGCTGACCGATATCAGTTCCGTGTTAACAACCACTTTTTTAAACGGCTTGGCGCAGCAGATTGAGAACAGCCTGTCGTATAGCGCACCGCGTATTTTGTCGTCGCGTCATGGGAATTTGTCCGATGTGCTGCAATCGACGTCGTTCCATTGGGAACATGCGCTGAAAGTCGATATCAGCTATCAGCTGGTCGACCATTCGTTTAATTGCGACATGATTTTGCTGATCCCTGATGTGGCGGTGAGTCGGATTAAGGTGATCCTCGATCGGATCTTGGAAGAGTTTTGATGGATCACTCGTGGTTAAGTCATCCGATTTTGGCGCGCCTCAATAGCGGCGTGATTGTGATTGATGACGAGTATCGCATTGTTTTTCTGAATCATTTTATCGAGCGACATGCCTCAATGGCGCTGGCGGAAGTCGCGCAGCAATCGTTGTTCGAGGTGTTTCCTGATTTGCCCGAAGCCTGGCTGAAACGCAAGTTGATGAGTGTGCTGGATCTGCAATCGCCGGCCTTTTCAAGCTGGGAGCAACGGCAATACATTTTTAAATTGCCACATTTGCGGCCTATTACCAGCTCCAGTCAATACATGGCGCAGAACTGTACTATGTTGCCTTTGCTTGACGAGAGCACGCAGCAAAACTTCATCTGTATCCTGGTCGAAGACGCGACCGACGCGTTTGTCTATCAGCAACACTTAAGTAAAACGCTGATTGAATTGGAAAAAGCCAATCGCCAAGACGGTTTAACCAAGGTGCTGAACCGTCGTTATTGGGAAGAGCAACTCAAACAAGAGATCCACCGAGCACAGCGTTACCAACATCCGTTATCACTGATCTTGTTTGATTTGGACAAATTCAAAGACCTTAACGACAAATATGGTCATTTAGGTGGCGACTTTGTGTTGATTGAATTGTCGTCACTGATTGGCAGTTTATTACGCGATTCTGATCTGTTAGGTCGGTATGGCGGCGAAGAATTTGGCATTGTTTTGCCTGATACCAACGGCCAAGGTGCCATGGATGTTGCTGAACGAATTCGTAAAGCGATAGCTGACCATCCTATGCTGTTCAATCAACAAACCATTCGTGTCACGCTCTCTATTGGCGTGGCGGAACTAGATCCGCATCATCATTTGTTGCATGACGATTTGATCCGCGAAGCTGATATGGCGCTGTATAACGCGAAACGTAACGGTCGCAACCGGGTTTGCCAGTTTGAAACAAAGGCCGTCAGCCGCAAACTAGCCCAATCTTGAGGTCTGATCGCAGCGCGATTGCGCAAGAAAAGACTATCGAAAAACCACTATTCCCGTTACTATGCAATGCATTAATGCCAGCGATGGTACGACTTTCGACTGGTTTTGCTGACTATTGAGCGGCAAGTTCGCCGTAGCAGCACAGGACGCCACAGAGTGTCCGTCAAAAGGTAATTGTAATTTTATTACAGCTTTTTGGATTTTTAGATTGACAGACGTCTAAAAGTTTGAGCATATGAGCTGTATGAAATATACCCATAACATCAATACAACCACCACGATTATTACCACCACCCTTGGAGGGTAGGAGGTCGGCGGCGTATTGTATCCAAAAAAGGCCCGTGACCTCACCAGTCACGGGCCTTTTCGTTTTATAGGAGTTTGAAAAATGCGGGTTCTAAAGTTCGGTGGTTCTAGTTTAGCGTCTGTCGCTCGATTCTTGGATGTGGCGACTATTGTCAAAAGCCAATTAGGTCACGAGCCGATTGGTTTGGTGTTGTCAGCACCCCAGGGTGTCACCAACTTATTGGTCGAATTGACCGAACTCGCGCCAACCACGGGCAACTACCAAGCGGTGCTGGAGCGTTGGCAGCAGCGTATTCAAGCGATCCTCGCCGATGCTGCTACGCAGCTAGATACGCAAGCGCAAGCTCGGCTGCAAGCTGTGTATCAAGGCCAGTATCAAGCGTTATCGTCACGGCTGCACGGTGCGGCACTGCTGCGTTACTGCCCAGACCATATCAAAGCCGAATTACATGGTCTCGGCGAAAAATTTAGCGTGCCGCTGATGACCGAGTTGCTCAGCGCACAGGCGGTGAAGGCTGTCGCTTTAGATTCGGTCGCGTGTGTCAAAAGCCAAGGTGATTTCTTAAATGCCGTTGCTGACGTGCCGGCCACAGAAGTCGCGTTAGGGGCCGCGGTGCAAGCCCAAGCCGCCGATGTCTATGTGATGGCGGGCTTTATTTCCAGCAACAGCAAAGGTGAACTTTGTCTGTTGGGGCGTAACGGCTCGGATTATTCCGCCGCCATCGTAGCAGCGGCGGTGCGCGCCAGCGTCTGCGAAATTTGGACCGACGTGGATGGCGTCTACAGTGCTGACCCACGCCAAGTAAAAAACGCCAAGCTTATCGACCACTTGTCATACGATGAAGCGATGGAGCTGTCGTATTTTGGTGCCAAAGTCTTGCATCCAAAAACCATAGGCCCGTTAGCGCGTTTCCATATTCCGTGTTACATCAAAAACACCTTGAACCCGCAGGCGCCAGGTTCGTGCATTGACGATGACACCAACCAAGATGAATTGGTCAAAGGCATTTCTAGCCTGGAGCATTTGGCGCTTGTGACCGTGTCAGGCCCTGGCCTGAAAGGCGTGGTCGGTATGGCGTCACGCGTCTTTGCCACCATGGCGCGCCAACAGATTTCGGTGAATTTAATCACCCAATCCTCCAGCGAATTTGCCATCAGTTTTTGTGTGGCGCAGCGCGACGTGCCTGTGGCCAAAGCAGCGCTGGAAGCTGAGTTTGAACTGGAACTACGCGGTGAATTGCTACGACCACTATCGATTGCCGCCGATATGGCGATTGTGAGTTTAGTCGGTGATGGCATGCGCCAGCATCGCGGTGTCGCGGCGAAGTTTTTTGCCTCCTTGTCGCAAGCACGCGTCAACGTGGTGGCGATCGCGCAGGACTCGTCCGAGCGCTCAATTTCGGCGGTGGTTGAACAAGCCAGCTGTCAAAATGCGGTGAAAGTTTGCCATGAAAACTTCTTTAGCCATGTGCCCAGTATCGATGTGTTTTTAGTCGGTTGCGGTGTGGTCGGCGGAGAGCTGTTGGCGCAGTTCCAGCGCCAACAAGCCTTTTTGCAGCATCGCAATGTGCGTTTAGCTGTGTATGGCATTGCCAATAGCAAAGCCATGTTATTGCAAAAAGACGGCATTGATTTAAGCCAGTGGCAAGTGCAAATGCCACAGGCACAGCATCAGTTCTCGGTCGAGGCGCTGGAGAAGTTCGTGCGGGAAAACCATTTAACCAACCCAGTCCTGGTGGATTGCACGAGTTCTGAAGCGTTAGCGTCGCAATACAGCGCCTTGCTGGCGGCCGGTTTTCACGTGGTGACGCCAAATAAAAAGGCCAACACCATGAGCCTGAGTTATTACCGTGAACTTAGGCAAGTGGCGCAGCGCAACCGCCGGCGTTTCTTGTATGAAACGACCGTCGGTGCCGGTTTGCCGGTCATCGATACGCTGCAAGGCTTGTTAAACGCCGGTGATGAACTGGTGGCGTTTGAAGGCATTTTATCCGGTAGCTTGTCATTTTTGTTTGGCGAATTGGAACAGGGCCACAAGCTATCGGAAGTTACCGCCAAAGCCAAAGCATTAGGCTTTACCGAGCCTGATCCGCGTGATGATTTGTCGGGCATGGATGTGGCGCGCAAACTGCTTATTATGGCGCGTGAAGCGGGTTTACCGCAGGAGCTGAGCGACGTCTCGGTGGAAGGCGTGTTACCACAAGGGTTTGCCGAGGGGCTTGGCGTGGCTGAGTTTATGGCAAAACTGCCAGAACTGGATGCGTGGTACGCCGACAAAGTGGCGGCGGCGCAAGCACAAGGCAAGGTGCTGCGTTTTATCGGTGAAATCAGCCAAGGTCGCTGTAAAGTGGCGGTGAAAGCACTGGATTTAGACCACCCACTGGCCAAAGTGAAAGACGGTGAAAACGCGCTGGCTATTCACACGAAATATTATCAACCCATCCCGTTTGTCCTGCGTGGTTATGGCGCTGGCGCTGCGGTCACCGCCGCCGGCGTGTTTGGCGATGTGATGCGCACATTGGGCTGGCAGCAGGAGGTTTAACATGCGTCGGTATTTTGCGCCGGCTTCGACTGGCAATTTTTCGGTCGGCTTTGATGTGTTAGGCGCAGCGTTTGAAGCCGTGTCCAGCGATGGCCCATTGCTTGGCGATGAATTGATTATCGAGGGCGAAAGCACCGAGTTAAGCCTGACGCTGTCGGGCCGCTACGTGCATCAACTGCCAACGGATACGAGTGATAACTTGGTGTTGTCGTGTTTTTACGCCTTTGAACAAAAAGTCGGTAAGAAACTGCCTCGGCTGAAGTTGCATTTGGTCAAACATCTGCCGGTCGGCAGTGGCTTGGGCTCCAGTGCTTGCTCTATTGTGGTGGCGTGTTACGCCTACAATGACTATTTCGGCAACCCGTTATCTGACAGAGAGTTATTGGAACTGACGGCGGTGTGTGAAGGTGGCGTCAGCGGCTCGGTACATTACGACAACGTCGCGCCATCCTTGCATGGCGGTTTGCTGTTGATGTTACCTCAAAGCGAGCAACTGTATCGCCGTTTGCCGTGGTTTTCGCACTGGCAAGTGGTATTGAGTTACCCAGGCACTGTGCTGTCGACCAAAGCGGCGCGTGCGGTTCTGCCCAAAGAGTTGAGTCTCAAGCACAGCATCGCCTTTGCCGGCATGTTATCGCGCTTTGTCAGTGCCATGTACGCCGGGGATGAAACCGATGCGCTGTCGGCGCTGCAAGATTTAGTCGCAGAACCTGCCCGCACGCCACTGATCCCTGAGCTGCCGGCCATTCGCGCGGCATTGATGGCGCAAGGTATTGGCCATGTCGGGATCTCGGGAGCTGGGCCTACGTTGTTTGCGGTCTGTCAAACGCCAGAACAAGCTGAATTTGCGCGTGGTTATTTCGCCGCGCATTATGAAAAAAATGCCGATGGTCTGACGGTGGTCTGCCAGCTGGCCGCACGCGGTGCGCGCGTGCTGTCGAATTAAAAAATAGGGTGCAACATGTTGTTACGTAATATCAAAGTTCCTTCGCAGCAAGTCAGTTTTTTAGATGCGGTTCGTATTGGGTTGGGGGAGCAGCAAGGGCTGTTTTTCCCAGCGACCTGGCCCAAGCTCGATATCGAGCGCTTATTGGCGCTGCCATTTGCCGAGCGAAGCGCCGAATTGTTGTCGGCCATTATTGGTGACGAGCTGCCGCTCGGTGAACTCAAAGCCATCATGGCGGATGCCTTCACTTTCCCAGCGCCTGTGGTGCCAATCAACGATCAAATTGGTTGTCTAGAGTTGTTTCATGGCCCAACCCTGGCTTTTAAAGACTTTGGCGGGCGTTTTATGGCGCGCGCTTTAGCAGCGGCACAAAAACGTCAAGGCGTGAGCCGCACCACGATTGTCACGGCCACCAGTGGCGATACCGGCGCGGCCGTTGCGCATGCCTTTTTCAAGCAACCGGGCGTCGATGTGGTCATTTTGTTCCCGAAAGGCAAAATTGCCGTGCTGCAAGAAAAACTGTTTACCACGCTTGGTGAAAACATTCACACGCTAGCGGTTGAGGGCGATTTTGACCAATGCCAAGCGCTGGTCAAAGAGGTGTTTAATGACCGCGAGTTAGTCGCGCGGCTGAATATCAACTCGGCTAACTCGATTAATATCAGCCGGTTACTAGCGCAAGTCTGTTATTACTTTGAAGCCGTGGCGCAGTTGACGCCAGCACAACGCGCCAACTTAGTGATTAGCGTGCCAAGCGGCAACTTTGGTAACTTAACCGCGGGTTTAGTGGCGAAAGTTTTAGGCTTGCCGATTAAACGGATGATCGCAGCTACCAACGTCAACGACACAGTGCCACGTTATTGGCAAAGCGGTGTCTGGCAGGTCAACAGCACGGTGCCGACGCTTTCTAACGCCATGGATGTCAGCGCACCAAATAACTGGCCACGGGTGGAAGATTTGCTGGCACAAGGCTTTATCAGCCGTGCCGATTTATCGGCGCAAGTGGTGGATGAAGAAGATACCCAGTTTGGCGTGCGGCGGTTATGGCAAGAAGGCTATTTGAGCGAGCCACATGCCGCAGTGGCGTACAAAGCACTCAAACGTGAGCTGAAAGACGGCGAATACGGTTTGTTTTTAGGCACGGCGCACCCAGCTAAATTCAAAGAGCCGGTGGAAAATATCTTAGGCCAACCGATCGCATTGCCGCAGGCGCTGGCGGCGGTTGCCGGTGAAACCAGTTTAGCGGGCGAAATGGCGGCAGATTTTGTAGAATTGCGCAAATTCTTATTAACTCTGGAGTAAACCGCCGTGCAGCTGACTTGGCATGACGTGATTGGCAACGAAAAACTGCAACCGTATTTTCAGCAAGTGTTGGAAACCGTTGCACAAGCGCGTGCACAAGGGCAGGTGATCTACCCGCCCGAAGCGGATGTGTTTAATGCGTTTCGTTACACGCCGCTGTCGGATTTAAAAGTCGTGATCATCGGTCAAGACCCATACCACGGGCCAAATCAGGCGCATGGCTTAAGTTTTTCAGTGCGCCGCGGTGTGCCGACGCCGCCGTCGTTGCAAAACATGTACAAAGAGCTGGCCCAAGAGTATCCGAATTTCGTGATCCCCAAACACGGCAATTTGGAGCATTGGGCTAACCAAGGCGTGTTGCTGCTCAACACTGTGCTCACAGTAGTGGCCAATACGCCGAACTCGCATCGCAATTTGGGTTGGGAAACCTTCACCGACAATGTGATTAAAGCCATTAGTGCTCATGCCCAGCCGGTGGTGTTTTTGCTGTGGGGATCGCATGCGATCAACAAGCAAAAACTGATTGATACGCACAAACATTTGGTGCTGACGGCGCCGCATCCATCGCCACTCTCGGCCTATCGTGGCTTTTTTGGCTGCGGTCACTTTGTCAAAGCCAATGCGTGGCTGGAGCAAACTGGTCGTTCGCCAATTGATTGGCAAGTCTAGCGACGGGCAACAAAGCAACCGCTTCGAAGGCCAAATAAAAAACCGCAGCAAACTGCGGTTTTTTTACGTCTCAAAGTCAGCAACGGGCGTTGCTGCCAACTGGAGTGACGAGAATGCTGTAACGAATAAAGCAAAAAGCCCAACTCGGTGAGGAGTCGGGCTTTTTCTTTACATCAATTCGTTCATTAATTCGTCGTCGAGGGACCAGTCTATATCTTCGAGCTCTTTTTTCAGTCGTTGCCGCTCTTTTAAGGCTTCAATTTCGCGCCACTTGCGCTTCACTGGCCTTGCTTTCGCGGCAGGACGCTCCAGCATTGTTAGTAAGTCGTCAAAGCTTTCCATACTTCACCTCGCTGCACTGTTGTTGTTATTTTGACCATTTGATAACACAACTTAAAGTCAGAATACAAGCAGCAAATGACAGAAAAATGACCAATCGATGAATGAAATATTTTGGCCTATTTACAGGGGTGGACAGGATCCTTGCCAGTCAAAAAAAGCCTAAGCCCCAGCAGGGTCTTAGGCTTTGATTTTAAAGGATATTATTGAAGTCAGCGTTGCAGCAGTTAGCCTTGTAAAAAGCGCTGGATCAAGGCGCTGGTCGAGCTATCAAATTCGCCTATTTGCTGCCCGGCGATTGTTTGATAAATAGGCGTCGATAATTGTTTGCCAAGTTCCACGCCCCACTGATCAAACGAATTGATATTCCAAAGCACACCTTGCACAAATACTTTGTGTTCATACAAAGCAATCAAGGCACCTAAATAAAAAGGCGACAATTCTGGCAACAATAATGTGTTGCTAGGTTTATTGCCGGGTGACGCTTTATGAGGGGCCAAAAACTCGGCTTGTTGTGCACTGCCGCCTTGCGCCAATACTTCTGCTTTGGCTTCGGCTGGTGTTTTACCTTGCATCAGCGCTTGGGTTTGGGCAAAACAATGCGCCGCTAAGCGTTTGTGGTGGTCGGCTAAGTCATGGCTAACTTTGATTGGCAGAATAAAATCGGCTGGCACCGCCAGTTTGCTTTGATGTAACAGTTGGTGATAGGCGTGCTGACCATTGGTGCCGGCATCGCCCCAAATGACTGGCGCGGTTTCGACTGCGAGTGGTTTGCCATCGACATCCACGCCTTTACCGTTACTTTCCATATCCAGCTGTTGCACATACGATGGCAACAACCGTAAATAGTGGCTGTAGGGCAACAAAGCTTGCGTTTGGCTGCCATGGGCGTTGATGTAATAGCTGCCGAGTAAGGCCAAAATCACTGGCAAGTTTTGCGCGTTGGGTGCTTGCAGAAAGTGCTGGTCCATTGCACGGGCGCCGGCCAGCAGCTGTTCAAATTGGGCAACGCCTAACAGCAACGCCACTGGGAAACCAATCGCCGACCACATAGAATAACGTCCGCCCACCCAATCCCACATCGGCAGGATGTGTTCGGCAACAATACCAAATTCGGCGGCAGCTTTGATATTGGATGATGTCGCCCAGAAATGACGAGCGATGGCCGCTTTGTCTGCACCATGGTTGGTGAACCATTGGCGCACAGCCAAGGCGTTTTGTTTGGTTTCTTCGGTGCCAAAAGATTTCGACGCGACAAATACCAAGGTCGTTGCCGGATCCAAGCCTTTGACCACATCGTGCACCACAGCGCCATCGATGTTGCCCGCGAAATGCACGCGTACTGGGCTTTGATGAAATGGCGTCAACGCTTCGACCGCCATTTGTGGGCCGAGCAACGAACCGCCAATGCCGATCCAAATCAGATCCGTGATGGCTTTGCCGGTGTACCCTATATATTGCTGTGTATTTAGCTGGTTAATCAGCGCGTACATAGCTTCGCGGCAGGCGCGAATTTCTGCCGTGATGTCTTGGCCATCAAGCGTCAGCGGTGTAGTGAGGTCACTGCGCAGTGCCACATGCCAGACCGAGCGGTCTTCGGTATTGTTAATCCGAGCACCTGCAAACATCGCAGCGCGTTTGGTGTCTAAATCACTTGAGGCGGCCAGCGCCAGCAGTTGGTCCCAAATCCCTTGGGTGATCAGGTTTTTTGAATAATCCAGCACAAGGTCACATGCTTGTGCGGTGAAACGCTGTGACCGCTGTGGGTCTTGCGCAAACTCCTGACGCAGGTTAACTGGCGATTTCGCGGCGGCGGCGAGTTCGCTCCAGACTGCTGACGACATAACACACTCCTGTAAAGTAAATGCAGGCGCCGCCTTAGGCTAAGGCGGCTAAAATCACCTGCTCCAGCTTGCGCTGGTCAATGGCAAATTTGCGGATGCCTTCGGCCAGTTTTTCGGTGGCCATCGCATCCTCATTGAGTTGCCAGCGGAATTCTGCTTCGGTCAGATCCGCTGGGGCAGGGCTGGTTGCCCCTAAATCTTGTAAATGGACCGTCAAGTCGCCGCTTTGTTTGTTCAGTTCGTCCAGCAAGGCTGGGCTGATCGTCAACCGATCGCAACCGGCCAGCGCCAACACTTCGCCGATATTGCGGAAACTGGCACCCATCACGATAGTTTTGTGGCCATGCGCCTTGAAATAACGATAAATTTCACGCACGGACAAGACGCCTGGATCGGTTTCTGCTGTGTAGTCTTTGCCGGTGCTGGCTTTGTACCAATCCAAAATCCGGCCGACAAACGGCGAAATTAAAAACACGCCGGCTTCGGCACACGCACGCGCTTGGCACAGATGAAACAACAAGGTCAGGTTGCATTGGATGCCTTCTTGCTCTAACACGCGAGCGGCTTGGATGCCTTCCCATGTAGAAGCGATCTTGATCAGAATGCGATCCTTACCTAGACCATTTTCTTGATACAAAGCAACTAGTTGGCGCGCTTTAGCGATGGTCGCTGCTGTGTCAAAACTCAAGCGAGCATCCACTTCAGTGGACACGCGTCCTGGCACCAGTTTGCTGATCTCAGTACCAACATCAACAGCAAATTTGTCGCTCGCCAGCGCAAGCTGTGCTGCTGCGTCGCTGTGATGCGCTTTGGCATAAGCTGCTGCTTGTTGCAGAAGTGGTTTGGCGAACTCTAAGCCGCTGGCATTTAGCAGCAGTGACGGGTTTGTGGTGGCATCTACCGGACGAAATTGGTTGATGGCGTTTAGGTCACCACTGTCGACGACGACAGTTGTAACCGCTTTTAATTGATCCAAGAGTGTAGTCATATTGTTTTTTTACCAGTTACTTGCCGTTTGGATGGCCAAGTGCGTAGGTTTTTACTGTTTGTGTAGGAATATTACAACATTTGTCGGGCGATGCGACAGAATTCGCCACAAGTTATTGCTCATAAAACTTCATCTTACTATAGTTGGGTAAAAGTCGTTGTTTTTGTTATATCTTCTTAACAGTTGGCTTAGATTCTCTTCGCACATTGTGACACTTGTAAGGCTGTAGCATTTGAATCCAAAATTTTACCGGACAAAAAAGGTTCTGGTCGTTGACGACTGCGATCCGGTGCGTGCATCGATTAAAGGCATGCTACAAAAAATTGGCTTTGAGCATATCTCGTCGGCTACCGATGCTAACGCCGCTATCGCGAACTGCACTGAAACCCAATATGACTTCATTTTGTCGGATTTCAACCTTGGTGATGGCAAAGACGGCTACCAACTGTTCGAAGCGTTAAAGCATTTACGCATCTTAAAACCCGGCGCTTGCTTTATTATCATCAGCGCGGAAAGCCAGCGGCAGATTGTGCATGGCGTGATCGAACTGCAACCTGACAGCTATTTGCTCAAGCCCTTTTCGTTTGTGCAGTTAGAAAAACGTCTGATGCGGGCGTTTCAAATCAAATATGCACTGGCGCGGGTGTATCAAGAAATTCACGAGAATAAATTCGTTGAAGCAGCAAACTCTTGCGAACATATAGTGCGCAATGACGCTGAAAATGCGGTATATGCCCTGCGTTTAAAAGGGGAATTGTTAATTCAGATCGAGCATTTTTCAGCGGCAGAACAAATGTATCTGGCTGTGCTCAAACGTCGCGAATATGCGTGGGCCAAGCTTGGCCTTGCCATATCAAGGTTTTGCCAACATCGTTGGTTAGAAGCTGAATTTGAGCTGCGCGAGTTATCCAAAATGGATGAAACGCGGGTTGAAGCCTTGGATTGGTTGGCGCGTTTGTTTATCAAGCGACAACTGTTAAAAGATGCATTTGATACCTTGCAAGAAGTCACCAAGTTATCGCCGAAAAACTACCAGCGGCAAAAAGCACTCGCCAATTTGGCGGTGATCAACGAGTTAAAAGACGATGCGGTTAAAATCTACGCCAAACTGCAATCGGCAGCACGTTATTCAATTTATGACACACCAGACAATTTCTTGAATTATGCGCGGGTATTGGTGGAGCAAGCCAAAGACGCGAATAAACTCGATCAAGCCAAAATCTTCCGTAAAGTGGACGATGTACTTGGCAGTATTGTCAAACGGTTCGCCCTTGAATCTTACTTGCATGAAGACTTAGTCGTGCGGGCCCGGGTGGCTGTGCTCAAAGGCAATTTGGACGAAGCGCGCGAGCTGCTTGAGAAGAGTGATAAATTGGAAGAAGGCCGCAACCTATCTGTCGAAGCTTGTCTGGATAAAGCGCGGGCATTTTTTGAAACCGGTAATTTGTCGCGTAGTGACGAATACATGGAAATGCTCGATGACATTGCGGAAGATGATGATTTGCTGACCAATACGCTCACCGTTATGGTGCAACATCAGCATAAGCAACATGATAACTTACGTAATGAAATCAAGACATTAAATAATGATGGACTGGATGCATACCAGCGTGGCTATTACGGACGGGCGTTGGAGTTTTTCCAAAAGGCTTTCGAGTACATGCCCAACAACGCCAGCTTGGCGCTGAACTTATTACAAACCTTAGGCAAGATTGGCGGTGTCAATCAGGAAAGCGCCAAACTGGCACGTCGTTGCGTGCAGATCCTTGAACAAAGCGAATTGAATGAAGCCAACAAAAAACGCTTTGTGGCTGTGATGAAAGATCTGCAATCGGTATTGCAGATCTAAATATAACGCTTGCGCATTCGGCGCCTTCACCCAACGCGCAAAGTTTATGGCGTCGCAGCGCCAAACTGCTTAAGCCCTCATTTACGTTGACCTTAACTTTACCACTAGTTGCAGTGATATGGCGGTTTGTTATAGTGCCGCTGTTTTTGCAATTTTCTGGAGCTCCACCTGATGTTAATGGTGATTTCACCGGCCAAAGATTTGGATTACACCAGCCCCGCGCCGCAGTTTGACTGCACACAAGCCGATCTGTTGCCACATGCCGCCGAATTAGTGGATGTCTGCAAAACGCTGACACCAGCCGATTTATCCCAGCTGATGGATATCAGCGATAAACTTGCTGGCTTAAACGCTGCCCGTTTTGGCAGCTGGCAATTGCCTTTTACCGAACATAACGCCAAAGCCGCCTTGTTTGCGTTCAACGGCGATGTGTATCAGGGCTTGCAAGCACAAACGCTCAGCAGCGCGTCAGTCCACTACGCCCAGCAGCATTTGCGCATTCTGAGCGGCTTGTATGGGGTGTTGCGGCCACTGGACTTGATGCAGCCGTACCGCTTGGAAATGGGCACGGCGCTGAAAACGCCACGTGGCAAAGATTTGTATCAGTTCTGGGGCGATATCATCACCGCGACGCTCAATGAACAACTCGAGCACCTGGACGCGCCATTTTTGTTGAACTTAGCGTCGCAAGAATACTTTAAAGCCGTGCGTGTCAAAGGTTTAACTCGGCCAGTCGTTGACGTGCAATTCAAAGACTTGAAAAACGGTCAGTACAAGATCATTAGCTTTTTTGCCAAACGGGCGCGTGGTTTGATGGCGCGATATGTCATTGAACAACAAGTACAGTCACTCGACGGATTACGTCAGTTTAACCTCGATGGCTATTACTTTAGTGCCGAGCAATCTTCAGAGCGAAGCTTGGTGTTTTTGCGCGATGGGTCACCGCTGTAATCCAAGTTCCTGCTGTGGCCTCGGTTGCTGATGAGGCCACTCCACAGTTAGTAAAATCCATTCAATCCAGTTCTGAACATAGCTGACCAGCCTTAGTTTTTGCTAAACTAGCCGGCTTGGTCCATCTGAGAGTTAGCCATGAAATTTCCCGGCCGTCGTAAACTAAAGCACTATTTCCCTGTTTCATCCCCAAAGCTGCCGTTACCAAGCTTTGACGTTCGTCCCGAGCAAGACACTTATATTGTTGGACTCGATCAAACCATCGTCGATGTGATCGCCAACGTCTCGGATGAGTTTTTAGAAAAATACGGGATTGGTAAAGGCTTATCGAATTTAGTTGAGCACGGTAAGGCAGATCAGATTTACCAAGAGTTGGTGCAAAACCAAGCGATTTCGGACCATTTTGCTGGCGGTACTATCGGCAACACGATTCACAACTATTCGGTGCTGGCGGATGACAAGTCCGTGTTGCTTGGCGTGATGTCAGCCAATATCAAATTGGGATCGCCGGCGTACCACTATTTGTGCCACACCAGTAGCAAAGTGGACATGAACCACTTGCAAGGGGTGCAAGGCGACATTGGCCGCGGCATTACCATGGTCACCCCCGACGGCGAACGCACCTTTGTGATCGACCCAGGTGCCATGGATGAACTCAATGAGCAACACATTCCTGAAGATATCATCGCGGGTGCTGCGGCCATTGTGTTAAGTGCCTATCCACTTCGCGCCAAAGGCCAGCCGATTCAGCAAGCGATGTTTCGGATGTTGGAATTGGCGAAAAAGCATCAAGTGCCAGTGGTCATGAGTTTGGGCACCAAACATCTCGTGGAAGAACATCGTGAATTGATCCGTCAAACCATCCACGACTATGTCGACATGGTGGCGATGAACGAACTGGAAGCCTTGGCGTTAACGGGGCATAGCGACCCGTTGCTTGCCGCTGAAGCGACGTTGGAACTCACCGACATGGTGCTGGTCACCGCGGGGCCTGAAGGTTTGTATTTATGCGGTTACACCGACAAGTCGGTGCGCCGTGAGACCACCAACCCGATCAAATCGGGTTCGTTGCCCGATTACAACCAATACGAATTCAGTCGACCGATGCAACGCGAACGCTGCAAAGAGCCGGTGAAAGTCTATTCCCATATCGACCCCTACTTGGGTGGTCCTGAGCGGATTAAAAATACCAATGGGGCGGGCGATGGTGCGCTCGCGGCGATTTTACACGACATCGCCGCCAATCATTTCCATCGCACGGCGCTGCCAAAATCCAGTAAACATGAACAAGACTGCTTGGCGTATTCGTCATTTGCGCAGATTTGCAAATATGCAAACCGCGTCAGTTATGCCATTTTGAATCAAAGCGCGCCGCGGTTATCGCGCGGTTTGCCAGAGAAAGAAGACTCGCTGGAAGAGGCATACTGGGAGCGTTAATCGCCGCTCGGACATATCCGTTGCAGAAGCTGCCGGCCACCAAGCGCGTCGGCAGTGCACAGCACGACAATTAGTCGTGTGCAATTCGAGCCTTACCGCAATCGGCTATCGCATTCTTTACTGATCTTTATACTGGCGCCTTTTCTGTTCGCACGCATGGAGCTGTATGAAGCCGTTCAACCCCACCATTCGCTGGGCCCTTTGGTCCTTGTTAGCCAGTACCTCGTTGGCAAGTCAGGCGGCTGAATATCAAATTCCTCGTGTACAAGGCCACGTCAACGTCGATGGTGATCTGTCGGATGCCGCATGGACACAAGCGAAAACGATTGAACTGCAATACAACACCTGGCCTGCTGATAACACCCCAGCGCCGGTGCAAACCACGGCGCGCGTGATGGAAGATGGCGAGAACCTGTATGTCAGTTTTATCGCCAAAGACCCACATCCGGAGCAAATTCGTGCTTATTTCCGTGATCGCGACAAGATCTGGGAAGACGATATGGTTGGCATCAAACTGGATACCTATAACGACTCCAAATTAGCCTATGAATTCTTTATCAATCCACACGGCGTCCAAGCCGATGCGATTGAAAATGAACTGACCAAAATGGAAAGCGATGCGTGGGACGGCATTTGGCACAGCGCCGGCAAACTCACTGCAGATGGCTACCAAGTGGAAGTGGCGATCCCGCTGCGATTACTCAATTTTAACGACCGCTTGGCCAAACAAACCTGGAAGCTCGAACTGCTGCGGTTTTATCCACGGGATGTGCGGCACCGGTTGTCGGCGTCGCGGATTGAGCGCAGTAATCCGTGCTGGATTTGCCAGATGGACACAGTGCAAGGTTTTGCCGGCGCCACGCAGGGCAATCATTTCACATTAGTGCCTAGTGTCGTGGCATCAACCGAACAAACTCGTGATATCGCAGTGCCCGGCAGTGATTGGCAAACCGAAAGCTCAATAGAACCGTCACTGGATTTAAAATGGGGCATTACGCCGGACATTAATTTGAATATGACGGTGAATCCGGATTTTTCGCAAATTGAAGCCGATGAAGCGCAAGTGTCGATGAACGATGCTTTTGCGCTGTTTTTTGACGAAAAACGGCCATTTTTCCTCGACAACGCCGACTATTTCTATACTCCGCTGGACTTGGTGTATACCCGCAACGTGTCACAGCCGGATGCCGGCTTAAAAATTACTGGCCGCCATGACCAGCAGTCGTTTGCTTTTTTTGCGGCGAATGACAAATCGACCACTTTTATCATTCCAGGCAACATCAGCTCGGACATCGGCTTTTTAGATGAAAAGTCCAATAACGCGGTTTTACGTTATCGCTACGACGTCGGCAGTGATTTGTCGGTCGGTTGGTTAAGCACGATGCGTGAAGCCGGTGATTACCACAACTTTGTGCATGGTATTGATACTAAATACAAAATCACTGACCAAGACAAAATTGTCGCACAGTGGCTGTACAGCGACACCGCCTATCCAGCAGAGTTGGCGCAGCAGTTATCCGGTGAAGCTAAGTTGCGGGCGCATGGCGACGACTTATCTGACAACGGCGGATATTTCGCATATGAGCATGATACCGGCGTGTTTAACTGGTACAGCCGCTATTTGGCCTACGGCGAGAACTTCCGTGCGGACATGGGTTATATGCCGCAAACCGACTGGAACAAAATGGTGCATGGTGCTGCGTATAATTGGTTTTCTGAACAGGCTTGGTGGAATCATTTGGAACTGCGTGGCGATTGGGACATCACACATAACGAAGCGGGCGAGCTGCTGGAAAAAGAAGCCGAAGTTGAATTTAGCGTCTGGGGGCCTTGGCAATCCGAAGTTCATACGGTACTGACCAATCGTGATCGCGTCGGCAGTCGCCTCAACGGTGAGATCCTGCAGGTCGACAGCAATACCGGCTTATTCACCGAAAAAACGCTAGAACTCAGCGCTATTGTGCAACCAACGGCTGGTGTTTATTACGAAATGGAAAGTGAATTAGGCAAGAAACTGGATTTTCGTAACAACCGGATCGGCGACGGCGTTCATGTAATGCAAGAGTTGCGCTGGAACGCCGATGTGCACACCCAACTTGGCTTGCGTCACACGTATCGCACATTAGATGCAGACAGCGCGGAAGTCTTTACCGTGAACTTGACTGATTTGCGGCTGAGCTATCAGTTCTCGGTGCAAAGTTTCGTGCGTCTGGCACTGATTTATTCCAATGTGCATCAGAATCCATTAAACAATGCGGGGAATGTGACGGCTCGTTCACGTGATTTAGGTACGCAGCTACTGTATAGCTACAAGCTCAATCCACAAACGTTGTTTTTTGCTGGATATAGTGACCACGCAATGACCGACGATGACATCCAAGGCCTGACGCGTGACGATCGCAGTGTGTTTTTGAAGTTCAGTTACGCTTGGATGCTGTAATAAAAAAGCCGGTTGAGAAACCGGCTTTTTCGTATATGCGACTCGTGAACGGCTTAAGCGCTACGACGACGCCACCACAATAAGCCTGCGGCCAGTACCATCAAAGGCGCAAGTGGGCCTGTCGGAACCGATTGCAGCTGCGGTGTGCGCAAACCTTCGACGCTGACATTGTCGATAAAGTTACCGATAGTGCCGTTGGTTAGTGAGGTGAATGTCAACACACTGGTGGTTGATTGCGCGATGAAAGAACCTGAAAACATAGTCCAGTTTTTCTTATCGCTGTTGTTGATGGTTTGCAGCAAATTCGCAACCGACACACTGAATTGTTCAGTTGCGCTGGCACGAGCACGGTAAACGAAGCTCAGTTGATAACGCTGACCAACCACAGTCGCAAATGGTTGGTAAATCGACCACGCGCCGTTGTTGTTGCCGTGAGCATTTAATTCGATGAATTGATTGCCATCATAGGCATTCACACCACCAAAATTGTTCCAAATCTCGATGTTGCTACCTTCCCAACCGTTCACTTGGGCAGCAGTGAACCAGCTCCAGTTGCCTTTAGCGACTGTGTTGTCTTCAAAACTTCCGTTGGTGATTAAATTGGCCTGAGCCAGCGGGGACAGCAGTGCAGCAATAACCGCAATGGATTTCAACATTTTCATACAACTCAGCAACCTGTACATCCTGAAAAAGGCGTGCAGTTTATCACCAGTAAACTGGTCACTCCAGTTTAATTTTTGTTCGATTTCTAAGTTATTGCTGCACTTAATGATTTTTTTACGATCAATCGCGGTGCCAGCCCCACGCAATCGCCACTCCCAGCATACTCAGTGGCAACAGGATCAGTTGTGCGACTATCGATTCAAGAAAAGTCCCGAGCCACAACAGTAATCCCCAATTCGAAAACAAAATCATGGCAGGAAGTAGTCGCGACCACGTCGGTAGGGCTAGGTGTGTATCAATATCTTGAGGTTCGGCAATCTGGCTTGGTGTTGCATTCATGCTATTTATGCTCTCGACGGATTGTGTGGGTTGTGAGCTGACAAGCGTGTTCATCATCGGGTTCCTTTTGTTTCACACCAGTTGCGATGCAGTTTACGCCGGTTAAATAATCAGCTAGAGTGGCAATATTGACTTTAAAGAGGTGATAAATGACAACTCGTCAGATCGTCTTGTTGGTGTATCCAAAAGTGTCGTTGGCCCAATTATTGGGAATGCAGGAGTTGTTTGGTTTTGCCAATGAATTGTATCGATTCCAGCACCCAACCGCGGAGCCCTTGTATCATTGTCGCTTTTATCAACTCGGTGGTGGCACGAGTTACACCGCAGGAGCCCTCAATATTGCCTGTGATGCAGCACTGCCTGACGATATTGATACTTTATTAATCCCAGGCAGTTTGCAGCATGAAGCGGCAGAGCTCACCGCGATGGCTGCCCAATTTCGCCAGCAAAAAGCTTGGTTTGGTGCGTTGCAGCAGCAAGGTACTCGTTTAGCGGCGGGCTGCAATGGCACCTTTGCACTGGCAGCCACCGGTTTGTTGGATCAAGCACAAGCCACCACGTGCTGGTTTTTGGAGCAACATTTCCGGCACATGTTCCCAAAAGTGCAGGTTTGTGCTGAGCATTTGGTTTGCAGTAGCGGCAATGGTTTATACACGGCGGGCGCGACCACTGGTTATGTGCAGCTAGTGTTGCAATTAATTCGGGAGCAGCAAGGCAGTCGGTTTGTCAGTCAGTTGTCGAAACTCATGCTCAATGAACCGGCCAGTATTTCACAAGCGCCATACATGTCGGTGCAACAATTGGTGCCGCATCAAGACGCCAAAATTGCCGACATACAGCTGCATTTGCAGCGTCATTTGGCGGAAGAATTGGATTTAGCCAGTTTAGCGACCAAGTTTTACATGAGTACACGCACCTTGATCCGGCGTTTTAAACAAGCGACAGGCGACACGCCGATGGCTTTTTTGCAAAAGCTTCGGATTGAAAAGGCCAAAAAGATGTTAGAAACCAGTCTGTTGCCGGTCGAGGACATTATGCAAAGTGTCGGTTACCAAGATTTATCGAGTTTTCGGAAATTGTTTTTGCAATACACCAGCTTGACGCCAAAAAGCTATCGCGAGCGTTTCTATTTGCAGGATGTTGAAGTTGCATAAAGCCAACAAAAAAGCCGTCATGCGACGGCTTTTTCAGTTCTAATCAGCTCAGATTATTTGGCGTCTTTGCGCTGTTTGGCTTCTTTTTTCAGCACTTTTTTCTTGGCCGCAGATTTTGGTTTTTTCGCTTTCACCGGCGGACGAGCTTCTTTGTGTTTTGGCCGTAAGCTGTCGATCACCCGGCGTTTTAACGGCTGTTCAGTGTAACGTTCGATTTTTCCCACTGCGGCGATATCATGCGCTTCCACTAGCGAAATCGCGGTGCCTTTTTTGCCAGCACGACCGGTGCGACCAATGCGGTGCACGTAGACGTCGGCGGTGCGTGGCATGTCGTAGTTGATCACATGCGTGATGTCATCGATATCTAAACCGCGCGCCGCTACATCGGTTGCCACCAGAATGCGCACTTGGCCTTTGCTAAAACGGCTGATGGCTTCAAGGCGTTTATCCTGTGGCATCTCGCCTTGCAACCAGCAGGTGCGTAATCCCGCTGTGTCCAATTGGCCAATGAGGGTGGCTAAACGCTCACGGGTTTTCACAAACACAATGGCTTTTTGCACATCCGCTTGCTGCAAAATATGCGTCAGCAATGCCAATTTGTGGTTGGCATCATCGGCGTTATGCATCCAACAAGTGATTTTGCCTTTTTCACGACGTGGCGGTTCGGCCTCGACTTCGACCGGTTCTTTTAAGGCTCGTTTGGCGAATTTGGCAATGGCAAAGCCTTCCAATGTGGCCGAAAACAACATGGTTTGGCGACGACTTTTGGCTTCTTCAATGATCCGATCCATCTCGGCGACAAAGCCCATGTCGAGCATGCGGTCCGCTTCGTCGAGCACCAGGATTTCCACGTTGTCGGCTTTGAAGGTTTCTTTGTCCATGTACTCAATCAGCCGACCCGGTGTGGCCACTAACAAGTCGTTGTTTTTCTCGAGTAAATCTTTGTGGCTGCCGTAGTTGATGCCGCCGGTGATCACACCTGCTTTTAAATCGGTGTGCCGGATCAGCGCTTCGATTTGTTCAAAAATTTGGTATGCCAATTCACGTGTCGGTGTCAGGATCAAGACGCGAGCAAAACCCGGATCGCGACGCGGGAAATCCAGCAGATGTTGGATCGCCGGTAACAAAAACGCCAGCGTTTTGCCAGTTCCGGTCGGGGCACTGGCCAAAATGTCACGAGCTTCTAACGCAACCGGAATTGCCAGCTGTTGGATGGTGGTAGGTTTGCTAAAGCCCATTTCTTTGATGGCCAGTTCCAACGTATCATCCAAGCCAAATTCATTGAAATGTTCAATGGTTGATTGACTGATTTCTTCGGTCACGGTTGATCCTTTCTGGTTAGCGGCTGACAGACCGCGGTAATCTTTGTAGACTGCCGTTTTTGGCGGGAACCCCGATGCAAACAGCATTTCAATGTAAACAGTTTCGTGTCCAACATCACGATTGCGCGATGAAAGTCGGTACCGACTCGTTATTACTCGGCGCGTGGTGCCCGGTGCCTACTCGCGGTCTTTGCCTTGATATCGGCACAGGCTGCGGCTTGTTGGCGCTGATGGTAGCCCAGCGTACGGCCGGCAGTAATGTGCGCATCGATGCGGTGGAGTTGGACGCTATGGCGGCGTTGCAAGCTCATTCAAACGTCGCAGCAAGCCCATGGCCAACGCGAGTTCGGGTACTTGAACGGGATATTTTAACCTATCTGGGCAGTGCTGACCATGCTAGCGCAGCAAAGGCTGGTGGATATCAGTTAATTATCAGCAATCCACCGTATTTTGAGCAGTCATTGCCAAGCCGTGATGCGAAGCGTCAGCAAGCTCGCCACACGGATTCATTGCCATTTGAGCAGTTGCTGCATGTCGCGGCACAACTCGCAGCGCCAGCGGCGCAATTGGCGCTGGTGCTGCCGACGCCCGCTGCGCAGCGGATCCGCCAGCTTGCAGGGACATATGGCTGGTCTTTGCAGCAGTGGCAACCGGTACAAATGACGCCGTCAAAACCGGCAAGCCGCGTGTTGTTATTGCTCAGCCGTGACGCAAGCGGACAGGCGACTGAATTGCCGGCTTTGTGCGTCCGTGGCGATGATGCCGAGTACACAGCCGATTACCGCCGCTTATTAAAAGATTTTTATCTACGTTTTTAAGGACATGGCATGAGCCAGCAAAGCTTACCTTTTTCGCCAGATGAGTTTCGCTGGTTGCAGTTGCAACAGCAGGGATTGCTAAAGAAAGTTGCAGCAAACCAAACGGCGGTCGTGGTGCAAGCACTTGGTTATGTGCAGATCGACTCTATTCACGTGGTGCAACGAGCGCATCATCATGTGCTATTTAATCGTGTCCGTGATTATCAACCTGCACGGCTTGATCGACTCATGGCGGAGAAACAGATCTTTGAATACTGGTCTCATGCTGCCGCTTATCTACCGATCGAAGATTTTCGCTATAGTTTGCATAAAAAACAGCAGCTTGCCGCAGGTAAAAAGCACTGGTTTGAGCGCGATGATGCGCAAATGCAATTTGTCCGTCAGCGCATTCGTGACGAAGGTCCACTGAAAGCAGCCGATTTTGAAAAAAGCGGCTCCAAAAGTGGCCCCTGGTGGGACTGGCAACCGCACAAAAAAGCGCTCGAACAGCTATTTATGCAAGGCGAGTTGATGGTTGTAGGGCGCGATAAATTCCAAAAGGTGTTTGATTTAACTGAGCGAGTGATGCCAACAGCACAAGATTGGACGGCGCCGACCGATCAGGAAATGGCCGCGCATCTGATTGAACGTTATCTGAAAAGTCATGGCTTTGGGTCTACTGCGCAAATAAGTTATTTGCGTGCAGGGCTGAAATCGGCACTGCAGCAGGAATTGCACAAGCAATGTGAAGAAGGGCGCTTGCATGCTTTTGTGTACGGCAAACAGACCTATTACATGCCGCACGACCTTGACTTACCGCCGCGCAAGCCGCACAAAGTTCATTTACTCAATCCATTTGATAATTTGGTGATCCAACGGCAGCGCTTGGCCGATTGGTTTGGTTTCGATTACCAAATCGAAGTGTATGTGCCTGCTGAAAAACGCAAAATTGGCTATTACAGTTTGCCGATTTTGTTTGGCGCCGACTTTGTGGGGCAGGTCGATGTCAAAGCCGATCGTAGCCGCGGTGTGTTGTTGTTGCAGCATCTGTCACTGCATGACTCGGTGCGGCTATCCGACAAACTGGCAAGAGAATTGGCGGTCGCCTTGACCGACTATGCCAAATTTAACGGCTGCACCGGCATTGAACTGGTGCAAGCGACGCAGGCAGTGCGTGCTTGGTTTGATGCGGCAGTCGCAACTTCTTTGGCTGACAGCCTCGAGCAACATAACTAAGGCGCGCATGTCGGGATGTTCTAGCGGCAGGGACAATAGCTGTCGGCGCGCCATTGTAGAGGGCAATGCAGCGTACTAAAAACAACAACGCACGCCCAAAGGCGTGCGTTATCGGCAAGAACTCAAGGGGGAAACGAGCGTTTATTAGCCCGCGCTGCGGGTTTTGATCACGTCGATTAGCGCAGAAGTCGAAAACCCATTGCTTTGTGCCCATTCCACATCGCCCAAAGACGCTACGAAGTTACCTGGTAACTGTTTGACGATGAATTCACCCACGTCGTTGGCGTTGTTTTTGATAGCAAAACGCACTAGTGGTAAACCTTCACATTGCAGGCCATCATAGATGTTTTTGACGCGAATACGGTTATCAGTCAGCGCTTTGCGCAGGCTGTTTTTGTCGTTTGCTTTGACGTATGAGCACAGAGATTGTGCGATGCTATCTTCGGCTTGCGCAGGGGCAGTGAATACAACAGAAGCAGCGAACATGGCGATTAATGGCAGTACTTTTTTCATGACAGACTCCGGCCAATCAGGCGTATAAATTTTGGATGATTGTGTTTGCCGAAAGGGTGGTCAGATCGCAGGCGTAACTGCACATTTGCCTGGATGATGATTACGTTCTGGTGGTAGAACCAGCACGGCAGCCCAGCTATCGTAGGTGTTGCCACCCTTAGACCTGAAGCTTTGCGTGATCAGCTTTTCAACTGACTTGCCCTTCGATTGATTGCATTCTACGCGGAAAAAAATTGCCGCTGCAAGACAAAATTTTACATTTGTGGCGAAAATCTTTCTTTTTTCCCAAATTTAGCGAAATTGCTGCATATATGTACAATTCGTTTATAAATGTCCCTGTAATAGGGTTTTAGATCGCTGTAGATTTCGCCAAGCAGTTGATTAAATACGCAATTGTGCGCCAATAACTAAACGCCAATGGCGCTCAGTTCGTCGGCAATCTGGTCACACCAGTCGCTAATGCGTTGATCGGTTTGCTCGTATTGATTCGCTTCATCTAGTGCCAAACCGACAAACCACTGCCCATCGTCAGTGGTGGCTTTAGATGCGGTGAAGTCGTAGCCCTCGGTTGACCAATAGCCGATTCGTTGCAATTGATTGTGGCTAATCGCGTGGTCAAGCATGCCGACCGCATCAACAAACCAGTCGCTGTAACCAAGCTGGTCACCTAAACCAAAAATGGCTACGACTTTGCCATCTAAATTGACGTCGCCGATGTCTTGCCACTTTGCTTCCCAATCTTCCTGTAATTCGCCGAAATCCCAAGTAGAAATACCAAGCAGCAACACGTCAAATTCCGCCATAGCCGTCAGTGGGGTATGTTTGATATTGTGTTGGCTCAGTTCAAATCGGCTAAAACGTGGATCTGCCGAGAGCAGCGCCAGCAGCTTTTCGGCGACCATTTCGGTGTAGCACGTCGTTGAACCGTAGAAAATCGCTAATTTAGGCATGAGTCGTCATTTGATGAAAAAAGAAGGCAGTTTACCAGAGCAACGCAGCGCTCAAAAGCGCAAGGCAACTGACAGTTGGCCACCAGGCACGGCTAATGCGACGGATACTGCAATTATTGCGGATTTTATCAATCAGCTTTGGCTTGACGAAGGCGTCAGCAAACACACGTTACAAGCCTATAAATCGGATTTGCAGCGTTTTGCCGTGTATTGCCAATTACAACAGGTCGAGCTGGTGAGCGCTGATGCGCAAACGATCCAGCAATATCTCGCCGAGCGTCATGACCGTCAGTTCGAACCGCGCAGTACATCGCGGGCGCTGAGCAGTTTGCGGCGGTTTTATAAGCATTTGCATCAGCAGCGCTTGCGCTCGGACCATCCGCTGCAACAAGTCCGCAATCCGAAATTAGGCCGTGCTTTGCCGGATACCCTCAGTGAACGTGATGTCGAAGCCTTGTTGGAAGCTCCCGTGTTATCAGATCCGATTCAATATCGCGACCGCGTCATGCTAGAAGTGCTGTATGCCGCAGGATTGCGTGTGACAGAGCTGGTTAGTCTGCGCCTAGCACAAGTGAATGTGCGCCAAGGTGTGATCCGCGTGCTGGGTAAAGGCAGTAAAGAACGCTTGGTGCCGCTTGGGGAACAAGCGGTCGAATGGCTGCAGCGCTATTTGCATGGCGATCGGGCTCTATTGTTAACAGGACCGTCAGATGTGTTGTTTCCAAGTTTACGAGGTGTCGAAATGACGCGACAAACCTTCTGGCACCGTATCAAGTTTTATGCGAAAGTGGCGGGTATTGATGCGCCTCTGTCGCCGCACACCCTGCGACATGCCTTCGCCACTCATTTGTTAAATCATGGAGCCGATCTGCGCGTGGTGCAGATGTTACTTGGGCACAGTGATTTATCGACGACACAGATTTATACCCATGTAGCGCAGCAACGTTTGCAGCTGCTGCATCAACAGCACCACCCAAGGGGCTGAACAGGTTGTGAGGTTTTTATGAAGAAGTTCTTGTTTGCGCTCGCGGTATTACCCCTGTCGCTGGCCGCTGTGCCAACCACTCAAAAAGGCATAGAAGCATCGTTCGCCGATGTTGGATTGCAAGTGAGTTCGATTGCGGATTCTCCTGTGCCAGGCTTGTTTCAAGTGTTCACCGATCGTGGTTTGTTTTTTGCGAGCAAAGACGGTCGGTACTTGGTTGAAGGTCAAGTGTTTGATTTGCAAAATAAAACTATGGTTAATGACAAAATCATGGCGGGGATGCGCAAATCAGGTGTTGAACAATTAAAAGCCAGTGCAATTGAATTTAAAGCGCCAAATGAAAAACACGTAGTGACGGTATTCACCGACACCAGCTGTGGCTATTGCCGCAAGCTGCACACCGAACTGAAAACCTATCTAGACGCCGGCATTACCGTGCGTTATTTGGCATTTCCACGTGGTGGCATCGAAAGCGAAACTTATAGTGAATTAGAGTCAATTTGGTGTGCCGATAACAAACAAGAAGCGATGACTCGCGCGAAAAGTGGCGAGATGATTGCGGCGAAGAGCTGCCAAAATAACGTGGCGGAGCAATACAAAATGGGCGCCAGTTTCGGTATTCAAGGCACGCCAGCCATCGTATTGCCAGATGGCTCGATCATCCCAGGCTACCAACCGGCGCAACAACTGTTGGCGACCATGGTTAGCAAAGGTCTATAAACCCCTTCATGACGGTACAAAAAACCATCCAACAGCGGCCCGTGCTTGCACCGGCCGCTTTTCATTTGCCGGTGCATCCAGTGCTGCAGCGTTTGTATGCACATCGTGGCATTGCTGCACTGCCTGATTTAGAGCGCAGCGCAGCGCATTTATTGCCATTTACACAGCTGAAAGGTATTCATGAGGCGGTCGAGTTGTTGTTGGCAGCGCGGCGAGCGCAGCTACAGCTTCTAATTGTTGGCGATTTTGACGCTGATGGCGCAACCAGCACGGCGACCTTGTTGGCGGGGCTGCGCATGCTCGGGTTTGCCAATGTCGATTATTTAGTACCCAATCGCTTCGAGTATGGCTATGGCCTGACACCCGAAATGGCGCAAGCGGCGATTGCGCGTGGTGCGCAATTAATTATCACAGTGGATAACGGCATTTCCGCCGTCGATGGCGTGGCGGTTGCTAAAGCCGCTGGCGTCAAAGTGCTGGTCACTGACCACCACTTACCAGGGCATGAGCTGCCGGACGCTGATGCGATCGTCAACCCTAATCAACCCGGTTGTGCATTTCCCAGCAAGGCGCTGGCCGGTTGTGGCGTGGCGTTTTATTTGTTGCTGGCGCTTCGCGCAACGATGCGTGAGCGCGGCATGTTTGCGGCCGAAGGGCTGGCTGAACCCAATATTGGCGACCTACTGGATTTGGTCGCCCTAGGTACGGTTGCCGACGTGGTGCCGCTGGATAAAAACAACCGCATCATAGTGCACCAAGGCTTGCAACGTATTCGAGCCGGTAAAGTGCGGCCTGGCATTCAAGCCTTGATTGACGTAGCCAATCGCAAAACCGAAAAACTGACGGCGCAAGACTTTGGTTTTGCGTTGGCACCGCGTCTCAATGCTGCCGGGCGCTTGGATGATATGTCGATTGGCATCGCTTGTTTGTTATCACCCGATATCAACAACGCGCGGCGTTTAGCTGCCGAGCTGGATAGTTTGAACCTTGAGCGCCGTGAAATCGAACAAGGCATGCAACAAGAAGCGATGGCGGCGCTTAGTCGGTTATCGCTCAATAGTGCCCAGCTGCCGCGCTGTTTGTGTCTGTATCAAAGTGACTGGCACCAAGGGGTGATCGGTATTTTAGCTGGTCGGGTGAAAGAAGCCTGGCACAGGCCTGTGTTGGCCTTTGCCAAAGGCGATGAAGGCGAATTAAAAGGCTCGGCGCGTTCGGTGCCTGGCGTGCATATCCGTGATTTGCTGGAAGAAGTGTCGACGGCGCATCCTGGGCTTATCAAAAAGTTCGGCGGGCACGCGATGGCCGCAGGCTTGACTGTCTATGAACACCAATTTGATGCGTTTCAACAAGCGCTATATGACATCGCCGATAAACGGATTGCCGATGAGCATTTAACCGCTGTAGTGTATAGCGATGGCGAATTAGCGCCGCACGAGCTGGACATGGGCTTGGCGCAGCTGCTGCAACAAGCAGGGCCTTGGGGCCAAGCGTTTCCAGAGCCAGTGTTTCATGGTCAATTCAAGTTGGTGCAGCAACGCCTGCTTGGCGAGAAGCACCTGAAGCTGGTGCTGCAAGACGCGGCCGGCAAGTTGCACGACGCCATTTGGTTTTATTGTGATGTCAAAGCCTGGCCTGATCCGCAAGTCACACACGTGACACTGGCGTATCAGCTGGATATCAACGAGTTTCGTGAGCAGCAAAATTTGCAGTTGCTGGTTCGACACTTACAAAAAGCCTAATGGACAGGTGGCGGCTCCCATGCGGCGCCGCCTACTGAGTTACGCGTGCAATTCTGTCCAATCTTTGCCCGCAGTATCGAGTGTGCGCATTAGCCATCTGAGTGGCCGGAAAAGGCTGCACCTTGAGCAGTTTTTTTGCTACAATCCACGCCTATTTTTTTCAGGCGTTTTGCAGAACCATGTTTGAAGTTAATCCAGTCTATAACAGTATCAAAGACTTAACCGAGCGCACCAATGTGCTTAGGGGGTATCTTTGACTACGATGGCAAGAAAGAAAAGTTAGAAGAAGTCTCCCGCGAATTAGAAGATTCGGCCGTGTGGAACAACCCAGAGCGCGCTCAAGCGCTGGGTAAAGAGCGCTCGGCGTTGGAACAAATCGTTGGCACCATCGATAAACTCGACCAAGGGTTAGAAGATGTCGCCGGTTTGGTCGAGCTGGCGGTGGAAGCCGAAGACGAAGACACCTTCGTTGAAGCGCAACAAGAACTGGCTGACTTGGAAGCACAGCTGGCCAAACTTGAATTCCGCCGTATGTTCTCGGGTAAAAACGACAGCAATAACTGCTACTTAGACATTCAAGCCGGCTCCGGTGGTACCGAAGCTCAAGACTGGGCCAGCATGCTAATGCGCATGTACCTGCGCTGGGGCGAGGCCAAAGGCTTTAGCCCGGAATTATACGAAGTCACTGACGGCGACGTCGCCGGTATTAAAGGCTGCACCATCCGCTTTGGTGGTGAATACGCCTACGGTTGGCTGCGCACCGAAACCGGCGTACACCGGTTGGTACGTAAGAGCCCGTTCGACTCCGGCAACCGCCGCCACACCTCGTTTGCGTCGGTGTTTGTGTCGCCAGAAATCGACGATGATATCGAAATCGAAATCAACCCGGCCGATTTGCGCATCGACACCTACCGTGCGTCTGGCGCCGGTGGTCAGCACGTTAACCGGACGGATTCTGCGGTCCGTATTACTCACTTGCCAACCAACATAGTGGTGCAATGTCAAAACGACCGCTCGCAACATAAAAACCGTGACAACGCCTTTAAGCAGCTGCGCGCCAAACTGTATGAGTTTGAATTGCAAAAGCAAAATGCCGAAAAACAAGCACTGGAAGACACCAAATCCGACATCGGTTGGGGCAGTCAAATCCGCTCGTATGTGCTGGATGACTCGCGCATCAAAGACTTGCGCACCGGCGTTGAAACACGTAACACCCAGTCGGTCCTTGATGGCGACTTGGATAAATTTATCGAAGCCAGCTTAAAAGCCGGTTTGTAATTTTCGCTTAAAATCAGGAACTTATTATGTCAGAGCAGAACAACCCGATTGAAGAACATCAGGACGTCAACAAACTGATCGCCGAGCGAAAACACAAGTTGGCCGC
>DMYW01000019.1:321-19578 GCA_003482455.1 Rheinheimera sp. | reverse complement strand
AAAAAGGCGCAAGCGAAGAGTTAAGAAAAGTTGTGGTTTTGCGATCGTTCGCGTGAAATTTGCTCGAAAGGTGTTTTTTATCAACAAATGTCGCATAATCCTTCGACATAACAGGAGTTTCATATGTCTATACGTAGCTATAAAGGTATAAAACCAATCTTAGGTTCAAATGTTTATGTTGATGAATCTGCAGTTTTAGCTGGAGATATAGTGTTAGGTGATGATGTCAGCATCTGGCCGTTGGTTGCTGCACGTGGTGATGTGAACAAAATTCGGATCGGCGCCCGCACCAATGTCCAAGACGGTACAGTGTTGCATGTCTCGCGTCCGAGCAAAAACCAACCCGAAGGCTCGCCTTTGATTATTGGCGAAGACGTCACAGTTGGGCATAAAGTCATGTTGCATGGCTGTACCTTGGGTGACCGTATTCTGGTTGGGATGGGCACCATTGTCATGGACGATGTGGTTGTTGGGGATGATGTGATTATTGGCGCGGGCAGTTTAGTACCGCCAGGCAAAAAATTAGAATCGGGTTACTTGTATGTAGGCAGCCCCGCAAAACAGGCACGCCCACTGACCGATTCAGAACGCGCCTATTTAAAAGCTTCGTCACTCAACTACGTTATTTTAAAGGATGAGTATTTAGCTGAAACCAATTAACAATGAACTGCTGAAGTGGAGTTTTTGGTGATCTCCACTTCGCTACTAATCCACTCAATAAACTTTATATACATAAATCGTGTTCGTTCATGATTTCCCAAGTTAGCAAGCAGCGCCGTCTAACCACAAAGAGCCATCAGCCTCCAATTGTTCCATCCGAATGGCGTTTTCAATTTCATCTTCCCAAAAGAATGCGTCGTCACGGACTTGGGCTAACCAAGCATCGGCCGGCCAGCCATCAGGGCGGCGGATACGAATACTTAAACGAAGGCCCGCTAATAAGACCGAACAGGTCACCGCATCAAGCGACGCATCAAAACCATAATCGCCGTTGAAGATCAGTTGTTGATTCATGCCAATGCACTCCGTAATTCCTCGAGGACTGGTTCTACTTGCGGCGCCACCCCTCGCCAAATGGCAAAAGCAGCAGCGGCTTGCGACACCAACATGCCCAAACCGTCGGCCACCTGCGGCACACCGCTTTTATCACACCAGGTGAGAAAAGGCGTCGGCTGTTTGCCATACAGCATGTCATATGCCAGCTGACAGTATTCCAAATGCTGTTCATGTAAAGGTGGGCGTTCGGCCGATAACCCAGAGGACGTCGCATTGATAATAATGTGCCAGCGCTGTTTCGGAATATCCGAGTAACCACTACTACTGACTCGCGTATCAAACATCGCAGCAATCAGCTTTGCTTTTTCCGCCGTACGATTGGCTATATGAATAGTCGCAACGCCAGCATCGAGTAAAGGGCCTATCACGCCACGGCTAGCGCCACCCGCCCCAAGCACCAACACATTCGCGCCGTCGAGCAGCGCGTCTAACCGCAATAGATCTGCAACGAGCCCGATGCCATCGGTGTTATCACCACACAATTCGCCCTGTTCGTTGACATATAAAGTGTTCACCGCGCCCGCTTGCGCTGCACGCACACTTAAATTCTGACATAAAGCAAAAGCCTGCTCTTTAAAGGGTACCGTCACATTGCCACCACGCCCGCCGTCCTCGACGAAACACTGCCACGTGTCGGCAAAGCCATCGAGCGGTGCTAAAATGGCCTCGTATTGCATATTCTGACCTGTCTGCGCAGCGAACCGGCCATGAATAAAGGGCGATTTGGAATGCCCGATCGGATTGCCAAAGACGGCATAACGCTCAACGATTGTGTTCACATCACCACCATGAAGAAGTTTTTGCAGATGTTATTTAACAAAAAACCGGCCGCCGACGCCAGTATTCATCCTACGCCCAAGCGCACGCCCTACGAACTGATTGGCGGAGAAGCACCGACGCGCCTGTTGGCCAATCGCTTTTACGACATCATGGCCAGCGACCCTCACGCTGCAGAACTGTATGCCATCCACCCGTTGCCGCTGGACGTGATCCGCGAAAAATTCTATGAATTCTTATCCGGTTGGCTGGGCGGCCCGCAATTATTTGAAGAAAAATATGGTCACCCTCGCCTGCGCATGCGCCATATGCCGTTCCCTGTGACGCCGCAGCTGCGCGACCAATGGATGTATTGCATGAACAAGGCGCTGGATGAAGTGGTGCACGATGCATTATTGCGAGCCGGTTTAAAAGAGGCGCTGGGGCAATTAGCCAGTCATATGATCAATCGGGAACGCTAACCAAAGCGGCTGCTATAGACAATGCTTGATACGTTTTATGCAACAGCTCTTGGTGTACCACAAGGATTCGATAAAACAAAGGCGGGATTTCCCGCCTTTTGTCTATTTACCACACCGGTCATTGACGACCGATCGCACGAGTTAAACTCGTACTAAAATTTGCTGCAGAAACACAGCAAACTGGTGACCATGGTGTTCCAGCATTTTCGGGAACATCGAAATCGATGTCATACCAGGGAAGGTGTTGATTTCATTTAAGTAAATCTCGCCGTCTTCAGTTAAGAAGAAATCTACCCGTGACAGATGACGCAGTTTTAACTGCCGAAATGCTTTGAGTGCATACTGCTGCATCAAGGCGATTTGCGACTCGGTCAGGCCTGCAGGCTCTAAGCTGGTCGTGGTATGGCTGGCATTGCTGTACTTTTCGTCGTACGAATAAAACGTATCTTGCGGCACCACAATTTCACCAGGGCGCGTCGCAATCAGCTCATCCCCATATTGATACACCGCAATTTCCAGTTCGCGCGGCTTTAAGGCTTTTTCAATCAGCACCTGCTCGGAATAACCAAAAGCATCGTCGATGGCTTTGAGCAGTTCTGCCTCGGTTGCTGCGGCGTAACAACCAACGGACGAGCCTTGGCTCGCCGCTTTGACAAACACTTTGCCCCACTCGGCCAGCGCTTGGCGCGCTTGGGCCAGACTGGCTTCAGAGCTGTCATTGACAAACAAATACGGCGTGTTTGGAATACCCAGCGCCGACAACCATAATTTAGTGCTGATTTTGTTGAAACACAGTTTGCTCGCTTCAGCACGGCAGCCTAAATACGGCACATGCGCCAATTCCAGCAGTGATTGAATATCGCCTGTCTCGCCTGGGTAGCCGTGAATACAAGGGGCAACAAAATCGACTTTTTGCACCAGTGTTTGGCCGTCTGCCATGGTAGTTATCAACTCACCTGCCAGATTTAACGTACAACGCGCGCCATCACTGCTAAGCCAATGATCCGGCAACATTTCCACTCGGCTTACCGTGACGTTTGGCAATGACTCTAGTTGTTGCTGTAAAAAATTTGCACTTCGCAGCGACACGTCATGCTCCGAACTGCCACCACCACACAACAACAACACATGCATAGCTTGCATTTTTACTTCCTCTTGCTACCGCTTCAGACGCCAGCTTGAACAGCTAACCAATCTTGCGGTTGTAAATAACGTTCATACAAGCGCGCTTCTGGCGAGCCCGCTTCAGGTTCATAACCATATTGCCAACGCACCAACGGTGGCATCGACATTAAAATCGACTCGGTCCGGCCGCCACTTTGCAAACCAAACAAGGTGCCACGGTCAAACACTAAGTTAAATTCGACATAACGGCCGCGACGATACAATTGGAACTGTCGCTCACGCTCGCCATACGGTGTGTCTTTGCGTTTGGCGACAATAGGCACATATGCGTTTGTGTAGCTTTCACCGACGGCGCGCATAAAGGCAAAACTTTGCTCAAAGCCCCATTGATTCAAGTCATCAAAGAACAAGCCGCCGACACCACGGGTTTCGCCGCGATGCTTTAAATAAAAGTAGTCGTCGCACCAAGCCTTATATTTGCTGTAGACATCCGCCCCAAACGGCGCACAAGTATCAAACGCCACTTGGTGCCAATGCACCACGTCTTCTTCAAACGGATAAAACGGCGTGAGGTCAAAACCACCACCAAACCACCAGACGGGGTCTTCGCCGTCTTTTTCGGCGATAAAAAACCGCACATTGGCATGGCTGGTTGGCACATAAGGGTTATGCGGGTGAATGACCAACGACACGCCCATCGCTTCAAACCGTCGGCCGGCCAATTCAGGGCGATGCGCGGTGGCAGAGGCTGGCATTTTGTCGCCAAACACATGCGAGAAGTTAACACCAGCTTGTTCAAACACAGCGCCTTGCGTCAACACACGGCTGCGCCCGCCGCCGCCTTCGGCTCGCTGCCAACTGTCTTCGACAAAATCGGCCGCGCCATCTTCGCGTGCCAACGCTTGGCAAATTTGGTCTTGCAGCGCCATTAAAAAGGCTTTGACCTGCAGCTTATCGACGGCCATGCAGTGCTCCTTGTGCTTTCGGGTACTTCGGTAAAAGGTGGAATTCTAATGGCTGCGCGCACTTTTGGCGCTATTTACTTTAAGCCTTCGGCTGAAAAATTTTCCTGACCACGGCTAGATGGCTATAATAGCCGACTATTATGCCAGCACCTGGCCGTTTTGAGGAAACAGCAATGAAAGTCGGTATCATCATGGGCTCCAAGTCGGATTGGCCCACCATGAAAAATGCAGCAGATATGTTGGACCGTTTTGGCATCGCCTATGAGACCCGTGTCGTGTCCGCCCATCGCACGCCGCAGTTGTTGGCGGATTATGCCGGTGCCGCTGCAAGTCGTGGTTTAAAAGTGATTATCGCCGGCGCTGGTGGCGCGGCGCATTTGCCGGGCATGGCTGCCGCTTTTACGTCTCTGCCGGTGCTTGGCGTGCCAGTACAATCCAAAGCGCTCAAAGGTATCGATTCCTTATTGTCGATCGTGCAAATGCCAAAAGGCGTTGCCGTGGGTACGCTGGCCATCGGTGATGCTGGTGCAGCCAACGCAGGCTTGCTCGCTGCACAAATTTTGGCGACCTCAGATGATGCATTGATGGCAAAAATCGACGCGTTCCGTAAAGAGCAAACCGAAGCCGTGCTGGCGCATCCAGATCCAGCGGTGGATGCCGAATGAAAGTTTTAGTGATGGGCGCGGGCCAATTAGCCCGCATGATGGCACTTGCTGGCGCGCCACTGAATATTTCGGTTCTAGCCTACGATGTAAATTCGCAACGCGTGATGCATCCAGTCACCGGCCAAGTGTTTGACGAGACGCTGGAACAAGCCGTCGCCAACGCCGATGTGGTTAGCTCAGAGTTCGAGCACATCCCATACCCAGTACAAGCCGTCTGCGAAGCCAGCGGCAAGTTCAAGCCCAACAGCCGCGCTATTAAAGCCGGCGGTGATCGTCGCCAAGAAAAAGCCTTATTAGATGCTGCTGGTGTTGCTAATGCCGGTTATCGCATTGTGCAAACCGAAACCGAATTTAAAGCGGCGATCAACGAGCTGGGCTTACCGCTGGTGCTCAAAAGCGCCCTCGCCGGTTACGATGGCAAAGGCCAGTGGCGTTTAAAACGTCTCGAAGACGCGCAGGTCATTTGGCAAGATATCGAAGCCTTTATGGCGGGCGCTGATCACACACTGCCGCAAGCTATTGTGGCAGAGCAGTTTGTACGCTTTGACCGCGAAGTCTCGCTGGTTGGTGCGCGCAATGAACATGGCGATACGGTCGTATACCCACTGACAGAGAACCACCATGTCAACGGCGTGCTTGCGGTATCAACCGCATTGCCAAGCGAGTCGGCTTTGCAGCAACAAGCCAAGCAGATGTTTGATGCCGTCGCCAATGAACTGAATTACGTCGGCGTGCTAGCGCTGGAGTTTTTCCAAGTCGGCGACAAATTATTGGTCAATGAGATAGCACCACGCGTGCATAACTCGGGTCATTGGACACAACAAGGCGCGGATACTTGCCAATTTGAAAACCACCTGCGCGCCGTCTGCGGCTTGCCACTGGGCAGCACAGCCTTGGTGCGGCCAACGGTGATGGTGAACATTTTAGGCGAAGACTATGTCAACCCAGCCGTGTTAAGCCTGCCAAGTTGCCATTTACATTGGTACGGTAAAGGCAAACGTCCGGGCCGCAAAATGGGCCATATCAATATTTGTGGCGCAACGCCGAAAGAAATGGCGGCACGGTTTAGTGCGTTAAGTGCGCTGCTGCCAGAGGCGAGCTTCCCAGAAGTCGCCGAGGTTGCAGCGGCATTACAACAACGCGTCAAAGCCCTGTAACCGTCTGCCTTGCAAACAAAAACAGGAGCATTAGCTCCTGTTTTTTTATCTGCAACCGCTCGTCCAATGATCAGCAACTGCCCTTGCTATCACGCGCCTCGCCATGTGGGTTATACCTCACTGGGCTGTACGGCAGAGCATTTCTTTTTGGCGCAGATCAACTTCACCCCCTGTGCAGATGGCTTTTCCGCCAGCAGTCCAAAACCACAAGTTTGGCAGGTCCCAGCCACCGGTTTGAAGTTCATCACAAAATCACAACTTGGGTACTGGTCACAGCCATAAAATGTCTTGCCGTACTTGCTGGTCCGTTCCACCAGCTTGCCACGTTGGCACACGGGACAAGCTACTCCTGCGACTTCGGTCGGTTCCTCATGCACGATAAAATGGCAACTCGGGAAGTTGCTGCAGCCGATAAACATACCGTAGCGACCATTTTTCACCGCTAGTTGGCCACCACACGATGGGCATGCTGGTTCATCCAACAATTTCACAACTGTACTTTCATGCGGGTGCAGGTTTTGAATGTATGTGCAGTCGGGATAATTACTGCAGCCCAAAAATGGACCGTGCTTACCCGATTTCATAACCAATTCATGCTGACACAACGGACAACTTTGCTTGTGTTCAGGAATGGCAAATAAAGGCGAATCGGTCATTGCAAGCTCGGTCTTCTCAGTTCATCGGGGTTGAGGCTGGAATTATCGCACAGTTTTACGCTGCGGCAGCACAAACAAAAACGCGCCCCGGAAGGCGCGCTGTTTCTAGGACAGACAGCTGCTTAGTGAGTTGCCCCGACGGGTTCGAGGAACAACAGATCTTCCATTTGTGCATATTCGGCTTCATGACCGGGCGCATTAAACAACACCATCAACACCACCCACTTTAGATCTTCCAGGGTGACTTCGGCACTGTCGAGCTCCATCACCCGATCCAACACCATTTCGCGGGTGGCTAAATCCAGCACATTAATTTGCTCAAGGAACATCAGAAAGCCGCGACATTCCACATCCAACTTGCGTTGTTCTTGCACTGTATACAGGCGAACAGCATTCGAGCTGGCTTTCGTTAAATAGGGTTTGACATGGCTTTCTTGCAATTTGGATAGGTTTTCCAACCAACGCAGCGCCTTGAAGATATCGTCGTCGTGGAAACCAGCTTTGGACAATTCTCGAGTTAAATCTGCCTGATTGATAAAAATTTCAGACTCGTTGTGGACATAGTTTTCGAACAGATAGACGAGGATATCAAACATGATTAGGCCCCCTCACTCGAATGTAACCACCAGGAACTGCAGCAATGGCACCGGATAATTCCAGTTGCAACAAGGCCACCGTAACGTCAGCGATTGGTTGTGCCGCTCGCTGCGCAATCTCATCTATTGCGCTGACCTCATATCCTACGTTAGCTAACAAGCCTTGGTCGGACAAGGCTTTTGTAGAATAATTTTTTTCGTCCAAATTCAATGAAATTTGTGGCGACAAATCTAGGTCTAACTCTTCTAGGATATCGGCGATATGACGCGTTAATTTAGCGCCTTGTTGAATCAACTGATGACAACCGGCCGCTTGCGGGTTCATCACAGAGCCAGGGACTGCAAACAATTCACGACTGTATTCGGCAGCATACCCTGCGCTAATCAATGAACCACTTTTTTCGGCTGCTTCAACCACCAAGGTGCCATGCGCCAATCCCACGACAATACGATTGCGAATTGGGAATAATGGCGCCAGCGGTGGCTGGTCAGGTAGGTATTCCGACACTAACAAACCTTGCCGGCGGATTTGTTGAAAAAGCTCCGTATTTTGTTTTGGGTATTGATGCAACAAACCATGTCCAAGCACAGCAACCGTTGCGCCTTGCACTGACAAAGCGCCTTGATGTGCACATGCATCAATACCTTGCGCAAGTCCACTGGTGATGGTGATCCCCAATGCCGATAGCTGCGCCGCCCAGTCGAACGCTATTTTTTTGCCGGCAGGAGTCGGCCGACGGCTACCGACAATAGCAAGCTGCTGCGTCTGCAATAGGCCAATATCCCCCGCGGCAAACAAAGCGATAGGTGGATGTTTGATTTCACGTAGCAACGCAGGATACGCCGGATGGAACCAATGGATAAGTTGATGTTCGGGATCGCTCGACAACCATTGTTTCGCCGTTCGAATTGACGCCACAGGTGGATTTTTTAGCTTTTCAGCCTGCAACTGGGTAAGACCAGCATCAAGAAGGCATGACCAAGGCAGGGATAACAAATCAGGAAAAGCGGCAAGGGTTTGCAATTGTTGCAGACGCACAGCGTCAAAAGCAGGAATGGCTAGCAAAGCTAGCCATACATCGAGATCATCCATGATCTCACCTCATGATTTGGTTTACAGGGATTAAAGCTCCCCGATCGTGTCTCCTACACGGATCGGTTTGCGCGTTCCTGTCACTATGGCAAAACTGGTGCGTTCCGCCACTTTGAACACCATCAAATCGCCAATTTTTTCTTCTGGCATTTGGATCGGCTCACCATCATGTCCGCCAGTGACTTGTTGATACAGCGTTGCATCTGACGTGTAAACTGGGCCTGATGCCGTATCCACGACTGCAGGGGAGCGGCGATAAATACCAAACATGTAACCGGCTTTAACATTATCTTGCGCGCCTTTATTCAGCACGACTATGTCCCAGGTAGAAAACTCACGCAAATTAGACGTGGTATCAATGATCACACCGGCAATTGGCTGTTCTGGCTTGCGCATACTGAAAAACGCCGGAAGGCTTTGTCCATCAGCCGCCGGTAATAAGCGGTCACCTTGGCGAATTTCTTGTTTAACATCAACAACTTTCAAAGACCCTGGCTCGTTTTGGTCTGGGTTACCAGTGCGAAATACACGAGCAGTCCCAACCAATTTGGTTTCGTAACCTAAAACTTCACCACTGGCAGGATCAACATACTGTTTGCCTTTACGGTACACGCCGTAAGCAGCACCTTGGTCAACTTTGCCTCTTACATACAGAATGTGGCCAGAGCTGACGTTTTTCACTTGCTCATCCGCCCCAAGTACATAAGGTAAACCGTTGATTTGTTCTTCGGTTAATGCCTGTTCATAGGTCAAAAACGGCCGAATCATTTGTAGCGGTAACGTGGTGATCGCTTTGCTTGATTTTAAAGTTTTACGCGCTTCCGGAGATAACTTGCGTACATCCCCGCCACGAACTTCGCCGTTTGCCATCGCAGAGCCGCTGGTGTCTGGTGACAACTTGGCCACAGTCTGATTACTCACTGACAGCACTGGTTTGCCGTCCGCATCGTAAGTCAGGTGCAATACGTCGCCTGGATAAATTAAATGCGGGTTTGCCACTTGTGGATTCATTTTCCACAAACTTGGCCACAGCCACGGTTTTTCCAGGTACATACCGGAAATGTCCCACAAGGTGTCGCCTTGTTTGACTGTGTATGATTTTGGCGCATCCGATTTGATTGTTAATTGTTCTGCCGATGCAAAAGTTGCGGAACAAAACACGAATGCGGCGAGTGTAGTTTTTATTATTTTCAGCATGCTAGATCCCTTGACGCCGTAACTGCAGGAATAAGTTAGCCTCAGCGCTGTTCTTGGAACGGATAAATGGCTAAAATTGAACCATAACACAGTTAGTTAAATTAAGCATAATTTTGTAGGTGCTATGGCCGTTTTAACAGTTTTACATTATCCAGACGAACGTTTACGCACAATTGCCAAACCTGTCGCTGAAGTTACCCCCGAAATTCGTCAGCTCGTTGCTGACATGTTAGAAACCATGTATGCCGAAAATGGCATTGGTTTAGCAGCAACGCAAGTAAATGTTCATAAACGTGTAGTTGTAATTGATTTATCTGAAGAAAGAAACCAGCCTCAGGTATTTATTAATCCTGAAATCGTTGAGCGCAGTGGCGATACCACCTATGAAGAAGGTTGTTTATCTGTCCCACAAAACTACGCCAGCGTCGCCCGTGCTGCCGATGTAATCGTTAAAGCACAAAATGTTGATGGCGAATGGTTCGAATTAAAAGCCGAAGGATTATTGGCTATTTGTTTGCAACACGAACTGGACCACTTAATCGGCAAATTGTTTATCGATTATTTGTCACCACTGAAACGTGACCGCATCAAAAAGAAATTAGAAAAACAAGCGCGTTTGGACGCCAAGGCCTAATAGTGACAACTCCGTTAAAGATTATTTTTGCTGGTACGCCCGATTTTGCGGCTCGCCATTTACAAGCGTTACTTGATTCGGAACATCACGTGATCGCCGTGTACACCCAGCCAGACCGTCCTGCTGGCCGTGGCCATCAGCTGCAAGCAAGTCCAGTGAAACAACTGGCTTTGCAACACAATATTCCAGTGTACCAACCCAAATCACTGAAAAAAGCACCAGCACAAGCCGAGCTTGCCGCGTTAGGGGCAGATTTGATGGTGGTCGTCGCGTACGGTCTGATCCTGCCCAAAGTGGTCTTGGCTACCCCTGCCCTTGGTTGTATCAACGTCCACGGTTCACTGCTGCCACGTTGGCGCGGTGCTGCACCGATCCAACGCTCCATTTGGGCGGGCGACACGCACACCGGCGTGACTATCATGCAAATGGACGAAGGCTTAGACACAGGCGCGATGCTCAGTAAAGTCGCGCTGCCAATTGAAGCAAACGATACGTCCGCCAGCTTGTATGACAAGCTGGCTGTTGTTGGTCCACAAGCGCTGCTGGCCGCGCTGGTTGATTTACCTGCATTGCAACGCCAAGTAGAGCCTCAAGATGACACTCTCGCCAATTACGCCGAAAAGTTGTTTAAAGAAGAAGCTCAGCTGGATTTTCGTAAAACCGCCGCAGCACTGGAGCGTGAAGTGCGCGCCTTTAACCCATGGCCGGTCAGTTACCTGCAACTGGGCACGCAACAACTAAAAGTCTTGCAAAGCCGTGTCGAAGCTAGCACCGCCAATGCACAACCAGGCACTGTGGTACGTGTCGATAAAAAAGGCATTGCCATTGCCACAGCAGACGGTTTGCTGGTGCTAGAAACCATACAACCTGCCGGCAAAAAACCAATGGCAGTGGTTGATTTCCTCAATGGCCGCGCCGATTGGTTCCCGCTTGGCGCACAGTTGGATATCCCAGCATGAGTGCGCAACTGCGCGCAACTGCCGCCACCTTGTGTTACCAAGTGGTTGACCAAGGTAAATCCTTATCGGACGTACTGCCCAAAGCCCAAAGTAAACTTGCCAATAGCGCTGACAAAGCGCTGTTGGCCGAACTTTGTTTTGGCATTATGCGCCACCTGCCACAGCTGGATTTTGTCAGCCAGCAACTGATGAGCAAACCGCTGATCAAAGATCTGCGCCCGCTGCAGTATTTGATTTATATCGGCATGTACCAGCTGAAGTATTTGCGTATTCCCGACTACGCCGCCGTAGGCGAGACGGTCGAAGCGGCGCGGCTACTCAAGGGTAAAAACCTGACCAAACTGATCAACGCCGTGCTGCGCGAATTTCAGCGCCGCCCAGAGTTGTTTGAATTTGCCGATGCGCCGCTGCCGGTGCAAACCAACCACCCCAGTTGGCTGGTGCAGCAACTGCAACAAGCTTACCCTGAGCATTGGCTCGAGATTATCGCCGCTAACCAGCAAAAAGCACCGCTGTGGCTGCGCATCAACAAGCAGCAAGTCAGCATCGAGCAATTCCACGCAGCACTTTTAGAAGAAGGCGTCGAATTCAGTACGCCAGTGACGCTTTTGCCACAAGCCGTGTTGCTAGCGCGCGCGTGCGATGTCACTCAGCTGCCTGGGTATGACGACGGCTGGTTTTCGGTGCAAGATATTTCGGCACAATACGCTGCGTTATTACTCGCGCCGCAAGCGGGCGAGCGAGTACTGGACGCCTGCTGCGCGCCAGGTGGCAAAACCGCACATTTGTTAGAACAAGCACCGACTGCACATGTGGTAGCCCTTGATCGTGACGAACAGCGTTTGCACCGCGTGTACGACAACTTAGATCGCTTGCAGCTGCACGCCCATGTCATCGCCGCCGATGCGGCGGAATTAGGCCAGTGGTGGGATGGTCAGCCGTTTGACCGTATTTTGTTGGATGTACCTTGCTCGGCAGTCGGTGTGATCCGACGCCACCCGGATATTCGTTGGCTACGCAAAAAAGCAGACATCCCGGCGTTGGTCGCCACGCAACAGCAAATATTGCAGGAAGTCTGGCGCACCTTAAAACCCGGTGGCACTCTGCTGTACGCGACCTGCAGCATTTTGCCTGAAGAAAACGCTCTGCAAATTGAGCAATTTTTACAGCAAACGCCGGATGCGCAGGCGCTACCGCTTGCGCCTTTCCATCCACAAACGACCTGGCAACGCCTGCCTGGTTTTGAAGACGGCGACGGCTTCTTTTACGCCAAACTAACGAAGAAAATAAGATGAAAATCATTATTTTAGGTGCTGGACAAGTCGGCGCGACGCTGGCCGAAAACTTAGTCGGTGAAGAAAATGACATCACAGTCATCGATATCAACGCCGATAAACTACGCGCCTTGCAAGACAAACACGACTTGCAAGTGGTCCACGGCCACAGCGCGCACCCGGATATTTTGAAAAAGGCCGGCGCCGAAGACGCCGACATGATCATCGCCGTGACCAACAGCGACGAAGTGAACATTGTCGCCTGCCAAGTCGCCTATTCGATGTTCAACACGCCGACCAAAGTGGCGCGTATTCGCAGCAATCAGTACATCAAGTACCGCGATTTGTTGTTCAACAAAGACGATATGCCGGTCGATCACTTTATCGCGCCAGAAACCCTAGTCACTGACTATATTCGGCGCTTAATTGACTACCCAGGCGCCTTGCAAGTGGTGGAATTTGCCGGCGGCAAAGTCAGTCTGGTGGCGGTGAAAGCTTATTATGGCGGCTTGTTGGTCGGTCATGCGTTGTCGACGCTACGCGAACATATGCCAAATATTGATGCCCGGGTAGCGGCAATTTACCGGCGTGGCCATGCCATTAAACCCATCGGCACCACAGTCATTGAAGCCGACGATGAAGTGTTTTTTGTTGCGGCAACCAAACACATTCGCGCCGTGATGAGCGAGCTGCAAAAACTCGAATCGAGCTATCGCCGCATTATGATCGCCGGTGGCGGTAACGTCGGTTTTGGCCTTGCCAAAGCACTGGAAAAAAGCCACAGCGTCAAACTGATTGAACGCAGCCGCGAGCGCGCCGAGTTTCTATCCAGCACCCTAGAAAATACTGTGGTGCATGCAGGCGATGCGTCGGACCCAGAACTGCTGCACGAAGAAAACATCGACCAAGTGGATGTGTTCTTGGCCGTGACCAACGACGACGAAGCCAACATCATGTCCGCCATGCTGGCCAAACGGATGGGCGCGCAAAAAACTATCGTACTGATTAAACGCGGTGCGTATGTTGATTTGCTGCAAGGCGGTGAAGTTGATATCGCCGTATCGCCGCAACAAGCGACGATTTCGGCGCTGCTGACGCACGTGCGGCGTGGCGATATCGTCAACGTCTATTCACTGCGCCGTGGCGCTGCCGAAGCGATCGAAGCCATTGCGCATGGCGATCGCACCACGTCGAAAGTGGTCGGCCAACCGATTGGCAAAATCAAATTGCCGCCAGGTTGTACTATAGGTGCCATTGTCCGCGGTGATGAAGTCTTGATCGCGCATGACAACGTGGTGATTGAAACCGACGACCATGTAATTTTGTTTTTGGTGGATAAAAAATACATCAGCGAAGTGGAACGTTTGTTCCAAGTGCATGCATTTTTCTTATAAATCAACTTCATCGAAACGCAAAAGGCAGCTGAGGCTGCCTTTTTTATTCTAGCAATCGCACTCACTTGACCGGCATTAAGTCCAGCAACATCACCACACTCGCCTCCACTCCCGTGCGTACGGACGGCTCAGCACTAATTTTAAACAGCGGACTGTGATGACTCGGCACGGCCGGCCCGCCTTGTTTTTCCTTGGCAAAATCTGCCGCGGGCGTGCCGCCCACTTTGAAATAGACGCTTGGAATATAAGGGTCCATGGTAAAGAAACCAAAGTCTTCCGAGCCCATAGCCAAACGTCTGTAATCAAACACTGTATTGGCTGGCATCTGCTGTTGCACTGCGGCTTTTAAGCGTTTGGCCAGTGGTATGTCATTGACCACCGGCGGCGTCGCTTCGTCAGCCACTATCACTTCAGGCAGCATAGATTCCGCTACTCCCGCGGCGCGAGCGGTATTGATCGCCACACGTTTGATGGCGTCGAGTAATAATTCACGCGTTTGTGGGTTTTCGCTGCGCACCGTCAGCTGTAACCGCGCTTCGTCCGAAATGATATTGTGTTTGGTGCCGCTGTGAAACGAACCGACCGTGATCACGGCAGGCTCGCGGGGGGCAACTTCACGGCTGACAATGGTTTGCAGCGCCAGCACAATTTGCGCGCCAATCACCACCGGATCTTTACCGCGATGCGGGCTAGCACCGTGGGCGCCAACGCCATGCACTAGGATATCGACGGAATCGACCCCAGAGTGTGTCGCGCCTTCTTCAATCCAGACTTTGCCAGTTTCAATATCCGACGCCACATGCAGCGCGATGGCGTAATCGGGTTTGCCAAACCGTGCAAACAGCCGATCTTTAACCATCCCTTGCGCACCACCGACCGTTTCTTCCGCCGGCTGGCCAACCAACATTAAGGTGCCGCGCCACTGCTCTTTGTGGCTAGCCATGTACCGCGCTGTACCTACCAATGACGTGATATGCACGTCGTGACCGCACGCATGCATCACGTGGACTAGATTCCCCGCAGGGTCTTTCATCTGCACTTTGGATGCGTTGGCTAAGCCAGACTTCTCCTCAACCGGCAAGCCGTCCATATCGGCGCGCAGCAGCACTGTCGGGCCATCGCCATTTTTCAGCAGCGCCACCACGCCGGTGCCGCCGACGTGTTCGGTGACTGTGTAGCCTGCAGCCTTAAGCTCTTTGGCGATACGGGCTGCTGTATTAACTTCCATGCCTGACAATTCAGGATTGCGGTGGAAATAATCAAACAGCGCTCCCAAATGCTGCTGATAGTCGCGTTCTATGCTGGGGTTCAGCGCCGCAGATGGTTGCGCCGTGCTGCTCGACGGCGTCGCAGCACCGAGGGATAACGACGACAACAGTAAAGTTGAGCAGAGCAAACGAGGCGGTAGCAGCATGGCGGTCTCCGAATAAGTTGAGGGGCGACCCCGTGGGGCCTGCTGGTCAGTGTGCCGTAGCCGCTTCTGACAAAACAGTGAGGCTGGCGGATTTATTGATTCGTTGGTCGATATTTATAACTGAGCCAGCCAGAGCGCTGGGTGATCGACTTGGAATTCAAAGTGTTGGCCATTAATTAGCTGCACTCGCAAGCCCATAGCAGGGCGCTCATAAGGTGTTGGCGCTGGCCACTGGCATGGTTGAGCTTGCAAAATATCGCGGCGCAGAAATTGAAAAGGCCCAGGCCCTGCTTCACTAAACGGCTGAAAACTTAAGTGAAACACCGTGAGCGTCAGCCGACCTTTTACGGTCAATTGGCCTTTATGCAGCACCGCATGCCCTTGCAAGGTCTCATGATGTGATAAAGGGACTGTGCTGCCGATCATCTCCGCCATCGCGTGCGCTCCATCAGAAGTTGCTAAAGCATTCAGCCTAGACGAAAACACCGGCAGCTGCCGGTGTTTTGATGACGTGGTACATACGCACGCACAGCAACGCGTTAATTTAAATCCAACTCGCGAGTCATGTTTTCATTGCGGTCGCGATGCACAATCACGTTGTCCTCAATGCGAATACCACCCCACGGCAGCAGACCATCGACTTTATGCCAGTTGACGTATTTGCCATGCTCGCTGGCTTTTAAATCCGCCAGCAAGGAGTCGATAAAATACAACCCAGGTTCAATGGTAAACACCATCCGCGGTTCAATCAGGCGGGTGCAACGTAAAAACGGATGCTGCTCTGGCGCTGCCACATGGGTGCCCCGTTCATCGGCCATAAAACCACCGACGTCATGCACTTGTAGGCCTAAATGGTGGCCAATGCCGTGTGGGTAGAAGGTGCGGCTAATGCCGGTTTCGACAATCCCTTCCGGTGGCAATTGCACTAAATCAAAATCCGCCAGCACCTGAGCAATCAATTCATGTGATTTCAGATGCACATCGCTGTATTTGATCCCCGGTTTTAACATGTCCACCAGTGCCAGTTGTACGGCGTTCATGCTGTTGATCAGCGCTTGGAATTCATCATCCTTGGCGCTGTAAGTCCGGGTGATATCAGCAGCATAACCATGGTGAGAAGCGCCGGCATCAATTAAAAACGAATGCAATTGTGTAGGCGTTTGCCGCTCCAGTGCCGTGTAATGCAAAATGGCCGCGTTTTGGTTCAGCGCGATAATATTGCCATACGGCACTTCGTTTTCGGTTTGTTGCACCGCCGCCAAATACGCCAACTGAATAGCAAATTCACTGCCGCCAGCACGGAAACAGGCTTCTGCCGCGCGATGGCCTTGCACCGCGATGCGGTTGGCTTCGCGCATACACACCAGTTCATAGTCGGTTTTATAGGCACGATGATAATGCAGGTAACTGAGCACGCCTTCTGGGTTTAACTCGGTAAAACCCAGTGCTTTTGCCAGCTCGAGTTGTTCACCCAAATAAGCCACGCGGGCTTTGTCGTATGGCAACAAGGCTTCCACTTTGGTTGGTTTATCAATCAGTTGAATATCAAAAAAGCCAGCCCAGAAATCGTTAGGCGCATCTGGCACCTTATGCCAAAAATCAACCGGCAGATAAAACACCAACTTGGGCTTATTGACGCCATCGACCATCAGCCAACAATGCGGGTTGTCGATGATCGGCAGCCAGGCTTTAAATAATGGATTGACCTTAAATGGGTAATCCATGTCATCTAAAAACTGCCGCTTGGCTTGACCAGAATGAATGACCAAGCCATCTAAATTTTCGCGCGCTAGCACAGCTTTGGTGCGTTGTTGCATTTCAAACAAGTGCGCGGCGTAGAGCGGTTGTAGAGCTGATTTCATGCTGCTGTCCCACAAAAATTAATTCGGCTTCGAGATTTTCATCGTCACCAAAGGCGTAAACACATTTTGATGGCGATTCATCCGCAGGTTGTAGATTTGATAATAAGCCAAAACGGCTTTGACATATTCCCGCGTTTCTTTAAACGGGATTGTTTCTACCCACACATCCAAATCCATCGGTTGCTCGGGTAACCACTTTTTCACGTTGCCATAACCGGCGTTGTAGCTGGCGGTGGCCAGCGCTAAGTTATTGTTATTGGTACGCATTAAATAGTTTAGGTAGTCAGTACCCAAGTCGATGTTAAAGCCAGGGTTAAACAACTGCTCTGAGCGCACCGGCTTACCTTTAAGGTGCTTAGCAGTCTGCGGCATGATTTGCATCAAACCATGGGCACCGGCGGCGGATTTTACCTGCGGCATAAAGATACTTTCGCGCCGCGTGATCGCCATTGCCCACGCCGGGTCGATATTGGCATCTTTGGCATGGCGCTGAATTTCGCTACGAAACACCATCGGGAAACGCAATTCGACATCATCCAAATAACCGGCGGAGCTTAACGCGACCACTGCTCTGTCATACCAGCCGTTTTCGTAGGCTAGCTTCGCGGCACTGAGTTTATGTGCTTCGCTGCCATACCGTTGAATGTACAGCATTTCTCGACGTGCCGCGTTCGGCCGATCGAGTGCTTCCCATTCCTTCATCCGGGCAATGGCGGGGCTTTTCTTAAACGCGACATAGTCGTCTTTGCTCACCGGAATTGGTTTATGCGCCAAACTTGGTGGCTGCTTTGTGCGCGCTGCCGCCATAAAGCCGTAATAACCACGTGTACTGGCTAATTCACGCAATATGCTGTCGGCTTGGGCCTGCTGACCCGTCTGCTCCAACGCACGCGCTTGCCAGTAGCGCCAACTATCGTCGCTTTTTGCGTCATCGGGTAGCTGCGCAATGATCTCCAGCACCGTCGGCCATTCGGCACGGCGCACATGCCAAGCAATTTGCCACTGGATAAACAAGTCGTCTTTGTCGGCTGTCGGTACCATGTTCAAGAACTTGCTGGCACGCACGTCGTTTTTACTGGCTAACGCGATAGCAAAATTTCGAGCGACATCAATACGTTGTTCTTTCGTGAAATGCTTGTCCATTTCAAAGCGGCCGTAGGTTGCCAACGCTTTGTCCGGCTGTTTCCAGACTAATTTCTTTAAGCCGTACGCGAGAATATCCCGCTCCCACGGGTGTTTCAGTGGTAGAAATTTAGTTTTACTGACGTTTGTAGGGTCCGTTAATACCTGCTTCCATTTATCAGCCAAATATTGCTGCTTTGCCGGCAACAAAGTGCGCAAATACGGAATGATCCGCGTATCCCCGTCATCGACCACCCGGACAAGCCGGCTCCACACCACCTCAGGCGTGCGTTGCCCGGCCTTTTGCCAGCGTTTAAACAAGTCATCGCAAGCTTTGGGCAAACTCGATTCGCCTTCAACCCATAACTTGGTCACTTTTGGCCACACCGTTGCAGGCGGCTCACTGAGCAAGCGCATTTCTAGCGCCGCACAATCCAATTCCGTGTCATTGCCGAATTGATAGTTTTTCAGAAACGGCTGGGTCAAACCCACATTCGCCAGATATAACAACCAACGCTTTTTCAGCATAAAGGCCATCGGCGTATCCGGGTACCTATCCAAAAACGCCTGCACTGCGGCTGTGTCGGCCAAGTTACCGCTGATCAATTCCAGTTCAATGTAAGGCGCTAGCGGATACCCTTTAAGCTCATTGACCAGTTTCCGGCCTTGCTCGGCCGGCACTTTGTCGATGGTGCGCTCCGCTTTTAAGAACCTATCCCGTAACACTTGCTCTGGTGTTTTCGCCGCTTGCGCCGTTAATGACCATCCCAACAGCCCGACTAGAATCCACGGCAATCCAGCCTTTACTCGCACCATCTGCAAAAATACCACCTATAGTTAGTTCGTCGTC
>DMYW01000019.1:0-162 GCA_003482455.1 Rheinheimera sp. | reverse complement strand
GCGTTTAAATAACGGTTGAATTTTTTCCTGAACCGCGACACACTGACTCCGCACAAGACTCATCTGACCTGTTGCGAAGATATTAAAAAATCTGTCACCTACGCGACGAAGGAGAACATCCATGATCTACCAGAGTTCCAGCATTACCGTGCAATACATTGC
>DMYW01000024.1:23309-25056 GCA_003482455.1 Rheinheimera sp. | reverse complement strand
CAACTTATTTCAGGACTAGTCAAAACTAGTGCTGCGGTTCTTCTTGCCACAGACTGTCATTTTCAGCCAGTTTAAACAACACCTCGGCCGATTCAACCAGAATAGTCGCCATTTTACGCGATTCATCCGTAGGCTTGGCTTGCATTATTTGCTCGGCCCTTAACTGCCACCGCATGTGGAAACTTCGCATCGCTTCACGCGCATTTTTAGCGGCGTCGGCTGCTAAGATATCCGTCGGAATTTCGCCGGTAATGACCCAATAATGGCGACGGTTTGCGCCTTCAATCAACCACACTGCGGCCGCAGGCGCCATATATCTGCATTGCGACAATACAGTGTTTGCGGCGATCACACCTTGTTCAGCTAAAATCTTATTGGCTTTTTGCAGTTGTGTGGTCAGCCACACTTCATATGGATGCAGCTCTACTGGCGGCTGGTTTTGAGTGGTCATAGGGACTTCCAAAGAAAAAAAATTCACAATATGTCACTCAGCCGTGAAACGCAACTATCAACTTAAATTGTCGACAATCATCTGGACTGACCTGTGTTTTTTTAGCGCTTTTTCTGGCACAGCAGCAGGCAATTTGATAAATTCCGCGCCGAGAAAAAGCCCTACCGCAGCGTGTCCACCGCTGACGCCCTACAAATATCGGAGAACTAGAAGTGGCCTTCTTCAATCACCCAGAATTTGATAACCACGAACAAGTTGTTTATTGCAGCGACAAAGCAACTGGCTTAAAAGCAATTATTGCGGTACACAGCACAGCACTCGGCCCCGCTTGCGGCGGTTGCCGGATGTGGGACTACGCCGCGGATGAAGATGCGTTAGTTGACGTGCTGCGTTTGTCACGCGGTATGACGTACAAAAATGCCATGGCCGGTTTACCTCTCGGTGGCGGTAAAGCAGTAATCATCGGCGATGCAAAAACCATCAAATCCGAAGCTCTGTTCAAAAAGTTTGGCCAATACGTACATTCGTTAAGTGGCCGTTATATCTCTGCAGAAGACGTCAATATCACTTGCCATGACATCTCGATTGTTGGTCAAGAAACACCATACGTCGCAGGTTTAGAAGGGAAAAGCGGAAACCCAGGTCCATTCACTGCGCTTGGAACTTACCGTGGCATCAAAGCCGCAGCGAAGCACAAGTTCGGCTCGGATGACCTATCAGGCAAAGTCGTTGCTGTACAGGGTCTGGGTAGCGTTGGCTTTTATTTATGTGAGCATCTGCATAAAGAAGGCGCTAAGTTAATCGTCACCGATATCAACCAAACCGCAGTCGAGCGGGCAGTTGCGCAATTTGGTGCTACCGCCGTTGGCTTGAATGACATTTATGCTGTTGAGGCGGATATCTACGCGCCGTGTGCTTTGGGTGCGACCGTCAACGACGACACCATCAATCAATTCAAAGTCAAAATTATTGCTGGCTGTGCAAACAACCAACTCAAAGAAGCTCGTCATGGCGCTTTGCTGCGCGACAAAGGCATTCTTTACGCACCAGACTATGTAATTAACGCAGGTGGCATTATCAACGTGGCGTTGGAAATTCGCCCAGAGGGCTACAACAAAGACGAGTCGACCGCAAAAGTGATGGCGATCTACGACACACTGGTTAACCTGTTTGCCCGCGCTGACGCTGAGGGTAAACCAACCAACCTTGTGGCTGATTTGATGGCTCAAGAAATCATCGCTCGCGGCAAATAATCGAGAGATCGCGGCAAAAAAAAGCCAAGCAATTGCTTGGCTT
>DMYW01000024.1:2758-23172 GCA_003482455.1 Rheinheimera sp. | reverse complement strand
AAGCAATTGCTTGGCTTTTTTTATTGTTTTTTCGCACGCTAGCGTGTCGGCTGCGGCGGCTCTTTATACCAGCGCGTCCAACGTGCTGTGCTCGAATACACCAAATAACTCGACATCTCCGCAGTTAGCTTCGCAAACAAATCAAAGTTCGACAAATTGACCGTGAGATAACAGCTGGCACGGCAGTTCACTGGACGAAAAGTCGAGGAAGGTGCCGCTACCACAACCCCATTTAACCCATAGGACTGGGCTAATTTGTGCACTCTGAACGCATGATAATCGCTGGTCACAAACACAAAGGATTTTGCATGATCTAAGCGCTGATCCAGATTAAAAAATTCATGGTAGGTGGTCTCGCCACCGTGAAAACAATCAAAACGTGTTTGCGGCGGTACTTTTGCTTTCAAATAGTTGAGGTAGGGAGTGCAATACAAAGTGGTCATATGAATGGTCACCGGATCTAGTCGAGCACCGACGGCGTTAGCAACTTGGTCGAGACGACTTTTCGCACAATCGGGTATCGACATTTCATCGCCACCACAGCCCAGCACCACAAAATCACCGTTAAAATTGGTAGGAACTTCTGCCTGGCTGATCTCGGATCCGTACCAATCTCGAACTTGATTGGCCACCCAGCCATTCCCAAACGCATAAAACCAAATCACTAAAAACCACAACCCAACTTTTTTGTAACGTAAGGCAGCAATGACCAAACCAAATAAAAACAAATTATGGGGATATAAAAAGGGTTCAATAAAATCTTTCAAAGGTGACCTCGATGCAGGCAACAACTGGCCCGACCTCATTCAGTTTAATTTCAGTTTGGTCTGTAAAAAATACATTCAAAGCTTCAGCGCTAGCCGATGATCAGCTAAGCTGTGGTACTATATCAAAAAAATAGCAACCAATTGGAGTGACGCTATGATTCAGACTGTTTCAGTCATCGGTTTAGGTTATATCGGTTTACCTACAGCAGCCATGTTGGCTTCCCGCAAGTTACGAGTGTTAGGTGTTGACGTTAATCAACACGCGGTCGACACCATCAATCAAGGCAAAATTCATATCATCGAACCCGATTTGGATTCGTTAGTGCACGCTGCCGTGACCAACGGTTATCTTTCTGCGCAGTTAAAACCATCAGCTGCAGACGCCTTTATGATTGCCGTGCCGACCCCGTTCCACGATGACTTGTCGCCAGATTTAACCTATGTTGAAGCCGCTGCCAAGTCGATTGCTCCTGTGCTGACCAAAGGCAATTTGGTTGTGCTCGAATCAACAAGCCCAGTTGGAACCACCGAAGCCATGTGCAAGTGGATCAAAGAAGTCCGCCCAGATCTGACCTTGCCAACTGATTCTGCATCACCGGATATTCACGTCGCTTATTGTCCAGAGCGCGTACTGCCCGGCAAAGTTGTACAAGAATTGATTTCCAATGACCGAATCATCGGTGGCTTGACGCCATCTTGCTCTGAAAAAGCCAAAGAGCTGTACCGCACCTTCGTCCAAGGCGAATTGCTGGAAACGGATGCACGTACGGCCGAGATGTCAAAACTAACTGAAAACTCATTCCGAGACGTCAATATCGCGTTTGCCAACGAATTATCGCTGATTTGTGACAAGCTCAATATCAACGTGTGGGAATTGATCCGCATGGCCAACCGTCACCCACGCGTAAACATTCTGACGCCTGGTGCTGGTGTTGGCGGTCACTGTATCGCAGTTGACCCATGGTTTATCGTGCATTCAGCCCCAGAGCAAGCTCGGATCATTCGTACCGCCCGTGAAGTTAACGATCACAAACCTGAGTGGGTACTTGGCAAAGTGTTGTCAGCTGTGGCCAACCATAACTTAAACAAACCGACGGTCGCTTGTTTTGGTTTAGCGTTTAAACCGGATATCGATGATCTGCGTGAATCACCAGCGCTGCACATCGTCAACAAATTGGCCGATGCCTATGATGGCAAAGTGCTAGCCGTTGAACCGAACGTGGAATCGACGAATAAACTAAATGCGAAGGCGCATTTGGTCAGCATTGAAGAAGGCTTAAAAGCCGACATCATTGTGATCCTAGTGAAACATAAAGCCTTCCAAGGCTTAAGTTTCGAAGGGAAAACCTTGATTAACGTTGTGGGCTAATCGGCTTACAGGCATAAAAAAACCACCTTCGGGTGGTTTTTTTATGCCTTAAATTGTTTATTTGGCCAGTTTTTCAGCCGTAGAAGACGCATAACGGCGATAGGCTGGAATTCCGCACAGAGCTATGACTCCCACCGCAACCAAGTTACCCGCAAAGAAAATCCATGCTGCGACTTGTGCCGTTAGCTGGTCATTCACCACAATGTACAACAAACTACTACCAATCGCGACCGCTGACACCACGATGGCTCGCCAATGGTTAAAACCCAACGACGTCAACCACACTTCCACGTACGTCTTCAGCAGTGTCAACCATAAGGTGCCGACGACCCAATAACAAATTTCAGCGACCAGCGGCTGCAAAGGCTCATTCAACAGCAGTGGATATAACCACGGATTAAGCAACGCCAGCCCAAGGTATGGCAAGCTAAGCAGTGGAAACGTAAAGATAAACAGCCGTTTAAATTGCGCCAAACGAGTATTGGCGTCCACAATGCTGCTTAAGCGTGCCAGCAATACATGCGAAAACACTACCGGTAACAAGGTTACTGGCATGAAAAGTACAAAGGATTTACGAAACATACCCAAGGCTATCAAGGTTGAAAACATCGATAAAAACACAAAAGGAATGTTCGACAGATAGATAGCAAACACATCATGCCACGCATAACTAACACGTTGCCGCACCATGGACCAGCTGAGCAGTGACGAATGCTGAAGCACGCGCGCTTGTTGCACCTCAGGCCACAACCATTTTAGGCCATGTAGTACAGGCACCAGCGATGCCGCAGCAATCGCAGCCATGACTTCGCTGGTATGCTCGAACACACCCACCACTACTAGCACAGCGACGCCAAGCATTAATATTGCCGACAAAAACTGCCCATGCATTTCCGCATGGAATTGTTGCGCACCTTTTAAGTACGAATAACATTGTTGGGCGATCGCCCATAACAAACCGACCAAAGCCGCCAGCATGTATAACAAGATAGGTAGTGGCTCCGCAGCGAGCCATTGATATAAACCCACAGCCGTTAGCACCGCCACCGAGACACAGGCGGTTAATGCAAATGAGCTTAGTAGCTGATTAATATCACGTTTTTTTGCAGTTTCATGGATCAGGAAAAAATTCGAACCAAAAGCTAACGTTGGGAACAACAAGTTAGCGACCATATAGATAAGGCTAAATACCCCAAATTCATGTTCGGACAAATGACGGGCAACTGCGAGATTTAATAACCAGCGACTACCAAAGTTCAGTGCTTGCGCTGCTGTATTACTCATCAATTTTCGAGCAAAATCACTACGCCACATGGGTCTTCTCCTGCCACAACCACAAACTGCCATTGAGCAGCCCCCATGGGATCCAAAGCATACCTGATGTCATCACATGCCCGGCCATCAAAGATACCAGCAACAAAACCAAGTTCAGCGGAACTATTGCCGCAAGCATACTGCGAGGCGTTTGCCAAAACGCTAACACGCTGGCACGGATCACCAAACCAAACCACAGCAAACACCAAGCAAAGCCAGCAATACCAAACCAAATCAATAAGTCTGCGGGATCAATTTCCGCTAACGGCTTACTGCTGTACAGATCAAGACCCGCAGTTCCAATGCCTAACAAACGATGCCATTCACTAAAATGTCGACTAGCAAACGCCCAGTTATCGGCCACGAACAAATCTCGACTGGATAACAACAAACCTAATAAGCCATTTTGTTGATAAGCGAGCCATAGTTTGTCAGGGAAATGCGCGACTATGTGCGGCCATGCAAGCAACAACGCCGCCAGCCCACTAAGCGCGAACACAGCTGCGGTGACTAATAGCTTCGGATGACCACGCCAAATCATGGCGGCATGTAATACAGGTATGAATACTGCCAACAAAAATACCCCAGCGTTGCCAGTTTTGGTCAACATGGCCGACGAGCAAAACAAAGCCAAAGCGACCGCCACTGGATACCAACGACGCCGCCATACCCAACAAAAACCAAACCAATAGGCGCTATAGACCAGCAGCAATGCTGACACTTCATTGGTGGCTTTGAAGAATCCTTTGGTGCCAAGATTCAGTTCATCGAAAAAGTCACTTGGCAAATATGCGGTAAACCCAAAACCCAACCGCCCCAACGCCATATTGGCCACTATCACGGCCGCGCCTATCGCCATACACCAGTGCAGACTTGTCATCGCAAACGCGCGGTCTCGTTGCACCAAATCAGCAAAATAAGCACAGGCCACCAACGGGGAAATCAGTTTCAGGGCCATACCCACGTCATAACTAAAACCGGCTTGATGACCAAACAGCAACAGGCTGTAAGCAGGTCCTAGCAATAACAGCACCAGCAAGCTAACCACAAACAACACACAGCGCCGCTGATAGACCAATAGTTGCCACAACATCAAAGCCAACAACAGGCTTTTAAACACCGCGGATAATCCGCCACCAGGCAAGCCTTTTTGCAGCAAGAAACCGTTTAATGCATCAATAAATAAATAGACACTGCACATCCACATGATGTGCAGATCTAACGAGCGCCACCAATTCATCGGCGTACAACCACCAACGCAATCACCAAACCACCCAGTAGCCCTAACAAGCCGCCGACCACGCCGATAAGCAGGACTCCCCGTTGTTTAGCTGGCTTGACCTGCACCGAGCCTACCGGCACGACCGCGTGATAAGTCTGCTGGCGCCACAGGCTAGCAACCGCTAGTGCCTTGTCCAGCAACGCCGTAAGTTCTGTACGCTCGCCTACCGTTGATGCCGCTGCAACGTTTTTAGTTAAGCTCTGAATTTGCGCCTCACTTTGGGTTAACTTTTGCGTCAATTCTAGGGCTTCGGCCTGACGGACTGCGTGCTCTAAAATGACCTGAGCTTTTGCCGCGTCATCTGCACGCACCTGGACAAACAACAAGTTGCCGCGGCGCTTATGTTCAAATTGCAGTCTCGGCCGCCAATAAGCAGTTAAACGCTCCACATCTGCAGCGGATTTTGCACACAGATCGGCGAATACGCAGACCTCAGGCTGACTGAATAACCCTTGCCACATAGCAGGCTCATCCATCATCACACTAAAGCGCGACATTTCGTCGACTTCTAACGCCCCAAGTAATAAGGTGCTGTTCGCCGGCATTTGCGCGTATAAGCCAGATAGATATTGGACTCGGGCCGGATTAATACTGAAATTGGCACTGGCATAGGCTTGTGGCACTTGTTGCTTTTGCCAGTATAAGGCGGCCACAGCACCAAGCGCTGCAAACACCAACAACCACAGCCAGCTGCGTTTAATGAACAGGAACAATTCAGCCACAGGATCTGCCTGTGGGGAGAGCATCGATGAATCGGTCATTTTTGTGAAAACAGCCCTTTAATGCCTTTATTCAGCAGTTGTTTACGGATCCGAATGAACCACTGCAAGCGATGTTTGAGATAATAGCGAACTTTGCTTTCAACCAAGCCATAACGCACAGCGCCAAGCAGTTCTGCCAGGCTCATCGGCTCTTGCAGCATGGTTTTGCGATAAAAAGCTTGATTGTGTAGGTTGCGATCGTTCATCAATGGCCGATGTTTTTCGACAAACTGGGCTTGCGCATTTAAGCGTTTGGGCGACGTGGTGATCCGTCCTAGCTCGTGACCGACATGCACTATGTAACTGGCGTCCGCTAGACGCAGTGCCGGACCATAGGCCGCGACCATCCGCAGCCACATATCGTAATCTTGAAACGCGGCGAGACTTTCATCAAAACCACCTTGCGCCAGCATCCGATTGGTTCGCACCAATGCTTGATTGGACAAACAGTGCACGTCGAGGACTTCCGGCAACCGCACCACTTTTGCTTGTGCATACAGTTGCTTGCGCACTGAGCCGTAGTCCCAAAAGTAGCTGGTGCAAACACAGGAGTACTGATCATCGTAAGCGGCATACATGCTGGATAAACGATGCGGTAAAAATTCATCATCATCGTCAATGCCAGTGACGAACTCGCCGTGCGCCGCTTTAATTGCCAAGTTCCGTGCAGCACAGGCGCCCTGCCCGCGTTCTTGGCGAAACAACCTGATTTTTGCATGTGTGCCATAGTGGTCATTGAGCACTTGCCAGGTATCATCGCTGGAGCAGTCGTCGACAATCAGCAGTTCAAAATTAGGGTAATCTTGCGCCAACACCGATGCGATGGCGCGATGCATCATACTGCTGCGATTGTAGGTCGGCATGTAGACGCTGATTAAAGGAAAGGATTGACCTGAGGCTAATTCCGTCACAACAACATCCTTCTGTGCAGTGGGCAATTACAGTTTACCGCGCAAGTACAACCACAAATACTCCACCAAACTCCATTGGCGTTTGATCCGACTTGGCTGGTCAATCAGTCGATAGGCCCATTCTAAATTCAATTTACACCAGATCTCCGGCGCACGTTTTACATGTCCAGTGAACACATCATAGGTACCGCCCACGCCCATAAAGTAGGTATTTGGTAATAACGGCTTGGCTTTCTGAATAAACTTTTCTTGGCGAGGTGAACCCATCGCCACCGTGACAATCCGTGCGCCGCTGGCTTTGACTTGGGCAATCAGTGCGTCTTCATCTTTAAAGTAACCATCTTGCGCGCCAACGACCTGCACGCCAGCTGCTTCTAACTTGGCTTTTGTTTCAGCGAGCACTTCAGGCTTAGCGCCTATCAGAAACACCGGAACTTTTGTCGCGGCGGCGCGGTACATAATGGCTTCCCAGGTTTCACAACCAGGCACCCGTTGCACCGGTTGACCGAGTTTCTTTTGCATCACTTTAACCACGCCCATGCCATCGGCGTAGCGGATCTCCGCTTCATTCAGCATGTCGCGAATCGCGGCATCTTCTTGCGCTTTCATCACTTTTTCAGGGTTGATAGCGATGGCGGAACCCGCAAATACACTGCCATCATCATGCACAATAAACTCAACCAACTGCTGCATATCACGAAAAGCCATTACATCGACGCCGCCGACGTTGACGATTGGGGGTTGCTGCATGCGATTACTCCTTAGGATTCTGGGCGTCTGATAACGACTGATATAAGTCCATCAGCGCGGTCGCGACTGTACTGACAAGGTAAGGTCTAGCACTGGTCTGACATGTTTGTTGCATTTGTTGGTACTGTGCGGGCGTCAAACTGAATAACTGATGAATCTTCTCACGGAGCGCCGGCACCACCGTTTGTTCATTATCCTGCGCCACTTTGTAGCCGTTGTCACCATCGTGCACTTGTGCCGTGGAACCATCCGTGACAGTGGCCAGCACCGGTGTGCCGCACGCCATGGCTTCAGTCATCACCAACCCAAACGACTCGTTGCGCGATAGGCTTAAAAACACCCGACTTTGCCGATAAAGCGCCGCCAGCTGCACCGGCGTTTGCCCCGTGTAAAAGGTTACATTGCTGCGCGTTGCCAGCGCCTGTTGGACTTTTTCACGCCACGGGCCCTCGCCTACCAGCGCCACTCGCGCATCGGGTAGCTGTTCGAGCAGGGCTAACAAGCGATCCATGCCTTTGTTGTGATCCATGGTGCCGACGTACAACAAGTCAAATGACTTCTCCTCTACGGGCACCGGCTCGACGTTGGCAAACACCGGATGAATGCCTGCTGGCAACACGGTTGACGGAATATCTTGGCGAAAGAATTTTTGCTGCAAACTTTTGCTGGTAAAAATGCAGTGGCGCACAAACTTCGCGGCAAATTTATACAATGCAGATTCGGGTTTGTATAAATAGATATCACTACCGTGAAAAGTCACAACTATCTTCACCCGGGGGTTTCGCAACCATTTATAGGTCAATGCCAGCCAAATGGTCGGGTAATAATAATGCACGTGCAAAACATCAAAACAACGCACGCTCAACACATAACGCCACACAAATTGCAGCCACAACACCGGATATTTGAATAGCCGATTTAATTTGGAATCATTATGCCACGTCATATAAAAGAAGTCGGGATGCAAAGCTGCAAGCGCATCCACTTGATTGCGAACAAATTGCCCTTGAAACGGTGCCGAGGCTTTAGGCCCCATATTCGTTACGATCAACAAACGACTGGACACATGCACTTCCTTTTTATGACTCGCATGACGCTAGATGAGCATCCATCATACGCAATTGCATGACTGAGCGACAACAGCGTCGATGATGGTAACCTCCCACTGACGGTCAATCGCTGAAAGATTAGCCAAATCAAGGGCTCTGCAGGCTAGTCGCCTAAGCATCTGGCATAGTAAGCTTTTGTAAAACCTCCTATAATCGGCCGATAGCCCCTGAAGGTCCTAGATAATTTATGTACGAACACATTTTGCTGTTTAGCACTACCTTTATGATCACCTTGCTGGTGATCAACTTGATGATCCCTGTCGCACACAAAATCGGCTTATTGGACAAACCCGCTGGCCGCAAACAGCACGTTGGTGCTGTGCCATTGATCGGTGGGATCTCAGTCTACTGTGGTGTGGCATTGACGCTGTCATGGTTTGGCTTACCCCATGATACGCATTGGTATTATCTGTTGTGTGGCGGCACCATAGTCGTGCTGGGCGTCTTTGATGATTTCTTCGATTTGAGCGTAAAGTTACGCCTCGTCGTTCAAGCCATTATCGCTTGCGTCATGATGTACGGTTTAAAGCTATATGTCGGCGACTTGGGCGACTTATTTGGTCACGGCCATTTGACGTTGGGTTACATCGTCGGTATCCCGTTTACCATCATCGCAGTTATTGCCGCTATCAACGCTTTTAATATGATTGACGGCATCGATGGTCTGGCCGGCAGTTTAAGCGCAGTGACTTTTATTTCGGTGACCTTAATGATGGGCGTTGGCGGGCAATTGGACTATGCCGTGCTGCCGATGGTGTTGGTCTTTGCGTTAATTCCGTATTTGCTGTTTAACTTGGACCTAGTCGGCAAAGGTAAAGGCAAAATCTTTATGGGCGACGCTGGCTCTATGCTGATTGGTTTGACGGTCATTTGGCTATTGATTATCGGCACACAAAGTGAGTCCGCCAGTTTCCGCCCTGTGACAGCCTTATGGATCATCGCCGTGCCGCTGATGGACATGGTGGCTATCATGATCCGCCGTGTACGCAAAGGCCAATCGCCGTTTATGGCTGACCGCGAGCATTTGCACCATATCTTTTTGCGTTTAGGCTTGAATTCGCGCCAAGCCCTGGTCGCCATCGCGACTCTAGCGTCGATGCTGGCAACCATCGGCGTGATTGGCGAATACTTGATGGTGCCCGATGGCGTCATGCTGTTGTTATTTTTGGCGGCGTTTGTCGTGTATTCAATGACACTGCAATACATTTGGCGGATCACGCGTTACATCAAACGCTACAAAGCGAAACACCGTGCCAAACATCGTTAAGCTACTCACGTCGCGCTCACTGATCCTGCTGGTTGAGCGCTTCTATCGTTTAGGCGCTGGCGCCATCATTACCTTTATTGTCGCTAGGTTGCTGGGCGAAGAAGCACTGGGTACTTATGGTGTCGTGATGGTCTGGCTGGCGTTTTTAGCGCCGCTGACCAATTTAGGCTTGAACAACTTGGTGCAAAAAATGGCGCACCAAGCCGCCGATCTGCAAGAGCAGCAACGCTTTTTACAGACTGCCGTCTGGCTACGGCTTGGCGCTGGCTTGTTGTTTGCCGGCTTGATGATCATCGGTTTTATCACCTTTTATCCGCATTATTTCCACCAAGGTCCTTGGTCCATTAGCATGCTGTTTGTGCTGCAGACCTTCTTTAGTTTCATCTTGTTTGAATACGAACAAAACGTTGCGGGGCATTTTCGCGCGGTCGCGGTCGGTAAAGTCGTCATTTCGACGTTGACCTTGGCGGCGCGGATTTGGGGTTTGTGGACCGGCCATGGCGTGGAGTTTTTATTCTTGGTGGTGGGTATCGAATTTCTGGCCACCGGTCTGATGCAATATTTTTGGTACCGTCGCTATTGCCCGGAACAAGCGCCATTGCGGTTGGGGTATTTCAGCCTGCCGCACGCCACCGCCATGCTGAAACGTGCCAGTTGGTTGTGGTTGGCCGCCGTGCTGTCGGTGATTTATTTAAAAATTGATACCGTGATGATTGAAGCCATGATGGGCGTTGCCGCAGCCGGTCAATACACGGCGGTGGCCCGAATTTCTGAGCTTTGGTACGTCATTCCGGTGACGCTTGCCGCCCGCTACTATCCAGAAATGCTGCAAGCATTTCAGCGCAGTTGGCCGGAATATTTGGCTGTACTTCGCAAACGCGCCTTACTGTTTTTTGGCATGGCCTTGGTGATTTCAATTGGCATGACCGCGGGAGCTTATTGGATCATGTTGCTCGCCTATGGTGAAAAATTCACCTCGTCCACCTTGGTGCTGCAAATTCACGTCTGGGCCGGTTGTTTTGTGTTTGTCCGTTCACTGATCAGCCAACATCTGATTTTAACCGGCAACGAGCCGCTTTCTATGCTCAGTCACGGCGTCGGCGCCTTGCTCAACGTCGGGTTAAACTTTCTGCTGATCCCACGGTACGGCCTCGAAGGAGCCGCATGGGCGACCTTGATTTCTTATGCGTATGCGTCGTTTTTCTTTATCTTTTTATCCAAGAAAACCCGCAGCCATTTTATAGAAGCGTGCCGGTTGCCAAACGCCTAATGTGTACTGCTCGCGATTGGCAAGCGAGCGCGTTCGCACAAACCGCAGAGCAACCTTGTTGCTAGCATCGCTGGCAGTCAGCAACACATGTAGCCGCAAAGCCGCTAGCTCCAACGCTTCACAAAGCATAGCGTTAAAGACCAACGTTTTACAGTATCAACTCGCGACAAGCTCGCCCCTGCGACACAGGGCTGTCCCGTCCCTGCGGCTGGCAACAACGCCTTTGCGTGCAATAAAAAAGGCCGCTACAGCGACCTTTTCAGCGGCAACACAGCTTACGCCGGCACATCCCAGCTAACCCAGCCGAAGTACCAGCTGGCTAGAATCAAACCGCCAAACACAATGCGGTACCAGCCAAAGATCTCAAAGCTGTGGTTCGACACATAACGCACTAAGGTGCGTACCGCCAGCAAACCAGCAAAAAATGCCATCACAAAACCAACGGCAAACAAGGCTAAGTCATCGAGGTTTAAGAACTCGCGCGCTTTATACAGCTTGTAGCCGGTTGCTGCAACCATCGTAGGTACAGCTAAGAAAAACGAAAATTCCGCTGCGACTTTGCGATCAAGACCAATAAACAAGCCGCCAATAATAGTCGCACCTGAACGCGAGGTGCCTGGAACTAAGGCCAGCATCTGCGCTAAACCAACTTTGATTGCATCCAGTGGCGTCATGTCATCGACATCTTTTACGCGCACCGTATGCACGCGTCGCTCCGCCCATAAAATCAACACTCCACCGATCACCAACATAGTGGCCACCGAAATGGGGTTGAACAAATAAGCTTCGATTTTCTTTAAAAACAACAAGCCCATAATGGCTGCCGGCAAAAAAGCAATCAGTAGATTGAGCACAAACTTTTGCGCTTGGCGATCGCTGACCACCCCCACCGCGACGTTAAAAAAGCGCTGCCGATATTCAAACAATACCGCCAAAATCGCGCCCAGTTGCACAGCTATTTTGAAGGTTTCACCTTTGTCTTCAAAGCCGATCAAATCACCGACAATAATCAAGTGACCGGTACTTGAGATTGGCAAAAACTCAGTTAACCCTTCGACCAAGCCCATAATGACGGCTTGGAAAAACGCCCACAACTCCATGCGACACTCCTAAAAACGGCAAAGCCGCTATTATCACGGGATAACAGGCGGCCTTGCAAGCAAGCATTTCGCCAGTGCAGTGGCGGTGTTGCTTAAAACAGAGTTAGCGCTGCCAACCAAATGGGTCATCGATAGCATCAGCAGGCTCGGTGAACCAGCGCGGACCTTGCTCCGTCATGTAGAAGTGATCCTCGAGCCGCACGCCAAATTCACCTGGGATACAAATCATCGGTTCGTTGCTAAAACACATTCCCACTTGCAGCGGCGTGGCATTGCCGCGCACTAAATAAGGCCATTCATGGATATCCAGACCTATACCGTGACCCGTGCGATGCGGTAAGCCCGGCAGCTGATAATCAGGGCCAAGACCTGCGGCTGTTAGCACGCGGCGCGCGGCATCATCGACCGAGCCGCACGGCTGTCCTAACTGCGCAGCCGCAAAAGCAGCCGCTTGCGCTTGTTTTTCCAGTTGCCAAATGGCTGTTTGCCGTGGCGTTGGCGTGCCAAACACATAACTGCGCGTGATATCTGACACGTAGTCGTGCAAGCGACAACCGGTGTCAATCAGCACCATATCGCCTTGCGCGAGCGGTTTGGGTGTTTTGACGCCATGCGGAAACGCGCTGTCAGGACCAAACAACACGATACAAAAATACGAACCGGCCGGTGCGCCGACTCGTCGATGCGCTTCATCAATAAAAGCCTCTACTTCGCGGGTTGTGATGCCTTCGTACAGAATTTGCGCTACCGCTTGATGCACCAGCAACGTCATGTCCATCGCTCGTTGCATAATGGACAGTTCTGCCGCGGATTTTTGCCGGCGACACAAGGCGGTCACCGCAGAGCCGTTGACCAACTTGCGTGAACCCGCCAGCTGCTGCAGGCCATCGACGATAAAAAACGCCGTCGCTTCATCCAAACCAATGCTGGCATCAGGGGCAATGCCAAGTTCATCCAGCAGTTGCATGAACAATTGATACGGACTTTCATGTTCTTCCCAGCCATGCACCGGCCCTGACACTTCTTGAAATCCGGCCAGCGTGCCTATTTCAAACACAGGCGCGAGATAATGCAGTTCACCCTCCGCGGTGAGGATAGCCCCCACTAACCGCTCGCTGGCATACCAATGCGTGCCGGTGAAATACAATAAATTGGTGCCGGCGTTGAGGTACAAAGCTGCGATACCTTGTTGGCGCATTAACTGACAAGCGCGGTTGATCCGCAACTGATACTCAGCCGTGGCAATCGGCTCTACCCCAGCGGTCATGTTGGATAATTGATTTAATACCTGCGTCGGGTCCGCCCCACCAATTCGTTTTGCCAGCATTGTCATAGATAAGCCCTGTTTTTGTTGCGTCGCTTGCAGTATGGCGCCTTGACAGCATGAATAAAAATGATAGTTTTTCAAAATATCATGAATTGGTTTCAACAATGGCCACACTTCCTTCACTCAAAGCCTTGCAAGCCTTTGCCACGACGGCAACTTATCGCAGCATGAGCCAAGCGGCAACGGCGCTTTGTGTCAGTCAAAGTGCCATCAGTCATCAAATCAAATTGCTGGAAAGCCAACTGGGCTGTCGCTTGTTGGATCGCAGCAGTCACCCGCTGCAGCTAACGCAAGCGGGCGACAGCCTGGCGCAGGTCCTGCACGATAGTTTTGGTCGCATCGAACTGGTCTGTCAGCAACTACGCGCGCCGAGTAAACAGCTGCTGCGCATCGTCGCACAAACCTCGATCGCGGTGGAATGGCTGGCGCCACGGCTCGCCGAGTTTCATGCCAGTCACCCCGACATCGATACCTTGCTGCATATGGAGTCGAGTCTAGAAAGTTTGGACAGCCAACAGGCGGATTTGGTGATTGGCACTTGGCCTTGCCCGCAGGGGTTTGTGTCACAGGCGTTCGGTACTGAATGGTGGTTTCCGGTGTGCCACCCTAGGCTGTTCGCCAGTCAAACGCAGTGGTGCCCTGCGGATATCGTCAAAACGCCGTTGGTCACCTCAGAGCAAGGCAGCGACTGGCAACTCTGGTGTCAGCAACAAGCGCTGCCACCGCCGGCAGCCACGCAATATCAGCAAGTGACGTTGGCCTTGCTGGCCGCCAAGACGGTCAGTTCCGGTTATGGCTTTGCACTGAGTAACAGCTTCTTGGCATTTGACGCTGTGACGCGCGGTGAACTGGTCGCACTGACCCAGTGGCGTTATCCGCTGCCATGGGGCCAGTACCACTGCCATTACCGCCCTGATCACAAACGACGCGAAACCGCGGCAATTTTGGCATTTTTACAACAAAGTTGGCAGCAAACGCGTTTGGTGTAACGCGTCTGCCGTAGCCACGACGTTTAAGATTGACGCACGCGCAAGCCGCCGCGGCGCTCAGTAGGCCGACGCACTGCTTGTAGCAACAAGGCTGGGTTTGGCAACACCAAGCTGAAGGTTTGTTTGGCACGGGTAATGGCGGTGTAAACCAACTCCCGCGTTAACACCGGGCTGTCGGTATCTGGCAGCAGCAGCATCGCATGCTGGTATTCCGAACCTTGTGATTTGTGCACTGTCACTGCATATGCCGTCTCAACTTCCGGCAAGCGACTTGGTAAGAAGAACCGCACGCCCCCTTGCCCATCAGCAAACACCACTTTTTGCACCGACACACCCGAGCTGTCGAGCCAACTGACAGACAAACCGACATCGCCATTCATCAAACCGGTGCTGTAGTCGTTTTGTCGCACCATCACCACGCGCCCTGGGTACCAATCCGCCGCGGTTTGAATATCCCCCATTTTGCGCAAATACTGCTGCAATTGCTGGTTGACTGTCTCAACCCCCCAGGGGCCTTGCCGCACGGCGCACAGCAGCTGCAATTGCGCCAACTGCGCCAGCAGCTTCAAACAATGTGCGCTTAACGCCGCGTCGTCCAACGACTGCTGCGCAAGCCACTTCACTTGCTGCCATAGCGGCGCTAATACCGCGCGTAGCCATGGCCACAGATCTGCGGTTGACGTCGCTGGCAGTAACTGTATGTCAGCACCTAAGGCATCGGGTGCGCTTAACCAGTGCTCAATCTGCTGGGTAGCACCTTGATTGACCGCCGCGGCCAGGCGACCTATGCCGCTGTCGGCCGAAAACCGACGCGATTCGCGCAGCATCACCACTTGTTGTTGCAACATGCCGCCTTGCTCGTCCAGCCAGTGGGCGTCGAGCGGCAACCCAGTCAGTTGTGTAAGCAGCGCCGCTGTCGATGGCCAATAGCGGGCGCGTTCCGCTTGATCGCATAGCTCCGCCAGCACTGCCCCCGCTTCGACCGACGCCAGCTGGTCTTTGTCGCCAAGCAATACCAAGCGCGCAGTGCGCGGCAACGCGGCAAGCACAGCCGCCAGTAACTCGGCGTCGACCATTGATGCTTCATCGATAATCAATACATCCAGCGGCAACGGCTGACCGGCATGAAAACGAAACTCGCCATCGGCGCTGCGACCCAATAAACGATGAATGGTTTGCGCTTTGCTAGGCACCCGCGCCAATATTGCCTGCTGTGCGGGCGCTAACTTGCCCACTGCCAATTCAAACGATTCTGTAAGCCGAGCGGCGGCTTTGCCGGTAGGAGCAGCCAGTGCCAGCTGCAATGCACCTTGTGCGGCGAGCTGGCTTAAAATTCCAACCAATCGCACCACTGTGGTGGTTTTGCCAGTGCCTGGCCCGCCGGTGATCACGGAAAACGCCCGGCTTGCTGCCATAGCACAGGCCAAACGTTGCCAATCAAGCTGCTTGGGTACATCCCCAAACCAATCGGTGATTGCCTGCGCTAATACCGGCACTGGAACGGGGAGCTGCACCTGTGCGCGTTGCTCAATAAACTCAATGATTTGCTGTTCAACCGATGCATATCGGCGCAGATACAAGCGATGGCCACGCAATACAAATGGTGCTTGCGGCCCGACAAGTTGTGGATGCGCTTGCAAACCCTGCAACACCTGTGCGAATGGGTTTGCTTGCAGCTGCTGTTTTAACTCTTGATACGCCATGCCGTATGGCAAAGTGCCGCTAGGCAGCAGTGAAGCGGGCTCACGACAGGCTAATTCGATATCCAAGCAGATATGTCCTTGCGCCACTTGGCCGCTGCACAGCGTTAACCAAAACAGCAAGAACGCAGCTTCATCTTCTTTAAGCGGTTGTATTTGCTGCTGATATTCTCTCAGACATCCCAGCACTAAATGGCGATCAAGCGCGCGACACAAGCCTAAATGGCGCAGACTTTCTAACCATGGCCAGTTAGCACTCAACATCAACTACCTCCTGGAATTCTTGATCCAATCGTAACAACAGCATGGTTGGGCACGGCATCGCCAAAACGCCAGCATTGTCCGTGTGGCTACCGCGTAAAAACCAATACATGGCCGGACCTATCTTTGACAGCGCGTTTGCATCACCACGGCTGCGCAATAAGCGATACAAAGCCAAACAATACAGTACCGCTTGCACGTCGTAGCGTTTGGCTAACATGGCTTGCTGTAACTGCGTGTCGTCATAGCCCTCTAAGCTATTACTTTTGAAATCCATCACATAATAAGTGCGACCGTCAAACAGCAATAAATCGATAAAACCTTTGAGCATGCCGTACAGCTGCCCCTCTTGCAGTGCAGGGCGCGGTTCATCGGGCCAGACGGCCTGCTGGATCATGTGATCGAGCCGACGCACCGATAATTTGTGTACCGGCAACCAAAATTCCAATTCAGCCAACGCAGCGGGAAGCTGCGACAGCGATAACCCAAGCGTTGGCAGCTGACATTGCAACAAACTTTGTAAATAGTGCCAAAGCGGCGCCAGTGCTTGCTGCAGTTCGTCAAACAACGCAGGTTGCTCTTGATCGCTTTGCAGCAGCTGACGCAACCACCCTTGCTCGGTCTTTTTGACGATACCAGACTGTTGCGCCGACTTTTCCAATTGGCTCCACCACAAGCTTGGCTGAGCAGCGACCTTGGCAAAACCTTGTTGCGACGCCCATTCCAACTGCTCGTGCAAAAAGGTGCCCATCGCCGCGCCTTTTTGCAAACTGGCGCTGACATCCGCCAGCAAAGACTCTGCAGCAGGCTCGGATAACTCTTGCCGCAGTTCTGCGCGTTTTGAGCCCACCACATCGGTTTGCTCCAACAACAACGCACTATAGCTGGCGACCCACCAGCGGCTACGCGCACTGGGCGCTCGCGTCAGAAAACCACCTTGTTGCGCATCGGCTGCTGTTGCGACGAGTTGGTAGTTGTTTGCTTGCGGCGCTTGCAGTTGCATCACAGCGCACTCAGCGCCACGTTGTAACAAAGGCGCGACCACAGCTTCGACTTGACCTGCCGGTAACACGGCCTCAGGTGTGAATAAATAAGCCAGTGCACTGCGTTCTTTCAGCGGCGCCACTTCGAGTTGGCAGAAATAACAAGCACGGGTCAGTGCCACATACAACTTGCGGAGATCTTCAGCTAAACGTTCATCGTCAGCTTGTTGACGCTGCGCTTCGCTGGGCTGAAATACCCGCTGCACCTGTCCATCTGCATCATGCAGTGTTAGCGGCGTATGCTTAAGTTCAATTTCATTACTGCGCAGCATAAAGGGCAAGAACACGCAGGGATATTCCAAGCCTTTGGATTTATGAATAGTCACGACACGCACCAACGCATCATCGCTCTCGAGCTGTAACCGCGTCGCTTCAAGGCCCAACTCACCCTCGCCTTGCATATGCTCATGCAAATAGCGCAGCAAGGCGCGTTCACCATCCAGCGTGCGGCTGGCTTGTTGCAATAAATCACTGAGTTGCAGCAAGTCGGTCAAATAACGCTCGCTGTTGGCGACCGCCGCCAACGTAGCCACCACGTCAAAATCAAACATCAGCTGACACAACATGGCTTGCACGCCAATGCGTTGCCAGATTTGCTGGTATCGGATGAACTGATGCTGCGCACGGTCCCAATCCTGATCTTGCCACGCGTCTAATTCAGCAAGTGACTGCCCCAACCCCATAGTCGCCAGCGCATTACGGACTTTTGGCAAGCGCGGCTCTAACACGGCGTCCAGCCAAATCGCCAATTGACCAGCGATTGGCGAATTGAACACATTCCCTTTGTCCGATAAATAAACGCTACGAATGCCATGTTGCAATAGACATTTCCGCACCGCATCCGCTTCACGTTGATTGTTCACCAGCACAGCGATATCACGGCTTTGCAGCGGCCGTTGCCATGTATCGTCTTGGTAAAACCCACATTGTTGCTGCTGGGCGTGCCACAACAACTCGGCGATCGAGTCGGCGGCTTGTTGCGCCGCTTGTGCTAACCAGGCTGTTTTGCTGAGCGGTTTTTCCGCATCGCTCACTTGTAGCCGCAGCGCGGGTAGTTCCTCGCCTTGCAGCCGCAGCTGTTCGCTGCGTCCTTTGGCTTTGACGGATTGAAACGCGACTAAATTTTGTTGCGCTCGAAACATAAAAGCGCCTTGCCCAGCGGCGCGCTCTTCGGCATGCATAAACAGCTGGTTGACGCTTTCCACCACTTGCTGGGTCGAGCGGTAGTTGGTATCCAGCGAAAACTGCAGCGGCGACTCGCGTTTTGCTTGCAAGTAGGTGTAGATATCCGCGCCACGAAAGCCATAGATGGCTTGTTTGGGATCGCCAATTAAAATTAGCGCGCCATCTTGGCCAAATACCCGACTAAAAATACGGTATTGCAGTGGGTCGGTATCTTGGAATTCGTCAATCAAGGCCAGCGGAAATTGCGCGCGCACCAACGACACTAAGCTGTCGGATTGCGCTAGTGCCTGATCAAGCCCGGTGAGCAAATCATCAAAGCCCAACGCGCGTTGGTTGGTTTTTCGCTGCTGTTGCTGCGCGAAGCACCACGTGGCAGCGTGCTTGCGCAATGACGCACTGGCATCCGGAAGTGCCGCCAGCGCAGCTTCTAGCCCCAGCATCGCATGCAAGGCAGGATGATCGGGCGGCTCACCACTTTTCCACGCTTGTGCCAGGCCTTCAGGGGTTAACCGTTCCACACCTTTGCCAATCTCTGGCATGGCTGCGCTGTCATTTTGTTGCCAAATCCGCAGTTTTGCCCACCAGTTATCGACGTGATTTGGCTGCAACATTTTGTTGTTGGTCAAGCCTGCTGCGCGGCCTTGTTCGATAAGCGCAGCCAGTTCGTCAATCCACGCGCCCCAGGGTGCTTTAAGCGCACGCAGCTGCTGATTGCGCTCTTGCAATTCGCGTTGCACCGCTGCAACAGGAGCGTCCACCTCGCCACTAACGGCATCCCGCAAGCGCATCACGTCTTGTTGCAACGCATCAGGCGAGGCGTAGGTTTTGCTGTAGCGCTCAAATTGACTGGTGGTCATCGGATACACATGCAGACGCCAATAATCTTGACTGACTTCTTGCCACAATGCGCCTTCATCCGTCAGTAACTCGCGTCCAAAAGCAGCACCGCTGGCAAAAGCATGCTCAGTAAGCATCCGATTACACCATCCGTGGATAGTCAAAATGCAGGCTTCGTCCATCGCTTGTGCTGCCAATTGCAAACGTTCAGCACACACCGGCCATAACGAACTGGCAAACTCGGCTGCTAATGCTTGCAAAAAGGGATCAACCGGTGCTGCATCACCGGCAAAATAACGTGCGGCTTGCGATAACCGCGCGCGGATCCGGCCTTTTAATTCGCTGGTGGCGGCTTCCGTAAAGGTCACCACCAAAATTTCTTGGGGTAACAACGGGCGTTCACGACCATGCCCCAGCACCAAACGCAAATACAACGCGGCAATGGTAAAGGTTTTGCCTGTCCCGGCGCTGGCTTCAATCAATACCCGACAATTCAGCGGTAAGCTCAGAGGGTTTAACGCTTGCATTAGCCAATCTCCTGCCACGTCGCTTGTTCAAGCACAGCGAGCAGTGGCTGATATAACTGCTCGGCCAATTGCTCGGATTGCATGCTCCAAAACTGCTGAAAATCTTGAAACACTCGACTTAAATACGGATGTTGCGCCAACACGCCGGGCGCAAATTCATCGCCTTGAAACAGTTTGGCCAATTTGAGCAACAAGTCTTGGTCCTGTTTTTTCGCCGTGAGCCACTGTTCGGCCAACGACAATTCAATCGGCAATGGCCGAGTTAAACCGTCCTGCCAGCGGCTAATGTACTGATCCAGCAATGCGCGGGCGTGCTCGGCAGATGGCATAGTCCATTGCAACAAACCATCGGCAGCGATGATAGTTTGCGTGGTAGGAGCCTGGCTGCAAGCGGCAAGCAATTGTAGAAACGGCCGGATCAACGGTTTTAACCGATACTTTTTGTTTTTTATCAGTTGATCAGGCACCAGCAACAATTGGCGGCGAAGCGTCCCTTGTTGCAATAACTCCAGCACATCGCGGCATTCGACGCCGCCATGTTGATGGGAAAATGGCTGACTGACCAGCTCTGCGCCTTGGCGCAACAACTGCAGCTGTTGCCATTGCCACTGGCCCATGCTGGCTAGTTGTTGCAGCACCAATTCA
>DMYW01000024.1:817-2581 GCA_003482455.1 Rheinheimera sp. | reverse complement strand
CGCGCCACGGTAAGCTGACCGAGCACATCAAATGGTAAACCTTGACGCATCGCGCTCCACAGCTGGTCAACTAAGCGCTGGCGCAGCTGATAGTGATCCAGCGCATTTGCTACGAAGGTTTCATGATCGGCCACAGATTGTTCAAAGAATTCAAACGACACCTGCAAACGCTGACGGAAGAAACAACGCACCGGATCACGCACAAAATCACTTAGCACCGCCAGTGGCACCGCGGTTTGCGGCATTCGCGCAGGCAAAGGCCACTGCGTCTCACTCGGTTTGGGTTGGTAAAAACGTTGCCATTCATAATGGTAACTCGGCAGCTCTTGCAGATAACGGCGACTGAAGGGTTGCAGTGGATGCTCGACGGTAAGCGCATCAAGCAGCGGCGTGCCTGTTGTCAGCGTCCACCCCTGGCTGAGGTGTTCGCGCAACTGTGCAATCAACACCGAGGGTTCCAGTGCACTGTTGTCAAATTTGTCGCGGCCTAACCAGCTGATGCGTAGACGCTCGCGAGCAGACAACAAGGCTTCAAGCAGCAAATAACGGTCGTCATCACGGCGAGAACGATCGCCTGGCCGATAATGCTGCGCCATCAAATCAAAATCTTGTTTTTGCACTTGCCGGGGAAAAGCCCCGTCATTCATCCCAAGCAGATGCACTTGGCGAAATGGAATGGCGCGCATCGGCATCAAGGTTGCAAAGTTCACGGCTCCGGCCAAAAAGCGCTGCGGCAAACTGCTGCTGTCAAAAGGCGCTAACCAAGCATCGGCAATCACCTCAAGGCTTAAGGTTTCCGTAATAGACGCGGCTTGCATTAACGCGGCCGTGTCGACCAATTCACTGCGCAGTTGTTGTAATAACTCTTGCCCAGCCGGTTCTTCGTCTACAAACCATTGTTCGAGCAGTTGCAGCAAACGCTGTTGCCACTGTTCTATCGTTAAACGTTGCTCCGCGTCTTGCCACAGCTGGTGTAACTGCGCCAAACAATCGGCCAGTTTGCCGGCCGCCGCCGCATCCAAGCCTTTCACCGCGGCATAAGGTACAGTGCCAAGCCACGGTGTCTGGTCGCCAAACGCATACCCCAGCAACATGCGTTGCAGCGCGAACCACATACTATGCTGGCCATCAAGCGCATAAATGCCCTGCTGTTGTTGATGCTCAGCATGAAGACCAAGCCTTGCACCTGCTTGTTGTAACCAGTCTTGGCATTGTTCGCGTTCCAGATCTGTCAAAGAGAAACGCTGTGCCACCGCGGGTACGTCTAATAGATCCAGCAATTCACTCAAGCCAAAACGCTGGCGACGAATACTCAACAGATACCGTAGTGCGCGTAAAATCGGCTCTTCGTGTTGTTGCGCTTGGTCGGCAATGGTAAACGGAATACATCGCGGATCAGTTTTATCAAAACGACCAAACACCGCATGGATCGCGGCGCTGTATTGCGCCACATCTGGCACCATCACCATCACATCGCGGTACTGCAATGTCGGATCGGCGGCAAATTGCTGCAACAAATCATTATGCAGCACTTCAATTTCCCGAAGCAACGAGTGCGCCGTCGCAAATTGCACACTGGCGCATTGCTCAGCCGTGAGCGCAGGCCATTGGCTGCGAGTTTCTTCCAGCGTGCGTAAATTTAAAATGTCGTCTTGCAACTGTCCGAGTAAATGGTCGGTTGGCCTTGCTTCAAACAAATCAACGCGTTGCCCTTGAAACAGTTGCAGATGCTGCTGGGTTTGATCAAATTCATCCAATAATCGA
>DMYW01000024.1:426-603 GCA_003482455.1 Rheinheimera sp. | reverse complement strand
GCGCTAAGGCCAGCACTTTTTTCGGTTTGACGTTTGTAGCTGGCTTTCAGTAGGTCCGGATCGGCGACTATATCCGCCCAATAAAACTGACAGGGGTTGTGCACCGTCAGCACGATTTGCGTGTAAGGGGCGATTGCCGCCAATGCTTGCAACGTCTGATAAGGCAACGAGCTGATG
>DMYW01000024.1:0-201 GCA_003482455.1 Rheinheimera sp. | reverse complement strand
GAGCACTTGTTGGTGCAATTCGGCTCGACTAAACAGCGCGTGCCTGTCGCCAATGTCCGATAGCACATCACGCCATAGTTGAGCTTGCCACGCATCACTAGCAGATAACGGGAAACGCTGGCCCCGCGCGTCAATCAACACATCATGGCCTTGTTGCCAGGCGTGCAACCAATCGGCGCGATATACCTGATATTGGTCGAA
>DMYW01000018.1 GCA_003482455.1 Rheinheimera sp. | reverse complement strand
AACACGAGAGTGGACGTATACGGTGTGACACCTGCCCGGTGCCGGAAGGTTAATTGATGGGGTTAGCGCAAGCGAAGAGTTGAGAAAAGTTGTGGTTTTGCGATCGTTCGATTGGAAAAGCAACGGATCGGTTAAAATAGCTACTTTTCTTCTGTATTCCGTCGAAGTTAACTCAAGTATATTTGGTTCATAGGCTATTTTTTGACCTCATTACGTTGAGGCAAATAAAAAGCCCAGTACTTATCTCTGGGCTTTTGTCGTCTGTCATTTCACTAATTAAAGCTGACTATCGATGTCTCAACACAAAGCGCAGAAATCGACGTCATGTCTTGCCCTGATGTTGATTCGCTTAATCACGTAGATTCGGCGCTAACCACATTTGAGCTTCTGCTTTGCTCCACGCTTTTTTCTGCGCATACTCGGTTAATTGATCATCGCCGATTTTGCTGACTGCAAAGTACTTGCTATCTGGATGACCAAAATACCATCCAGACACAGCAGCCCCCGGCCACATCGCATAACTCTCGGTCAATTCCATACCGATTTGCGCTTGCACATCTAACAAGTTAAACAAAGTTCCTTTTTCGGTATGTTCTGGACAGGCAGGATAACCTGGTGCTGGACGGATACCTTGATAGGCTTCGCGGATCAACTGTTCATTATCTAAATGCTCATGTGCAGCGTAACCCCAGAACTCTTTGCGCACGCGCATGTGCAGGTATTCTGCCAGCGCTTCGGCGAGACGGTCGGCCAAGGCCTTCACCATGATGCTGTTGTAATCATCATGCGCTTTAGCAAATTCTGCCGCGAACTCGTCGGCGCCAAAGCCGGTACTGACCGCAAACGCGCCCACATAGTCGGCGACACCTGAATCCTGCGGAGCGACAAAGTCTGCAAGCGACAAATTCGGCGCGTTATTGCGAAGTTGCACTTGCTGGCGCAGGTTAAACAAGCGTGCGCGCTCAGTGGTTCGAGTGTCGTCCGCCCACACAATAATGTCATCACCTTGGCTATTGGCAGGGAACAAACCGAAAATCGCTTTGCCCTTAACGTGCCCTTCGTTGATCATTCGATCCAACATGGCATTAGCATCTTGATAGACGCGGCGCGCTTCTAGCCCAACTTCAGGGTGATTGAGGATCGCCGGAAACTTGCCCGATAGCTGCCACGTCAGGAAAAACGGTGTCCAATCGATGTAATCGCGCAGCACTTGTAAATCAACGTCCTGCCAGACGTGCACGCCCGGTTGTTTGGGCGCTGGTGCGACTTTATTTAGGTCCAACACAAACTTGTTGGCACGCGCTTGTTCAAGCGTCAGCAATGCAGGGCCTTTTTGGCCGCGCTGATGTTGCTCGACTACACGTTGATATTCGTCGGCGATCCGCGCCAAATACTCTGGCTTTTGCGTTGGACTGATCAGCGACTGCACCACCGACACACTGCGTGAGGCATTGGGGACATAGACCACACCATGCGGATAATGCGGCGCGATCTTAATCGCCGTGTGGGCTTTGGACGTGGTTGCACCACCAATAAGTAGTGGAATGGTAAAACCGAGGCGGTTCATTTCTTTGGCAACATGCACCATTTCATCAAGCGACGGAGTAATTAAACCCGACAGGCCGATGATATCGACATTCAGTTCCTTGGCTTTTTGCAACAAGGTGGCGCACGGCACCATCACGCCTAAGTCGATCACTTCATAGTTGTTGCACTGCAGCACCACGCCGACGATATTTTTACCAATATCATGCACATCGCCTTTGACGGTAGCCATCAGCACCTTGCCTTGACTGGTGGCACCGGTGCCGGCTTTTTCTGCTTCTATATAAGGTTGCAGGTAAGCGACTGCCTTTTTCATCACACGAGCAGACTTGACCACTTGCGGCAGGAACATTTTACCTTCACCGAACAAGTCGCCTACCACGTTCATGCCATCCATCAACGGCCCTTCGATCACATGCAATGGCCGCTCGGCCAGCTGACGTGCTTCTTCGGTGTCTTGATCGATAAAATCTGTGATGCCTTTGACCAGCGCATGCTCTAAGCGCTTTGCCACCGGCCAGCTGCGCCAGGCGTTATCCTCTTTAACCGCAACTTTACCTTTACCGCCAAACTGGTCGGCGATCTCCAATAAACGTTCAGTTGCATCGGCGCGGCGGTTCAAGATCACGTCTTCGACGCGTTCACGCAGCAATTCCGGAATGTCGTCATACACCGCCAATTGGCCGGCGTTGACAATGCCCATGTCCATGCCCGCTTTAATGGCATGGTATAAAAACACCGAATGGATGGCTTCGCGGACTGGGTCATTGCCACGAAACGAGAACGACACGTTGGAGACACCACCCGAGATTTTCGCATAAGGACATAAGCGTTTGATGCGACGAGTCGCTTCAATAAAATCCACGGCGTAGTTATTGTGCTCTTCGATACCGGTTGCCACCGCGAAGATATTCGGGTCAAAGATTATGTCTTGGGGTGGGAAGCCTACTTGTTCTGTAAGGATCTTGTACGCCCGCACACAGATCTCAACTTTGCGTTGTTGCGTGTCAGCCTGCCCCACTTCATCAAATGCCATCACCACAACCGCGGCACCATAACGACGCAACAGCTTGGCTTGATGGATAAAGATCGCTTCACCTTCTTTCAGTGAAATCGAGTTGACGACCGCTTTGCCTTGCACACATTTTAATGCCGCTTCGATGACTTCCCACTTTGAGGAGTCAATCATCACCGGAACTCGTGCAATGTCAGGCTCTGCTGCTAACAAGTTCAAGTAACGAACCATGGCCGCTTTACTGTCCAACATGGCTTCATCCATATTGATATCAATAATTTGCGCGCCGTTTTCGACTTGTTGCCGCGCTACATCAAGCGCCGCTTCATATTTACCTTCGAGAATTAACTTTTTGAACTTGGCTGAGCCTGTGACATTGGTGCGTTCACCAACGTTGATAAAACGAGCTTGTTGTTGCATCACCACTCCAAAGAAAATGCTTCAAGACCAGCTAAATAAAAGCTATGACTGGCTGGTTTGGGTTGACGAGGTGGCAATCCGTCCACGATGGTTGCGAGCGCCTTGATATGCTCTGGTGTTGTCCCACAGCAACCGCCAACAATATTGATAAATCCTGCATTTGCCCAGTCGCGTATTTCCGCAGCCATGTCAGTTGGCCCTAAGTCATATTCACCAAACTCGTTGGGTAAACCGGCATTGGGATGCACCGACGTGGCGCACTCGGCAATACTGGCCATGATTTCGACATAAGGCCGCAATAAATCAGGGCCCAAGGCGCAATTGAGACCAAAGCTGACGGGTTCAATGTGCGCCAATGAATGATAAAACGCCTCGGTGGTTTGGCCTGACAAGGTACGCCCAGATGCATCGGTAATAGTTCCCGAAATCATCACCGGTAACTTATAGCCAATTTCATCAAATACTTGCAGCACGGCAAACGCCGCTGCTTTGGCATTAAGCGTATCAAAGATGGTTTCGATCATAATAAGGTCCGAACCACCGTCAATCAGCGCTTTGGTGCTTTCGGTGTACGCTTCGACCAGCTCGTCAAAGCTGACATTGCGAAATCCTGGATCATTGACGTCGGGCGAAATCGACGCTGTGCGGTTAGTTGGGCCTAAAATACCTGCCACCAAGCGCGGTTTGTGCGGATCACGCGCGGTAAACTCATCACAAGCTTGGCGTGCGAGTTTGGCCGCTTCGAAGTTAATCCGTGCCGATAAATGCGACATCTCATAGTCAGCCATCGCAATCGGAGTGGCGTTGAAGCTATTGGTTTCAATGATGTCTGCACCTGCCGCCAGATACTGTCGATGGATATCGAGGATAATCTGTGGCTGCGTCAGCACTAATAGATCGTTGTTGCCTTTGAGGTCCGACGGCCAGTCTTTAAACTCGTCACCGCGGTAATCGGCTTCTTCTAAGCGGTAGCTTTGGATCATGGTGCCCATTGCACCATCTAAAATCAAAATGCGGTGCTCGTTGAGTTGGCGAAATTGCTCTGCGGTAAAACGGGCAGTACTCATGCGTGACGATCCTCTCCGATCTGGCTCAGGTCAAACGGTGTCGCCTGATAAACGTAGTAGTTCAGCCAGTTACTGAACAACAAAAATGCGTGACTTTGCCACAGTTTTTGCGGGCCTTGCGCCGGGTCATTGTTTTTAAAATAGTTTTCTGGAACTTTTGGATTCAAGCCAGCGGTGACGTCGCGGTTGTACTCGTCCTGCAAGGTCGTTAAATCATATTCAGGGTGACCGGTGACAAAGATTCGACTACCACTGGAATTTTGCAGTAAGTAAGCGCCCGTGACATCTGCTTCCGCCAACACGTGGATATCTGGATGCGCTTGGTACTTTTGTTTGGGCACTTGCGCATACCGTGAATGCGGCACTAAAAACACATCATCAAAACCGCGCACCAACGGACACAGCGGCTGTGCGACTTGCTGCCAATACACGCCCGACAGTTTTTCGCCACGAATTTCCCGCTGTAAGCCGTAGTAATAATAAAGCGCGGCATGTGCGGCCCAGCACAAGAACAAAGTCGACGTTACGTTACGATCGGCCCAAGCTAAAATCTCAGACAACTGCGGCCAATAACTGACATCCTCATAATCGACTAAACCAAGCGGCGCCCCTGTGATAATCAAACCGTCATATTTTTGCTGCTGCACGTCCGAGAAAAAGCGATAAAAGCAGTTCAGATGAGTCTCGGAGGTGTGTTTACTGACGTGATTATCCAACCGAATCAAATCAATATCGACCTGCAGCGGAGTGTTCGCCAACAGACGAAGCAATTGGATCTCGGTGGTTTCTTTATTTGGCATCAGGTTCAAAATGGCGATTTTCAGCGGCCGGATATCTTGCTGCTGAGCGCGAGTTTCATTCATCACGAACACGTTCTCGGCGCACAGGGCTTCAATGGCTGGGAGTTGGTCAACAACTTTAATCGGCATAATGACTCCAGATAGACGATTCGAATGTCCGGCACTTTGCAACAAGGCTTTAGAATTGTCAACATCTATACGTTTAGATGGCTATTTAAATCTTGAGTAATAATTCACTGTCTTCTATGCTAGCCAAAGTCATACTGAGGACCTGTAAATGCTGCGAGCTCTATGCTGCTGGTTATGGTTGATTGGTCTAAATGGCGTCGCAACCGCGGCGCCAGCCACAGATTCGAATGTTATCCCCGTCTATATTCGGGACGATGTATTAGAAGACTATGAGAAATTCGTCGCTGGGCGCGATGTACTGACTATTACCAACTTTCAAAACGTCAATATGCGACGAGATGTCGCCGATATGGTGTTGTTGCAGCAAGCATTGGCCATAGGTGGATTTCACCAGCGCTTTCAATATATGCCGGGAAAATTCAATTTCCGTAACACCAAAATGCTGGAAACCGGCGACTTGTTATTGAGTTTTGACAGCTATTGGTTATCCGATGCGCAGTTGCTAGGACCAAAAGTGTTTGTTAGCGAACCGGTGATCCGCCGCGGCGAATATCTGGCAGCGTTGTACACCAGCCCAAACAATACCGCTGCGCTAGCGATCCGAAGTTTCAGTGATTTAGCTAAGTTCACGGCGGTGTCGACTCCCAAATGGCTTACCGATTGGCGCACGCTGGAAAAACTACCGTTAAAGCAGTTAATTCGTGAGGATGAATGGCTCAGTCAAGCGCGAATGGTGCATATGCAGTGGGTGGATTTTATGTTGATGCCATTTTCCAATACAAAAGACGGCAGTTACCAGCTCGAACAGATCCGGATGCAACGAGTACCAGGCGTCGCTATTTTGCTCGACGATAGTCGTCATTTTGTCGTGTCGCGTGCACATCCACATGGCCAAGCTGCGTTTGCCGCATTAAATAAAGGACTGAAGGAGCTGCGTGCGCAAGGTCGCATAGAACAGCTGTACAAAGATGCCGGTTTTTTGGTGGATACAAGCTCTTTGATCATCTTAAACGCCGAAGTGGCCAGCCCTTTACAGCCCAAGTAGTCCAAATCGTCCAAATCGTCCAAATCGTCCAAATCGCGTTAAACGCACCACCGATAAAAAAACCACCTTAGTTGGTGGTTTTTTATCGTCTTAATCGAGATATCGAATTAGAACTCTTGTTCCAGATCTTCCGGCTCTTCTTCTAACTCTTCCGCCGCACCTGGAGCACCAACGGTGGGTTGCAACAACAAGCGAGTACGCAGTTCACGTTCAATCTCTGCCGCAATGGCTGGGTTTTCTTGCATGAACTTCATCGCGTTGGCTTTACCTTGGCCAATTTTGCTGCCTTTGTAGGCATACCAAGCGCCTGATTTATCGATTAGTTTTTCCGCTACGCCTAAGTCGATCAACTCACCGTCTTTGCTAATACCAGCACCGTATTGAATGATAAATTCGGCTTGCTTAAACGGTGGCGCCACTTTATTTTTAACCACTTTGACGCGAGTTTCGTTACCGACAACTTCTTCGCCTTCTTTTACTGAGCCAATGCGGCGGATGTCTAAACGTACCGATGCATAGAATTTCAGCGCGTTACCACCAGTGGTGGTTTCTGGGTTACCAAACATCACACCGATCTTCATCCGGATTTGGTTGATGAAAATACACAGGGTGTTTGAACGTTTGATGTTACCGGTTAACTTGCGCAGTGCTTGCGACATCAGACGGGCTTGCAGACCCACATGGCTGTCGCCCATATCGCCTTCGATTTCTGCTTTTGGCGTTAATGCCGCCACTGAGTCGACTACAACCACATCGACTGCACCAGAGCGCACTAACATGTCGCAAATCTCTAATGCTTGTTCACCTGTGTCTGGTTGTGACACCAACAGATCATCGACTTTAACGCCCAGTTTGCCCGCGTAGACTGGGTCTAGCGCATGTTCGGCATCGATAAAGGCACAGGTTTTACCCATTTTTTGTGCTTCAGCGATGACTTGCAAAGTTAAGGTGGTTTTACCTGAAGATTCAGGACCGTAGATCTCGACGATACGACCGCATGGCAAGCCGCCAATGCCTAAAGCTATGTCTAAACCTAACGATCCTGTTGAAATAGCTTCGATGTCTAAGGCGGTGGTATCACCGAGTTTCATGATCGAACCTTTACCAAACTGACGTTCGATTTGACTTAACGCGGCACTAAGAGCTTTTGATTTGTTATCGTCCATTACGATCTCCGAGAAATGAGGTGACTGAGCAACTGCTGTATGCTCATACAGTAGTTTAATCCGTTTGGACTGTCAACAATAAGATCAGTTGTTGTAGTGCAAAGTCGATGGCTTGCGCGCGGATACTGGCTCTGTCACCATGAAACAACCAGCGAGTGGTGACCACATGCGCGTCCACGGCAAAAGCAAACCAGACAGTGCCCACTGGTTTTTGCTCGCTGCCGCCACCCGGCCCGGCAATGCCGGACACGGCCACAGCGACACCGGCGCCCGCCGCTTGTTGTGCGCCCACCGCCATTTCATGCACGGTTTGCTCAGATACGGCGCCAAATTGCAACAAGGTGGCGCTTTTTACGCCGAGCAATTGTTGTTTGGCTTTGTTGCTATAAGTCACAAAACCACGGTCGACATAGGCCGAACTGCCGGGTGTGGCGGTTAATGCATAGGCAATTCCACCACCGGTACAAGATTCAGCGGTGGTGATGCTGGTTTTTTTTCGCAATAATAGCTGACCAAGTTCAGCGGCCAGACGTTCGGTTTCAGCTGGTAACACAGACATCCCCAAGCAAGGTTGTTCAGCCGATTATGCAATCAGAGTTAACAGGCGTTCAAGCACATACGCCAATGATGCAACAATACTTAGCCCTTAAAGCCGAAAACCCAGACATTTTGTTGTTTTATCGGATGGGCGATTTTTACGAATTGTTCTATGACGATGCGAAAAAAGCCGCCGATTTATTAGATATTTCGTTGACCAAACGCGGCCAAAGCGCCGGTCAACCCATTCCGATGGCGGGCGTGCCGCACCATGCGGTGGAAAACTATTTGGCGCGCTTAGTCCAGCTTGGCGAATCGGTGGCCATCTGTGAGCAAGTCGGCGACCCCGCGCTGAGTAAAGGCCCGGTGGAGCGCAAGGTAGTTCGTATTGTCACGCCAGGCACTGTCACCGACGAAGCCTTGCTGCAAGAGCGCCAAGATACTTTGCTTGCCGCGGTATTTGAGCACAAAGGCCAATTTGGTGTGGCCTATTTAGATTTATCCGCGGGGCGCTTTTTATTGACACAAGCGGCGCACAGCGATGATTTTTTAGCGCTACTGCAGCGCTTAAACCCAGCGGAGCTGCTGTACAACGAAGAGCAACAGTTACCCGCTCAAGCGCTTTCACGCAAAGGGGCGCGTCGCCGTCCGGTGTGGGATTTTGAAAAAAGCGCAGCTGAGCGCACCTTGTGCCAACAATTCGGTACTCGCGATCTGAAGAGCTTTGGCGTGGACGAAGCGCCCCTGGCGCTGCTGGCCGCTGGCTGTTTGTTGCAGTATGTCAAAGATACGCAGCGCTCTGCCCTGCCGCACCTGCGCAGTATGTCACTGGAACGCAGTTCGGATCACATAGTGCTCGATGCCGCGACTCGGCGTAACTTAGAGCTCACCCAAACCCTGTCCGGCCAATTTAGTCACTCGCTCGCGGCAGTGCTCGATACCTGCCAAACGCCGATGGGTAGTCGCTTATTAAAACGCTGGTTGCACGCGCCGCTACGTGATCAAGCCCAAGTACGCCGCCGCCATCACACGGTTGCCGAGTTGCAAGATCATCACCTGGAACTGGCGCCGATCCTCAAACAGATTGGCGATATCGAGCGAATCGTCAGTCGGGTAGCGCTGCGCAGTGCGCGGCCGCGCGACTTGGCTCGTTTACGTCAAGCGCTGCAAGTGCTGCCGGAACTGAACGACCTGCTGGCGAGCGTACAAAGCCCGCAACTGCAACAGCTGGCGATGCAATGTCAGCCACTGCCACAGCTGCAAGCGCTGCTTGAACGCGCCATCGTCGAAAACCCACCGGTGCTGATTCGGGACGGCGGTGCGATCGCCAGTGGTTACCACGCGGAATTGGATCAATGGCGCAGCCTCGCCGATGGCGCGACCGATTATCTAGAACAACTGGAAATTCGTGAAAAAGCCCGCACCGGTATCGCCTCGCTCAAAGTTGGCTACAACAAAGTTGCGGGTTATTACATCGAAACCGGCCGCGCTGCCGCGGACGCTGTGCCCGCCGATTACATTCGGCGGCAAACGCTAAAAAACAACGAACGTTACATCATTCCAGAGCTGAAAGAATACGAAGACAAAGTGCTGGGCAGCCAAAGCAAAGCGCTGGCGCTGGAAAAACAGCTGTATGACGGTTTGTTTGATTTAATGGCGCCTGATCTTGCCACCTTGCAGCAACTGGCCTACAGCGTCAGTGAGTTGGACGTGTTGTGCTGTTTCGCCGAGCGCGCATTAACCCTCAATTACAGCCAACCCGATTTAGTCGACGCCACAGGGGTGACGATTGAAGCGGGTCGCCACCCGGTGGTCGAAACCACGCTGGATGAGCCTTTTATCGCCAACCCGTTGCAACTGCAACCCGAGCGGCGTTTGCTGGTGGTGACAGGCCCGAATATGGGCGGTAAATCCACCTATATGCGGCAAACGGCGCTGATTGTGCTGATGGCTTACGTCGGCTGTTTTGTGCCGGCGCAACGGGCAGTGCTGGGCCCGATTGATCGGATCTTCACACGCGTCGGTGCATCGGATGACTTAGCGTCCGGCCGTTCAACCTTTATGGTGGAAATGACCGAAACGGCGACCATTTTGCACCACGCCACCGCCAACAGCTTGGTGCTGATGGACGAAATTGGCCGTGGTACCAGCACCTACGACGGTTTGTCACTGGCGTGGGCTTGTGCCGAATACTTGGCTACCAAACTCAAAGCTTTGACCTTGTTCGCGACGCACTACTTTGAGTTAACCGAATTGGCCAGCTTGCAACGTGGCGTCGCCAATATCCATTTGGATGCGGTGGAGCATGGCGATCACATAGTGTTTATGCACCAAGTGCAAGAAGGCGCCGCCAGCAAATCCTATGGCTTGCAAGTGGCGCAACTGGCGGGCGTGCCTAAAGTGGTGATCCAGCAAGCGCGGCAAAAACTCAAAGCGCTGGAACAACTGCACCCGTTGTCCAACCCAAGCAGTGCGGCAACAAAGCTAGCCGAGCCCACGCCGCAACTGAGTTTGTTAGATACCGAACACCCGTTGCTTGAGCAATTACGGCAACTAAACCCTGACGATCTGTCGGCGCGGCAAGCACTCGAGTTGTTGTATCAATGGAAGCAACAACTGTAAACCGATGATCTAAAAGAAAAACAGCACTTACTGGCGAAGACATGCACCATGTGGCCGCCGTAAGTGCTGCTCGTCACAGCGCTAACACATCCACTGCAACTTGCAATTGATGATCACCCCGCCCCTGCACTACACCTTTTAGTGGCGTTACATCGGAAAAGTCCCGGCCAACCGCCAATTGCAGATGTCGGTCGTCTGGCATCAGGTCGTTGGTGGGATCAAAACCAACCCAGCCAAACGGGGGGACAAACACCTCAAACCACGCGTGGGATGCATCGGCGCCTTGCAGTTTTTCTTGCCCAGGCGCTGCCAGCGTTTCCAAATAACCGCTGACATAACGGGCGGCGATGCCTTGCGAGCGCAACACCGCAATCGCCAGATGGGCGAAGTCCTGACAGACGCCTTGCCGTTGTTGCAGCAGCTGCGCCAGCGGCGTCGTGATACTTGTCGCCTCCGGTACATATGCAAACTCGCTGAAAATCCAATGGTTTAAGCGCTGGATATTCTGCAGTACATCTGCCTGTGGCGCCGCAACGCGACGCCAAATGGCTGCGGCTTCAGGTAATAGCGGCACCAGCGGACTAGCGCGACGACACCAAGCTAACCAGGGTTCACTATGGGAGCTGAGTTGTTGCAGCACTTCAAGTGAGCACGTTTGGCCAAGCCACTGCTCGCTATGGCGGGCAGTGACGGTTAATTCAGCGCTTAATGTCACGGCAAATTCGGTATGCGCCTGCGGCACATGCAGCAGTTGGCGCTCGTTACCAAAGGCATCGACAAAACTGACGTGATGCGCCAGTGCCGGCTCGGTTTGTAGTTCAGTCCAATGCACTTGTTGCCAGGCCGTTTGCCGCGGCTGCAAGCAGATCACATTAAAGCTGTGCAGCACCGGTTGTTCATACTGATAACGCGTGGCGTGCTGCAGACGATAACGCCGCGACATTAAATCCGTTGCCATGTCACCCCCGGTAAACTGTGATGGAAGTAAGACTGGCTTAGGTGATCCGACAGCAGCCGCAATCGGTGTTGCAATTGACTGAGCAAGAGGCCAAGTGCTGGAGTCGCTTGTTGCGCACTATCGACCAAGCTGGCCGGTTCGGCCAATTGCAGCAGACTGACTAATTCAAGTGCTAACCGCTGCTCACCCGATAAACCAGTCCCAGTGACCAATTGCGGCAATTGCCCACATTGATGCTGAATGCGCTGACATTGATAACCGACTGAACGCGGCGTACTTTCATCAAACAACAACAAATCGATCACCGCCAGCGGGTGCAATAAGCTGCGGTATCGACGCCGGTAGGTCATCAAGGTATCGGCCAGTTTTAATACGGTTTCTTGCAACAGCACACTCGGCGCATGGCCTGGGCTAACCAAGGTATGTTGCAGCAACCCCGCCGTTTGCAGCGCACGTTCAATATGCTGGCCTAAATCCAACATGCGCATGGCCGGCGTGCGACTCATGGTTTCGTGGTTCAGCCCATAAAATGCGTGCTGACAAAAGATGATTTCATCTAGCAGTTGCATCAGCTGCGGCAGATTCGGCGTTTGCCGCTGCACTTGCTGCAAGGCGCTCCAACTGCCGATCAACTGCTGCAAACGTTCGAGTACCAGCGTCGAGTCAAACGCGAAATAGTCACGAGCCGATGATGCGTTGTACCACAAACTCTGCATGATACTGACCAGTCCGTCACGTTCGGAAAACAGCCAGTCGACCACGGCAGGCAGCGGCAAGGGTTGGTCGGCGCGCCAAGTGCCAAGCGCCGCACCGTTGGCGTGCAACGCAAACCGCAATAACGCGTCGACTTCAGCGCTAAAACCAGCCGCGGGGGTTTGCTGCAAGTGCAAATGCAACGCGGCGCGTAAAGCGCGAACTATGTGATTTAGCCGCTCGTGATAGCGGCCTAACCAAAACAGATGGTCGGCCAGACGGCTGGAAACCAGCCCGGCAAAGCGTGACAAAGTTAGTTCCGAGGTCGCTGACAACAAGGACTGGCTATCGCTCTGCTCGGTTTGCACCCATAGGTCCTTACACACAGGCACCTTTGTTGGTTGCTGGATAAATTCAAGGAGTGGCCCCAGCCCCACTAAGCCACCCGGTAACACAGCGGCGGTACTGGATTTAGCTGCAGCGCCAGTGCTGGCAGCCGACAAGGCATACAGCCGCATCGCCGCCGGTAATTCGGCCAATGAGCCATCCTCGGTGAGGTATGGTAAGCACTGCGCCTGCGGCAATTGGCACCAGACATACTCCGACGGCTGCGATTGCGCCAGTGCCTGCCAGCTGGCGTATTCGGCTGAACTTGGCGCGCGCCGCTGCCCATCCTGTAGTCGTTGCAGCACACAATCATCAGACGGCGTGGAGTCTCCACACCAAGCTGTTTCAAGTTGTTCAAGCAATAACGGCTCACCAAGCAGCTGCTGCGCCAACGCCGGTAAAAACGGCTGCAGCACACCACTGTCAATCAGTTCAGCACCAGGTGGATTGATGCACAAAAACTGCTGCTGGCGTAGGCTAGCGACAAACCCTGCACAGCCTTGGGCGCTGTCTGAGAATTCCAGCGGGTCGGTCGCAGCCGCATCGACAAACCGCAACACGCTTTGCAGCGGCTGCAACCCCGACAAGGTTTTCAAACACAACTGCCCTTCGCGATAGAGCAAATCACTGCCGCGCACCAGCGCAATGTCCAGATAATTGGCCAGGCGCGCATGTTCACTGTACTGACTGTTGCGCGCACCCTCGGTTAACAAGGCGCAGATCCCCTGCGGTTGCTTTTGCATGCGCTGCAGCAATCGGCGAAAAAAACCAGCCAGTTGCCGCCGCGGCCATGGTCCACGCCATTCGCTGGCCAGTTGATTGAGCGCGAGGCGCTGTTCAACGACTCGGCCCAGCCCATGCGGCGGCCCGCCATGATCGGCGACGACACAAAAACTGCCATCGAGCCGGCGTATCACAGTTGCGCTGTACAGCACCAACCAATCCAGCGCCGCCGCGCTTTGTTGCACCATCGGCAATAAATAAGCACCACAGGCCGCCAGCGCATCGGCAGGCACCAACCCATCGCGCACCAACTGCCGTGGGCCGTACAGGTCTTGCAAAATCAATGACCATAAACGCTGGCGTTGCAATAAACCTACTTCTAACAACTGCCACTCGCGCTGTTCGATATACCAAGGCTGCAGATCAAGCGCCGGTGCTTGCCGAAATTGCTGTTGTAGTACCTGCTGCCATTGCTGACGTTGCTGGATGCCAACTTGCTGATACCACTGAAGATGCTGTTGTTGCACCAAAACTCCCCTTTTCGCCGGTGGCTACAAAAACAAGCCGTTAGGCAGAGCGCTGCTGCGCCGCATTGATCGCAAAACAGGGCGATAAAATCACATGATGCAAATCGATAATGCCAGTTTGCAATTCATCGATCAGGCCATGCAACTGTACGGTCGACAGCTCGCTTAAAGCACCACTTTTCACTTGTTGTTGCACCCGCAACAAACTATCGGCGATCGCCGATGCATGCGGAAGTTGTTTCGCTGATGCGGCGATCCGATTAAAGCAATAGCTAATGGAGCGTGGGAAATCAGCACACGCTAACAAATAGTCAATCGCATCGACGTCGCGCGTTTGCGCCGCCACAAACCGTTGGTACGACTCCACTCCGCCAAGCGCATTGAGCAGCGAGATCCAACGGAATTTCGGCCGTTTAATTTGTGTCGGTTGCAGCTGTTGTAGCACCATCACGTCCATGATGCGAGTGGTCATATCGGCGCGCTCTAAATGCCGCCCCATGTTCAACAAATCAAAGGCGTCACCACGCAGCATAGTGCCATCCAGCACGCCAATCACCATTTGGCAGCGCCGACTGACTTCCGCCATTAATTGATAGCGTTGTTGCCGGCTCACGGTTTGACTGCAACTGTCGCGCAAAAACAGATCCAGCGCGTTTAACTCTTCCCACATTTCTCGCGGCAATAAGGGGCGTAGGCTGCGCGCATTGCGTTTCAGCGCGGCGGACGTGGCCAAAATTGACACCGGACTGTCGGCTTCATTAATCAGTAACGCCATTACTGCGCGCTCTGTGTCCGCCAGCGACAAGCGACCGTGCGCGTCGGCATAAGGCGCTAACAAGCGCGGCGCGGATTGCCCCAGCACCTCAAGCAGCACTGGCCAACCAAATTGGGTTTCTTCGTGGGAATCCATCAACAAATGACTGGTGGCGATGACCAGCCGAGCTGTGTCATCCAGCCGCTCTAAATAGCGACCTAACCAGAAAATTTGCTCTACCGCTTTCATTAACATACGTCCACCTCGTCATTGATGATCCATGTATCTTTACTGCCGCCACCTTGGGACGAATTGACCACCAGCGAGCCGCGGCGAAGCGCAACGCGACTTAACCCGCCGGTGCTGCAATACAAATCCCGCCCCTGCAACACAAAAGGCCGTAAATCAAGGTGACGCGGCTCCAACATGCCGTCGCACAAGGTGGGCGCGACCGATAACTGCAGCGTCGGTTGGGCGATAAAATTGCGGGGGGTTTCGAGGATTTGCGCCGCGGTTGCCGCGCGTTCGGCCTCGCTGGCGCGCGGGCCAATCAAAATGCCATAACCACCGGATTCATTGGCAGGTTTCACCACCAGCTGGTCCAAGTTAGCTAGCACAAATTCGCGTTGTTTGGGGTCGGAGCACAAATAGGTTTCGACGTTGTCAATCAGCGGCTTTTCCCCCAAGTAATACTCGATCAGTTGCGGCACATAGGAATAGATCACTTTATCGTCGGCCACGCCAGAACCTGGCGCATTGGCGATCGCCAAGTTGCCGTTGGCCCAGGCGCGGAAAATACCCGGCACACCGAGCACCGAATCGGCGCGAAACACCGTCGGATCTAAAAAGATGTCATCGACGCGGCGGTACACCACATCCACCCGCTTTAAGCCGTGCAGTGTTTTGAGATAAAGCACGTCATCAACAACCACTAAGTCATGGTTTTCCACCAACTCGATGCCCATCTGCTGCGCCAAATAGGCGTGTTCGAAATAGGCCGAGTTATAAATGCCGGGGGTTAACAACACGATACAAGGCAAGTCGCCCGGCCGCGGCGACAAGGACGCCAGCATGCTGTAGAGCTGCTGCGGATAGTCATCGACCGGCACTATGATGGACTCGGCGAACAGTTCGGGAAACACCCGTTTCATCACGGTGCGGTTTTCCAGCATGTAAGAGACGCCGCTGGGCACCCGCAAATTATCTTCCAGTACCAACATAGTGCCTTGCGCATCGCGGACTAAATCGGTGCCGCAGATATGCGCCCACACCCCAAAAGGAGGCGTCACGCCCTGACATGGTGCAAGAAAATTCCGTGAATTGAGCACCAAGTCAGCGGGCACAATGCCGGCTTTTAGCACGCGTTGTTCGTGGTACAAATCGTCGATAAACAAATTCAGCGCTTGTAAGCGTTGCTTTAGGCCTGCGCTGGTGCGCTTCCATTCGCTTAGGGCAATAGGACGCGGGATCAAGTCCAGCGGCCAGGCCCGGTCGATATTTTGCCCTTCGGCATACACAGTAAAGTTCACGCCCATGGCGCGAATGGCCGCATCCAGCTGCTGCTGGCGCTCTACCAAGCCGTCGGCACCATATTGCTGAATAAAGCGAGCGATGGCCTGCGCGGTAGGCCGCGCCTGGTGGCTGGAATCCACCAGTTCATCGAAACTAGCAGGGTGAAGTGGATAATCGTCGAGCCTTGTTGTTGTCATGCGCAGATCTCCTTGTCTGGTTCGCCAAATTGGTGCAAAAACAACCAGCAATCAGGTAGAACGCAAAGGCTGTGCCAGTTCCAAAAAAGGCGACGTGATGAAGGTGGTACCTGCGGTATCGCAGGCACTTGGACGCTGGCAGTCAGCAATAACAATCTAAACAGCAAGCGTGGTCAGTGACGGGTGTGAGGGTTGCGGTTTGGGGTTGAAGTTTGACGTTTGACGCTGGCATCCTAGGTTGAGCAACGTCTTGCCTGCTGCCCAAAAAACAAAGGCGCCGCATGGGCGCCTGTGTTGACTGTCGCAGGATCACTCCTGGAACAAGGTTTCGATATTCAAGCCTTGGTGCGTGACGATTTCACGCAAGCGGCGCAGCGCTTCCACTTGAATTTGTCGCACACGTTCGCGGGTTAACCCGATCTCACGTCCGACATCTTCCAGCGTCGATGGCTCAAAACCTAACAAACCAAAACGCCGGGCTAACACTTCACGTTGTTTTGGATTGAGTTCTTCCAGCCACACTACTAAATGCTGTTTAATATCCGCATCTTGCAGTTCGCCTTCTGGGCCTAATTCTTTTTCGTCGGCCAAAATATCCAGCAACTGCTTTTCCGATGAGCCGGCCACTGGCGTGTCGACTGAAGTGATTTTCTCATTCAGTTTCAACATTTTGCGCACCTCTTCGACCGGACGGTCGAGCGCGGCGGCAATTTCTTCAGGGGTTGGTTCATGGTCAAGCCGCTGCGAGAGTTCGCGGGCACAACGCAAATAGATGTTTAATTCTTTCACCACATGGATCGGCAAGCGGATGGTCCGCGTCTGATTCATAATGGCACGTTCAATGGTTTGGCGGATCCACCAGGTTGCGTAGGTAGAAAAGCGGAAACCACGTTCAGGGTCGAATTTTTCCACGGCTCGGATCAGACCCAGATTTCCTTCTTCAATCAAGTCCAGCAGCGCAAGGCCGCGGTTGATGTAACGACGGGCAATCTTCACCACAAGACGCAAGTTACTTTCGATCATGCGTTTACGGGCGGCTGCGTCCCCTTTCAGGGCTAGGCGGGAAAAATACACTTCTTCTTCGGCGGACAGCAAAGGCGAGAAACCGATTTCACCCAAATAAATTTGCGTGGCATCCATCGCTCGTTGCGTGTCGTCTTTGACGAATACTTCGTCAGGGGTATTGTCGTCTTCGGCCGACAAGGCTGCCATATCCGGCTCTGCGCTGTCGTCGTCAAGCAGTACTACGTCTTCTGTTAATTCCGATTCCTTGAAATCAACTACTTCATCTTCATCTTTATGTCCCATATCCGTCTCCCAGATCTACAACGGTGGTCACACCTAACTGCCAGAATTCCATTCTTTTCGTTGAGCTTGTGTGGATGATTATTTTAAGTAGCGTAGCGGGTCAATCGATTTACCACGGAAGCGTATTTCGAAGTGCAACTTCACCCGATCTGCATCCGAGTTGCCCATTTCCGCGATAACCTGCCCTGCTACCACCGAATCTCGCTCTTTGACCAACAGACGACTGTTGTGGGCGTAGGCACTTAAAAAATCATCGTTGTGACGAATGATCACTAAGTTGCCATAACCCCGCAGAGCGTTGCCGGCATACACAACTTGTCCCGCTGCGGCTGCCTTAATCGGTGTCCCGACAGTACCGCCTATATCTAGGCCTTTGTTCCCGTGCTCCTGTGCGGAGAATTTTTCCAAGATCGGGCCCTTCACCGGCCACAACCATTGTTTCACGTTCCCATTAATGGTACTGTTCGAGATTTTTTCGGGTTCTTCGACCCGTTCAGTTTGACCATAGCGTGTTTGTTTTTCGGACGCAACTACTTTAGAAGCTTTT
>DMYW01000068.1:13619-26286 GCA_003482455.1 Rheinheimera sp. | reverse complement strand
CACAATTACAGAATAACGATGTTTTCTGCTTGTGGGCCTTTTTGACCTTGAGTCACAACGAATTGTACGCGTTGACCTTCAGTCAGAGTTTTGAAGCCAGCGCTTTGGATTTGGCGGAAATGCGCGAACACATCTGGACCAGATTCTTGTTCGATAAAACCAAAACCTTTAGTTTCGTTGAACCATTTAACTTTGCCGATTTTTGTATTAGACATGGTAAATACCTGTATTAATTGGATTTAACTATTGCCCGGTTAGGGGCGGTGGTGCTGTAAAAGGTGTTTTAACTTATTAATGCAGGTGGTACTAGTACAACAGTAACATCGACAAGGTGCATAAATAATGAACAATCTAACTACGCCTCGGCAGTGTATAGGTTTTTCAGCCGATGTCAAAATTTATTTCTACGAGTTATTAAAAATAATTTTTTTATAACAGCGTTTGGGCCTGCTTAATACCAAATCAAACAATTGTGGCCATTGTTTTTGGCCGTCTCCAGGGCCGCATCGGCTTGGCCCATGTGCAAGGTTAAATCGGCGTCTTCGCTAGGTGTTACATAACGGGCACCAATGCTGACACTGATCGCCATCGGCTGCGCCGCGTGCATCAGCGGTTGACTAGCCACCGCTAGCAATAACGCTTCTAACAACAAATTGGCCATGTCGATTTCGGTGTGCTGGAGTAGCAGTGCAAACTCGCTTTCGCCCAAGCGCGCCAACAGATCTGAGGCACGGACGGCTTTTTGCAAGCGCCTGGCCACATCGAGCAGCACGGCGTCCGCGACAGTCTCATCAAGGGGCGCCGCAAGACTTGGCCAGTGGTCAATTTCGATGATAGCCAACACATAGCCCAAATCTGATGGCTGCAGTGTGCTGCAGTGCTGGACAAATGCCCGACGATTCGGCAAGCCCGTGTGGGGGTCTTGCAATGCCATGTGTTGCAACTGCGCTTCGGCCTTGTTGCGTGCTTCGGCTTGTTCCACCGCATAAAACAACCCAGCGAGAGCTGTACAAAGCGGCTGCAGAAACTGCGCATCTGCGCTTGTGTAAGGGCCGAGTTTGTTGGCAATACCAATCATGCCGACCAGTTGCTGTTGCAACATAATGGGTAAACCCAAAAAGCGAAAAATCCGTGGATGACCTGCTGGCGTGCCCTTGGCGGCTGGATGCAGGTGTGGCTCATTACTCAGCACCACCTGTGCTGTGGTGATCACTTGTCCAAACAGGTTGTCAAAACGGTCGAAATACAAGGCACCTTGTTGATATTGCTGCACCAACTGTTGGCTTTGTTCATTCCATGCCAATTCGGTGATCGCCCGGATCAACAAACGTGGTTGGCCGTCCACCCGTTGCATATGGCCGATAAATGCAAACTGACTGTCGGCGATGTCGGTTAGTTCTGGCAGGATCTCGCGACAGGCACTGGACAGATCTCGATGTTGCAGATATGCCGTTTGCGCTTTGTTGATAAAACTCAGTAGCTGACGCTGTTTTTGATCCTGCAGCTCTGCTTCTTTGCGATAGGTCACATCACGATGGGTGCCTGCCAGTCGCAGCGGCGTGCCATCCGCTGCCCGTTCCACAACTTTGCCGTACGTTTCCACCCACACCCAGTGACCCGCCGCATGACGCAGCCGATAACTAGTTGAAAACACCGCGCTTTCGCCCGATAAATGCTGTTGCAATTGCCGTTGAACCTGTTGCTGATCCGCAGGATGGATCAAGCCTTGCCAAAAACGACTGCTGGAATCATACAGTTCGAAGTCTAAGCCAAGCATATCGCACCAGCGGCGATTGACCTTGCTGGTGTCGGAGGCAAGATGCCAATCCCATGTTCCCAACCCAGATGCATCCAACAACAAACGCATTTGTTGGTTGGTTTCGAGCATTTTTTGCTCCATGTAGCGGTCTTGCGAATGATCGGTGACCAATGCATGGATGGTCTCTAGCTTGCCTTCTTCGCTGAAAAAGGCTTGGCTGCTGAACTTGACCCAAAAGCTTTGCCCTTTGGGGGCCTGCAGTTGCAGGTTGACCTCACTGTGGGCGACGCCGGCGTGGTGGTTTTGCAGGGCAAAATTAAATTCCACTAAGCTGGCATGCGTTAAATAGTCTTCAAAGCGCTGTTGTTGCGTTTGTAGCAGGTCGAAGGGGAGACCAAAGATCCGCTGGATATTGGCCGACACATACATCAACTGCAGCCCACGCACATATCGCCATTTGAGCAACACGGCAGGCGAGTGGTCCATCAAGCTGTGTTCTTGCTGCAGTTGCTGATGCTCGCGGACTAACTGCAAATACTGACTGATATGTTGACTGAGTAGTTCCAACACGGCGAGCTGGCTGGTCGATAACTGGCGAGGCTGCAAATCAATGACACAGACGGCGCCAACGGCTTGGTCGTTTAAGCGCAGCGGCACACCGGCATAAAAGCGAATATGCGGCTCTCCCGTTACCAACGGATTGGCAGAAAACCGTGGATCTGACCAAGTATCTTCCACCACCATCGCACGTTCGCCGGCAACCACATGGTCACAAAAGGCATCTTCGCGGCGCGTGGTACTGGCATCAAGGCCGACCCGAGCTTTAAAAAACTGCAAGTCGGCGCCAATCACGCTGACCAAGGCGGTGGGCACGCCAAGCAAATCGGCGACGGCCTGCATCAGGCGCTGTAACGAGGGGTCTTCTTGCGCCGGGCGCAGGCCAAACTCCGCGATCACGGCTAAACGAGAACTATCTTGTGACATAGCGACAACCCTGCGGCAATTTGGTTTGAACCCACTGATCAATAGGGTAGTGGCGTTACAAAATTTAGCAATTTGTTTTCACAAACGGAACATCTCATTTCGCTTGCGTCACGCCAATTTCTTTGCTTATCTTTGACTATAGCGTGCATTTCTAAAACGATTTAGTGCGGCCTGTCACAAGACAGTAACCAAGGGGGCGAACATGTTGTTTTTTAATCAGCGCGAACGGCAGCAAGGCGCAGCGACCGGGCCTTCTGCCGAGCAGTTAAGTTGTCTTGCAGAACTGCAAGCCATTAAAGAATGTACCGCCTACATCGCATTTACGCCTGACGGCAATATTTTGGATGCCAATTCGTTGCTATTGGATTGCCTGGGGTATAGCTACGGTGAAGTCGTTGGCAAACACCATCGGATTTTTTGTCCGCAAAACTATACGGCAAGCCCAGAATATCGGGCTTTTTGGCATACCTTGGCCAGTGGCAAATCCATCAGCGGGACCTTTTTGCGCGTGCGCAAAGATGGCCAAGCCGTGCATTTGCAGGCCAGTTATTTTCCGGTATTGCGAAGCGACGGCAGCGTTGAAAAAGTGGTAAAACTGGCGGCGGATGTCACGTCGATGCAGCAGCGAATGCAAACCAAAGAAGCAATTTACGAGGCCATCGACAAGTCGATGGCGGTGATCGAATTTTTGCCCGACGGCACAATTTTGACAGCGAATGCGAATTTTTTAACCACTATGGGTTATCGGTTAGAGCAAATCGTCGGTAAGCATCATCGAATGTTTTGCAATGACGAGTTTTATCAAAAACACCCAACATTTTGGCGCGAATTGGCCGCAGGTGACTTTAAAACTGGACGTTTTGAACGTTTAAGCGCTCAGCGCGAGACCGTTTGGCTGGAAGCCAGCTATAACCCTATCTACGATGCCGATGGCCATGTTTTTAAAGTGATCAAGTTTGCAGCGGATATCACAGAGCGGGTTCATTCCGCGATGGAGGCTATTCATTTGGCGGCAGCAACGTCGGAACAAACCTCGCAAATCGCCAATAACGCCGTGGCGGTGCTGCATGAAGCAGTAGAAACCTCCCATCATATTGCCGACCAAGTCAAGCGAGCGTCGGCGCTGGGGGGCCAATTAATGGATCAATCGAAAAACATCAATGACATTGTAGTGACCATTCGTGGTATCGCTGACCAAACCAATCTGCTGGCGCTCAATGCAGCGATCGAAGCGGCGCGTGCGGGCGATGCGGGGCGCGGTTTCGCTGTGGTCGCCGATGAAGTACGCAAGCTGGCGGCACGAACGGCAGAAGCGACAACAGAAATCGCCAAAGTGGTGCACAACAATACCGGCTTGATCCACAACATTGATGAAGAGCTAGGGGCTATTACCGGTACGGCATTGCACGGCGAAGAAAGCATCAACAATGTTGCCAGTGGCTTGCAAGACGTCAGTGTTGGCGTTTCGCGGTTTGTCGAGATGGTCGAGCGGTTAAAAACCTAACGAGGTCTGAGTGAAAGCAAAAGCCCCTGCTGGGGCTTTTGGTTTTTCTGCAGTTAGCCTCGCGAGTTGGCTACAGCGGCGAGGCGTTAATCGACAAACAAACTGTCGTGCTTGACCTTGATGGGCAAACTGCCGTCGCTGTAGCGCCAGACGCCTTTGGCCATTACGGCTTTCACCGCCAGGGTCTGCTCATCCAGCAGCACCAAATCGGCGTCGTTGCCGCGCTGCAGCTGGCCTTTATGCGGCAGTTTTAGCACTCGCGCTACATTGCTAGTGACGACCGCGACGGCCGTTGCCACCGGCACGCCTATGCGGATGGCGTCGCACATCTCTTGTGTCAGCGAACCGACGCGGCCAACGCCCAGGCCAATAAATTGCTGGTTGGCGTCAAATAACGGCAAGGACGCATTGGCATCCGAGCTAAAGGTCAACCGGCTGGTGTCGATGCCACGTTGCACCGCTTGCAGCAGCGCGTCGGCGCATTTGACTTCCCCGGCGGCCAGTTCTTGCGCTGTGGTGCTGGTGGTTAAATCAATCCAGCCGCCTTGGCCTAAAAAGGCAAAGCCTTGTTCTAGCAGTTGCTGGTTGCGATTCATATGAGTGGGGTAAAACTGCGTCAGCGGAATATCGCTGTGGGCCGCTACATCCAGCAGTGGTTGTACGCCAGACGCGCATGGCCCGACATGCACACTAACGATGCCAGCTTTGCCAGACAACATGCCGCCAACACGCGCATCCGCGGCCAGTTTGGCCAGTTCGCTGAGGGTGGGTTGTGAGCTGCGATGATCCGAGATCGCCACCTCACCGACGCCGATAAAATCGGGGATCAGCAACAGATCTTCGCTGATCGAGCCAAACAAGGTGCGCACCGGAATTTGGTACGAGCCGGTGTGGCAATAGACAGTCAAGCCTTCTTCCGTCAGGCCACGAGCTTTTGCCAATAAATTGGGTAATGAGCGTGTGATGCTGTCGGTACCTAGCACGCCGACCAAGGTGGTGACGCCCGCGGCGAAGGCATCCGACGCGTCTAGCTCACTCGTGCGGGTGCGAAAACCGCCTTCACCACCACCACCTGTGATATGCGCCAGCGAATCCACCAAGCCTGGGATCAATAAACAACCGCGAGCATCCAGCACCGCCACGGCGTCACCCTGCAGCTGTGGCTTGCCCACTTCGGCGATCGCAGCGCCGGTGACCAGCACATCGACGTGCCCTAATGCGGCAGGGCTATAAACATTGGCGTGTTGAATAAGCGTTAGCATAACGATCCTTTTTTAAAACGCGTGCGGCCTTGGGCTAGCGCACGCACAGCATTTGTCTACAACCAAAAACTCAGTTAAAAACCAATCCACACTGCGATCGCCATCGTGCTCATCGACAAGCCGGTCAGCAATAACCACAAGGACCCCATCGCGCGCAGCCATTGGCCGAACTCCACGCGAGCAATCGCCAGCGTACCCATCAGTGCAGGGGAAGTGGGGTAAAACAGATGCGCTAAACCATCGCCGAGTTGAAACGCCAACACGGCGGTTTGGCGACTGACGCCGACTAAATCCGACAAGGGGGCCATCAGCGGCATGGTCAGCGCTGCTTGGCCAGAGCCTGAAGTGACGAGGAAATTAAAGGCGCTTTGAAACACCAGCATGCCTTGCGCGGCCACCATAGTGGAATGCCCGTCTAAGGTGCCAGAGGCGTGGTGCAAAATGGTGTTGATCACCGAAGGTTGGTCGGCGTGCGTGCCGCCCAATAACAGCAGAATTCCCTGTGCTATACCAACGACCATGGCAGCGGGGAGCAGCTGAGCTGCGCCTTCTTTGAAGGACTGCACATAGTCGTTGGCATTGCCTTGCGCTGGTAACAACAGCCTGCCTATTGTTGCGGCCAGCACGGCGAGCACGATAAACACCGATGCTATCTCTCGTAAGTAATAGCCGCTGACGACCACGCCGTAAACCAACCAAGCCATCGAACCGATAAAAATCGCCACAATCAGGCCGTGCGCGGCGCGAAATTGTTGTTCTAAGCGAAATTCGCTGCGGCTTGCCTGCTCGCCGGCATGCGCTTTGCGATACCGTTCGGCGCGTAGCATCATCCAGCTGATGTACAGCAGCGTAAACACCGCCCACATCACTAACCGAAATGGTGCGCCGGATAACGGCGGCAAGCCGGCGATACTTTGGGCGATCGCCACCGAAAATGGGTTCATCCAGGACGTGGCAAAGCCGACTTGGGTGGCGCCGTAAGTCAGCAGCACGCCGGTGATGGCGTCATAGCCCAACAAACGCACCAAGGGCACTAAAAACACCGCAAAGGCCATGGCTTCTTCGCCCATGCCAAACACGGCGCCGCCAAGCGAAAACGCCAGCGCTAGCACCGGCAGTAACAAGCGGGCTTTGTGCTGCAACTTGTTGATCAAAAACTTCAGCATCTCGTCGATGGCGCCGGTTTTCAGCACCACGCCAAAACAGCCGCCGACCAGCAAAATAAACACCACCACGCCGATAGCCGAACCGCCGCGGCTGCCAGAGGTCATGCCATCAAAAAACGCCGAAAACAAGCCGGTGCGATCGCCTTCGGTAAAAATTGGCGCCAGCTGCGCCTCACCGACGGCTTGATAACTGCCGGCGACTAACAAAGCGCGGCCGGTGTTTGGGTCCTGCATAGTGCTGAACACGCCAGGCGGCAGCCAGGCCGTCAACAGATAGGCAAACAGCAGCACCATGGCGACAATTAACAAGGTGTCTGGCATTTGCCAGCGAGAACTGTGTCCTTGTGGCTTATCGACTTGCATCTATGGCTCCTAGCTCTAACGTCACCGCAAGTGGCGTTGGCAGATAATGCCAGCGTCCTTGTGCGTCGCTGCAGGCGGACAAGGCTTGGTCCGCATTCAAAATAAAGGTCAACGCCAGCGCGCTGTCTTGCCAGGTGTTGTACGCCGTGGCATCCACTTTGCCGGCGGCCACTTTGGGCGGCGCGACAACAGCAGCTTGGTTGGCGGCAGGCTGAGCGCTTTGCGCATGGGGTTTTGTCACGTGACGAGAACGAGCAGGCGCTTTGCTGGTTTTGTCGGCCGTGTGCGCTAGCTTTTGCGTGCCAACTGGCGTCGTAGCAACTGGCGCCGCAGTCGGCTGCGTCGCTTGGCAGTTCACCGCGCCTTGATATTGATAACGACCGCTGGCGTCACGCTCGACGCGCAGCTGATCGCCCGGTGACAAACGGGCCACTTGCAAGCCTTGCCACGTGCCTTGCATGGCGCGGGCTGGACCAAGCCGTGGCTGCGTTGGCAATTCGCCTTGCGCTTGGCTGGCATCGAGCCACCACACAGAGCCAGCACCGTACACTTGCAGCTGCGCGCTGCTGGCGGTGTTTAAACCCGGCGTGCGCGGCGCAAAATCAGCGCGCAGCACAGTGGCTTCATCAACGCCAACTCCGGCGGCGCTTTTGCTATCGTGCAGCAGGCGCAGCATGCGGCCTTCGCGGTTACGCTCGCGAAAATGCGTGTCGGTCACCGCCAAATCAAATAGGCGCAGGCCAAGCTCTGGGTGATAAGTCAGCGCCGCATCGGCTAGATAGGCCGGTTGTTCTTGGCTTGGCGTCTGGGGTTGATAATGACAGCTGCGGGTAGCGCGGCAAATGGGGGCGTCGATATCCAGCGCTTGTGCCCCAAAACGCAGCGCATGGCTGCTTTGACCGCCACTGACCATGACTAAGCCGCCTGCGCCGTCGCGGTTTTTCGCACGACCGCCTTGAATGGCGGTCCCGGCACTCGAGCCGGCCAGCGGAATGCCTTCATGTTCGACGCGGCTTAATAAGCGCGCGGCTAATAGCGTCCAATTGCCTTGTGCATCGGTCAAGGCGCGCATGGTCAGCGACTGATCGCCGCCATTGATAAACACCGCATCCGCTTGGTCGACTAAATCCTGCAGCGCTGCGGGGTTTTCACAAAGTTTACGTTGATACGCGGCCAGTTCTGGGTAACGCTCGGCGCGGCGCAACTGGCCATTCAAGCGCAAGCGGTTGGATGTTAAGTCGTCGCAGCGCCCGCGCGCCATCGCCGGTTCTAGCGGCAACCACACCACATTGGCACCTGCAAATTCAAACACTTGCTTGTAATAGTCGACCCATTCAAAGGGGTTGTACGATGAAGACGTCAGCAGCAATAAGGTGGGTTTGTGGTTTGTTGTTGCTGGGTGGCCGCTGCGCAGCGCTTTGCGCTCGGCGGCTTGTTGGATGAATTGTTCAAACAGCGCTCGCGCAAAGGGCTGCATGCCCTCCCAATACACTTGCATGGTCAGGCTTTGGCCTTGCTGGTCGGTCAGCCGCACTTCGCAGGCGTCTTCAATCAGACTCAGTTCATCCTCGCCAAGCGGTTCGGCCAGTAGCGGCGTTAACAACTGCGTCAATTCACTTGGCGTGCGCGGTAATCGATTTAAGGACTTGAGCGCATCCAGCACTTGCTCGCGGCGCTGCAGCGAGCGCGTCGCTGCTTGTTCATTGTAAGCTGCGCTAAACCCAGCCGCGTCCGGCCAACCGGGCAGGGCATTTAACGCCTTAAAACTGGCATCGTCGCAGCGCAGCAACTTGCCGCGCAGCGCCAAGGTTTTGGTGAAATAGGCATCGGCCGCTTGCCGTTTGGCAGGCTCGCACAACTCGGGCTCGACACTGGAGCAAATCGGCTCGCCACCGCCAAACAACCACAGCTGTTTGCCAAGTTTGCCAAGTTTGGCTGGAGGCTGCGCGGCAGTTTGGTTGGTGACAGGCGTACTTGCATGTAATTCGCTGCTTTGTGGCGTTTGGGGCGCCAGGCTAACCGTTTTGGCGGCCAGCGGCGATACGGCACACAGCAATAATCCACTCAAAAAAGCCAGTCGCTGCGGCGCTTTGACGGTCAAACCGACCGCAGACTGACTGGCGAAGGCAACCCGATGAAACTCAGGCATCACACACCTCAAACGCCCACCACGTGGGTGGGCTTGCCATTAGAACTGGTAACGAACCGTCAAACGCACGTAACGCGGCGTCTGGTAGTTCTGATCGTTGAGGAAATCCGGATTTTGTCCTGTGTCTTCCAGCGACACATCCCCCAGCTCTTGATATTCCGTCACTTGTTGTACATTGAGCAAGTTAAACACTTGCGCTTGCAGTGTTAACCCTTTGATCTGCTCTGGCTGATAGGTGATGCCCGCGTCGATATTGTAAGTCCACGGCGTGCGACCAAACTGGCCACGATGGGTCAATTCTTGTTGGCCTTGCGCGTTGCGACAGTACAAGGTGGACGCGGCGTAACGCTCAAACACAGCGTATTCTGGGTCATCGACATCAAAGGGTTGATAACCAAAACAGCTGACCGGCCGGCCTGATTGCAGGCTGAAACTGGCGGAGATATCCACGTCGCTGGTCAGCTCATAGCCGCCAAACACTTTCAGGTTATGGCGCCGGTCATTGGATAAATAGCCATCGGTGCCATCGACAAATACTTTATGGTCAAAGTCGTTGGTCAAACCTGGCGATTCGGATTCTAAGTAGCTGTTGACTAAGCCTTCGGCGTTACCGCGGCTGTAGGCGAGGGTGTAACTGCCTTGCAGATACCAGCCGTCACGGTTGGCGCGTTCAAAAAACAGCTCCAGCGCCTTGTAAGTGCGTTTGTAGTCTTCCAGCTGCAAGTATTTGTCGTTGGAGACAGTCACGCGCTGCAGGTTGCCATCGCCGTTGACGTCCATATCCATCACCAAGTCGCGGCCTGGGTTGACGATGATACAAGTAGCCAGCGAATCTGGGTCAAAGTCGTTGTAGCCGTTGTCGGCGGCAAACTGCACAAACGCCGATTGGCCGCAGTAGTCGTCGACGCCATTTTTCACTTCACGAAACACCGCTTTGACGCCACCGGTCCAGCCGTCGGTAATTTCTTGCTGATAGCCGATGATCAATTCATCTTGCAGCATAGGTTTTAAGTCGGCGCTGGCTACCGTAGCTGGCTCTGGCGAGGTATTGCGCCCGCTGGTTAAGGTGTCGCCGAGCTTCTGGCCTAGTTGACGCGGCGCTTGGGTGATCGGATCGACAGTGCCGTCATACAGGTAATATTCGGTGGTGACATATTGCCAGCTTGATGCGCGCACGTTGGTGTTGGCGGCAATTGGAATGTAATAACGACCGGCGTTGGCAAACAACTTGGCGCTGGAGTCGCCGTGCACGTCCCAAGCAAACCCTAACCGCGGGGCCAGCATGTTTGACGCATCAACAAACGACACACCATCGGCGTTGAAGTTATCAAAGGACTCGTTGCGAAGACCGGCGTACAGCATTAGGTTGTCGGTGACGTTAAAGCTATCTTCAACATACAGGGCTTTGTTGTTCACTTCATAGCTGCCCGATGGCGAAGTGCGGGTGCGCTTGCGCACTACATGCGCGTTGGCGGCGACATCCTCACCATTCCAGCGATCTTCAAACGGCAACGGCGTGTAGCGGCGATAAAACACACCACCGGAATAATCGGCGCCGGCGCGGGTGCTAGTAAAGGTTTCGCTGTCATAACCAAAGCGCACTGTGTGATTGTCGAGCGCCCATTCAGCGTCTAAGCGCAGCGCTTTGCGCTCGTCGGTATTGGGGCCAAAACCTAAAGTGCGCACGTTAATTTGGTTCCAGCAACCGACATCGATCACGTCGTCGGTTTCTTGGTCATACACGTCCACCAGCGGGCAGTCATCGCCTGGCAGCGGATCGGGCGTGATGTAATCGGCGTCGCTTTTCAGCACGCCATACATCACACCGACGTTGAAGGTGTCGGTCAGCTGGCCCGTGTATTTGCTAATTAAAATGTTGCCGCCGTTACGTACTTCATAGTCAGTGCGGGCGTTGCCGTGCTGGCCTGTGTAGTACTGCTCGTCGGGGTTTAAATAGGTGTAGATATGTTCTTTGTCGACGTTGCGAATGCCGGTCAGCTCAAAAATATGCCGATCTGTGATGTACCAATCGAGTTTGACCAAGGCATTCGGGCTGGTGTTTTCGCTACGCGAGCTGCGATCGGCGGAAAAACTATCGGCGGTGTCGCGTTTGCCTTCGATAATGCCGTAAATAAACAATTTATCTGCAATCAGCGGGCCGCCGCCGCCCACGGCGTAACTTAAGCTGTCGCTTTCATCGTCGGCGCGATATGCCGAATAATAACTGTAATCGCCTGGTTGCACGCCAGGTACGCGGCTGACTACGTTTTTGCCGTGGCCGGCCAAGGCTGACGGCTCCCACACGGCAGAGGTGCTAAATTCCCAGTCGTTGGTGCCGCGTTTGGTCACCACGTTTATCACGCCACCCAGGGCGCGGCCGTATTCGGCGCCGTAACCGCCGGTTTTGACTTGTTGCTCGCCGATGGCATCAAACGGCACTTTGGAATAGGACAAAAACGAGCGGGCGTTGGTGACGTCAAAGCCGTTGATGTAATAGCCGTTTTCCGCAACCGACGCGCCACCAAACGAGGCCAAGTTACCAAAACCACTGTCGCCGCGCACAGTGCCAGGCGCTAGCATTGCCACATCGCTGATGTCGCGGCCGATCGGCAGTTTTTCCAGTTGATCGGCGCTAAACACAGTGCTCGATTCCACCGAGGAAATGTCGATTGGGTTGATGGCACGGCCTTGCACGGCGATGCGCTCGATTTGTTCGTTCAGACTGACTTGGCTACCCGTGCCAAGCGACACCTGCACTTCACGGCTTACACCGTTGCCTTCGACTTTGTAACGGCCACCCGGCAATTGGCTAAAACTGAATTTGCCTTGGTTATCCACCTGCACTTGTCGTTTTAAACCCGTGTCGAGGTTTTGTACTGTAACTGTGCTGCCTTTGGGCGCTTGACCAAAAATCGAGCCCAGCGACAAGTCCGCATATGCGGCCGGGCTTAACGCCAGCGCGACACAAGCGGCCAACGCGGACGTGCGAAGTGTCGAGCGAGCGATGCGACGAGACGAGGTCGAGCAATTCGAAGGTGCGATAGGGTGTGTCATAAAGTCTCCAGCCTGTTGTGCAGTTGCGCCTTTTTTGTGTTAGTGGTGTGTAGTTGTGCTCGAACTGCCAAAGCAATTCGAAAAAAACGTTGGCGCTGTAACCATCCTAGTAACAGTTGTAAAGAAGTAAAATATCCATCTAGGAATAGGCGATTGCACTGCGTTGGCGCAGTCCGCGCAGCAGGCTATTCCTTAAGCGATAGATGCAAGGTTGTTACAGGCTGCCAAGTGGCGTTTGGCCTTGCTGCGCTTGTTGATACAAAGCCAGTGGGTCGTCGCCAACCCCAGGCTGCGCAAATGGAATACAGTTGATAAATAACGAAAACAACTCGGCTTGCGAGCCAATGTCTAATTTGCGGTAGATATTCTTGCGGTGGATTTTTACGGTGCCTTCGGACGTTTGCAGTTTTTCCGCCGTCAGCGCCG
>DMYW01000068.1:0-13414 GCA_003482455.1 Rheinheimera sp. | reverse complement strand
AGCTGGCGAAATTGCTCAGCGTTGATTCCACCTGCAAATGCGTTTGGTCGCTGCTTTGTTCGTGTTGCTGGGCACTGGGCAGCGGGCTGGCCAGCTGATGATGGCGCGTCAGCGCCGCATCTAAAATCGGCAGCATCAGTTGTAACGTGTGCAGATCGGCGCGGCAAAAGGCGTTGCTGTTGGCGTTGCGTTGCATAAAAAAGTTCAGCGCTGTGTCATCGTCCAAGCGCCACAACACGTCAATCGAATCGGCCACGCCAATTTTGCTGTAGAAATTGGTGTAATAACTGCTTTGGTAAAAATCATCCGGCGCCACATCGGCCAGCCAATACGCGCCGGTTGGGCAGCCTTTTAAAAACAGCTGGTATTGCGGATCTAGCGCATAAGGGCCGGTGGAATAAATATCGGCGTGCAGATGCCGTTCAAATGGCTTAAAACGATGCGCCAACGACAGCGGTTTTTGTTTGCGATAAAACACCAACAAGCCGCTGGAATCGACCGGCACGCAGGCCTCAAGCACATCGAGCACCGCATGTAAGAAACTGCTTTTGCCCAGTTCCTGCCAAAGCGCTACCTGCGCTTGTTGCATGGTGTCGTCCCAGATAATGGCCTGATTCGAGCGGTAATGCTGTTTGGGTTTGTCGTTGGGGTTCACACTAAACTCAGAATGACTACGGATTGCACTACCATACCCCGTTTAGGCGGCGCTCGGCAATGCGGCGAAGGTCGCTGCACACCGCAAAGCAGAATTCGCCGTAGCATGGCGCTTGACGGCGCTGCGCTGCGCCGTTATACCTGCCATATCATTGAAAAAGCAAAGGTTTAGCTATGAATTTCGCCTCGGTTGATGCCAATAGCCTTGCGCCATTGGCCCGCGAATTGGGCGTGGTGCGCTGGCAACAAGACGCGCACGGCTTGTATTGGCTGGACCCGCACTGGTGGACTTTACTGGGGCTGCAGGCGCCTGTTGCTGGCATCAGTGCAGCGCAGTTGTCGCAGTATTGGAGTGCGCCGGCGCAGCCATTGACCGAGCAGTTGCAGCTGCAAGTCTGGTTACACGGCGATGGCCATGCGTTGCCTGCGCATTGGTTGACGGTGGATGCGTCGCACGGCTGGTTGCGGCTGGTGGAATTGCCAAAAGCCATGCCGTCACTGCTGCAACTGGATGGCTTGACGGGTATGGTCGGGCAGGACGCGGTCGCCGATGTGCTGGCGGATTTTGCGCGCTCGCTGGCGACGTTACATACCCAGCTGGCAGATGCGGTTGCAGCGCGTGATCACAAACAACTTGAACGCTGCAGCCACAAACTCAAATCATCGTGTCGTTTGGTTGGCGCAAAAGCCATTGCCGAGCAGTTAGAAGCGCTAGAACTGGCCTGTCGACAAGGCAGCGAGCAGGACTTTGCGGCATTGTGGCAACGCTTAGAACCTAGTTTGCAGGCATTAAGCCGCGCTGTTGCTAGGCAGTTGCAGGGCTAGGCAGTTACAGAGCTAGGCAGTTGCAGAGCGAGGTGCGGCGTTAGTCCGGCGCGGCGCTGGGGCCTGATCCGGTGGTTGCTGCGTCCGGTGTTAGACTGTGCTTATCGAGGTGCTGCGCCAATTGCTGATAAATCTGCGTAAATACCGCGTCGCCAAACTGCTGTTTAACCAAAGTTTGCCAGCGCTCTTTTTGTAAAAAATGCCGCGCTAACAAGCGCTTGGCGCCAAACGACTCAGGCGTGCCGGTATCTCGGGTGAGTTCCAAATAGCCGCCGTCAATACGCGCCGAATAATGCACCCCTTGCTGGGTCGTGTGCCAAATCTGCAGGGTGTTCATTGGGTTGCACTTATCTGAGTTGGATGTCGTAGAGCAGGCATGGTTCACTTACAACTGCTGGCGCGTCACAGCGCTACCGTAACAGGACATAGTGTCGAGTGTGGCGCAGGTGAAATACCCGCCGCCGTTGAGTAAGCGAATGTACACTTGCGACGACGCGCCGACAGCCGTGGTGCCGCCCGTGCAATCGCGCTGGCCGTTGCTTTCAGTCACTTGCGCGGTTAGTAAGTAAACGCCAGTTTCAACTTGTTGAATTTGATAACGTTTGCGCAGCACTTCTGCGCCGCTCCAACTGGCGGCATCGCCATCGTTTTTATAAAAATGCACCTCGGTGCAAGTGCCTGCCGTATCGCGCCATGTCCACATACCCAGCAGTGGCTGACTGGCGGTTGGCTTGGCAAATGGGCTGACGCCGCAGGCGCCAAGTCCCAGCACCATAGCGGTCAGCAGTAGAGGTTTCAGCAGATGCAGCACTAGCTGGTTGTGGGGGATGGTCATGGATGCAGCTCCGTGGTATCGCCAGTTGCAATATAGCCTAATACACGCACGCCGACTGTTTGTTGGGTGCCGTGGTGTGCACCTGGCTCACGCGCAGTGCCGGAATAGGGTGCGGCCATATTTCAATCGCCATGATACTCGGGCGCACTGGGCAAGTGCTGGTTGGGTAGGGCTTTCCTGTCATATCAAGCATGTCGAGGCGGTACTTAATTGCTTGAGCTAACGGGTTTTTAATCGATAACTGCGTGTCAGAACCTGCGGCTTCGAACTTAAACACCATGGTTTTTTCCGGGGCTGTGAGCTCGGCGACCTGTTGCAATGTGATGCTGCCATCTGGGTTGACGGTCATTTCGGCGTAGGTTATGCCAGGCAATAGCAATAAACCCGTGTCGGCGCTTTGGGTGGCGCCTGAGGGGCTGGACGATGCTGCGCTGGCGGACCGTGAGTTTGATGTTGAGTTGCTGGCGGACTGTGAGTTTGATGTCGAGGCGCAGCCAACCAACAGGCTGCTAAACAGTAGGGCAGTGACAGCGTATCGCATTTGAATTCCTTATTCATGTTATCGGATGCAGGTAGTCGGCATCACCCGAGCCAACACACCTTGTGTCATCCATTCCTTGGTGCAATAAAGCGTTAATCTAACAGGCTATTTACGCTGGCAGCAACTCGGAATGCCGGTATTTGGCCGGGCCGTTGCCACGTCAAAGTCGCCGCAGGGGAGCATCCGATAGCGGGTCTTGGGCTCGTTGCTGTTGCAAGCAAAGATGCGCCGCTGTGTTAGCGATTTGCCTCCAGCACATAAACAGTCACCTCGCGGCCATCCGGATCGGCCACTTGCCGCGACGGCACCAGCCCAGGCTGTTGAAACATCGACGCCCAAAAGGCTTGCGCTTCGTCGGCATCCTTGTACACCACGACAGTCCATGGCACTTGCCGGGTCGCCATAAAATGCTGCACCACTTGCCGCGCTATGCCATGGCGGCGAAAACGCTTGAGCACAAACAAGTCGGCGATCTCCATTGCGCCTTCGACAGCATCTGAATCTTCCAGCAGCGCAAAACCGGCAATCACGCCGTGCCAGCGCAACAGATGTGCGCGCCAATTCGGTTGGCTCCAGTACTGCGAAAAATACGCCTGTGACAGCGCATAAAAACCTGAGTCGGTGACGTCATAGCTGTTTTCTATCGACGTGTCGTAACAATAAAACTGAAACAGATTCCATATCACCGACTGGTGCGCCGCTTGATGTGGACAGATCTCTAAACTCATGGTCATGATTCCTTGACGTTGCATTCAGCGCTGTTTACGGGCGATAAAACTCGTTTGTTATCTACTTGCAAAGTCACTACAATCAATGCGCATCCTAAATACGCATGGAGTTACTCTATGAGAGCTACATATAGTTCGCAAGCTCCAAAAAAGGCCACCAACCTTAGTTTAAACAGTGAGTTACTTGCACAAGCAAAACGCCTTAATATCAACCTATCTGCAACGATGGAAAAAGCGTTAGCAGAAGAGGTGGCCGCCAGATTGCAAGCTGAGTGGTTAAAGCAGAACGCTGACGCTATGCAGGCTTGCAATGAACTAACGGAAGAACACGGGCTGTTTGCTGATCCATACCGAGTATTCTGATGTCTCAATTTACGCTTTACAAAAATCTAGACAGTCATAGCTGTAAGGCCTACCCGTATTTTGTCGACGTCCAAAGTGAGCTGTTGCGTGGTTTAAATACTCGTTTGGTCATTCCACTGACACCGCTTTGTTTGTTACAAAACAAGGTGCCAAGTCATTTGTGTCCGACTATCCACATTGAACAGGGCGACTTTGTCGTCTTGACGCAACAAATGACAAGTATTCCAGCCAAAATACTCGCCGAGCCAGCCAGCGACTTAAGTGCTTTTAGAGACGAGATCATCGCAGCTATCGACTTTTTGATCACGGGTATTTAGCGCCTCGTCCATGTGCGGCAATGCACGCAGCACTGTAAACTTGCCACGCCTCACCACAACAATTTCGCAGACCGACAAGTAAAAAGCGCGACTTAGCCTTGTGGCCAGCACATGCTGTGCAGCACCTATAAATTTGAGTTAAACGCCAAAGATCCGCAGGACATCGTGAACAAAATGGCAGCAACTTCGCTGTTATGCCGCACCGCCACGCAGCTCTTTGCGCACAACCAGCTTGAGCCCTGACCAGATCGCCGAGACGGCGCACACCTTGATGTCGACAAAACCAAGTGGCAAAGCCAGCTCGCGGATTGTGTCTTCGGTGATGTCCGTCGGCACTTTTACAGCCTTTTTCGGCCAGGACACCCACACCGCCGCATCGTCCCTCAGTTCATGGCGCAGCGCTGCAAGGCTGTGAGAAAGACTACTGCGACTGGTGGCGAACAGATGCACCATATCGATGAACTTGTTCGCTCCTTGGCCCAAGCTCACACCTGGCGGCAGTTCTCCAATGATGGCACTGTAGTCTGGCGGAGCATCAAGCACCAGCAACCGCATGGGCGGCTTGATGCCTAGCTTTTTTAAAACCGGTGTCCCTGAATAACCGATGTTCATGGTGTCTCCTTGTGACGTTTGGGCGAAGCTTGGCCTTATTGCACCAGCTGCAGTAGGGCGGGGCGTTAGGTCGGTTCGCGTCGCAGCACCAAGACGAGCATTGCGGCGACTTCTCTAGGTAGCGAGTAGAGGTCGCGAAGTTCGAAATATTGGGCGTGGACGTTGCCAACCACTGGAATGCCTTGCTGCTGTAGCAGGGCCCGCAGGCGTGTGATATGGAAAAACTGCGAAGCCGCAATCACCGAACCAAGCTTACGTTGTCGAAGCAGCTGTGCGGTATTTTTGGCGGTTGCCTCGGTATTAAAACCCGCGCTGTCTTGGATGATTCGGTCCTCCGGCACACCCGCAGCTATCAAGTATTTTTTCATCGCCACCGCTTCGTCAACACCTTCCTTGCCGGTAGCGCCACTGACCAATATAAACGCACAATACTGATGCTTGAACAGCTGCAGTGCCGCATCCAACCTAGCCTTGAGCCTTGGCGACAGAGTTCCGTCGGCGTTGACTGTGTTACCTGGGACCACGACGACGTCAGCTGGGGTGACTTTGTCATGCAGGCCGTCAACAGCGATCACTGCTGCGCCGGTAGCAAAAGCCAGTAGCAGCGCAGCAGAGCAGCGGATGAAGGAGCGAAGATGGGGCATCATATTTGCAGCCTAAAGTGATGATTAACGACGCCGTTGTGCGTCCGTGGGGGAATAGCGTGCTGAATTTGCACGCGAAATTCCCTGAAGGTTCATGTAATGACTACCATAGCATTTCTTCCCATACATTTTCATCGAGATGTAAAAGCTCGCCGATATGTGCGGCAGGAACCAGCAACCGCATGGGCGGCTTGATGCCTAGCTTTTTTAAAACCGGTGTCCCTGAATAACCGATGTTCATGGATGATGCGGATTGTTAGCTGTTTCCAAGCATATACGCACGTAGCTGACGCTCCTGTCGCATGACATAGAGTATGAAAACCCGCTGGTCATCGTCACGATAAAAAATGCGACAGGGTGGAATCACTACCTCCCTGTATACCGAATCAGGGAGCTCGGGTGGGAGCCGCCCGGATTGTGAGAAATTCTCCAAACGTTTTGTGTTATCGAAAACAGCCATCACGAGAGCGCTTGCAGCAGCAGGATTGTCCAAAGCGATATATTCCGCAATGGCATCCAGTTCCTGAAGGGCTGGTTCTGCCCAGATTACTTCAGCCATTTACTCATTTTCTCTTTGGCTTCAGTTTGGCAATAGGTTCTACCTTCCAGAACAGCACGTTCTCCACGAGAGAGTTCCTCAAGCAGCTCAAGCCGACGTTGCATAAATTCATAATCTTGCACATCAACAAGGTATGCAGATGGCTGACCATGCTCCGTAATCAATACAGGCTCTTTCGACAAGTGCAGTTCTGCCAGAATCTTTGTAGCTTGGCGCTTTAGATTCGTCACTAGCTCAACTTTCATAGGTTCACCCTGTTTCAGATTCAAAGTGACACTATAGTATCACTTATTGGATGGGGCAATAAAAGCTATCGATGAGCGCACGAGCGACAAAGCGTAGCGATTTGTCGTCACTGTGGCCCGCCTTGTTAGCCTGAGCTGAGATACAACAAGGCAAAGCCGACACCCAAACCACAACAACGCCGCACACGTGCAAGTAAAAACTAAACCAACAAACACATAACCCGCGCAGCAACTCGGCCCATGGATGTTTATTGGTACCTGTAAAATTTACGTTAATGACAAACTATCAGAAGGGATGCAGCGAGCACAACTGGCTTATGAAACCTGGCGCAAACGAAGAACTACCAAACAACGCCACCATCCTTGATGAGTAGCCTTACCGGCGAAAACGATAAAACTCGCGAACCTCTCTGTGGCCAAATGCGCAATTGCCCCGAGTTGTTTGTCGTGGGCTCGGTTAAGACAAAGCGACACGACTAACAAAGCCACATGAGCACATTTAAAACTTGTGCCGCGAACAGCTGACGTTTGTAGCTTGCTGCCGTGGTCAATGTCCTCCAAAGGTTGCAATAGTCTTTGTACCCGATGACAGGCTCCATAACTCTACGCACAGGCCATCACAGTCCTCATTGGTAACAACCAGAGGGCTGTCATCCCTTCCTGAATTGACGTAATGAATTGGTTTGTCGGATATCTCCCCTTGGTAACGGAAAACTCCACCGGTACTTGTAAAGACGTGATGACGCGTAGCGTCATAAAACGATTCGTTGATTTGGCTGCCAGGAACAAAATACGTACGAACGGCGGCGTCTGGTAGGAAGACGACCCATGCCGAATTAATGTTGAGACTATGCGGATCTGGCCAATTTGGATTTTTAGCCGCTGAAAGCAACTGCTGGATTGCCGACCTTTCCCTCTCGTCCGCCGGGCGTTGCTGCCACTTTGCAGCTGGCAGTTCAGTGGTTGAAAATAGCCCAAAGGCCGGGGAGCCCCCTGTGTATTTGGGGGTTCCGAGAATTTCAATCATCGCTGAGTCCCAGTTCGCGTCACCTTTCTCGGTTTTTGAGATGTCGATGGAACACTTGTTTTTCGAACCCGCAAGCAAGTCAAAGACGGGTTTCCCCATTTGACAATGCGCGTAGAGCTTCTGAAGTTCTTCTGGCGACTCAAAAACGACTTCGCTTCTATTAAACTGATTTGGGTGCCATGAAAAAAAGAAATCAAAACCGAGAGCATAGGTGTAGCTAACAGCTGGCATTCCAGCGAACGCAACATTACCTATGCACGTCAACATTGCGAAAAGTAAAGCGTTCAACGCTTGTTTCATGAGTCTTCCTTACGGCAAGCCCTGCGGCGCGCCCAACCCCGCAGAGCGATGCGACCTTTACTTGTTAGGTTTGCCCGCGTCACGCATGGCTTTTAAAAGCAATACTGACATGAATAATGCAAATAAATTTATTGTCAGTGCGAAATCATCGATGGACCAAGTTATAAAAAATCTAAATCCAGCAATTAATGAAAAACCAAAATGGGAACTTTCAAACCCAAATATTTGTATCAGGTATATCCAAAATGCATATTTGACATAGGTAAAATATGCCTTGTGTATCTTATATGCAAAAAATAAGTTGAATAATATGGCGAGGCTAGAGAAAAATAAAAAATTCATTAAAACTTTAAATTCGCTAATGCCATTGTACAAAATTGAGCCTACAACAATCATGTTTAGCACTGCAGCAATTTGCAGCGCCAATACGCTAGCTTTTGTATATTTGTTATGTTCCATTATTTGAAGTAACTCCTATTAAACCTAATGCCGCAAGCCACGGCGAGAGTAGGCGAGTCCCGCAGCTAAAACTTGCTAAAAAACGTCTAGTGCAAGCCAGAGGCCGCAACGGATTCGAACAAGGTGTTAGGCATGTTTTCTTTTTAGCCATTGAATGAATGAAAAACACCCAAAAACGAGTGCCGGATAAATGACTGAAAAAATAGGAAACACGAAAACGGCAAATACATTTCTACCACCATCACCCATTGCGAGATTGTAGTAGCGCCAGTCAGTTTCACTCCAAGACCGCTGCTCTTCTTCGGTCCATACCGAATCACCATCTTTATCAAGCGTGCTTAAGTGCTGCTCTAACGCTAGATCTAAAGAGTACCAAGCTGCAATAACCAAGGTTGCCATAATGAATGCAGACAACATAACGCCAAAGATTGTTCGAATGACACCAGTTTTCCGAAAACCACCACTGGCGCGAATGATAAAGGGAACGACAAGCGCAACAAAATACGCACCCGTGTAAAGTTGATTAGCTAATTCGACGTTCATATTTTCCTTATGCTCGCGTTAATCCGATTTTGTAAGTTGGTGTTGAAGGCATTGTTGGATATCCCATCTAACGTGGAAAATGGCACCAACTAAGCCCAATCATTAGCTGCTCGTATCCTGCCTTAATTTTTTGCTCTTTGGACCACTCTGGCTGCACTGTTGCAAGGCTGCTTGCTGTGTACATGAATTTGCCGTTTGTGTATTGAACTTGCCCTCTTACTCCCATGCCTTTACGGCCGTCTGGCGAGACGCCAGGCATTAGAATCACAGATTTATACACCGGTAAATATTCCTGCGATCTACCGTTCTTAATGTCAGCGCTTTTCGCTTCGAGTAGTTCAGCGCTGGGTATCGCACTTTGAATGAGCGGCATGATGTTGTTGGCTAAATAACCCGAATAAAGAAGTTCACGTTTTGTCTCAAGTGCGCTACCAGTTAGTGGCGGTTCAAATTGTTCCAAGTCGATTCGAATTTCACGGATCCCATCCCTGAGTCGTATAGTGCCTCCATGCGGGCCAATTGATTCCACGGCGTTCACTCCGAGTGGATAGCGACCACACCAAAGATCGCCAATAGGCGCCGTGTACATATCCTGCAATGGCGTGGATGCACACGCTGATAGTAGTAAAACTGCAAAAAATCCGATGCGCATGTGTCATGTCCTCCAAGATGCCCAAAGTCCTGCACAAGCGCGCGAACTGGTAAACGACGCAGCTGCCGAAGGCTGTAAATAACGCGGCTTGTTATATATTTTCATTTAGAGCCTGATAATAAGCGCTGACCAACGAAATGCTATCTGGGTACTTTTTATCGAAAGATTCATAATAAATATTTACGTACTCAGAAGATGAGCAAAACATTTTCGCAACAAACTCTGGGGTATTATGAATAGCATCGTGTAAATCAGCGAGGATTTCAACGTTGCTATTCTCATCAGCACGATACAGTTCATTTCTCGCATATAAAATCGCAGTTCTAACGACTTCAAGATGTGCGGACTGCTCTTTACTTAACTGGTTCAATTGACGGTCTCGTTTGATATATAACGCCGCAAGCCACGGCGAGCGTTAGCGAGCACTGCGTCAAAGGTTCGATGCTGACTTGCCTTATTATGTTTTTCATCTTTCATAAATTGCGATTACATGGCATGGATTGAAAGTAACTGACTGCCCGCAGACTACACAATCACTGTTTATAGGATCATTGTCTAAAGTACCTTTATAAAAAGGAAGGTTTACTTCTGTTACTTCCACCCACATGCGCTCAACTGATATTTCATCTGAGCCTTTAGTTTCTTCCATGCGGAAAATAAGCTTAACAATATCACCGGGCCTTAGAGATTCTCTTTTAGCCGCCTCAGGGATCCAAAATGAATCTGGATAGTCACGGTGAATGTCTTCTCCGTTGTCTAATTCATAATGATCTTTTTCGTATGAAGGTAATTCCATTTATTTCCTTGTACACATAACGTGCGAGTTCAGCCATGGCGCGCGAGAGCGAAGCGACGAGGGCTGCATCAAGTTGTTAAGTTGCATTTGGCACCTTTAAGTCACCTTTCGACGCATTCTGTAGTGAAACGTATATAGGTTTGAAGAAGCCATGCTCTTCAGCATCAATGCGCTTAGAGATTGAGTGGTAAGGATAACCGCGGAAGTCTTTGAACCGCCCTTGGATTGCGAGCGCCTCCCCGAATTGGCCAGTAATGCGGACCCATCGCATATCAAGTGTCTCTACGCAGAACGACCCAAATGCCGCCCCTGCGATCTCAATGACATCGTCGCTATTGAATCCGCGCTTGTCAGCAGCGACAGCCCATGCAAAGAAGGCGCTGTCTAAGTCATCCACTATGTTGTTACTCAAGCTGCGTCCGAGGAACGCCTTTGCAAATCCATCAGCAAGCGCGGCGTTGTTAGCGATCTGCTCAAGTATCGATTCTTCTAGCAGCGTGATTGTCTCCGGCTCCGGTTCAATGGTAGCGACGATACCCTCCGCCTGTCCAAGTTCGCTTCTTGCGACCTTCCTGCTCCTTTCAACGACTGTTTTACCTTCAAGTTGCTGATCCTGACGCCGGACCGCTGACTGCTGCGTCGCGCTTCCGAATTTCCTTAATGCATCGATGATGCTGGTAACAATACTCATGGTGAAACCTAAGGTTTTAGTTAACCGGCATGCGACAGAGTGACGAAGCCGGGTGAAAATGAACAGGAGCCCGACGCAGGAACGCCGTAGCATGGCCGGTTGAACGATGGGGTAGGCTGCGAAGTTCCGTTATAGCAGGCAAACCAGTAGTTACGACCAAAGTTGCCACCATTTCTTGGCGGGCCTGTTGATTTGAGTGCGAACAAACGTCAACGCTTCATCGAGCGCCAATTGACCAACAGTTCGTGCGGTCAAATCGTTCATATCGCCTTCTAAAAAATTGCGCCAGGTGCAAGTAGTTGCTCCTGAGCTATGAGCATGCCGACCACAAGCAGCACAAACTGTTCCATTGTCCAGCACAAATAGCTCGTAAAGCTCTCCATCAGGGGAGTCGTTCATCCACTGCTTCAATATTTTTGGCGGCCGATAGTTCGGGTTTTTCAATGCAGGCTAACTACCGCCACACAGGCGAGCAACTTGTTGCGAGGCGCGGTGTGCTGGCGTTTGTTAGGGCAACTAGCTAGAACGGAGCGCATGTTGTCCCTTGATGATAAATCATTTGCCACTGACCGCTTTCATTCCGACGCCAAATTGAACACCTATGCGAGTAGGCCGGTGATTGTTGTTCAATTCTTACCACTTCAGCTTTGTACAATAACTGAGCGCAATCTAGACCAAGCAATCGCAGCTCATAATCTCTAGCAGTTATCTGGGGAGCAACTTCAGTTGGTAAACGTTTCAAAACGTCAGACTTACCAAATCGTAATCCTGAAGCGTTAATCTCCGTGAAATCGTCGGAAATTAACTCAGTAAGTCCAGTTAAGGAGCTCCGAACATTCGGTTGAAAAAGCCGCTCCTCAAGCTCAATCAGTAAACTTTCCAAGTCTTCCACAGGAGCCCCCAAACACCTAACGCCCGCCACACAGGCGAGCAACTTGTTGCGAGTCCAGCGCCGCAGGCGCGGTGTGCTGGCGTTTGTTATGCAGTTCCATTTATTGCCTGAGTAAACTTTTCCGGAGATCTATCTTCTGGAATGGGCGTGTAAAAACTCATGTGCTCATTCTCTTTAAGAAGGCCACTTTCTTTGCCCAAAATGCTCAGAAACTTTTGGGTTAAATCGTAAAGTTTACGTAGTTTTTTCACCGAAACACGACTTTTAACTTCTTTGTTCCCCATAGCTATTTCAAGACTAATATGTGCGATGGAACTATTTCTTAGGCCTCGCAAATTCATCCCGCTAACTTGAGATTGAATATCATGAAAAATTATCTTAGTTTTTTCAGAAATTTTATCGCTATTTTTTTCTGTTAAGTTATTGAGAGATAAAGTTTCATTACCATTAATTTTATCCATATCGCAAAAAATTGCCGCGGTAGTTATTAATAGCTTTGATATCATAGCTTCCTGAAGAGATACACCAATCTCAGGATATTTTTGGAATAAAATCTCTGTTGTTAAATTCCCGACGAACAGTCCCTCAAATACATCTAAGGATCTTTGCAGGTCAGATATAACTATGGATGTACTATGAAGTTGCTTAGTGCTCATATTCGCCTTGCATAACGTTTGAGTTCAGGCCGCGGCCGGTCAGGGCCGTCGTGCCTGCAACGAATTGTTAGCGGCCAACACTGATGGCCTCAATGCTCGCCCCAACAAACCAAAAGCAATCCTTATCCGACTTGACCCCTTCAGTGTATGGGTCAAGCGACAGATAAACACGCCCTGGAGCGATCAGCAGAGTGCATTGGCTTATATGCGCGCATGTAAAGTCTTCAAAGATTTCGTACTCCAATAGCCCAACGATTCTATACGCAGACCTCTCGCCATATCGATCAACGACTATGTCTACGTAATTCTCGGACGACTCCCAGTCGTAAGAGATCGAAATTGAAACTAGCTTGGAATCTCTAAATGATTTCGAAGTGATCATTTTCCTTGGCCGCTAACGTGGAGCGCATGGGCGCCGCGTAGCGGCGTCCCAGCAGCCATCGGCTGCGAATGGCGCGACTTGTTAAATGTATTACTTGAACAGCTCTAAAACATTGTCGTCCCATTCATTACCAAATTTTGACCATTTTTTGTCTGGAGGTGGAAAAGCCGTGCGACAATATGACCGGCTTGATTCAAAATCGAAAGCCGCATGAGGATATCGGTTTATGACAAGAAGAGCCTTTTTTCCGTCTCCAGACCAAACAACCTGAACTTTCGATGGCTTATCTTTATCAATAACCGACTTCACATTGTAAATATGCAAAGCATCAAGAATTGGGTTGGATTTTCGACTTCTGTCTAACCCATAAAAGTAGCCAGTTTCACCATCATCCTCAAAAACAACAGCATATTGTGTTAACGGAGACTTGCTTTCAATGACGATTTCTTCGCCGACTGAAATCATCTCCTCTACGTCTATCGTAGGTTTTGCCATAGCGAACTCACAAAAGGTCATCAACAAAATTGTAAACATAGCTTTCATGTTGGTATGACCTGCCAAAAATACATTTAACGTTTAGCGCACGTGCGGCAAATCGCGTAGCGATTTGGCGTCACTGTGGCGCGCCTTGTTAGCCTGCGCTGAGAAACAACAAGGCAAAGCCGACACCCAAACCTAAACAACGCCGCACAC
>DMYW01000021.1:74705-80629 GCA_003482455.1 Rheinheimera sp. | reverse complement strand
AACAACGCCACCATCCTTGATGATTTGCCTTACCGGCGAAAACTATAAAACCCGAAAACAGGCTAACGCCTGCCACAAGGGCGAGCGGCTTGCAGCGAGTCCAGCACACGAAGTGTGCGAGCTTGCTGACACTTGTTATACGCTACTTGATGCATTTAAATAATTCTGTAGTACAAATAATTTTTATTTGTTGTTTTTGCCATGCTTCAAATTCGAAATTAAAGTGCTCTGGATAAACCTTACCTTTGCTTAAAGGACTTATAAGACTAGGAGCAAGTACTTCTGGTTTTATTGCTAAATGACTTTTGAGGCGTGTTACTCTCCATGGTTGTTGTGGATCTTCTGTGCCAACAACTTCAATATGAAAAATATTATCGTCCTTGGCTGTAATAATGTTGTGAATAATTACGCGTTTGCTCAATTTATCATTGCTTTCGATAGACCACACGCCGTACTCATGAGAATACACTTCTTCAAGTGTTGCTGATGCACAGACATTAGCCAGAAGAATAATTGATATGAATATTATTGTTTTCATCATATTCGTATAACGCAAAGCTTTGGGGCGGCTGGAGCGCAGCGTAAGCCGTCCCAGCCACGACAGTGGCGACAATAGCGCCTTGTTATGTGTTTTGTAGCTTGCAATGAACAAATACAATTACCGGGCTAATTAACATGCTAAATGAAAGACCAAGTAACGTGAAAACCAAAGGCTCTCCGGTGAAAATGAAAATTTTAAATGTAAATTGTAAGAGCAATACCGCTGCAATCAGCAGATTTAAAAAGCATAGATTACTCTTCAATTTGCTTCGTTCTCCTAAAATCCACCAAGCCAACGTAGCTAGTGACAGCAACACTGGTAAGAGAATAATTAATCCATTGCCGCCAATTACCATACTTAATCCTGCTCCAACACCTAACGTTTGAGTTAACCGGCATGCGACAGAGTGACGAAGCCGGGCGAAAATGAAATGAAGCCCGGCGCAGGAACGCCGGAGTATGTCCGGTTGAACGATGGGTTAGGCCTATGGAGCTTCCCTTGGAATGGAAGGGCCAGCCATACTTTGCGCAAACTTAACATTAAAAGGCATTCTTTCGCCCAATAGATCGACTATGCCCGACACGTCGACGCTATGGGCGGATGTAACCAAAACTGCTGCATCCAGGATTGTGTTGTGCTCCATCATGTACAGCGCTACCTCGACCTCATCGTCGCCGTTCAAAGTTGCTTTTCCATCTTTCGTTTCTAGACTACGAATATACAGATGGGGAGGATATAGAGCCCACGACCATTCTGAATCTTCGTTATTCGTAATGGTTGTGAATACATCCGCATCGCCTCGGATCTCAATGGTCAATTGACCATGATCAAACGTGATGCACGACTCCGCCTGGCTGATTCCGAAATCTGTACCACCGATGGTGAACGTATTCATTGTCAAGGCCTAACGATAAGCTAAAGGGCTTTGTGGAGCGTAGCGTAGCAAAGTCCCAGTGAAGGCCGAAGGCCGTAACGATTTTGAGCGTTTTGTTATGGTTTTGACGTTTTGCATGGAAAGTAAGCCCTTAAAAATTTCATTGAAGACTCTTTCGATGGAACATCTTCCATTTGGATTTCATCTCCACGCGCTGTTGCTGCCCCGATTGTTTTTGCAATTGCACGAACTTGCTCTTTTGGTGTGCCTGCCAAACAAAACGAGCCATCACTATTATGAATGGCATAACCGTAAATGGTGCCTTCAATTATGCCCAACATTTCACCGTATGCACCACCAACTTTGTTTCCACGCTCATACTCTGATGCGCAGTCGTTTTCACTAGAAGCACAGGCATTTGCCGCAGCAAATGAAATTAAAAATGCGAGTGATCTCAAGTGTGCCGCCTTAACCATAACGCCGCGATAAACGGTGGTTTTTAAGTTGCACTTTTGCCGTAAAATGGAGCGAAGCGGAATGGCAAAAATGCAACTTAAAAACCATCCGTTTGATTGCTTTGTTAGCGCATTTTCTCTTTTAGTAAGTTTCTCATGGAGCTTTTAATATCCTCTACGTCTCCATAGTACCCAAGTTCTGCAAGGTCTAATTCGTCCCAATAAGAAACCATATATTGGCCTGATTCGGAATCCGGAATTAAATTCTCCATATACATGTCAAATAACGCCTTTGAAATGCGCTCATAGTTTGGATTTTCTGAATTCAAATAATTGTGAAGAATTCCAAAAATGGCCTTTGAAAGCTCTGGTTTATTGCTCAATGCCCCAATACTGAGTTCATTAAGGGCTGAGACTGTTTGCGATAAAGACTTGGCCAATGAAATATCGAATAATTCGGTAGGCGGAGTTTCAAGTTTCAAAATAATAGCATCTGCCCAAGCAATCAATTCGGACAGTTCAACAGCACCATATTTAACTGCAAACATTCTTGCAGCGGCCTCAATCTCTAGATTCATTTCTCTCGCTAACGATTAGCGCACGTGCGGCAAAGCGCGTAGCGATTTGGCGTCACAGCAACTGCGAGTGGCGCGCCTTGTTAGCCTGAGCTGAGATACAACAAGGCAAAGCCGACACCCAAACCACAACAACGCCGCACACGTGCAGATAAAAACTAAACCAACAAACAACTGACCAGCGCAGTTTGGCTGCCCACGAATGTTTATTGGCACCTGTAAAATTTACGTTAAGGACAAACTATCAGAAGGGATGCAGCGAGCACAACTGTCGATTTGAGTTTGGCGCAAACGAAGAACTACCAAACAACGCCACCATCCTTGATGATTTGCCTTACCGACGAACACTATAAAACCCGAAAACAGGCTAACGCAGAATTAAGGGGCCCTCTGGAGCGTAGCGGAAGCGGGTCCCAGCGAAACGAAGTGTCGCGAACTTGAATGTCTTGTTGGGCGTCACTTGCACTTGACCTCAGATAATAAAACTTCAGTATGATGATGACCTGTATGCGCGGAAAAAAGATTGCCAGTACATTTTACGGGTTTGCCCAAACTCGTTCGCAATGAGTCATATGTTGACTCACCATTAAGTACAAGTTGAATGTTTTTAATATCTGTGAAATTTTCTTCAAGCTCGTCTGCTCCTGCACCACCGTCAACACATACAGGTTTTACAAGCTTTACGATGAAATAGGTTTCAGGCTCGTCGCCATCAGCAATGCTTTCATAGTTTGGCGGACCTGCAAATGTATCTTTATATAGCGTGCCGGTTATTTCGGTATTTTTGTAGCTCACACATTGCTCTGCGTTAGCGACAGCCGAAATTAGAGTAAGATATAGAAATAGTCTCATGACGCCCAACGCCTTGCTCACCGGCACATACTGCGGAGAGCGTTTTGTGTGATAATGGAGCGCAGCGACAGACACAAAACGAGCGTAGCATTATGTGTCCGAGTGCAGCAATTTGTTAGATGATTACAGCCCACAAAGTAAACCGCCCTTAATCATCCCAGTTATTTTCTTCGTAGTACGTCTCTATAGAATCGGGCGACATTTCCTTTAGTGGCTCGCCAGTATCGTAGCCCCGAGAGAAGAAAAAGAATTCACGCGATGGAGATTCAAACTGTAATATGGCGCACCCTAAATCCATGAAATAGAGAGAACCACCCTGAGCTTGACCATAATTTCCACTCTGATAAGCAAGATTAAGAGCTGCCGAAAGTCGATCCATTTTCGCTATTTCGTCACCAGAAATAATTAGACTATCTATATCATCCGGATAAACTGAGAATGCAGTCAATTTTCCATCTTCAAAAATGGAGTTGCCAACACCGGTAATCTTTCCCAGTAACGATTCTGCTTCAGCCTTATCCATGCCAAATTTCAACATTCCCAAGCCAACAAAGGGTTCAAATATCATATTAATTTTTATTTCCTTTCGCGCTACATCTCTTATTGCACTATTTTCGATTGGCGTCATCTAACGTTTGGTTAAGGGGCGGGCTTTAGCCCGTCCCAGTGAGCGAAGCGAACGGTTTGAACCAGTTGTTAGGCGCGACGCAGAGCTTCAGTGAACTCATTTTCGCCTTCGGTGCCCCACCACGGAGCGACAAGCGTACCACCTAGCCCACATAGCTTTTTCAACAATAAGAGCAGAGCGTTGACCTCGGATGTTCCCCATGCGCTGCCCATTCTATAGTCGATGGTCAAGCTAGAGGGCATAACTAGAACTCCTAAATCGGGAAGTTTGCAGTTATCAATGGTTATGTCTGCTAGCACTACATGGAATGGTTCTGCTGATTCACTAACAACCAATGACGCATCGCCGCTACCTGTGAATGGTTTCTCGTTTTGCGATGCTTTGATCCAAAGGTAGCCTCCGCCAGTCGTTACATTCTGGGCATTGTTTGCGAAGAGAAATTCGAAAGCTTGGGATACTTTATCCGGATTTGAATATCGCACTTCCACCTCTGGAAGAGAGCCGTCATCGGTATCAAAGTATCGGAGCAGTTTCATACAACGCCTAACGATTAGCGCACGTGCGGCAAAGCGCGTAGCGATTTGGCGTCACTGTGGCGCGCCTTGTTAGCCTTATTTTTTAACTTTCAATTTCTTATTTAATTCTGATAAGTATGAGCCGTCTTGAAACGTTATTTCTCTATCATTTAGCGAAATTCTAATTGGGCTTCCTTTAATGTCATAAGCCTTTGCCCCAACAGGAAGAGCTAAATAATGTACAAGGTCGGGTCGTTCTAAAGCAAATTGGTATAGTGATGTTAGTGAATAATTTTCTGGACTAGAATCACCTTGAACGTGTACCCACCATCCAGACTGTGAGTCTTCTGGGTTAATTCGTTCAAGCATTACAGCAGCCGATGATTTGTAATCTTTGTGCACTACAATTGCTTGTCTGATATTAGGGAAATTTAACTCGACATCATTTCCTACGCTTTCAACAACATCCTTCTGATTTCTGAGCGTTTTGAATGTGTAATTCATTGATGGTATGAAATTGATGGGAAAAGAGGACATATCTGGCTCTTCAAGAACAAGACGTCCATCATCAAGTTTCTTAAATTGGTTTAACATAAATCCTAGCTGTAAAGTTTCTTCATCTTTGAAGCGAACGCCACTTGCTATTTGTTCTTCAAATCCCTCTAAAATCACCTTAACATCTTGTTCTGGAATTGCCTTATCAGAAATCCGAATCACTATTGCAGGTTGGCCAGAGGTTTTCTCAACCTTTGTCTCATACTCAACTGTTTCTGATACTGCTGAAGTTGATGCCGCCGCTATCGCGCCAGCACCAAATATTTTTCTAAATAAATTCTTCATATCTCTCTAATTCCCTAAGAGGCTAACACTAAGCGCACGCGCGGAAAACTGCATCGCAGTTTGACGTCGCTGCGGCCACAGGCCGCAAGGTGTCGCGTATTGTTAGGCTTGTTTACTTTTTCTTTAATATGACAGCTTCAATGAAACTTCAGATTGATTTTTAACGAAATATTCTTTCCAGTTCCTTTCCATTGATGATTTCACATTTTCTATGAAAGTAACCCATTCAGATTGGTTTTTGTAAGTGTAAATAGTTAACATCATAGGTGAATTTGAAACGTCACTATTAGCCCAAATCCGTTTATCTACATTCATATACAAACCATCTTCAGAACAAAGCGAAGCATTGAACATTGTGAGTCCATCGTATTCACGTTCATCAAAAAAGAAACGTACATTATTCTCCTTTGCTATTTTCTCTAGCTGGCCTTTCAATTTTGGCCAATGCTCGACTCCTAACTCTAACGTAATTAATAGTTCGGGCTTAGAGCCCGCTAGTTTTTCTCCAAAATCACCTCCATAGCAAGAATCCACATAACCTTCTGGAGGCGGATACGCTGGCTCACAACCTGATATGGTAAACAAAATTAAAATGAAGCTTAGAATTCGGTGCATACTTAAAACCTAACGATTAGCGCACGTGC
>DMYW01000021.1:68941-74514 GCA_003482455.1 Rheinheimera sp. | reverse complement strand
CGCCTTGTTAGCCTGAGCTGAGAAACAACAAGGCAAAGCCGACACACGAACCACAACAACGCCGCACACGTGCGAGTAAAAAAGAAACCAACAAACATATAACCCACGCAGCTTTGCTGCCCACGGATGTTTATTGGCACCTGTAAAATTTAAGTTAAAGACAAACTATCAGAAGGGACGCAGCGAGCACAACTGGCGTATTAAACCTGGCGCAAACGAAGAAGGGCCAAACAACGCCACCATCCTTGATGATTTGCCTTACCGGCGAAAACTATAAAACCCGAAAACAGGCTAACGTTTGAGTTAACCGGCATGCGACAGAGTGACGAAGCCAGGCGAAAATGAAATGAAGCCCGGCGCAGGAACGCCGGAGTATGTCCGGTTGAACGATGGGTTAGGCCGATGGAGCTTCCCTTGGAATGGAAGGGCCAGCCATACTTTGCGCAAACTTAACATTAAAAGGCATTCTTTCGCCCAATAGATCGACGATGCCCGACACGTCGACGCTATGGGCGGATGTAACCAAAACTGCCGCATCCAGGATTGTGTTGTGCTCCATCATGTACAGCGCTACCTCGACCTCATCGTCGCCGTTCAAAGTTGCTTTTCCATCTTTCGTTTCTAGACTACGAATATACAGATGGGGAGGATATAGAGCCCACGACCATTCTGAATCTTCGTTATTCGTAATGGTTGTGAATACATCCGCATCGCCTCGGATCTCAATGGTCAATTGACCATGATCAAACGTGATGCACGACTCTGCCTGGCTGATTCCGAAATCTGTACCACCGATGGTGAACGTATTCATTGGCAAGGCCTAACGCTGAGCGCACGCGCGGCAACTGCATCGCAGTTGACGTCGCTGCGGCCGAAGGCCGCAAGTGCCGCGACTTGTTAGCCTAAAGCCCGGATAAGGGCAACGTTAAAACCCTAACAACGCCGCACGTGCAAGTTTAAAACTTACCCCGCACACAGCTGACTTTTGCAGCTTGCTGCCATAACGCGCTGAGCGGAATCTGTAAACATTTGGTGAACACCAAACTACCAGAAGGGAAACGAAGAACGCAATTTCCGTTTGTACTTTACCCAAGCAACGAACTGCCCGAACAAAGCCACCTCCTTGGTGCTGGCTGCAGAACCAGCCAAAAACTTTAAAACCCGATTAACGGCTAACTATGCGCGCGCGCGAACCTTAGTGAGCGGCGCTGCGGCCGAAGGCCGAAAAGTGCCGCGGCTTGTTAGCACTAAAACCGAATATCAACGACTCAAACTAAAAAAACTGTTTAATATTCATGAATTTTGTCGTTCTGTTTACATGAGATTTGAAACAAATACGCTTTATTATTTGTGAGACCAACCTTGTTTATTACTAAATCTGGAAGATGGGCTTTCTCTATATCGTTTATATTGCACGAATATTGCTTTGCAAAAGCATCTATCTCATTAGAATTAAAACCATCCATTTTTTTCAGAACAACTGCCACGCCTGGATTAACACAGCAGCCTATATAGTCAGTGAGGTATTCATGATCCAACGCAATCAATTTTGCACCAAATATTACTACTTCTTTCTTCGGAAAGTAAAAATGATGATAATCCCCTTGAACATCGGCCTTTTCATTTATGACACCTTGTTTCTTTAAAATTTTCAATGAATCAATGCTATCCATCGACTCTTCGATAGTGTCTGGGGAGGTCTCAAGTAATTTTTTTACTTCTAAAGCAGGTTCAGCACATAAAAAGAGCGACTGCATCAATAGAACTAAGACAACTAGATACTTCATAAAAATCTCTCTATGCATGCCTATATGGCTAACAATTTATTAGAAGGAAATTTCCCCGCAAGTTGCCTTGCAGGTTTGCCTTCTTTGCTGAAATTAATACATCGACCTTACCGCGGAAATCCCTTCATTTCAACCCATTAACAATTTGCGTTCCGATCGCTGGTACGACAAAGCGGGGAAATTTCCCGTTTTTCGTCGCTAAAATAACTTAGTAAAAGTGCTGTATATAAAATCAGCATTTTGGACTGAAATGCCAAGAACTGGGGTTTTCGGGTGTTTTACCCGCAAGTTGCCGGATTGTTTTGCCTGCTTTGCTGGGAAAAGGTAGTGGCGGAGGGGGTGAAAAGTCCGTTGTTTCAGGGTGTTAACAATGGTTGTACCTTTCGCTAGTACGAGAAAGCGGGAAATTTTCGCGTTTTTGGGGTGAAAATTACTCAGAGATATTGCTGAGCTGCGGCAGCCTCTTTTATGGTAGGCGCGGTGAATATTTCGTGGGAGAGGGTAGCGGTGCGGCAATTGAGTGTGTGGGGTTTAGTGGCAGGGTTAGGGTTAGTGGCTGGCAGTGCTGGCGTGGTGGCGGCCGATACTGGTGATGCGGTGGCGCATCCTGCGAACAAGGCGCAGCCTTTAGCAGTGACAGCCAACGCAGTCGTCGCAGCGGCAGAAACAACCGCAGTGAACTCAGCCGCACAACCTGCGGCGGCGGTTAAAACGCCTATGGCAAACACAGCAGTCCCAGTGGTTGTAACGCCTGTAGCCGCAGTGACAACCAACGCAGTAGTCGCAGCTGTAGAAACAACCGCTGTGAACTCAGCCGCACAACCTACTGCGGCGGCGGTAAAAACGCCTTTGGCAAACACAGCAGACCCGGTGGTCGTAACACCTGTAGCCACAGTGACAGCCAACGCAGTAGTCGCAGCGGCAGAAACAACCGCTGTGAACTCAGCCGCACAACCTACTGCGTCGGCGGTTAAAACACCGTTGGCAAATACAGCAGTTCCGGTGGTCGTGGCGCCTGTAGCCACTGTGACAGCCAACGCAGTCGTCGCAGCGGCAGAAACAACCGCTGTGAACTCAGCCGCACAACCTACTGCGGCGGCGGTTAAAACGCCTATGGCAAACACAGCAGTTCCGGTGGTCGTAACGCCGGTAGCCACAGTAACTGCCAACACAGTCGTGGCAGTTGCAGAAACAACCGCAGTGAACTCAGCCGCACAACCTGCTGCGTCGGCGGTTAAAACGCCTATGGCAAATACAGCAGTCCCGGTGGTCGTGGCGCCGGTAGCCACAGTGACAACCAACTCAGTAGTCGCAGCTGTAGACTCAACCGCAGTGAACTTAGCCGCACAACCTGCGGCGGCGGCGGTTAAAACGCCTATGGCAAATACAGCAGTCCCAGTGGTTGTAACGCCGGAAGCCGCAGTGACAACCAACGCAGTAGCCGTAGCGGCAGAAACAAGCGCTGTGAACTCAGCCGCACAACCTACTGCGGCGGCGGTAAAAACGCCGTTGGCAAACTCGTCGGCGGTTAAAGCGGCCGCGGCAGACAATAAAGCCGCAAGCACTGCCTCCACGAACAGCGCAGCAAACCCGGACATGACAAATCCCGTTATCGCAACGCCTGTCACGGCTCATACCGTTGCCACAAATCCCGCCATGACAAACCCCGTTTCTACCAGCCCCGTGACTTCCAGCCCCGTCACGTCCAACTCCGTGACTGCAAATACCGCCCCCACGGTTGCGCCAACCAGTGCCCATCTCCCGTTAGTGCTGGAGACGCCGTCCTTTGTGGTGACGTTAACGCCGTTATGCGGCAAGGCGCAATTTTGCGATCAGGTGCAGTACCTCGGGGTCAATAAACAAACTAGGGCGCAGATTGTGCTGCGGGGCGCCGTGTTACGTGAGCCTTGTCGCAAGCAGGCAAAACCGTGTCCGGTTCGGCTGTATCAATTTACCAATGGCTCGGTGCGTTATCAGGTGTTGCCGGCAGGGGTGTTGCAGGTGTTGGTCAAACAGCATGAAATTATTCGTGAGCAAGGGCAGTGGCGCGCCGAGCAAGGTCCGTCGCAACACTAATGCGACTGAACTTGACCGGCATTTGCCTGCGCTGGGTCCACGCGGGAAACCCTATGCTTTGGCGTTGTGTTCTGAATTGACACGTTGCGGCCGAGCGCGTTATCCATCCAACAGTGCGGCTTGGCTGCCTGAGTACCGTCACGGCAGCTGCCACTTTATTGCTGAACCGCTGCCGTGATTGGCCAAAGCTATCTGTATCCAGCTGGTGTCACACGGGCTTTATCGACACCAGCATTAAAACCTACGGTGTCGCTGCTTTGTGGCAAGCGTCGTCGATAAAGTGCCATTCATTTTGATTAATTTGTTATAAACAACAAAATTGACGAAAATGTCAATTTAAGGTAGTTTCAACATGACAGGCCGCGCCGCGACAAGGGCGTTTAGGCAGGCTGGTTCGGCACTACTGCCAAGGCAGTGGCTGCATCTGGGTTCTTGTTGTCATGCTGTTGGAGCCACTGATGGATAAACCAATTCTAATCGTTGATGATTCTGCGGCGATGCGCGCCGTTACCAAAATGGCGCTAGCGCATCTTGGCTTGCCGATTATCGAGGCCAGCAATGGCGCTCAGGCGTTGAGTACGATGCAGGCGACACCACCGGCCTTGGTGATCAGTGATATCAATATGCCCGGCATTAGCGGCATTGAACTGCTGCGGCAGATGAAAGTCGATCACCAATTGCGGCACATTCCAATGCTGATGTTAACGACCGAAGGCAGTCAGACTGAATTGGCACAGGGGCGGGCATTGGGGGCGACGGCTTGGATGGTCAAACCTTTTACCGTGGATTCCTTGTTGGCGCTGGTGCAAAAAATTCTTAAATTGTCGGTGGACTAGCGGCGCAGCCGACGGCCTTTGCTAGCGCGAGTTAACCGCGCTTCGTGAAACTTTGCGCTGTTCCTTTGAAGGTAAAACGGACTGACGCGCGCGAGCCCAGCGGCCAAACCGCATGCTCGCTGCGTTTGAGGCCACAGCTGCGCAGGCACGCTGACCAACATACCCGCAGGCAAATCTACTGGAACTGGCGCAGGCCGTTACGCGTGCTGCGGCAAATAGGCTTGCTGCAGCGCGACTATATAGCCGTGTAAAAACTCCGGCGGCAGCGGTTTGGGTTGCACCGCCACCCCCGACAAGGCCGGATGTTGGCTCAGTTCACTGCCAGCGAGGCCACTGACCACCAAGATATGCGCGGGTTTTTCGCCAGCAAAGCCACGAATGCGTTTGAGCATTTCAAAGCCGTCTAAAAATGGGATCTCTAAATCTAAGATCAGCAGGTGCGGCGCTTGTTGCCCCAGCTGCAGCAGTGCATCCAACCCATTGTCGAATAACTTAATGTGCATCGGTACGCCAAAACGCTGCAGCATTTTTTCGTAGGTGACCAGCAAGGTCGAATCGTCTTCCACCACATACACCGACAAGGCGTCTGACGCGGGCAACCGCGCGTTGCCTTGTTGCGCTTGCAACAACTGCTGCACGGACGCCATGGCGATCCGTCGGTGGCCGCCGCCGGTTTTCCAGGCGGTTAACCGCCCATCTTCCACCATGGTTTGTACTGTGCCCACGGACAAACCCAACAGGCGGGCGGCTTCGGTGGTACTGCAGTAGGCGTCGTCGGTGGTTTTCAGGGTCATTATCGTGGCTCAAAAACAGAGGATTTGTTGAATTTAGCATTTTTTAATAAATATTTGCCAGCAGCTTTATGGCTTTTTGC